>NZ_JAFBFH010000086.1 GCF_016909185.1 Siminovitchia thermophila | reverse complement strand
CGGAGTAACTGCCGGTGCGTTGACGGTACCTGACCAGAAAGCCACGGCTAACTACGTGCCAGCAGCCGCGGTAATACGTAGGTGGCAAGCGTTGTCCGGAATTATTGGGCGTAAAGCGCGCGCAGGCGGCTTCTTAAGTCTGATGTGAAAGCCCACGGCTCAACCGTGGAGGGTCATTGGAAACTGGGAGGCTTGAGTGCAGAAGAGGAGAGCGGAATTCCACGTGTAGCGGTGAAATGCGTAGAGATGTGGAGGAACACCAGTGGCGAAGGCGGCTCTCTGGTCTGTAACTGACGCTGAGGCGCGAAAGCGTGGGTAGCGAACAGGATTAGATACCCTGGTAGTCCACGCCGTAAACGATGAGTGCTAAGTGTTAGGGGGTTTCCGCCCCTTAGTGCTGCAGCAAACGCATTAAGCACTCCGCCTGGGGAGTACGGCCGCAAGGCTGAAACTCAAAGGAATTGACGGGGGCCCGCACAAGCGGTGGAGCATGTGGTTTAATTCGAAGCAACGCGAAGAACCTTACCAGGTCTTGACATCCCGATGCCCGCTTTAGAGATAAAGTTTTCCCTTCGGGGACATCGGTGACAGGTGGTGCATGGTTGTCGTCAGCTCGTGTCGTGAGATGTTGGGTTAAGTCCCGCAACGAGCGCAACCCTTGATCTTAGTTGCCAGCATTAAGTTGGGCACTCTAAGGTGACTGCCGGTGACAAACCGGAGGAAGGTGGGGATGACGTCAAATCATCATGCCCCTTATGACCTGGGCTACACACGTGCTACAATGGATGGTACAAAGGGCCGCGAGACCGCGAGGTGGAGCGAATCCCATAAAACCATTCTCAGTTCGGATTGCAGGCTGCAACTCGCCTGCATGAAGCCGGAATCGCTAGTAATCGCGGATCAGCATGCCGCGGTGAATACGTTCCCGGGCCTTGTACACACCGCCCGTCACACCACGAGAGTTTGTAACACCCGAAGTCGGTGGGGTAACCATTTGGAGCCAGCCGCCGAAGGTGGGACAGATGATTGGGGTGAAGTCGTAACAAGGTAGCCGTATCGGAAGGTGCGGCTGGATCACCTCCTTTCTAAGGATAATTGAAATGTGGAGGCGACTGCTCGGC
>NZ_JAFBFH010000085.1 GCF_016909185.1 Siminovitchia thermophila | reverse complement strand
ATGTAAAAGAAGTATTCTTGCCCTTGCCCTTAGGAAGTTCCTAAATCCAAAGGCGTTCCTCTTCATGACTTTCGTCAGGTTATTAATTCCCTCCAGAAAGCCATTTGAGTAATCAAATAAAAAACTGTTTAGTACCTCTGTCTGCCAGTTCCTGAATGTACGGATGGCCTTCACAAATTCAGGGATTCCCTCTTGTTCGACCTTCTTGTAAAAATCCATTAATCCTTGCTTGGTTTCTTGGATCTTAGCCTGTCCATTTTCCTTGGCTTGCTTGAACCAACGGCAGTAGGACTCTTTCAACTCGTAAGCCCTGCGAAGCTCTTCGTCCATCCCAAGGTACCTGTCTAAATACCAGCGGTCCTCTTCGGTCAGCTTTGCACTGTCTTTGTAAAACACATAGCGCATCCTTTTACATTTCTTCCGGTCATAATCATTCCATTCAGACTGGATTCTTCTTCTGACCCCGTCAAGTGCCCAATAGATATAACGGCAAAAATGAAAACGATCTGCTACAATAACCGGTTTCCCCAGCGCCTTTCGGACAGCTGCTTTAAAAGAAGGGCTCATATCCATAATGACCACTTCCACATTGGTCCCATGTTTTTGGAGATAATCCTTTATGGTCTTCTTTTTTCGGTTTGGCAAGATATCAATGGGTTCTTTTGTCTCCCCGTCGGCAATAATCAATTGATATTTTCCTTCCTTTGTATCTCCCTTGTACTCATCGATGGCGATCACCCTTGGCAGCTCCTGAACCTCTGTCATTTCCTTTATGGCCAACCGGTCAAACCTGCGCATGACGGTCGATACGGAGACGCCAAACTGCTCGGCTGTTTCCTTAAACGTCTTGGCTTGCACTATCCGAATGGATACTGCCCGATTCCATTCTATAGAAAGCCGTTGATATCGATGAACAAAAGGATTGTCCTCCGCAAATCGTTTCCCGCACGAACAGGCATAGCGGCGCTTTTTGTACAAGAGGTAAGTCAACCGTTCAAACCACTTTAAATGTTTGATCTTTTGGATGCGATAATCATGAACTTTCTTGGTCCTCTCACCACAGCTGGGACACTTATGTACCTTGACAGCCATTTCTACATGAAGCGCAATGCGATCTTCCATTTCCTCCACTTTTGTGATCAACACATCTTCAAGACCAGGCATTTTTATGGTAAAATTCACTTGCACGCAACTCCAATCTTTTCTTGTTTCTCGACAATTCAAGTATAAAAGAATTGGATGTTTGCGTGTATTTTTTGGGGCAAATTGTGTGGAAACCCCAACATTTAGTATAGAGCC
>NZ_JAFBFH010000084.1 GCF_016909185.1 Siminovitchia thermophila | reverse complement strand
TTGGGGTGAAGTCGTAACAAGGTAGCCGTATCGGAAGGTGCGGCTGGATCACCTCCTTTCTAAGGATAATTGAAATGTGGAGGCGACTGCTCGGCTGCGACCGGCGCTGTAGCTTCTGACGAAAAGTCCGCAGGACTTTACAGAAGAAGCGAAGCGATCTCGAGCAGCCAGGAGCCGCAACTGGACATTTCCAATAGATACAACATTGACGCTTTCGTTTCGTTTAGTTTTGAGAGGTCAAACTCTTTAAATCCCAAGTGGGCCTGTAGCTCAGCTGGTTAGAGCGCACGCCTGATAAGCGTGAGGTCGGTGGTTCGAGTCCACTCAGGCCCACCATCCCACATTTGGTAATAAAAATGGGGATTTTTCTACTTTATGGGGCCTTAGCTCAGCTGGGAGAGCGCCTGCTTTGCACGCAGGAGGTCAGCGGTTCGATCCCGCTAGGCTCCACCATATTTGTGCCTTTGCGATTTTGTAGCCGAGGACTTGGTTGCTATTAGCCGCAAAATTGCATAAATGTGCTGATGAATCACACCATGTGATTGGGTTCAGCCTACTTTGTTCTTTGAAAACCGGATAACATGAGAAGAAACAAACCGAGAATCGTTCACCTTATGGATGATCCATTATGGAGCAACCATGAGAAGTGTAAAACCTTTAGGTTTGAGTGTCAGTATCACTCAACCAAGGGCAACGAGAAGCGGGAAGATCAAGGAAGCGACCGAATGAGCACCGGAGCGCACATGAAGTGCGTAATGACGTGAATGAGGGAGCTGACATAGAGATTCGATGCTAATCGTTGACCGAAAAAAGATTAAGTTAATAAGGGCGCACGGTGAATGCCTTGGCACTAGGAGCCGATGAAGGACGGGACGAACACCGATATGCTTCGGGGAGCTGTAAGCAAGCTGATCCGGAGATTTCCGAATGGGGAAACCCACTGCCAGTAATGAGGCAGTATCCATTTCTGAATCCATAGGGAATGGAAGGCATACCCGGGGAACTGAAACATCTAAGTACCCGGAGGAAGAGAAAGAAAAATCGATTCCCCCAGTAGCGGCGAGCGAAACGGGAAGAGCCCAAACCGAAAGGCTTGCCTTTCGGGGTTGTAGGACACTCAAAGTGGAGTGACAAAGGAACGGCGTAGACGAAGCGGCCTGGAAAGGCCGGCCAAAGAAGGTAACAGCCCTGTAGTTGAAACGTCGCTCCCTCCCGAGTGGATCCTGAGTACGGCGGGACACGAGAAATCCCGTCGGAATCCGGGAGGACCATCTCCCAAGGCTAAATACTCCCTAGTGACC
>NZ_JAFBFH010000083.1 GCF_016909185.1 Siminovitchia thermophila | reverse complement strand
AGTCAAGTCCACATTTATGTGTAAAAGTTTTCGACCTTTGCATAATGTTAAATTTGTGTATTCATCAAAGCACAGCCACAGCGAAGCTGCTTGCCATTGACCGCAGCGCCCGATTCTTGGTAGGCGCCGGAAGGGGTCGGGGCCCCGCCGGCGAATACTTAGAATCGATTTGTCCGTGTTACCATACGTTGCAGGCGAGCCTTCAGGCTTTTCTTTTCGCTCACCTGCAAGAGAGCCGCTACACGGACAAAAGCAAGGTCAATGGTGGCGCACCTTGGGTACTGCTCTTTCAATCAATCACTGTCCGAATCCCTTTAAGTACTGTCTGCCCGCCCAATCCTCGTCAATGTCCATCAGAACAGAGCCGATTGTCCGGATGGCTGACTGGTCATTGGGAAATATGGAGATCACCTTTTCTCTTCTTCGGATCTCCCTGTTTACACGCTCCAGCATATTGGTGGTTCGGAGGTTCACATGATAGTCAGTGGGCTGGGCGTGAAATTGAATCGCATCTTCAAACCCTTCCTCCAGCTTCGTGATCGCCTTTTGGATTCCCTTGGAGTCCTGATATTTCTCTACAAACCGGTTCTTTAGCTCTCTGGCATTGGACAACTTGGACGTTCTGAAAATATCCTTGATTTCCCCCCGGACTTCTCGAGTGCCCTTTTTCGGCAGTGCATCCATGATATTTCGTAAAAAATGCACACAACATCTCTGCCAGGATGTACCCAGAAATGATTGTTTAATTGATTGTACCAACCCGGCATGGGCATCCGAAATAACCAGTTTGGGGGACTGCATCCCGCGTGATTTCAGGTAGTCAAAAAAAGCAGACCAACTTTCCGTGGATTCTTTATGGCTCACCTGTAAACCAATGATCTCCCTATAACCGTTTTCGTTGACCCCGCAAGCCACATGGACACCTTTTGAAACGACTTTGTCATTCTCACGGACTTTGATATACAGGGCATCCACATAAATATAAGGATAGTACAAAGTATTCAATGGGCGGTTTCTCCACTCATTCACAATGGGATCAAGCGATTGGGTCAGTTCTGATACAAACGATTTTGAAACACTTTTTCCGCATAGTTCTTCCACAATTTTACCTACTTTGCGTGTCGAAACGCCATTGACCACCATCTCCATCATGGAAACGATCAATGCCTGTTCCCATCGCTGGAACTTTTTAAAGATTGTGGTGGAGAACTCCCCGTCCCTGGTACGCGGCACCCTTAACTTTAAAGAGCCTGCCCCCGTGATCAGCTCACGCGGATAATAGCCGTTCCGATAGCCTTTGCGCTCTTCTGTCCTTTCATGGGAAAGAGCATTGATGTACTCATCCCGCTCCTTTTCCATGAGGGAATTCAAAATAAGGGCTAGAGATGCCTTTACAGGTGATTCCAGTGAGCTGGTTTCAACTTTTTCTTTGAGATCTTCCAAATTTATAATAATATTTAATTGGGTCATCATCATGTCCTCCATGTGTTTTTCTTGGTCGAAAACATTGTAACATGGTCATGATGGTGACCTATTCTTTTTACACAATTATATGGACTTTATC
>NZ_JAFBFH010000082.1 GCF_016909185.1 Siminovitchia thermophila | reverse complement strand
GCCGTGGCCAAATGTGTTTTACCGACTCCGCTGGGCCCCAGGAACACAATATTCTCCTGCAATTCTATAAACCGCAAAGTGGTAAAATCCAATATTTGTTCTTTATACACCGATGGCTGAAAATCAAAGTCAAAGTCTTTCACCTCCTTTAAATGCGGAAACGCCGCCACCTTGACCATCGATTTCATCATATTGATTTCTTTCATGTCAATTTCATAATCCGTCAGCTTGATTAATGTTTCTGTAAAAGATAGCTGGTTCTTCATCATAAAATCAACGGTTTCATCCAAATGTAGAGCCATCTGGTTTAACTTCAGATACTCCAGGTTTTTCATCAGCTTTGTATAATGGCTATTCATTTTTATACACCTCATTAATCGCTTCTAAATTCTTCCTGGCCAGTTCCTCAATATCTAGGTCATCGGTAGACGACAGGCCTCTGGCTAAAATTTCGGTATAATGTTCCGGCTTATAATTCATTCGGTGCTGACTAATATGGTGTTGGACAATTAATTCTGTGTTATAATAAACGTAAATATAGTTGTCATATATTTGCAGACCTACAGTTCTTCCTATGTATCCAGCGGGTACTGAATACTGGTTAGACTTGTAGGTGATCATATTCGAGGTGTTTACTTTCACCGGTTTATGATCAATCTTATATGAATCTCTTATTCGTTCATTTGGTAGTGGGCGTAGGAGGTTCTTTTCTTTTTTCAAAGCGAGTATTGGTATTTTCCCAGTCCCCTGATGATAGCTGTTATTGATCCGGTTACAAAGCTTTTGGACAAATTGATGGAGCTCCTCGTAACTGAACTGCCCTTGATAAGCATGGATCTCATCAATAAACTTCATTGGGGCTTCCACCTTGGCTTTCGTTCTCGGTTTCCCCGCCATACAAGGCCTTACCTCAAACCCCATATCTTTCGCGAATTGATAGAAGCGTTCATTTACCTTTCCTTTCTGATACTCTGTCCGGGGAGTGTCCATGACGGTTTTCATATTATCTGTCAAAATCTCCTGAGGAACCCCTCCAATGGCTTCAAAACTCTCTGTCAGGAAAGATAACAATACACTTTGGGATTTTGAAACGGATAAATAGTAGGTCCGGAACCTTGAATAGGAAAGCAATAGCACACAAACATTCACATAGATCGTTTCACCATCCTTCGTGATGTAACGGATGTTCTCTTTCCAATCGAGCTGGGCCTGTTCTGCCGGTGAGGTTTCGAAGCGGATCACCTCACTCTCCGCACTTTTTCGCTTTCCGGCTTCAAAATATCTTTGAAATTCCGGCTTTTTTGATATGTAGGCTCTAAATGTTGACTGAGAGCACTTCAGGCCGTGATTATCTTTTAAATACTGCCAAAGGACCCTTTTATAATAGAAGACCTGTTTTGATTCTGTGGATAAAAGCAGGGAGATTACATCGTAATACTCATCTATTTTTGATGTTCGCTCCCTGAAGTTTTTAGGCATATAACCCTTGAGATATTTATCCACCGTCCTTCGATCTACACCCATATCTCGCGCCAATCTACTTTTATTTATTTTCATCTTTAAGCTCTCCATTAGTGTATTTAATTTTGGCAAATCCGTAAGATGGTTAATCTCTATATTTGTGTTGACGTCCAA
>NZ_JAFBFH010000081.1 GCF_016909185.1 Siminovitchia thermophila | reverse complement strand
CATGCCCATCAAGCTAACAAAGTAAATTACTAGATACGAAATGATCCTTGTTTTAAAACTAGCGAGTGATGGAAAAGTAGGCATGCCAAAGAAGCCTATTAAAACGCGATTTTTTCGCTAGGCAGCTTGTCTATGCTTCACCGTCGTTTCATACACAACCCCTAGAATATCAAAGACGGTCATCTTCTTATACCGATGACATTTACGACCGTTCTTTTTTAGCAGCTGATAAAGGCGATGCAGAATTTTCATAAGTTCTTCTGTGCCAACTGCTATCGCTTGAAACAGTAACGGAAAGTAATCTTTAATCATATAAATCGCTTTGTATTCACTCAGCTCCTGCTTTTTCTTTTCAAGCAGAAGCTGTCGCATTTGAAACATCGTAGAAGAACAGAGGAGAATGCCAATGAGTTGTCCATATAAATGGCACTCTAGGCGTTCTCTTTTAATATTTTTACATTCATCAATTTCAAAGAATGACTTCCACGTTTTAAACAAAATCTCAATCTGCCAACGAAGTGAATACAATGAATGGACGTAATTCGTCAGTACTTCTTCTAGCGACGTGTTCGTGATATATACATTCATGCCCATTAAACGTTTACTTTTATCCTTCATGACAATGCCTTTCTTCTTTTCACGTATCGCTTGGTTTTTCAGGCGTGTTTGCGTTTGATCATCGGTTAAACGATGGATAATGACACGTGCTGGAAGCTTCTGATTTTGGCCAATGTATGCCTCGGGGATTTCCATCGTTTCACCAGGGGTTAGACCAGACATCATTTGTGTCATATCAAGCTGGATGTATTCTGTTTGCTTTTTTAACGTGCCATTGTTGAAGTATTCTGGCTCAGGGTTCTTGGTATAAATGCGTGTATTCAGCTTCAACCGCGAGATATAGTAAGCCTCTTTATCATGAATGGCTTGTAAGTCTCCTAAATCGAAGTAACCAAGATCACGCAAACACAAATCGCCCGCCTCTACGGTTTCAAGGCAGATGGTACCGTATGTTTTATCATTATTTTTTCCTGGTCCAAGCTGCACGTTAAGAAATTGACCACTAAGTAAATCATATTCCAATTGGATTTTCACGCCTGCCGTATTACTACTCCCACCTGAACCTTGATAGTCAGTGGCGAAATGATCAGGCAGTTGAAACACTGTCGCATCTAAAATACGGATACGATTGAAAGTAGAGATCATGTGTACAGAAAGCGATTGATTTGAACAGAGTTTTTGTGTGAGAAGAGAAGTAAAGACTTCTCGAAGAAATGCGACAGCTGCTGGATTAAAGCGTTGATTCAGTCCTTCTGAGCTCATCAGTACCCCAGTGGAAGCTTCTAACTGACTGCACAATTGTGTAAGTGATGTGCTAGCGATTTCTTGACTAAGCCATACGCAAAGGGCAATGAGTTCGTTTGCTTGATACTTACTAGATCGCTGTACAAAGCCAACTTGTTTGGCGATATCTTGTAAGACTACTGGAGATAAAAAGTATTGTAGTTCTTGTGCAAAAAGATTCAGTTCATTTGAAATGATAGGATTCATCAAAAACGCCATCCTTTCTCGTAAACTTCTTACGATAAGCATAGCGTTTTTTCATTTTGAGGGTATGATTTTAACTTCGCTTGATGGGCATGTG
>NZ_JAFBFH010000080.1 GCF_016909185.1 Siminovitchia thermophila | reverse complement strand
TCCCTCCCGAGTGGATCCTGAGTACGGCGGGACACGAGAAATCCCGTCGGAATCCGGGAGGACCATCTCCCAAGGCTAAATACTCCCTAGTGACCGATAGTGAACCAGTACCGTGAGGGAAAGGTGAAAAGCACCCCGGGAGGGGAGTGAAATAGAACCTGAAACCGTGTGCCTACAAGTAGTCAGAGCACAATAAGTGTGATGGCGTGCCTTTTGTAGAATGAACCGGCGAGTTGCGATTTCATGCAAGGTTAAGTTGAAAAGACGGAGCCGCAGCGAAAGCGAGTCTGAATAGGGCGCAAGAGTATGAGGTCGCAGACCCGAAACCAGGTGATCTACCCATGTCCAGGGTGAAGGTCAGGTAACACTGACTGGAGGCCCGAACCCACGTATGTTGAAAAATGCGGGGATGAGGTGTGGGTAGGGGTGAAATTCCAATCGAACCTGGAGATAGCTGGTTCTCTCCGAAATAGCTTTAGGGCTAGCCTCAAGGTGAGAGTATTGGAGGTAGAGCACTGTTTGGACGAGGGGCCCTCATCGGGTTACCGACTTCAGACAAACTCCGAATGCCAAATACTTATCCTTGGGAGTCAGACTGCGAGTGATAAGATCCGTAGTCGAGAGGGAAACAACCCAGACCACCAGCTAAGGTCCCCAAGTATACGTTAAGTGGAAAAGGATGTGGAGTTGCTTAGACAACCAGGATGTTGGCTTAGAAGCAGCCACCATTCAAAGAGTGCGTAATAGCTCACTGGTCGAGTGACTCTGCGCCGAAAATGTACCGGGGCTAAACGTATCACCGAAGCTGTGGATTGCAATAGCAATGGTAGGAGAGCGTTCCAAGCGCGGCGAAGTCGTCTTGAAAGAGGCGGTGGAGTGCTTGGAAGTGAGAATGCCGGTATGAGTAGCGAAAGAAGGGTGAGAATCCCTTCCACCGAAAGCCTAAGGTTTCCTGAGGAAGGCTCGTCCGCTCAGGGTAAGTCGGGACCTAAGCCGAGGCCGAAAGGCGTAGGCGATGGATAACAGGTTGAGATTCCTGTACCGCCTCATTGCCGTTTGAGTGATGGAGGGACGCAGGAGGATAAGGCAAGCGCGCAGCTGGAAAAGCGCGTCCAAGCAGTAAGGCCGGTAAGTAGGCAAATCCGCTTACCGTGTAGGCTGAGCTGTGATGGCGAGGGAAAAAAAGTACCGAAGTTCCTGATTCCACACTGCCGAGAAAAGCTTCTAGCGAGGCAATAGGCGCCCGTACCGCAAACCGACACAGGTAGGCGAGGAGAGAATCCTAAGGTGAGCGAGAGAACTCTCGTTAAGGAACTCGGCAAAATGACCCCGTAACTTCGGGAGAAGGGGTGCTTTTTAGGGTGAATAGCCCTGAGAAGCCGCAGTGAATAGGCCCAGGCGACTGTTTAGCAAAAACACAGGTCTCTGCGAAGCCGCAAGGCGAAGTATAGGGGCTGACGCCTGCCCGGTGCTGGAAGGTTAAGAGGAGAGGTCAGCTTAGGCGAAGCTTCGAATTGAAGCCCCAGTAAACGGCGGCCGTAACTATAACGGTCCTAAGGTAGCGAAATTCCTTGTCGGGTAAGTTCCGACCCGCACGAAAGGCGCAACGATCTGGGCACTGTCTCAACGAGAGACTCGGTGAAATTATAGTACCTGTGAAGATGCAGGTTACC
>NZ_JAFBFH010000079.1 GCF_016909185.1 Siminovitchia thermophila | reverse complement strand
GGTAGTGTAAAAAGTTCTATGAAAGATTAACGATTTCCACTTTTCCAAAGTACAGAGGGAAAATGTCGCCCGCAATCGCCCTTGACAAACAGTCAAAAAAGGTTGCGATAAAAGTATCAAGGGCGAAGGGGACAAAAGAAGGCACGACAAAGAGCCCTTGACATTATCCAATTTTAACCTTTTTCTCCATTCGGTTTGTCAAGGGTTCGCTCCGCCGATTGCTCAGATGCAAGGGCTCAGCTAAACAAAAAGCTAGGCGGACTGCTGTTCGTCCAAGAAATCTTGGGCTAGCGAGATCAGTTTTGTCCATCTTTCCGGCATATTGGGCATCCTTTGAAGTTCCGGGATGATCACAGGCACCTGATTCTCCAGTGCCGCGTGTGGCCTGAGGAAATTAAAGTACGCCACAAACAGGGTCACAAAGGAGACGGATCCCTCCTGGGAACCGAACCCGGTTGTCGCCCGGTAATTGCCTTTGAATGTCCGGTTCAGACGCTCAATGATCTGTTTAAGCGGACGGTATTCTTCTGAGACAGGATCCTCGTTGGTCAGGCCGATGACCCTGTGGATGTCAAAGTGAATGCCATGCTGGGCAAAAAAGTGCTGCGCCAGGATGTAGATGGGATTGCCGTCGACGACAAACACCAGGTCTTCCGGGATTGTTTTAAGTTTCTGCAGCACCTGGTCCAGCGCCCTGATGGCCGACGGCGTGTCCCTGTTTGGTGACACAGGGTAAGACAGAATGATCTTCTTGACGGCATCAAAGAAAAAGAACAGATAATGCCAGCGCCCTTTGACGCGGATATAGGTTTCATCGCCGCAAAAGCTGTTTGACAGGTCATAGGGATAATGATCAATAAACGGCTTGGTGATAAGGGCGACGCTGTTCATGTAATTCAAGATGGTCTGATGGGAAATTTTAACGTTGTGCACATCAAACATCAAGGCAGCTGTTTTTCTGGCCGAGAGGCCGTAATTCACGTGGTACGTCAAAATAAGCCCCAACGTATGGGCTGACACATAAATACGTGAAAGATCCACTTTTGGCTTTACCGGTGACTCCTTGGATAAAGGCTTAAAGTCAAAGGTAAACTCTCGAAAGATGTATCTTACTTTGAATGCCTGAGGATCTGTTTGGAACTGTTCCTTTTCTTCTTTGGTCATCTTGTTTAGGTTATTTTGATAGAACGAACAGGCATTGTTTTTACATTTGAACACGTAAAAATCCTTACGTTCCTTGATTCTTTCCAAAGTCTTTAAACAATGAGGGCATTTAAGGATAGCCTCTTTTAGGAAACGGTTTTTCTTGCTGAACAGACACGCACACACTTTGCATTGATACTGCCCTTTATCGCCGTTATTGGCATAAAGATACGAAGAAGGCGTCGAACACTTTGGGCACGAGAGAGTAGTCGGAACATTAACCACACTATTTTTCCGACGTACAACCGGCTTTAATGGTTTTCCATGTTTAGCTTGGTAATCAGAAAGAAGCTTTTGATAGTCAAGCTTCTCCAAATTTTCAATGATGGGCATCTCATCAACCTGTAATTTTCGATAAGGCTGGTTTACAGGCACATCAAAAGCAGCTTTAGCCACTGATTTGCCAAGGATCATTCCCAAAAGGCCAAAGATAATTTTTTCTTGAAACTTGATATACGAAAGTAAATACGCTATAAATTGAGGTAACAACTTGTCACTTCCTAATTTTAGGGATTTGGTGTCGTCTGGTAACCTCATCAAACCTTAAAATTTAGGGGGTGGCAAGTTTTTTGTTTTTAAAGCCTTTAAGATCAAGGGATTATTAACTTTTTACTATGGAACTTTTGACAATACGG
>NZ_JAFBFH010000078.1 GCF_016909185.1 Siminovitchia thermophila | reverse complement strand
ATATACTCTCGGCATTCCAAACGAGTAAATTCCTGAATTCCCAAAAATTTACTGGAAATGGAGTGTAATCTGATGAGGAGATGGTCATTTTCATAGGGTTTTCAAAAAAGTGCATGCCAAATAAAGCTCCAGCTATTTAATTTTTAAAAAGTCAGATAACTAAGCTATTTGTGCAAAAATATGGTCTTTTAGGAACCTTAGTTCATCCTCTTGATGGGTGTACCAAGCATCGATGTGCTGACACATCATGATCCCGAATATTCGGACGTACCACATCATGGTTGACCGATGGTTTCCAGCTTCTAAATGATAATCAATCTTCTCTCGTTTGTTTGAGCGTTCGACGGAAGTGCGTCGTTTATAAATTAATTTCCATTTGTCTGTTTCCCTTGATGTTTTCGGGAATAGACGTAGATTATCCTTACTTTTTGTATGATAGGTTCGTCCATATTTGGCAGTAGAACAAGGGTTTTCACAAGTATTTTTAGTTCCGCATGCCAAGGGACAACGCCACTTTTGACGGTTTTGTGTATGGTCATAACCGTTTGGTTTCATCTTTTTTCCGATCGGACAAATGGGCACACCTTCTGGAGATATTTGTATATCCCCAATCGTTTCTAAGTTTTTCTTGGCCCGTTTGTTTAGATCGATGATTGGTTCCACCCGTTTTTGATCGAGCAGTTGATAAATAGCTTCAGCATCATGTGCCGCATCTAGAAGCATTTTATCTACCGCGCCCAAGTTGAATCGTTGCGAAAACTCAGCCCAACTAACGACGAAGCTTACTGAGTCATGGCAGGAAGCCAAATTCAGACGCGGATATAACGGCAAGTCGTATGGACTGTCGCAAGCATTAATCATGTAGAGGTGATACCCGTTGAAGTACTTTTCCCGGTGGCTGTCCCAGCCACTGTCACAGTCGGGTTGAGAGTACTTTCGACCGTGCTTGCAATTCGCTATACCTTGGGCGCGACAGTTACAAGTGGGCTTGCTTCGGATGTGGGATCCGGTGACGACGGGCGTGCCGTCACCGGCAACGTTTAGTTGATCCACATTTCCGAGCAGTCCCAACTTGGCTGAAATAGTAAGAATTTGGGATTGGAAGAAATCGAATAGGCGATCCGATGGGAGTTCCTTTTTTTGATCTAATCTAGGAATGATCCACTCGACCAATCGTTGTACACGACCAGGCTTTGTTGGAGCCTTTTCGCCTTTTTTTCCTTTTTTCGCTTTCTTTTTACGAGACTTTTTACTTTTCTTTTTGTGGGTCACATTCTTTTTGTCACTTGCCCATAATCGAGCAAAAAAATCATGAAATGTACCCACACCAGGCGTATCACTTGGTTCAAAACCACTGAGAATCGCGTAAAGCGGAACACGGTGAAGTTCATCCACCCATTCCGTGATACTCATGGTGGGGTTGGTCAAGAGTAGGAGCAGATAGGACCGCAGCATGGATGCAGGATCCCGTGGTTCTGGTCCTCTGGCCCCGTATACATCACTCAGCCTTACGGTTATGTCGGAAAGATCGGTGATCCAAAGTTTCGTGATCACAGGCCAGTCTTTGTTTACCAGTGTTAAAATGCCGCCAGAATAGTGAGTCTGAAGTTGATCCATAACAAAATTCTGATATTCTTCATGTGAAACAAAAACGGGTTTCAATAAAAACACCTCAATCTTGGTTAGTAAGGAAAAAACTCCCTTCAACCGCGATTATTGTGGCGTTTTTGAAAAGTCAAGAGTATTTTTGAGTGTTTAACGACAATATTTCTACATTTTATTTCCAGTTAGAAATATTGATCAAAATAAAAAACTCCTACAAAGTAGGAGGGGAATCAAACAGTTGGGTCAAGAGATCCTTTGACCCATCTAACTCGGCGAATGCCGAGAGTCTAT
>NZ_JAFBFH010000077.1 GCF_016909185.1 Siminovitchia thermophila | reverse complement strand
TAGGCAATTCAAGTATAAAAGAATTGGATGTTTGCGTGTATATTTTTATGTGCAAATTATGTGGAAACCCCAACATTTAGTATAGAGCCAAAAAAGATGCCACGATACGTTACAGTAGGATTAAAGTTCCAGAAGATATTGAAAAGAAATGTATTGAGATGATGGAAAAGCTCAACATACACTTTGCAGCGTTTGATTTCATAGTAAATGAACATAATTATACTTTTTTAGAACTAAATGCAAATGGTCAGTGGCAATGGCTTGAGGAAGAACTAAATTTAGGTATATCAGATAAAATTATGGAATACTTAACTGGAGAAAATAAGTATGCTGAAAAATAAAATAATACTTTTTCTCTGTAAGCTTTTGTCGTATAGTCCTATTTTCCGAATTACCGATGATTTGCAATTTGGCGAAATTAAAAGCAACTCTTTAGAACGATTACGGATTTCTCTTGTGAGCTTTAATTTTGGTAAGAGGATTATTCATTTTTTTTCTTATTACATTGAAACAAAGAAAATGAGTTTTTTAAAAATAATTAACTTAGAGAAGTTATGTAATTATCCCGATAATGATAAAGCGAATAAAGCGTATAATTCCTATAAGAAGGAAATAGAAACAATTAACGATGACAAAATTTTAATGCACAAAGAAACACTTATGTACAAAATCAGTCAAATAGAGGGTACAAAGAATAAAACATTTAATAAATATGTTGCTTACATAGCAATCATAGCTCTGATATTACCATTATATGGGGCACAGTTAAGTAAACTTCATAATTTTATTGGTGATTACAAGGTAGTTTTTTTAATTGTTCTCGTTTATATTCTAGTTAATTTACTCTTATTTTTTCATGACTTTATGAAAGTTAGAGGATATAACAGGACACGGTTCAATTCAATTCGAAAGTCCGATACACCATTAAAGGAATTTACTAAATCGCTCTATTACGAATGGCTTACAATAAAAAGTGAAAGTACATTCCAAGTGACCTTAATTAAAAATATAGAAAAATATATGTTAGGATTTGTCGTAATTAGCGTTTTACTTCTTACCTCCCATACCGCTGAACAACACATTGCACAAGTAGACAATAATATAGATTTGAACAATAGTATTAATTCTCCAACTACCCTTATCCATCTATCTGAGGTCCGATCTGATGGTAGCGATTTTATGAAAGTCAATGATTTAGAATTAACAAGCTTAAAAGACAGATTACTTTACAACAATATTGATAAGTTAATAATTTTATATAGTGAAGAAACCTCGAGCTTGACAGATTTATCAAAGTTCTTGGATATGTACAATGATGGGTCTACTGATATAATAGAATTAAGAGATACTAACACTCAAGTGATTTCAATTATAGTAATAGAGGAGGATTAGATGAGGAAGCCGTATATTAGCTTATATGCTGAAGAATATCAGTTACAGAAAGATATTACCTTGGTTTACGACCATTTTACACAGCTGAATTATTTAGATAAAGAAAAAACAAAAACCGTTGCTTGTTTTGGACCTCGAGATAAATCAATTGAAACAAGGGTTATTGAAAATAGTGATGTTGATGAAAATTATGTAGGACCTGATACTACAAAAGAAACAGCTACATTAGAAGCCACTGATGAAGATTGCTATCAGCTATTAGGGCCAGATACAACTAGAATTACTGAAACAGTCGAAAATGGAGACATTAATTATCAAGCCGGTCCGCCCACCACTAGACAAACCTTTGTAGTTGAAAATGATGATGAATATGAAATGATGATGGATCCAGATTCTACTTTTATTACAAAAACGTTAGAAAATAGTGATCCAGATGAGTATCCTATCGTGTAGATTTTTAACGAATACTGTTTACGATAACCAATATAATAAAGAATCATTGCAATTCAATATAGTACGATTTTATTCTTTTAAAAATTGGTATGGACATAGTTTCGTAGTCAAACTACGATCCATATAAAATCATTCAAGCTAACAAATTATACATCACAGTTTAAAATTAATCCTATAAAGATTTGATGTTTTTAACAAAAGACACTTCAACAGAGGTGTCTTTTTTTTATGGGAAACTTTATAAATCAATCAACTAACGTGATGCTAGACTAAAAAGTGGACACAGATTGTTATAATAAAAATAAATAACAATGCTGAGGTGTCTATATGACTAAAGAAAATGGAAGACGTTAT
>NZ_JAFBFH010000076.1 GCF_016909185.1 Siminovitchia thermophila | reverse complement strand
ACTTCTTTTACATAAGTATAAAAAAATTGGAAGTCATGTTGGGTAGGGTGAGATTCCATCTCACTCCACCCCAACATTTGACATAGAACCAAAAAACCAACATTGATTCAGCATTTTAATTTGATTTCTGTCTTTTTTAAGAAAAGCTTTTTGCATTTGGTTTTGAAACCAGGCAGGCATTTTTTCGTATCCTCCCAGGTAAAAGTTTTGGTATCATTAGGATATGATAAGAAAAGTTATCCCGTGAGGCTGAGGGAGGAAGTGCATGACAAACGAACAATTGCAAAGCTTAACTGAACGATTGTCGCAGGAATTTTTTCAAAAGCCGTTTAAACATAAAGCCGTCTTCAATCCCCGATTGAGAACAACAGGCGGCCGTTATTTGCTTACAAACCATCATATAGAAATCAACCGAAAATATTATGACGAGCATGGACTGGAAGAGTTGAAAGGGATTATTAAACATGAGTTGTGCCATTACCACCTTCATCTCGAAGGTAAAGGGTACAAGCACGGTGACAGGGATTTCAGGGAGCTCTTGAAAAAAGTCGGTGCTCCGCGCCATTGTTCACCGCTCTCCGAGCAGAAAAAGGCAACGAGGAGGATGTATGAATGTTCTCGCTGTGGTTATATTTATACCCGGCAGCGCAGGGTGAACACGAGCCGCTATTTTTGTGGCAAGTGCAAAGGAAAACTTTTTGAAAAGAAATCTGGAAAAGTTCCGATTTTCCCTTGACAGGCATTCGCCGACTATTTATAATCGTAAGAGCCGTTCAAGAAAAACCAAAACGAATGGCCCATTATTTTTTACGGGGAAGTACTCAAGAGGCTGAAGAGGCGCCCCTGCTAAGGGCGTAGGTCGCGTAAGCGGCGCGAGGGTTCAAATCCCTCCTTCTCCGCCATTTTTATTTTGGCCCCTTGGTCAAGCGGTTAAGACACCGCCCTTTCACGGCGGTAACACGGGTTCGAATCCCGTAGGGGTCATCAATAGCCGGAGTGAATGCAATGATACTGGTTACGCGGCATCTAAAGAAGACAAGTTGCTTCCATTTGTCGCATTCGCTCCTTGATTCAGTTTCCGGCAGCATTGCGAAGAGGCGAGCGTAAGCCTTGATGAAGTGACGATTCTTGACTTGCGGTAGAGCAAGTGTAAAGTGGCAAACTTGCAAGAGCTCACGCTTTTTTGTGCGACGATTACTTGGCTGCACATTGGCTCGATGTCATCAACACACTGGTCATTAGAATGGAAAGTATTTTACAATTATATGTATGGTCCCGTAGTGTAGCGGTTAACATGCCTGCCTGTCACGCAGGAGATCGCGGGTTCGATTCCCGTCGGGACCGCCACTTTAAAGATTGTTGACATATTTTGATGTGTGTTGTACAATAGAAAAGTTGCTCAATGACATTGGGCTATAGCCAAGCGGTAAGGCAACGGACTTTGACTCCGTGATTCGCTGGTTCGAATCCAGCTAGCCCAGCCAAACGATCGAGCCATTAGCTCAGCCGGTAGAGCATCTGACTTTTAATCAGAGGGTCGCAGGTTCGATTCCTGCATGGCTCATTGATCTTTCTTGGAAAGTATATCCGAATAGATTAGCCAGTTGACATTTATTTAGTAGTATGGTAATATATATCTTGTCTTTGAAAAGAGCGGTCGTGGCGGAATCGGCAGACGCGCTAGGTTGAGGGCCTAGTGGTAGCAATACCGTGGAGGTTCAAGTCCTCTCGACCGCACCAACATAAAAGTGCGCCCGTAGCTCAATTGGATAGAGCGTTTGACTACGGATCAAAAGGTTAGGGGTTCGACTCCTCTCGGGCGCGCCACTTATTTCTGTCAATCTATGAAACGGGAAGTGGCTCAGCTTGGTAGAGCACTTGGTTTGGGACCAAGGGGTCGCAGGTTCAAATCCTGTCTTCCCGACCATTTATAGATGAGAAAGCCATGCGGGTGTAGTTTAGTGGTAAAACCACAGCCTTCCAAGCTGTTGTCGTGGGTTCGATTCCCATCACCCGCTCCATTGTTTGATCTTTGAAAACTGAACGAAACGAAACGTCAATCAATAATTGATTAGTCAGCTTTAAAAGAGCATGGATCAAAGGCTAAGTTCGCCACACCTGCATTAGCAGATCGTGCGCGACGCCTTTGCAAAACTTTACATGAGAGTTTGATCCTGGCTCAGGACGAACGCTGGCGGCGTGCCTAATACATGCAAGTCGAGCGGACAAAAGAGGAGCTTGCTCCTTTTT
>NZ_JAFBFH010000075.1 GCF_016909185.1 Siminovitchia thermophila | reverse complement strand
GCAAGCAGCTTCGCTGTGGCTGTGCTTTGATGAATACACAAATTTAACATTATGCAAAGGTCGAAAACTTTTACACATAAATGTGGACTTGACTCGGATAAATTGTTCTAGTGTATAATACGCAAGCTTTTGGCGTAGTCAAAATATGTAGACTCCTGCGGGAATAGCTCGAGCTGAAGATCCCGCAGGAAAGCGACCTTTGCTTTCCGAGGAAGCTGAAGTGACCAGCGGAAAGCGAAATATGTTGATGTAGCGATGATAGGGATTTTTTTACACAAATAAACCGAACAATTTTAAATGAATTGTTCGGTTTTTGCGTGCGCCCGGCATGGGCTATAACTTGGTGGTGAAAGTCCACTACAGGCTTGGCAGTAGGAACTGTTAGCTAATGGCAAGGGTGTCCACCGTGAGGTGGAATCTGAAGGAATCCGGCGGCAAACTCCCAAACCGACGAACAGAAACCGCATAGAAGGCTGAATTGGAATGGACGAATTTGCGCAACAAAATGAAGTCCTATACTGCCCGAGTTCCATACAGTAAATGCGGCGGTTACATGGGAGGAAGGTTATAGCTCTTACCCGGGGAGGTCTTACAGGGGTTCCCGACAAGAGGGATGGAATATCCCACAGGAACAAACCCGTCAGTGATGACGGGTTGAACTGTAAGAAGTCAGCAGAGGCCATAGTAGTCCGTCAGGACGAAGGGCTGAACAATAACAACCCTGAAACGAAATGGAGGTAAGGACAGTGCAGAGACCACAGAAAACATCGGCAGATGGCTGGCCGCAAAGAGATAGGTTGGAAACCGAAGGGTATGCGGGAGCGTGCAGCCCTGTCTTTACAGAAATGGAGCAGCGGGGTGGTATCAGTTTGATTGACAAAGTGGTGGATATCAATAATCTCTTTAATGCCTGCAAGAAAGTGAAGGCGAATAAAGGGGCACCCGGTGTTGATGGAATGACAGTAGAGGAACTCTTCGGTCATGTAGCCAAATATCGTGACCACCTGATTCGGAAACTAAAAGACGGTTCATACGAACCGTTGCCCGTCAAACGGGTGGAAATCCCGAAACCGGATGGTTCAAAACGGAAACTCGGTATCCCCAGTGTACGCGACCGAATGGTTCAGCAAGCCATCTACCAAGTAATTGGCAAGCTCATTGACCCACACTTTTCCGAAATGAGTTTTGGATTCCGTCCAAAGAGGAACCAACACCAAGCCATCAATCAATCCATGGCATACTATGAACAAGGATACAGGGTGGTAGTCGACTGTGACTTGAAAAGCTATTTTGACACCATCAATCATCAGAAACTGATGGAGTATCTCAAAGAGTTCATCAGTGACAAGATTGTCCTGAAACTAATTTGGAAATTCCTTAAGAGTGGCATCTTGGAAGGCGGACTTATCAGTCCGACAGAAGAAGGTGCTCCGCAAGGGGGTGTCCTGTCTCCCCTTCTCAGTAATATCTACCTGCATCAACTAGACAAGGAATTGGAGAGAAGGGGTCATAAGTTTGTCAGGTTTGCGGATGACTTCTGTATTTATGTCAAAAGCAGAAGGGCTGGAGAGCGTGTACTGGAAAGCATCTCAAGATTCCTTGAAGACGAATTGAAGCTAACCGTAAACCAAAAGAAGAGTCAAGTCGGTTCACCGGTCAAACTAAAATTTCTTGGTTTCTGTTTGCATCCCACCGGTAAAGGTGTCGGGTGTAGAGCGCACCATTCTGCCAAGAAACGATTCCAAGCCAAATTGAAAAGCATCACGAAACGGAACCGTCCGGGTAGCTTTGAGAAGATTGTCAAAGAAATCAACGAAGTGACGGTAGGTTGGATTAATTACTATGGGATAGGATTGATGAAAACCTATATTCGATCCTTGGCACAATGGCTTAACCATCGGCTACGCCAGATGATATGGAAACGATGGAAGAAGGCTTTGACGAAATATCGCCAACTCTGCAGACTTGGTATTTGGAATGAAGAAGCCTGGAAAGTGGCAAACTCCCGAAAGGGATATTGGCGTGTTTCCATGAGTGAAACGCTCCACAAGGCAATCAAAACAGAAACGCTCATAAAGTGGGGGCTGAAAGACCTGAACCACTTATATGAGCGTCGATACTTAAGTTATTGAACCGCCGTATACGGAACCGTACGTCAGACTGTCTAACGAATAAAGCTAAAAAAAGGTATAATATAGGTAACTTATAAGCAGAGGAGATTCTTTAGAATGGGCAATGTTCACGGTTTTTCAAGAGATCAAATAAGTTTTCAAT
>NZ_JAFBFH010000074.1 GCF_016909185.1 Siminovitchia thermophila | reverse complement strand
ACTCTCATGTAAAAGTTTGGTTAGCTCATAATTAAAGCTGACTAATCAATTATTGATTGACGTTTCGTTTCGTTCAGTTTTCAAAGATCAAACTTTCGCTTGCCGCTTTATAGGCGACTTTTATATATTAACATATTGAACATCATTATGTCAACATGTTTTTTAATTCGTTTTTTGTCGGCTGTTTATCAGCGACGACTACTAATATATCAAACAACGTTTTTTATGTCAACAACAAATTTTAAAAAACATCTATCCAGTTTGATAACAGCGTTCATAGATCCCCTTTAAGTCCGTTTCCACTTGGACCGGGACAATAACACTTCTTTCAATTAAGTAGTCAAACAGAATGCTTAAGTTTGCTCCGTAGTGTTTTGTTTGGGGATGTTGGACAATTTCTTCAAATCTCCAGAGAGGCTTCTCTTGCATAACTCCCAATAAGTGTTCTGTTCCTAAAGGAGTTTTCGAGTATATTAAAAATTCACTTGCCAAATATAACAGCTCTAGCCTTTTATCAATCGATTCGTTCCCAAGAACCAGCTCCTCATACAACTTTAAAATTTCTGGTTCAATTTGCTTGATCTGTCTCCAAACGGCCGAATCCGGTAACAGCCCGCTCTCTATAACAGCTATCTTTCCCAGTCGATAAAGCGCATATACCGCATGATGAAAAGCATGAAAAAATTGATCTTTCTTGAAAAAACTTTTTCCTTCTGTAAAGCTTTTGATTAATTCGGCAAATTCCAGCCCAATCGTTAGTTTTCGCTTTTTCGTCATTAAGCTGTGCAAATCATTTTTCAAGCACTCCATATAACGGTCACGGTCAAATAATATATGCCCTTCATGCCATATATCTATCAACTTTAGCTGTGAACCGGGCAGCGTCCATTCTTGTAGCCGCTTTTCATCAATAATGTAAAAAGCAATTTTCTTTTCCTGGAAGTTGTAGTGCTTAATTACTTCCAGCTTATCCTGCCAGACTTCAACGACTATCACTATTACATCAAACATATCCATGGCCGTCAATAATCTGTCTTCTTTTTCAATCATTATTATTCCTAATGTGGTGGATTTGGAAGCATATTGTTCAAATAATGGCCGCAGGATATCCTCCATTATCATTCCTCCAAATAAAAATTGATTTCGTAATTGTTTCGACGATTTGATGTGATTTTCCTGCTTTTTTCAATTATATACACTTTGCTAGGCCTTTTTTATGGTATAGTGTATTTTTGGGAGGGCTGGTAATATGGCAAAAAAATATTCAAGTAAAATAAACAAAATCCGCAGTTTTGCGTTAAGTTTAATTTTTATCGGATTCATCATTATGTATGTAGGCATTTTCTTTCAAAAGCAGCCGATCCTCATGACATTATTTATGTTGTTGGGCTTATTGGCCATTATTGGTAGTACAGTGGTCTATTTCTGGATTGGAATGCTTTCCACAAAAGCTGTTCAGGTAATATGCCCAAATTGCGATAAAGCGACAAAGGTTCTTGGACGGGTAGATATGTGCATGCATTGCCGTGAGCCGCTCACACTTGACCCTGAACTTGAAGGAAAAGAGTTCGATGAAAATTATAATCGAAAAAGAAATAAATAAATGAAAAAGATCGCCTGCTTTTATACGGCGATCTTTTTAGTGGTTTTGTCGATTTTGGCACTCGGGACAGACTCCGTAAATTTCCATTCGATGGGTCCCAACTTCAAAACCCGTTACATGTGCAGCAAGCTGTTCTACTTCATCAAGACCGGGATAATGGAAATCAACAATTTTTTCGCATTTTTCACATATGATATGGTAATGATCCGTTGTTACAAAGTCAAAGCGGCTGGATGCATCACCATAAGTAAGTTCTTTAACGAGCCCGACTTCCTTGAAAACCCGCAAATTGTTATAAACAGTAGCAACACTCATATTTGGAAATTTACTTTCAAGAGATTTATAAATATCGTCAGCAGTCGGATGAGACATTGACTGAATCAGGTATTCTAAAATCGCATGACGTTGAGGTGTAATCCGGACCCCTGTTTTTTTCAACGTATCAATTGCCTCTTTTAACTGGTGTTCTGACATCGCCATGCACCTCTTTTCTTATAAGAAATTGATTCTCTTTTTATAATCCTTATAATTAGTGTACTAATTGATATGACGTTTTGTCAATGATTATCATTGTTTTCACTATAAGTATACTCTTTTTTAAGCTGTTTCATGTCCTGGTAATCGGAAACCAATGAAAGCAGATTGGTTTTTAAGTGCTGGAAACAACAAAAAAGGACTGCTACTGCAGTCCAAAATGAATTTTATATACTCTCGGCATTCCAAACGAGTAAATTCCTGAATTCCCAAAAATTTACTGGAAATGGAGTGTAATCTGATGAGGAGATGGTCATTTTCATA
>NZ_JAFBFH010000073.1 GCF_016909185.1 Siminovitchia thermophila | reverse complement strand
TGTATTTGGCAAGTAAAAAATGTATGAAATGGCATTTAAAAATGCATGCCACTTGTCGCCTCCAATTATTGCTGTATTAATGATTCTTTATAACGAAAACTCTCACCGTTAAAAAGTAGTAAATGTGAATGATGAATAAGTCGATCAATCACAGCCTCTGTTAATATTGGATCCCCAAAAACATGATTCCATTGTCCAAATTGAAGGTTGGTAGTAATCACCAAGCTTTTGTTTTCATAACACATAGATATCACCTGAAACAATAACTCTGCACCTTCTTTGTGAAGAGGAATATAGCCTAGTTCATCTAATATAAGTAAATCCAGTCTTTCAAGCTGTTTAATCAGCCTGGGGAGGGAACCATTTTGGTTCGCCTCTATTAATTTATTTGCTAAAGATGCCAACGTAAAGAACTTCACTTTGGTGCCATACCTATGTATGGCATTTAAGCTAATTAATGTTGCCAAATAAGTTTTCCCTGTGCCGACTCCACCATATAAAATCAGATTTTCCTTTTCATGAATAAATTCCCCTTGGAGGATCTTATCACGATCAATCCCTTGAGGGATTTGAATATGTTCCCATTGAAAAGGTTGGTCGCCTGTCTTTGGTAATTGTGCTTGCTTTAGTAATAAGTTCACTTTTCTTTCCTCTCTATTTTCAACCTCCCTTTCAAATAATTGAAGAAGATAGTCATAATTATTTTCAGCTTTAATTTCATGGTAATGCTCTCTTATCCAACTTAACTTCAAGCGTTTGGCATGTGCTTCAATTTGCTCTTTCATCAAGATACACCTCCGCTTTGAAGTAAAGAATCATAATGAGAAAGCCCTCTGGTTGCCGCAGGCATAGTTGGTAGATTAATAGCTGGACTTATCTCCTTATATGTATTGCTTTGATTTATTACAGTGTAAAAACAATGCTTGATTTGATCCGTACTTGGATGGCCATGAGATGAAGCCATCGTAAGAGCTTCATTGAGTAATGAAAAATCATCATTCTTTAAAAGTTCTCCTAATAGGCGTAAAGCATTTTTTTGTTCTTCTTCTGTACAGTTCTTTAAATAGTCCGTCCAAATAGATGGAAACTGGTTGTAAATACTTGAATATTTTATAGCTCTTGGTCGTTTGGACAATAAATCTAGATAAGGCTGCCAAATCATAGATTTCCGCCTTACACCATAGAGTCTGGTGTGTTTGGCAATCACTTCGTTATCTTCGTTCAAAATGGCAATTTCATTATAAGTAATACGGACTCTAATTTTTTGTTGCGCAAACCTTGGAGATGTCGAATATTGTTTTGTATCTACATTGACGATTCCATATTTGTCTGATTTCAATTCCTCATATCGAGCACATTCAAATCCCTTTTCAGGCAACATAAGAAAGCTATTTAAATCCTCTTCAAACAATTTTGACTGAAGGATCTTTTTATCGTAATGTAGTCGATCACGATCTTTTTCTGCCATTTCCCATAATGTTTCATTGAAATGATCAACGTTTATAATCCTATTTTCCGGTAATAAAAAGTTGTTTCTTACATATTTCACCATGGCTTCTACATGGCCTTTTTCATTGCCTTTACCTGGATTACAAAACTCATACTGAAAACCAAAGTGTAATACAAAGCGTTCAAATGTATCTGTTAATTCACGTTCCCCTTTAGAAAATATTTTGTTCACTGCAGGGGATAAATTATCAAATCGTATCGTCTTCGGAACCCCGCCCATATGTTGAAACATCCGTTGTAAACCTTCCAATAAGCATTCTGTATTTTCCGAAGGAAAAACTTGAAAATAAAAGCTATTACTATACGGAAACGACATCACTAAGTACGGTAAATCGATCGTTTCTGAATCATAGTTAAATGGCCCAGTTCCAAAGTCAACTTGAGCTGTACCTGGTATAGATTCAAGAGGTAAGGCTGCTTCTGTCATCGATTCCTTTAATTCCTTTTTTCTTTTGGATACATAATCGCGTACAGTGCGGTCTGACCCTGTAAAGCTATGAAAATCTCTTAATTGCTCATACATTTTTTTAGCTGTTCTCTGATACTTCTTTTTCTTCTTTAAATCTTCTTTAATCCACTTATCTATAATGGGCTTAACTGGCTCCATTACCCGTGCTTTTCGTTTTTGCTTTTTCTTTCTTTTGAACTCTTCCTGATTTGCATACTTACTAACTGTACGTGGGTCAACTTCCATTCTCCTTGCCACATCGGCATAGGATTCACCTTTTTGATTTACCTCATGTCTGATATAATCAATTTGTGCCACTGCTAACATCTCCTAATAACCTCCTGTCGAACGTTGTTGGTCCAACGAGGAGTTTAAAGTTATTTGGAGGAGTTGGCAAGTGGCGTATTTAATTTATGTATGCCCTACGGGCCATACATAAATTAAATGCCAATCCCTACATTATTAGTTTGCCATAAACA
>NZ_JAFBFH010000072.1 GCF_016909185.1 Siminovitchia thermophila | reverse complement strand
GCCCTGCCCCATTCTTCAATTTCCTCACGGGATTTCCCCTCAAAATACTCAGGGGTTGCACTCATCAGAAATTCGCAAGCGACATCCGCTTTATCTCCATTGATTTTATCCAGAAACGATTTTTGACGGCTTTTCCGAGTTTTTTTCATTTGCTCTTCATGCTGTTTTCTCAAATCCTCGGTCACATGGCCAAACATTTCCAAGTAAGTTCCCGTACACCTTTTGAGGGTGATATTTTCATGAGAACGACTCAAATCAATATCTTTATTGGTTTCCGATTTTCGATCTAAATTATGCTTACCGATCCCCCGTAAATCAAACGTCGTTTTGATTCCGCTGACCCGAAAAATGGCTTTCCCCATAAAAAAACACCCCCAAATAATCCCCTCCATTTTACTAGAGAAAGAGCTTATTGGGAAGTGGAAACTGCCAATAAGAGAACGCACTCTCATATTGGCATTCGGAACTGTCGTGTTCCTAGCCAATATGTGCGCTCTGCCGAGGGCTATTCGGCGGCCGCCGAACCATGCTGGCGCATGGAAAAACCTTGGACGCTATCCAAACCTGCAAGGGGAACTCTTCCCCTTAACCCCTTTCAAAAAACTCCCCCAACCCCCTCAATTTTTGAGGGGGCTCCCTCGCCGGTAGGCAGGTCAAAACAAAGTTTTGACAATGCCAAGAGGGTTTGGGGTTTGGTGTGGTTGTCAATATATTTTTGTTCCTTATGCTCACTCGGGAAAACCGCCCTCGCTCCGCTACCACAAAAATATATTGACAACCATCACATGTCGCCTTCTCCCTCCAATGCCCCGCCGATCCAAAATAAAAAGGATAGCAATTGCCATCCTCTAACATTTCTTTAAAGACAAATACTTCTTAAAATTCCTTTATTTATATTTTTTTTTATAATATTATAAAAAATGGAATATCACATTTTAATTTACTACATGTTCTTTTCCATTCAGAATATATGACTCTAATAATACTTTATTTTTTTTAGTATCTTTAAAATAATAATATCTCTTCTCATCATCTTTTATTTGAACAAACACTAAATATTTTTTATCACCACTTAAATTTGCTATAAACGGCTCCAAAGTTAATATATCTTCTCTTTTTATTTGCTCCTCTTTGATCAAATAATCTTCTACGGCACTTTTTACCTCGTTTTTCTTATAAGTAATATATCCAAAAACACCTAACGATAAAACCAATAAAATCAAAAGAGTAATACCAATTTTTTTTAACACCTTACTCCCCCCTCTTCTTTACTGAGAATGTTTTTCATAGATCCATAAGTCATCTATATTTTTCAGCTGTTAAACGACGCATTGATCTCAAATCAATTGTTATCAATACTATTTATAAAGTAATTCCGACGTTCCCAGTTCCAATAGGCTATAATGCTATAAGCGTTTTCACTTACTTCTTCTTCGTCATCATCCGTATGAATCAGATCTCCATCCTCAACATCATCAAGATTAAGCTCTTTATGTACTTCTTTCAAAAGACCACCATATGAAATTAATCTTTTTTGACGCAATCCCTCTTCCAGATCCTGAACAACTTGAAGATCCCTTTCCTCATTACCTGTTTTAAAATCTGTATCTTTAACAGGATATTTTGCTGACTCATTAATGGCTGATTGCATATCTGATTTACGTTTATTCTTCGGCTTTATTGTTTGAACATGGACAACCGGATCATAATCTAATTTCATTGCTCGCTTCCAGAAGCCTGTCCACTGTTTCTGAGAAATATAGTTTTCTGTATTCTTAAAGTAAGTATTTTCCACGCAAAGCAAAACGTGCAAGTGCTGATTATATGAATTATCTACTGGATTAACCGTTACTTCCGTTGCCCGCATAAATCCAATTAAATTTTTCACCACTTTTTTATATTGAACCATTTTTCTGAAACCACGAGCCATTTCAGATAAACTTTTATTTAATTCTTCACCATTCCACACATTACGAACCGTTAACGTAAGAAATAGCCATCTTGCCTTTGGTTTTCGTCTAACCACTTCGGTAACTATTTTTTTCGTTTGGACACTATGCTTCATGGCTCTCCTCCAATTACATAACGAACACAGCCGAGATTTACAAAACCAAGCTTTAAATAATTTAAGGTGTCCTGAATCTTCATCCGCTCTAAATTCTAAAATATTCCCACACTCTTTAACTCGTTCTGCTTTCTTAAATTCCAGTATATGCATTAACTCGTAGTAACCCACACTTGATATTTTTCTATCTTTCCAAGGTCTTTCTTTACCATTTTTTGTTTTATCAACCAAGACCCTTGATTTTTCTATGGTATACATGCTAATATTGTGGCACATAAAACTAAACCCCCCATCTGTTATGAAGTTATAAGTGTGGTAACTTAAACTCTATCAGATGGGGTTTTTATTTTCAACCATTTTTAAGCAAATAAACGCACTTAAACCCGCACGGTTATCACATTTACACCTAGAATAGTAAAATGACGTTGTTTCTATATAGTATCAAGATAAGAAAGAACTGTTTTTCACTCCGTTCAAAACAGGGGTTTTCGCTTCGCTCTAACCCCTAAAAAACCCCAAAAAACAAAAACGCCTTTATGGCGTTTTTTTATCGTTCGAAACCTCGATTTCGCTCTTCACTCAATTCTCTCTTATACACCTTTTCAAACTCACTAGCCTGCGGCCTTAAATTTTGCTTCTCACGAGCTTGGGATATTTTTACCTTAATTTTATCTACCAAACTCTTAAAAACGTTTCTAAAGGCTCTCACGTCCTCTGTGCGCTCTTTTAAAAATTCTTTAGTGCTTTTATATACCAAACCTATTTCGCGCTTTAAATCGCTTATCTCGCCTTTTAAAAGGTCATTCTCCCAAAACAGCTTTGTTTTTTCTTTTTGCAAAGCCGAATTGCGCTTCTTTAGCTGTTCATTTTCCTTCAATGCTTCGGAAGCAATTTCCCACAATTGCTGATTTTCTTTTACAAGATCAGTATTTCTCAACCGCACATAGTCTTTTTTTATGATGGCTGCAGCATTCACTTTTACCGACAACTCTTTCATGTGCTTTGGAGACAGAAC
>NZ_JAFBFH010000071.1 GCF_016909185.1 Siminovitchia thermophila | reverse complement strand
CTGTATATAGTTAGGGTTCCTGTAGCCATTGTCTTTTATCAAAATTGTACATATTAAAACAGTCAAAAGTGTACATATCATCGTTGACATTTATATGACTTTCGATAAACCAATAAATCGGAATGAATCTGATACAACAGTTGGTAGTTTCATGAGAAGTGAAACAAAAACACCTGAAGAACACTTGATATGCAAAGAAAATATACAAAAATACAAGTTTAATATAGAAAATCCATCACTGTATAATGCTTTAACTAAATTAAACAAAAAACAGATACAGATTTTATATTTATATTATGTGAAAGGGTATAACAATAAAAATATTGCAGAGTATTTTGGCCAAACAGAACAAAATATTAGTTATTGGCATAAAAAGACGTTAAAACAATTAAAAAGCATTATTAACGAAAATACTAAAAGGAGTGAACAATAATGAAAATACAAGATGAAGAAATAGAACTGATATTACAAATTCTTGATAATAGAATTAAAAAACATATTAGACAAACAATACCAGATGAAAGAGAAGACCTGGAACAAGAAATAAAAATAAAAATAATTGACAAAATTAGTATCTTAAAAAATGAATATACTCCGGGCTTTTTTGAGTTTATTCAAAAACAAGGGGGCTTCGAATGAGGCGTGTCAGGACTTTAGAGTGCGGCAGTCGGGACACATACATTTAATTAGACAATGAAAAAATGCAATAAAAACATACTAACATTAGTAGTACAAACCAAGGCTAGATTTTGTGCTACTATTTTTTTATAGTAGAAGTGAAGCAAGTTCGAACAGCCCCGTGGGATCGATGAAGAGTCCGCATTAAAAACCGACCATCTTCACACCCTTATGTGAATCAGTTTAGTATGTTGGATCCGTAGAGATCGTGTAAAAGAAAATGGAATCGATAAGGCACTGTGAAGACTTCTGTGATTGGCTAAAAAGGAGAAATGGATATGCAACATGTAGTCGCTCTTGATGTAAGGATGGGGAAAAGTACGATGGTGATTTACAACCGATATCACCAATGTGAATTTGAAGGAGAACTTCTTTATACTAAATCTCATTCGAAAATGTTGAATGAGCAGCTCCAAACCTTAACAAAACAGGATGGACAAGCACCAGAGATTGTATTTGAAGCAACAGGTGTATATTCCGCATCAGTAGAACGATTTTTTCAAACGGCAGGTTATACCTACCATCGAGTGAACCCTCTGGAAGCGCACCTTCAAATGGCCTCGATGCGTCGACAAAAAACAGACACAAGCGATGCGCATGAACTCGCAAAATCACATTTTCAGGTTGAACGTACAGCTACTTATCAGGAAGAAGATTATTATAAACAAATGCGAGCACTCACACGTTACTATAATGAATAAGATCATGAAATCACTTATCTATTTAGTCGCCAGCATGCCACTCTACAACTCAGTTTTCCGGAATTAGAAACACTATTTTCGACACGCTCGGCTCGGCACTTTTTCTCAATGTCGTACAGCTCTATCCACATCCCGATGACGTACTCGCTTGTTCTAAAACCATCATTCGTAATCAGCTAAAAGCGAATACAAGAAAGAATCTATCTCTTTCGCGAGCAGACGTAAAAGGACTCGCTTTACTAGAAGCTGCGAAGGATTCGTATCCGGCGATTTCAAAAAACGACGTGCGTTGTGAACAAGCACGTGACTATGCGAAAAGAATCGCGGATTTAAGAGAAAAGAAAGAAGAGCTAGTGAAACAAATGGTTGAGTTGTCGCAGGGAAGAACAGAATATCACGTACTGATTTCCTTTCCAGGTATCGGCGAAGCGACAGCTGTTCGTATCATCGGAGAGCTTGGGGATATCGGCCGTTTTAAAAGTCATAAACAGTTAAATACCTATGTTGGAATTGATGTGATGCGTTATCAATTAGGAAATACCTATTACAAAGATAAGATCAATAAACGAGGAAATAATAAGCTACGAAAAATATTGTTTTATATGATTCAGACGATTGATTAAATTACGTCGATTCGGTGGGAATCACTTGGTGGATTATTATGACAAATTAAAAACGCAACTTCAAGGAAAGCCCCATAAAGTTGCGTCAATTGTCTGTGTGAACAAGTTCTTGAAAGTAGCATTTCACCTAATTACACACAGTATTACCTACAATTACGAAGTAGTCTCAACCAGTTCGTAATCAGTACTTCTACTATATAGTTGACCTTTCGAAAAAATGAATTTCGTTAGGTCTCTTTGGCATGCGCAAACTTATTTTTTGGAAGGGGGTACCCCCTTCCTCCAAAAATAAGTCCATCTCCCTAAAAAGATTTATCTAAAACTACTTGACTAGAGGTAAGAAGAGGCTGTCCAGAAAGTCAGTAAAAACTGATTTTCAGTGACAGCCCCGTTATCTTTTAATGAAAGTTTTCTATAAAAAAAATCGTCCCATCTAGTAAAATGTAAGTGGGCAAACAAACATTTCAGAAAGGACGATTTTTTATGAGCAATCCGAAGATTACTAATAACGAGTATAGCGCACAAATGATTCTTCCTCTAGAGGTAAAAGTGAAACCATTTGTAACCAAGACCTATACTGCCCCCAAGTTTAAAACCTACAATAACCGCCAAAGCTTTGCCATTTTGGATGCGGAAGGGCTCGGCTCATCCCAGAACATCATGTCGCCCGTGTGGTCGATGAGATGATCGAATCCATTCCTGATGAGCAATTGGCATCCCATTATTCCGGCGGCGGTCGTCCTCCGTTTCATCCTAAATGAATGCTCAAAGTCATTCTATATGCTTATTCCCAAAGGGTGTATTCCTGTCAAGAGATTGAGAAGTTGACCAGGGAAAATGTTCCAGCCATGTGGCTGGCTGCGATGCATCAGCTGGATTTTCGTACTATCAACGACTTTCGGGGCAAGCGCATGAAAAACCTGATGGATGAATTGTTTGAAGCCATGATTGTTCGGCTGATTGAAGAAGGATACATCACATTGGAAAGCTACTTCTTGGATGGCACCAAACTGGAGGCCAATGCCAATAAGAATTCTTTCGTGTGGAAAAAATCCACCATTCGTTTTGAAGAGAAACTGAAAGAGAAAATCAAAGAAATGCTTCAGCAGATCGATGAAATTGCCGAGGCGGAAGCTTTGGAGCTTGCGGATCTACCGAAAGGGGAAGCGACACCTGAGCGGCTTGAGTCAATCGCCAGTCAGCTCGAAAAGAAGGTTGATGCCTTGACGCAAGAAATCGAAGCAGCCGAAGAAGTGCCTGTTCGCAAAGAACTACGGAAGCGCCGCAGTACGTTGAAAAAGCCGGTGAAGATGATCCGTGAGAACTTTGTACCGCGTATCCACAAATATCGCATGTATCATGAGACATTCGGCGACCGTAACAGCTTTTCAAAAACAGACCCTGATGCCACTTTCATGCGCATGAAGGATGACTACATGAAAAACGGCCAGCTAAAGCCCGGATATAACGTACAGGCAGCAACGAAAAACCAGTTCATCGTTTAGTATTCTATCCATCAACGCCCCACTGACACGCGCTGTTTCATCCCGCATATGGAGAAACTCGCTGGGTCTGGTTTGCCGATGCAGGCTACAGAGTCAAGTCCACATTTATGTGTAAAAGTTTTCGACCTTTGCATAATGTTAAATTTGTGTATTCATCAAAGCACAGCCACAGCGAAGCTGCTTGC
>NZ_JAFBFH010000070.1 GCF_016909185.1 Siminovitchia thermophila | reverse complement strand
CATAATATTCACCTCAAGAATATTATGCGGTTATTGGTCGAAGCTGTACATTATTAAACAATCAACTTTGTACATTCTTAGAGTAGCATTTATAAGTCAGTTGGTATCGTTCATTTCTTAATTTAACTCTCTTATCGTAGTCAATTGAATATCTTTTAATTAAACCGGTCATATATCGAATAATTCTATTAAACAGATAAAATTCTTTAAATTTATTGTCTAGATGTTTAATGTCAAGCTGACCATTTATTACTTCATTAAAAATCTTTTCATTTTCTTCACTTCTTAAAAATTCTTTAATGATTGGATCTTTAAGTAATAATGGTAATCTCTCCTTTAACTTAATAATTTTCTTTTTGGGACATTCTTCGTAAGCTCCGTCATTTTCATGAAACATAGTATCCCCCCATAAAAATGCCAAAATTTCTATAGTAAAAAGTTAATAATTCCTCCATTTATGGGGTTTTATATACAAAAACTTGCCGCCCCTTGAATTTGAGCTTGGATGAGGTTACCACCATCCAAGTCCTTAAAATAGGTAGGAAGCGATAAGTTGTACCCTCAATTATTAACTTATTTACTCGAATTTACTGTTTTGTCTACATAAGTAAAAAGATCTTACTATCTACTTGTGAAATAAAAGTAGAAAAACTAAAACAAAAAAGGGGAAATATATTAAAAGTGTAACTATTCCCAATTATTAAGTATGTTTTTTTAGTAGTTCTACATTTCACCTCTTTTTAAAATCAGGTGGAATAATTAGACGAATCTACAAAGAAATGAGAATCATGGCCTTAAATTTAATTAATGCGCCATACCTCGTGAAAAAAATCAATAATAGAGAATGTATTATGATTGCATTTGTAGGTTTTGATTGTCTTGTGGAAAATGAAGAATTAAGATTGAAATTATGGCTACCGCCGGATCCACTTGGAATTGATAAACAGATGCAAGAAAATAAACCATAAGAAGGCTCAGGGGAAGATGTTCATGCAAAAATCACGCTGTTATAGTTCCTACAAAGGCAATGCAGCAAGCTATTTTATCAGCTTTGGAAACCTTTTTTTCAGCTTTTTATATGTTTCAAAGATATTTTCGGGAATTTCACACATGCAAGGCTATTGTATTTTGCAAGATAAAAGTTGATAAAAATGCGAAAGAAATATGAGAGCTTTGCCAGCCCTGATTTTTATGTTTTGTGATTAGACAGTGAGTGTTACACGGTAAGCTGTCACCGGTAAAACTTAAAATATGAGAGTGGTGAATCATACGATCCACGAGGGCAGCGGTCAGCCTGGCATCGGTGAATATACGATTCCATTGGCTAAATTCGAGGTTAGAAGTAATGATCAGACTTTTTAGTTCATACCAGTCTGTCACCAGCTGGAACAACAGCTCAGCCCCATCCTTACTAAAGGGACATAGCCCATCTCATCCAGAAAGACTAGATCCACTTTATTGAGCTTGTTTCTGAAGGATTGGAACTTCCCTTCGTTCTACGCTCTTTCCAGGGAATCCACCAAATCGGCCACTCGGAAGAAGCTCACCTCCTATCCCTTCCTGCAGGCACTCCTGCCCAGTATGGTGGCAATATGCGTCTTTACAGTGCCGGGAGACCCCGTCAGAATGACATTTTCTTTGCGGCGATAAAGTAGTCCAGGCATTTTAAACCATCCCTGTCAATTTGCGGAGGGAATTTCACCTGCTCTGTCCAGCGAAAATCCTCCAACTCCTTTTCATTCAGGAATCTGGCCTTTTTGATTAGTCGCTCACCCTTAGCGGTCTCCCTAAGATCAAATTTCTGCCGGAATATAGCTTCCAGGTATTGGCCTGATCTTCAAAAGGGATTCGTTCATAAATATCAGCCACAAGGCCAGACGCAGGGATTTACACATCTTTTTCAGCCGGTGCTTAATAGGGAAGGTCACCTTCCTGTCCGGGTACCGGTACGGCAGGCTGCAGGGAGTCATACGCACGCCAGTCCACTTCGGGAATATGTATACGATGCCCATCCATCTGGATTTCCCCATATTTATTGGCTGTTACCGACTCTTTTTTAAATACCGAATACTCCTGTTCCGGCAGGGAGAGGCAATATTTCTTTTCCTCTTCAATCAGGTTCGCAATCCTCTCGCCTTTTTTATAATGGTCGCGCAGGTGGTCTTGACGGGACTTATCCACCAACATTTCCTGCAGGTAATCCAAATCCCTGATGACCGGTGACGGTGTGAAGAAGTTATAGCGCACATATCCGACCTTATTCTCCACATGGCCTTTCTCGTTCCCTTTTCGGGCGTTGCAGGCCCCAGGTTCGAATCCATATTATCGGGCAAACATCTGAAAACCAGCGGTAAAGACCGTATCGCCATGCTTCCCCCTGACTTGGCCATTGCAGGAGCCAGGTTGTCGATCCGCAGCTTCCGGGGGACATGGCCCAGTTGTTTGAACAATATCTTCAAGCCTTCCAGAAAACATTGCTGGTTTTCTGCCGGGAGAGGAACCGTGTAACCTGCGTTACTGAATGGAAGACTCATAACAAGGCAGTGAATATCTTTTACCTTTCCGTCCTGTATGGCTACTGTGGTGCCGAAGTCGATTTGGGCTTCGGCCTGCGGATGGGTCAACCGGTCCTATTCTTCTTTGAAGGCATACTCACCCTCGGGAAGGTTCTCCCGCCATTCTTTCGTGAAATTGCACAATGTCCTGTAAGAGCCGGGAAACCCCAGCTTTCCAACTGTTTGAATATGACCTTGTTGTTACGCCGCAACTTTTTCTTCAGCGCATAATCTTCCATCAGCCAGTCTGAAACAATCTCTCCCCATATTTCCACATACATCATCCCCGCCTTTTCGGGGGAGACTCTCTTCGGGAATCTGATCTTCATCCGCGTATTTCTTTCCGGTCTCCCAATAGAATCCGGTTCTTCTCGATATCTCATTGATCGATAATGATTTCTCATTTCTTAGATTTTTGATATGGTGAACTTTATCGCTTGGGCTGGCAAGCTTTTTGCTTACCCTAATAGATTGCAGGATTCTAAGATTTCCTTTGCATTTCTCACTGTTTTTATTTTGCACAATACAACCCAATGCTTAAGGAACATGTTTTTTGGAATAAAAAAACAACCTTTTCCTTAACGTGGAAAAATTAGCTTCTATAAATAGTTATCTCTTTTAAACAAACCTTATGGAAAAAACCTATAATAAATGCTCCCGATCCAAACCAATTAATAATGAATAGCGTACCTGTTACCCAATTTTTTCGGCTTTTCTAGTATCATTATATATTGCTGTTTTACTCCCCCTGTTCACTTTAATAATTAAAGGGGGAAACAAAAATGAAAGAAAAAACTGATATGTAGGTCAACACCTATCATTTCTGTTTTTGAAACGTTATCTACTATCCCTAAAAATCTCGGTATCATCTAATATGAATCTTGACTTTGTTGCTCCCGGTGAAAACGTCGTTTCCACTCATTTACAATAATTTTGTTCCATTAACGGGAATATCTATGGCTGCTCTTTATGTAACAGGTGGAGTTGCTTTGATTTTAAATCTAATTGAACGTTCTCAACCAACTATGATCCCATATCTTGTTTATCAATACTTGTTAGAACATGTCAAAAGGTTTGATACTATGTCAAGAAAGTAGACACAGATTTTCTACCGCGCTTTCGCTTGGTGGCCGTCATAAAAAAGTTTAAATAAAGGGCATTTAAACTTTTTTATGGCGGTAAAATCAGGCTGCGGAATCTCCATACATTTGCTCAAATTCATTTGGCGTATAGTAGCCCAAAGTCGAATGGATCCGCTTAGAATTGTAGAAGAACTCGATGTATTCAAACAGCG
>NZ_JAFBFH010000069.1 GCF_016909185.1 Siminovitchia thermophila | reverse complement strand
AGATCAGTATTTCTCAACCGCACATAGTCTTTTTTTATGATGGCTGCAGCATTCACTTTTACCGACAACTCTTTCATGTGCTTTGGAGACAGAACATAATTGCCCGTTTCTTTTTCCTCTGATTTCATGAAACCAGTTTTGACCGTTTCCGTTTCCTTTTTGAGAAATGGGATTTTCTCTTTTGTATCTGAAAGTATCTCAAGACTTTTCTCAAATTCAGAACGAACCTCATGGAGTTCACTCTTTTTTTCTAGCAATGCCTTTTCTGTCATGGCCAGCTCTCTTTGATTTTCCTGCACTTTATAACGAGCCACATCCAAATGCCTGGCATCTGACTTTTCAAGACCACGCTCGAGGGAAAATCCCTTTTTGTTCATGTGTTCCACATATTTGGTTTGAACTTCCGCCATGTCCTCACGAGTTTTGATGAAATGCTTGCGACTGATTGCCAGGACATCCTGTTTTCGTCTGCCATCATATTTTTTGACGAGTGGCACAGCCACCACGTGCATATGGGGCGTTTTTTCATCCGTGTGAACGACCGCGTGAAGAATATTTTTTTCTTCAATACCGATTCCCTTTGTAATAAATTCAAGAGAAGCCCTGCCCCATTCTTCAATTTCCTCACGGGATTTCCCCTCAAAATACTCAGGGGTTGCACTCATCAGAAATTCGCAAGCGACATCCGCTTTATCGCCATTGATTTTATCCAGAAACGATTTTTGACGGCTTTTCCGAGTTTTTTTCATTTGCTCTTCATGCTGTTTTTTCAAATCCTCGGTCACATGGCCGAACATTTCCAAGTAAGTTCCCGTACACCTTTTGAGGGTGATATTTTCATGAGAACGACTTAAATCAATATCTTTATTGGTTTCCGATTTTCGGTCTAAATTGTGCTTACCGATCCCCCGTAAATCAAACGTCGTTTTGATTCCGCTGACCCGAAAAATAGCTTTCCCCATGAAAAAAAACACCCCCAAATAATCCCCTCCATTTTACTAGAGAAAGAGCTTATTGGGAAGTGGAAAGTGCCAATAAGAGAACGCATTCTTATATTGGCACTCGGAACTGTCGTGTTCCTAGCCAATATGTGCGCTCTGCCGAGGGCTATTCGGCGGCCGCCGAACGATGCTGACGCATGGAAAAACCTTGAACGCTGTCCAAACCTGCAAGGGGAAATCTTCCCCTTGACCCCATCCAAAAACTCCCCCAGCCCCCTCAATTTTTGAGGGGGCTCCCTCGCCGGTAGGCAGGTCAAAACAAAGTTTTGACAATGCCAAGAGGGTTTGGGTGTAGTGAGGTTGTCAATTTGAATTTGCTCCTTATGCTCCCTCCGGTCCGCTACCGCAAATTCAAATTGACAACCGCTACATGTCACACTCCTTACTCAAAATAAAAAAGAAGGATGGCGACGCCATCCTTCTTATCCTTTGTACTTCCATTTTAAATGAGCTCCATCAAATGACCATCCAACACCTTTTTGTGAGACAAGCATACCCGATAACGAAGCATAGAATATGTTGTTCTTAAGTCTAGCTACTTGAATACGCCCACTTCTACCGGTAATAGTATGTCGACCATGTGAAAGACCACTGCTCAAGTTGGTAACAATAACTGTACCTTTAAAAGACTTAAACTTATGCCCCTTATTCATCTTTACATTATAGACTATTTGATTTTGTGCATTCACATGAAAATTAACTGTACCAATTCTTTTCACTCTCGCTGCTCTAAGAAGCTGCCCAGCTGAAGGAGAAGCATAAGAGTCTACTCCTTCAAAACTACCATCTTCATAAATTGCTATACTTACTTTTGATTGATCAACCTGAGCATCGAGCTCTCCAGCACTTACACTTGGCATGAACATTGTCACTGACAATACAAGTGCAACAACCAACAAAAACATTTTTTTCATAAAATAATCCCCTTTCTATGTATATTTAATGTTCATAATATACTAAAATAGGAAGCGATACCAATTTAATCAGAAAGGGGTAGATCCAAATTACAAATTACGAAGAAATACAAAACGTAGAAATGTCAACAAAGGGCACAAACTCCTTTAAAAAAGAAATACAAGATTTAGTAAACAAATATGATTTAGAGTTCAAACAAATATCAAAACTCCTTAATATTCCTTTAGATAAATTGAACAATATGCTGAATCACAAGGTAGGGATAACAGATCACGAAGAAGAAAAAATAGAAAATAAACTGGCAATGTTGAACCATGGATTTTCTTCAGGCATTGAAGCAAAAGAACGAGTTCAAATTATATTAGACAATCTAATAGACCAATTTGAATTGTCTATTAGTAACATATCTAAAATAATAAACGTCGAAGAAAAAGAACTATTGAATTTTAAGGAAAATAAACCTGTTCCAAAAGAAATTGAATTAAACATAGCCGTTAACACCATAATGCTTAATTTTGTATTAAACCAAACCTGACTGCGACGTCCTTTAGATTCAAAAAAAATCAAAAAAAAAATCAAAAAAAATAAAAAAAGGCTGCCAACTCACGAAGAAGGTAGCCTTTTTCTGGTAATCTCACTCATCTTCTAATCATGTAATTATTTAAGCCAACGTGCCAGTATGCCATGATGTCAACTGCGCCATTTGCTATCTCATCAGATTCATCATCAATATGAATTAAATCGCCATCCTCTGAGTCACTAAGATTCAATTCCTTATGTATTTTCTTCAGTAAGCCGCCATAGGAAATTAAACGCTTATAGGCTAATGCCCTATCCAAGTCTTTGACGGTCTGCACATTTTCAGGAGTCACTTTATTTCCACGAATCACGTCTGTATCCTTCATTGGATACTTGGAAACTTCAAAAATGGCATTTTGTTCCGCAATGGTCTTTTTTATTTCCTGTTCCATTTCAATAAAATCAGGCGATTCCTTTTTAGGCTTAACTTTAGCCACATGAACGATCGGGATATAATCCAATTTCATGGCACGTTGCCACATGCTTGTCCATTCCGCCTGTTTAATATAATTACGCCCAAAATAATCATTCGGTACTGCTAACAAAACATGAAAATGAGGATGATACGTGCCGTACCACTCACTTTCTTTATCCCAATTCCGAGTCACTTCTAGTGCTCGAAAATAGCCTTTGATTGACCTTTTAAATTTGACGTAGCCAGCAAAGCGATTCCACGCCTTCGTCATCAGATCCATTGTGTCTTTTAGTTCCTCCCCACCCACATTTCGAACAGTCAGTGTGAGAAATACCCATTTCACATTTTCACGCTCATTGACCGCTTGAATGATTTTTTTATTTTGGAAAGCAATTTTCAATGATCTGCGCCAGTTGCACATTGGGCATAACCTCGCTTTGCAGAAATAGGCTTGATACAGCTTCAAACGTTCATCTTTCAGTTTGAACGATAAAAAACTACCGCATTCGTACATTCGCTCTGCTTTTTTTCCCAATTCTGCTATTTCATGATGTTCAGCCATAAGCAACGAACGCTTTTTCTTGCCCTTCCAATCCCTTTCTTTTCCCTGGCCATCTTTATCACTCAAAATTTTATTTGATTTTGATAGCATATCCATGCTATCATGTGGGTATAAATGCATAGAAGAAACCTCGCCTTCTGGGTGAGGATGAAACCCACCCTATGATTGAACTTAGACACTTTAATCATAACAGGTGGGTTTTTACATGTCAAAACCTGATCAAAGCCTTGAGGCTCTAAGGCTGAACATATATTTACACACTTGAGTTGTTTCTATATAGTATCAAGATAAGAAAGAACTGTTTTTCACTCCGTTCAAAACAGGGGTTTTCGCTTCGCTCTAACCCCTAAAAAACTTCAAAAACAAAAAACGCCTTTATGGCGTTTTTTTATCGTTCGAAACCTCGATTTCGATCTTCACTCAATTCTCTCTTATACACCTTTTCAAACTCACTAGCCTGCGGTCTTAAATTTTGCTTCTCACGAGCTTGGGATATTTTTACCTTAATTTTATCTACCAAACTCTTAAAAACGTTTTTGAAGGCTCTAGCGTCCTCTGTGCGCTCTTTTAAAAATTCTTTAGTACTTTTATATACCAAACCTATTTCGCGCTTTAAATCGCTTATCTCGTCTTTTAAAAGGTCATTCTCCCAAAACAGCTTTGTTTTTTCTTTTTGCAAAGCAGAATTGCGCTTCTTTAGCTGTTCATTTTCCTTCAATGCTTCGGAAGCAATTTCCCACAATTGCTGATTTTCTTTTACCAGATCAGTATTTCTCAACCGCACATAGTCTTTTTTTATGATGGCTGCAGCATTCACTTTTACCGACAACTCTTTCATGTGCTTTGGAGACAGAAC
>NZ_JAFBFH010000068.1 GCF_016909185.1 Siminovitchia thermophila | reverse complement strand
ATGGAGATTTACACCTATGGTCGGCACGTGACGAAGTATAACGACATTATCGAGGGGGAATCGAAATGAAACTTATATCATATCGGAGAACGGCGGTCTATTGGTACAACTTCGATACGGAGGCAGGCGCTACGTATAATATCGAGCCGGAAATATTTCGGGAAATAACAGGCGTGAGTAAAGAGGCGGTACTCGGCTGTACCGAAGTCACCGAAGAAGAATTGTGGGAACTGACGGAGAATGCCCGTTTAATTAAATTACCGGAGGGATTTGAGTGGGTAGTATAACGACGGTTAATAGATTACATATCGGATACATTGAGCAACTGGACGAGCTATACGAGCAGATCGAGGCAGATTTTCAGTATTATCGGAAGCAAAACTCGGAAATTGATAAACGGCTGAACGAGTTGGGCAAGCGGGGCAGGCCGGAACTTACCGCCGATGAAATGGAGCAATTACTTATACAGCGCAGGCAGGTAAAAGATGTCGCGTTGAAGTTACTGCCATTGCGCGACTTCTTCCGTAATCATTATGCGGAGGTTGGCGAGCGAATCGAGAAGTTGGAGGCGTTTAATCGTTAATTGTGACAAATTTGTGAACAATACAAAAAACGCTTGAAATAGAGTCCAAGTGTCCGATATAATAAAAAGATGTACGTCTAAATTTAAACATAAATAACCTATCTTATCATGATAATTTAATATTACAAGAGATTTTTTTCGAGTGTCAAGCAAATTATCCGTTCTAATCGTCGCTTTATTATTAGGAAATGAAGGTCGGCACCGTGATAACTCACAACTCCCGCGCGGTGTCTAAATTTTTTAGGGAGTAAGTACGCAATTAATACTATGAAAGGGGAATCTTTGAATTGAACAACGAACTATTTAGATTTATCCGGGTATCGAGGCGGCTGTCACAACGTGAATTTGCAAAGGCAATCGGTATTAGTCACGGCATGGTATCACATATTGAGACGAATTTAAAGCCGGTTACAGCAAGAACGGCCGCAAAAGTTCAGCAGGCTTTCGATTTGACGGATGAGGAACTAGCAGAATTGAGTAAGGTCTTAAAATGTGTCGTGTGACACGGTTAAAAATTAAAACGGGGGTTGTGTAAATGAACTTAAAAACTATCAAACTAACAGAAATTGTTGCTAATCCAAACCAGCCGCGGAAGCATTTCGACGAGCAAGCCTTGCAGGAACTAGCGGACTCAATTAAATCGGACGGGCTTCAAGAGCCGATTCTCGTGCGGCCAAAAGGTGACAAGTACGAAATTGTTCAGGGTGAAAGGCGTTATCGGGCGCATAAATTAGCTGGATTGGAAACGATACAGGCGAAAGTTAAGGAAGTAGACGACGAGGATGCGTTTCACCTCGCTGTTATCGAGAATATCCAACGAGAGCAATTGACGCCGATTGAAGAAGCGCGAGCTTTTCAAAAATACGTCGAAATGGGTTATAAGCATGAGGATATTGCTAAGAAAGTAAGTAAGAGCAGGACGTATGTAACCACAAAACTAAGGTTATTAAAATTGATTCCTCGTATTCAAGATTGGATTGCTGATAATAAACTATCAGACGGTCATGCTAAACAATTATTACGTATGGAATCTATTATTAATCGTTTTTGGGAAGGGAAGCCAGTCTATAGCGGCTCACATTTTAATTTTTTTCAAGAAAGATTTGTAGATTCATTTTGGGAGCGCCTCGATAATGGTGAGAAAGTGTCTGTAATAGACGTCAAAGAGTGGGGCGATAGGTGGTATTATGGCATGATTAATTCAATAATTTTACATTACAGAGGCAAGGGAGACACGATTGTAAATGAGAATAGGGGTTTTTCCTTAACTGCGGAAATGGATTGTAGGTTATGGAATCTTCACATCTCAAAAATAAGGGAGGAAGATATTGACTTTGCTAACGCCCAAGACTTAGACAACCTTAAAGATGAGTTTGATGAAGGTTTACGGCCTTGGATGATTGATAAGTTTTGGGACGATTTAAAAATAGAGCTTTTTTCGCCAGGAGCTAATCCATCCGAAAAATGGGACGATCCTTTGAAAGATAAAACATTAGAGGATCATACAAGAGAAATTCGAAAAAATTTAGAGAAATTTCATGCTACGCTTTATTTATTCGCAAAAATGTTTCATGATTTCGCGGATGAACATGGGAAAAGTAGATTGTCCAATTTAGAGTTAGCAGAAAGATTTTGTGAAGGGAATGAAGAAAGCATTTATTCTATTGAGGAATTAGAGGGCATGTTCGAAGAAGTAATGGAAATGGAGTTTTCGGAAGAGTTACTTGATAGTTTAGCTGAAAAAATTAATAAAAGTGTCACGTGACACAAAATCATAAAACCATAAAAAGGGGAGTTGTAGAAAATGGAAGAGAAAGAAAAGAAGGCGCAGCAATATCCGTTCAAAATTGACGAGTATTATTCGCCGGGCTTGAACAGTTTAAAACGGATTTATACACAGCATCCGAAATTTAACGGGAATACGCGGCTGATTTACGAGCTACTATACGATCATTGGAATCCCGAATACGGCTATGCCTTTCCCGATCAATGGGAATTGGCGCGCGAATCAGGGATTTCAAGAGCATCCGTTAATAACCAAATAAAGATTCTCGAAGAATTAGACTTAATTCGCGTCGAAAAAACTAAAGTTAGCACGAGGACAAATAACGTTTACTACATTAATAAGCCTTTAACAACAATCGAGGAATTTTATAGTAAATTTCCCGAAATTAGAGCCGCGGCCGAAGAACGAATCAGAAAAATCGACGAGGAAGAAGAAAGTCTCAAACAAAAAAGTTGGAGCGAGAAGGACGAGCCTAAGCGTAAAATTGTAAAAATTGATGTCAAGAAACCTAAAGTCAAAGCCGTACCGGATAAATCTTTTGATGTTTTAGCGAATTGGTTGTAACACCTGTAAAAAAACTTTACAGGGTACCTGTTAAAAATGTTTACAGGACACCTGTTTAATTTCTTTACAGTATATAAATATACGCCATATAAATATACCGAAAGAAAGATACATTACCGCCTAAACAAGTTTAGTCGGGAGAGTGTCTATATAGGTATTATTCGAAGGAAGTTCTTAAAGAACAATATAAAGAGACAAGCACCTGTAAAAAAACTTTACAGGGCAGAAAAAAAACAAAGGGGAGTTGTGGGAGTTGGAAAAACTGACAATGCAGGGGGAATTCAGAAAACTAAATAGTCTTTACGGACGCACGCCGGACAAGCAGGATACAGCCGAGGAAATCGCGGCAAGATGCGCAGCACTCACCGATCAAATGGACGAGCTACTCGAAAATCGCGGCCACGAATTAAAACATCTTCGAAATCAGGGCGTTAGCAAAGCGTTAGAAGGACGGGCAAATGTTCCGCTAATCTATCGGAAAAAGGCAAACGGTCAGCATATCGACGCATGGGCGAACCTACTCGATAAGAATTACGAATGGCTTGAACGTAAGTATAAAGAGGATGAAATCAAACGGCGCAGCGCGAAGGAATGGCGCGAACTTGAGCGGGCTTATGTCGTAAGGTCAAGCTATACGCTATGGGATTTTTACGACGATTACAAAACATTAATTGAGGAAAAGGAAGCGGACTGGAATGATTACCGGACAGAGCGCAAGAAATGGCGACAATGCAAACATCGTTTTTGCCTTGAATTGTTTCCGATAGATAAGAGTCATTTCCAATCAACGAATGAAGAATCGCAATACTATCGAGATGCCAAGCGTAAAGACGCGCGTTTTTGTTGTGTTGCCTGCCGTAAAGGACATTTCGAAAGCGTAGAACAATTCGCTAGAACAGCGAAGCTATACGACAATCCGACATACTTGCCGCCGGAAATTATAAACGAAGAACTTGAACTCGATGCGAGCAAGCAGGAAAGAACGGAAAGTTACGAAGTCTCGTTTTCGGACGATGAACAGCTTGAAGCGTTGAAATCTGGAAAAATGGAAAGTTTCAATTTTGAAGCGGAAGCAGTCGGGGAATTGGAATACAGATCCGCGGACGAAGAGCGCCGGGCAAGGTACGAGGCATTTATACGCGGTGAAGGTGAGCCGGTATTTACCGTAAAGATTAAAAAAGATGAAGAAATTTCGGAAGGTGAAGCGAATAAGCGTTCGGATCATCGCTTTATTAATGAGGAATTGAGCGCATAACACCGTTATTTTTAGCGGTGAGAATGAATAAAAGGAGGGTTTATATAATGAACGGAAACAAGGTGAAAGCTATTAGGCATTATCTTGGCCTGTCTATGGCGGAGTTTGCCAAGCGTCTCGGTATTTCAGTTGGTACCGTGTGTATTATCGA
>NZ_JAFBFH010000067.1 GCF_016909185.1 Siminovitchia thermophila | reverse complement strand
CACACCGAAACTCTTTGTTAATTTCAATATTAGAAGTTTTGCAAGCAAAAAAGTACGTTTGAGTGCTGAAAATTGAATATTTGTTAGACAGTCTGTTACGAGGTGGAGTGGAGATATCTGGAAGAAAAGGTGCCTGATAAAGTGGAAAAACTTCGAGAACTTACGACCAGGGGATCATAGCTAAAGGAGTAATCAAAGGAGGCAGAGGATGTTGAGAAAAGTAGTAAATCGTATGACGGATGTATTTGGCATGATCGGCATCGTCCTTATTATCGGGTTGTGCTGTCTGGTGATCATTGAAATTATCAACCGGAATTTTCTCTATTTAGGGATGGACTGGACGATTGAGATGACAGAGTACATGCTTGCTTTTATAACTTTTTGCGGAGCGGGGTGGCTATTGAAAGCGGATGGCCATATCAAATTCGATTTAATTACGGAGAGATTGTCGCCTAAATATAAAAGGGCTTAAAACATTCTCAGTTCATCTATTGGACTTTTGATTACTGCTATACTGACAATTTTCGGTTTTTATAAAGTGGCGGACTTAATATCCCAGGGGATAGTGACAGAGACAGTCTTGGAACTGCCCAAAGCACTGCTTATTGGTATAGTGCCGGTTGGCCTGTTCATTGCCTCGCTGCAATTTTTGTTCCGAATGATTGACTCCTTTAATGAGCACCCTGCCGAACGGAAAGGAGAAAACTGATGGAATGGTATATTGTGTTAACTCTCATATTTTTAGGTTTGGCTTTTTTGTTCGGGATAGGTATGCCTGTTGCCTTTGCTTTCTTGGTTGTAAATACGATCGCCGTTTTTATTCTCTGGAATGGGACCAACGGGGTGGAATTACTGACTATGAATATGTTTCAATCTGTCAGTCTATTCTCTCTTCTCCCTATCCCCATGTTTATTTTAATGGGAGAGATTATGTTCCGGACGGGTGTTGGGGCCTGTGTGTTTGAAGCGCTTGGCAAGTGGTTGGGTGCGCTGCCGGGTCGATTGAGTCTGCTGGCAGTCGGGAGCGGAACGCTATTTTCCGCTTTGAGCGGGTCAAGTGTGGCAAGCACCGCCTTGCTGGGCTCATTTTTAGTCCCTGAAATGGAGAAAAAAGGCTACAGTCACAAGATGTCTATCGGGCCCATATTGGGAAGTGCAGGATTAGCCACAATGATCCCGCCGACTGCGCTTGGTGTCATCCTTGCTTCCCTTGCGGGAATACCTGTCGGGCATTTCCTGGTAGCTATTGTGATTCCAGGACTACTACTAGCGCTGATTTTTGTTGCTTATGTCACTATACGATGTGCCCTACAACCGGAGTTGGCTCCTTCTTACCATGTGGAGAAGGTATCTTTGGCTGAAAGGATAATAGATACAATAAAGTACATCATGCCAATTGGGCTTATTGTAGCCATTATTGTAGCTTTGATCATGCTAGGGATCGCTACACCGACTGAATCGGCGGTCCTCGGAGCAGTTGCCGTTGTACTCCTGGCAGCCTTCTATAAAAGACTGACGTATAAACTGCTGTTGGAGTCACTTCATGGAACATTAAAAACAACTGCTATGATTTTAATGATCATGGCGGGAGCTTCCATATTCAGTCAGCTACTCAGCTTTACAGGAATTACTGAAGCCCTTATCTTGTTTTTCAGTGAGCTTTCCATACATCCTATTTTGGTATTAATCATTTTACAGGTCCTGCTTATTATTCTTGGCTGCTTTCTGGAGCCCGTTTCCATTATGATGATGACCCTGCCATTACTCATGCCCATAATCGGAGCGGTTGGATTCGATAAAATCTGGTTTTCGGTCATTTTACTGCTGAATATGCAATTGGCAACGATCACTCCGCCATTTGGAATGGATCTGTTTGCGATGAAGGGCGTTTTGGCAGATAAAGTAAGCATGGGGCAGATTTACAGAGCAGTCACCCCGTTTATTTTATTAAACGTTGTTTGTATGGGATTACTCATCGTGTTTCCCCAGTTAGTATTATGGCTTCCAAGCTTGATGTAAGGCAAATACAAGGGAATAGTATGGTTTTTCTTCTTTTTTTCAGCCTATTGGTATGTTGTGAGGGTTGAAGGGTAAATTTAAAATTAAAAATATACACTTATTTCGGTTTGAGGGAGGGATTGACTTGCAGGAGGACAAAGAAGTGCGTGATATTACGATTATTGGCGGAGGGCCTATTGGGGTCTTTACGGCGTTTTATGCTGGCCTGAGACAGGCAACTGCCAAAATAATCGATAGCCTTCCGCAATTAGGTGGACAATTAAGCGCATTATATCCCGAGAAATATATATACGATGTTGCTGGCTTTCCGAAGGTACGGGCACAAGAGCTTGTAAACAATTTGATTGAGCAAATGAACATGTTTGCTTCCAATACTTCTATTTGTTTGAATCAAACTGTTCAATCTATCCAAAAAGAGAACGGAATTTTCAGGATCGAGACGAGCTCCAGCATTCACTATTCTAAAACGATTATTATCACAGCGGGAAATGGAGCTTTCCAGCCGCGCAAATTAAAGTTGGAAGAGGTCAGTAGGTTTGAAGATTCCAATGTTCACTATTTTATTACTAACCTTGAAAGATTCAGAGATAAGCGTGTAGCCGTTTTCGGCGGAGGGGACTCAGCCGTAGATTGGGCTTTAATGCTCGAACCAATTGCCAAACAGGTTACCGTTGTGCATCGCCGGGATAAGTTCAGGGCTCATGAACACAGCGTAGAGTTGCTAAAGCAATCTTCAGCAGAGGTATTGACGCCATTTAATCCTATTAAGTTCCTAGGTGATGATCGTGTGAAGGAAGTGATTTTGCAAGAAGCAAAGAGTGACGCCGAAATCACGATCCCTGTAGACGACGTACTCATCAATTATGGATTTGTATCTTCATTGGGTCCTATTTTGGAATGGGAATTACACATCGAGAAGAATTCAATTGTAACGAACTCCAAAATGGAGACAAATATTGAAGGGATTTATGCAGCGGGTGATATTACAACCTATCCAGGCAAAGTGAAATTAATCGCTTCCGGGTTTGGAGAAGCTACAACAGCTGTAAGCAATGCAAAAGTATTTATTGACCCTGCTGCAAGAGTACAGTCGCTTCACAGCACAACCATCATGGAAAAAAGGGAAAGGGAAAGGGAAGAAAAGCAGCCAATGATCTTATGACGGTCAATACTGGAAAAATATACAGACCAAATTTCATGCGAGGAGGAAAAAATTCCGATGCCCAAATATACAATTGTTGACCAAGACACCTGCATAGCATGCGGAGCTTGCGGGGCTGCTGCACCCGATGTTTATGATTACAATGAAGAAGGACTGTCGTTTGTTCTATTGGATGACAATAGTGGGAATACACCTGTTCCTGAGGATTTGATGGATGATTTGGAAGATGCCCATGAAGGATGCCCGACAGAATCTATTAAAATATCTGATGAACCATTTAATGGAGATCCGTACAAATTTCCGGATGCCGGAGGCTTTTAGTAGGAATGTCAACAAATGGGGGACCTGATGAGAGGGTTTCCCTTGTTTTTATAAAGCAATATAGCCTATTCGTATGGCTATTTCAAATATATTAGTAGGATTATGCGGTATAACACATAACTAAATATTGTTACAATTTGAATAACTTGAATCTTTCGTGCTAGAGTTATAGGTACCTGGTCTATCACCTATTTAGTGTATGAGACTATTCTTATCTTTCTTGTTTTATACATATGCACTGAAATGTAATCGCTATCTTAACAGTGAGATCTAACCTGCTTCAAAGCACAAGATGAAAGTAAATAGTTAACTTAATGGAGGTAATGATCTTGCAGAAACAAGTAGTGAAAAAGAACGAACGTGTCGAAGAAGTCTTTAATCTATTTATCTCGCATATGCAGGAGTTTTTGAAAGAAGCAAAGTTGAACCACGAGGAATACACCAACTTCGTCAACTGGGCTGATAGACTTGGGAGAGCTGGAGAACTTCCTCTTTATACGGATGTTTTCCTGGAGACACATGTACTAAGAGCTATGTATACGGACAAGCCGGGCACTCAGCCTTCCCTCTTGGGACCTTACTTCATTGAAGGTTCGCCGGAAATAGAAAAGGAACCGGGCAAACCCTACACTTTAACTCAGCGGCCTGATGAAGAAGGAGAGATTCTGATTTTCAAAGGAAATGTAAGCAATACAGATGGTATGCCGCTGGCAAGCGTAAAGGTGGAAATGTGGCAAAACGACAGTACAGGAAAATATTCAGCCTTTGATGCCGATGCACCCAGATATAACCTAAGAGGGCATTTCTTCACTGATGAAAATGGAAACTTTGAAGTAAAATCCATTGTACCACTCCCTTATTCAATTCCGTATTGTCAAAAGTTCCATAGTAAAAAGTTAATAATCCCTTGATCTTAAAGGCTTTAAAAACAAAAAACTTGCCACCCCCTAAATTTTAAGGT
>NZ_JAFBFH010000066.1 GCF_016909185.1 Siminovitchia thermophila | reverse complement strand
CTACGGGAGCTACGGGACCTGCTGGACCTACAGGAGCCACTGGACCTACGGGCGCTACAGGACCTGCTGGACCTACAGGAGCCACCGGACCTGCTGGACCTACAGGAGCCACCGGACCTGCTGGACCTACGGGAGCCACTGGACCTGCTGGACCTACGGGAGCCACTGGACCTGCTGGACCTACAGGAGCCACTGGACCTGCTGGACCTACAGGAGCCACTGGACCTGCTGGACCTACGGGAGCTACGGGACCTGCTGGACCTACAGGAGCCACTGGACCTACGGGCGCTACAGGACCTGCTGGACCTACAGGAGCCACCGGACCTGCTGGACCTACAGGAGTTGCCGGACCTACGGGCGCTACAGGACCTGCTGGACCTACGGGACCTGCCGGAACTACGGGAGCTACGGGACCTGCCGGACCGACTGGCGCTACGGGACCTGCCGGACCGACTGGCGCTACAGGACCTGCTGGACCTACAGGCGCTACAGGACCTGCTGGACCTACGGGAGTCACCGGACCTGCTGGACCTACAGGACCTGCCGGAACTACAGGAGCTACAGGACCTGCTGGACCTACGGGACCTGCTGGACCTACGGGACCTGCTGGACCTACGGGAGCTACGGGACCTGCTGGACCTACAGGAGTTGCCGGACCGACAGGAGCCACCGGACCTGCTGGACCTACGGGAGCCACCGGACCTGCTGGACCTACAGGACCTGCCGGAACTACAGGAGCTACAGGACCTGCTGGACCTACGGGACCGACTGGGCCAACTGGACCAACTGGGCCTTAGAGACAAAAAATTGAATTGGGGGTTAATCATCAATCTTGAAACACTTATGCTTTATGTTGGCAAATGCTTTAGCATCATATTCTTCCCCCAATTCACTAAAACGGAAGATACTCAGATACTCATTTGAGTATCTTCTTTTTTAAAATTGTGGAGGGAAAAACATGATAACCATTAGTTTATGTATGATCGTCAAAAATGAAGAAGAAGTGCTGGCAAGATGTCTTGATTCCATTAAGGATTTAGTAGATGAAATTAACATTGTGGATACAGGGTCAACAGATAAAACTGTAGAGATCGCAAAAAAATATACAGACCGTGTATTTTTCTTTGAATGGACAGGAAGGTTTAAAGATGCAAGGAATGAATCTTTTAAATATGCAACTAAGGACTATATATTATATCTTGATGCAGACGACGTGCTGATGGAAGAAGATCGGAAAAAGTTTAAATTGTTGAAAGAAACTTTGGAACCTGAGGTCGATTCTGTTTCAATGTATTACAATGCGGGGGTAGATGAGTACGGAAATGTCACATTACGATACCGGAGAAATCGACTTTTAAAACGAAGCCGCCATTTTCAATGGCAAGGGGATGTTCACAATTACATTGCAGTTTCGGGTAACATAGTGAATTCCGATATCGCGATCACTCATTTAAAAAATAAACATGCCGTTGGCAGAAATCTTTCCATTTATAAAGAAAAAATTGCTAATGGAGATCCATTTACACCCCGAGATTATTTTTATTATGGGAATGAACTGCGGGAAAATCAATTCTATAAAGAAGCGATTGAAAGTTACAGTAAAGTGATCGAAATGGATAAAGGATGGGTGGAAGATAAAGTATATGCCTGTATGTTCCGTGCAGATTGCCATCGTTTTTTGGGGAATGCCAAGGAAGAGTTATCGTCTTTATTATTGTCCATAGCGTTTTCTAAAACTCCCCGTCCAGAGGTTTGCAGCCGAATTGGTTACCATTTTCAACAACAAAGAGACTATCAATCAGCTATATTTTGGTATGAGTTGGCTACAAGCCTGCATGATGATCCCAACAAATGGAGCTTTACCTATCCTGCCTATTCTACTTGGTATCCACATCTGCAACTATGTGTATGTTATTATCATTTAAATGAAATTGAAAAGTCTTATGAACACAACGAAAAAGCACGAGAGTACCGCCCAAAAGATGAAAGAATCTTGTTTAATAAAAAAATGCTTGAGAGTAAGTTAAGGACGGTATCCCAAGAGAGATAGTAAAAATTTCCATTTATTTAGTGATTTGACCTGCACCCTGATTGTAGACAACTATCTGCAATTAGAGTGCTATTTTTATAGAAAAGTGGTGATTATATTCAAATATAAGAGTTTAGAAGAACAGGAGCACTCTTCCTTTCATCTATTCAACATTCAAGTCTAGTAAAAAGCCGGTTAAATGATATTTTTGAGAACGCTCGTTTCTTAAAGACTTTGTTGAAAAACACCGATAAAAGTCGGACATGAAGCCTGTTTGTTTAAAAAGTCGATCTATATGATGATTTTTTTGTCACTAGTTGCAGCATCATACATAATGCTTTTCTTTTTGCTCCTGACTTTTTATTTAAAATAAATCCGGCCAGCAATATAAAAATCGTCAACCCGGCTGTAAAGATATACTCCATAGATTCGTTTGCAATATTTAGGATACCATGCACATGTTCTTCACGCAAAATCATTTCCCCGGCTGTCCAGGTAAGAATACCGGATCCGACATAGGCGATCCATTCATATTTTTCTATCGCTTTTACAATAAAAACAGAACCATAGATCATAATCGGAATACTGATTGCAACACCGAGCATCAACATAAAGACGTGACCGTTGGCTGCACCGGCAACAGCGACTACATTGTCCAAACTCATTACCGCATCTGCCAGAATAATGGTGCCGATTGCTTTCATAAAACTGTTTGAAGCAGAAATATCAGCGGTGTCTTCGCCGCCGACAAGGACCTTGAAGGCGATCCAAAGAAGCAGCAATCCTCCAATTAGGTTAACGAATGGTATTTTCAACAACCAGACGATCAAAATAGCAAATAAAATTCTCAGTCCAACAGCACCCGCTGTCCCCCATACAATTGCTTTATTGCGCTGTTCTTTCGGTAAATTTCTTGTAGCCATCGCAATGACTACTGCATTATCGCCAGACAATACAATATCTATCGAAATAATTTTAAGTAATGTGATCATCGCTGCAGAAGAAATAGTGATTCCAAAAATTGTTGCAGCTATCTCCATTGGATTTCCTTCTTTCCCGGAACGTCCGTTCCAATTTTTTGATGCTTATTCATTATAGCATAGACTTGTCCCTATTCGGCTTGATTTTGCATTCTCATATTGGTATAACTTTTCCCTTTTAACAAAAACTAACACTTGAAAAATATATTTACAGGAGGAGTTATATGGGCGTTTTAAGTGGCAATCAAAAAAACGAACCGTTGCATTATGGTGAGGTGTTTGCAACCTGGACAGCCTTAATGGGTTGTAAAGTAATGATAGGCGGGTATCAAACACTCCTTAATCATGCAGGAGACAAAGATCTGAAAAGAATTTTAGAAGAAGCCATCGAGTTAGCAAAAGCCGATGGCAAGGGCTTGGAAGATGTACTCAAGATAAATGGTATCAACCTTCCACCGGCCCCTCCGGAACGGCCTTTGGCCGATTTGGAAGACATTCCGGCAGGTGCCAAGTTTTACGACCAGGAAATCGCAGGCAAGATGTCAATGGATATAGCTGCCGGTCTGGTTGCTTGCAGTCAGGCGATGGGAATGTGCAATCGAGAAGATATTGCAATGATGTTCGGGCAAATGCACATGAGTAAAGCCCAGCTTGGCGCAAAGATATTAAGATTAAACAAAGAAAAAGGGTGGCTTATTCCCCCTCCACTTCATTTATCAGCTCCCGAACAATCATAAAGAAAGGGGCTGGGACAAAACTAAAACAGCTGATTAAAAAACGAACAAAAAATCGTCCTTGTGTATACGCAATTTTTTAGCGTAGTCAAAATATGTAGACTCCTGCGGGAATAGCTCGAGCTGAAGATCCCGCAGGAAAGCGATCTTTGCTTTCCGAGGAAGCTGAGGCCGTGCCCGCGGAAAGCGAAATATTTTGACGTAGCGAGGATAGGAATTTTTTTAACGCAAACAAACCGAACAATTATAAATGAATTGTTCGGTTTTTGCTATTTAGTATTTGCTTATGTCCCAGCCCCTTCCTACGATTAGTCAAGCATTTATTTTAATTAATGTACTATTCTACTTTCCTATTTTTGTGAATGAGAAATAAACCTCAGCCAATTCAAATTTTTAAACTGAGGGTATTCGTGGTATAATACTTATATATTATTGGTCCAAAGAGACCGCGTACGAATAATCGTACTTTGTATTGTTCCCGACCATGGAATAGATACATTTTAGTAGCTTATTCATGCAAGCTACAGTGGCAACCTTATCCTTTTTGGGAGTAGGTTGCTTTTTTAATTTATAATAATAATCCACGATGTGATTGGGTGCTGCTTGTTGTTGACGTATCATGTTCCGAACAATGAGGTATAAAATGTTCCTTCCTTTTGGATTTCCACGTTTATTGATGTGATCCTGACCTGTATATTTCCCTGATTGATACCTTCGGATATCAATACCAATAAATGCGTTAACTTTTTTATGATTCGAAAAGCGAGAAAGATCACCAAATTCACCTATGAAAAGCGCCGCGCTAATTCCACCAACCCCTGGAAGGCTTATAAGTAG
>NZ_JAFBFH010000065.1 GCF_016909185.1 Siminovitchia thermophila | reverse complement strand
ATTTCTCCTTCCGAAAGACAAGTTTGATCATCATAGGTGACTTTGTAGCTTTTCCCCATAGAGATATCTAAAGCAATGACTAATCCCAATATTTTCGCCTCTCTCTTCTTGATTATTTGAAAGATCTCCACTTATTCATTTCGATTCCAATTTCCTATACACGAGCTCTATGGCCCCAACATACTTAAACCTGATTCAAAAATGAAAGTGAAGAAGCCCAGTTTATCATTCGGATTCGCAATCCCCGAGGCTTCGGTCGGACTTTCTTTCACTTCTCACTATAACTCTAAAAAGAAAAATAGTGGGCAAAGTCATCCGTCGATGACCTTACCCACTAATCTTAGTATGTTTTTCGTCTTTTCAGGAACTCTCCCTGAACATGTATAAAAAATGTGCATATATCTATTTTGTTTGTCCAATCGTTATTCATCAATGAATAATATCCTATTATAAATGTGAAAAAGGAGTGATCAGTGGTGCAACCTAACCAAAACTTGATTAATCATCTGAATGAACTTTCTGAGAAAATGAAAGCAGCTATCTTAAATCCAGCAAAGGGGTTAACCATTCCCCAAGAAAACCTGGATCAACTGCTTACCAAAGTGCATGAAAATCATGAAGTACTGGACTATATCAAAAAAATATTAGATCCCCTTCAAAGCCTGCAAAAAGTAAACTTGGAAGCCGATCCTTCAGAAATATTAGAGGAAACAAAAACAGCAATAGAACAATCAGTAAATGCTTTACGAGTATCAAATTAAATCGGCAAATTCACATAAAAAAATGTTCTCTTTCATTAGAGCGATTGTCCAATCATTGTACAAATTTCCTTAATAGACTATTAACAAAGGCATATTCGCCTTTATTAAAGAAAAAGGAGTGATATAAGTGTACATCGTGGAAGATTTTGCGCATGACCATGAAGACTTCTCTTGTCGAAGCAGACCACTAATCTGGGAATCAGGAGATTTTGATGAACATCGACACAGCGACGATGATTGGTGCGATTGCAAAGTTGCAGAGCGCAGACATCGCTATAGCGATGATAAAAGAAAAAGCAAACAAACGCACGATTATTACCTCCACGATTGGGATGACCACATGCATAAACATGATTGCCACGATTGGGACGATCACATGCATAAACAAGTTCATTTCCATCATGATTGGGATAACGACATGCATGAACATTACTTGCATGGAAGGGGTGAGCACATGCATAAACATGAACATTGCTGCAGCAGACGCGACAATTGCAAAGGTTGTGCCTGTGAGAAGCTAAGGGATCTTGCCAGAAATACTCCCGTCTTATTCTCTACTGGTGATGCACCACAACTCTTAACTGGACTATTTATTAGCCATGATAGAGAAACTTGCAGCGTAACACTACGTATCGGTACAGCAGATGCATATGTAGCCTGCCGGGATATTAAAGTCCTCGTCATTGCCTAGTTAATGAGAATATCTAAAGGGCTGTCCATGTTTTTCGTGGCAGCCTTCTCACTCTAATCTTCCAAAGGTGATGATCACCATTTAGAAGTTGTTAGATATAGTACTTTTCATATAGAGTTTTTTACGAGTAGTAATTTTTTGATCAACGATACCTGGATCATTTAGAAAGAATGGACTCGAGTTTTTTGACAAGTTTTTTTCCTTGGATGATATATTTTTCATCAACCGAGCCATCCGGATCTTCAGGTTCTTGAAATTGATTTAGTGTAGCGGTCATATTGCCCACATTTACGTGATCATCCAATCCGCGTTGATAAACATGATTCAGGACAAACGGCTTTTCCAACTCAACTACAGTTCCTCTGCTATCAAGCTCGCCTTCCACTGCGGTAAAAGGAATGCGCAAAAATTGATAGCCGCCATCATCAGCCATTTTATAATCGAAAAAGCCTTTGTCATAGTCCCAGTTTCCGCCAATCGTATATCCGCGCGGTTTTAGCAACTGCTCCAGATGATGCAAATTGAAGCGCCTGCCTTCTATCCTTGAGTCGATTTGAATCATAATAACTGCTCCCTCCGTTGTTTTTTTTATTGTTCCTCTTAACGGGGGAGTTATGCTTTTTTGCAATAAAAAGAAGACCGCCGCTTGTTTTGGCAGTCTTCTCTTTATTATACCCAACCTCTGAAACGCGACGCTTCAGCAACATTGCGAAGGCCCAGCATATATGCTGCAAGGCGCATGTTGACTCTTCTGCTTTGCGACAGATTATATACATTATTAAAGGCGTCTACAAGTTTAGCTGTTAATTTTGTATTGACTTCTTCTTCTGGCCAATAATAGCCTTGGTTGTTTTGTACCCATTCAAAATAGGAAACGGTCACTCCGCCGGCACTCGCAAGTACGTCTGGCACAAGGAGAATTCCCCGTTCTGTCAAAATCTTCGTCGCTTCATCTGTTGTAGGTCCATTGGCAGCTTCTACAACGATGGATGCTTTAATATTGGGAGCATTTTCCCCAGTAATTTGGTTCGAAACAGCTGCTGGAACGATGATGTCGCAGTCTAATTCAAACAGTTCTTTGTTCGTAATGGTATTTTCAAAAAGGGTCGTAACCGTTCCAAAACTGTCCCGGCGGTCAAGCAAATAATCAATATCAAGTCCGTCCGGATCATGAAGAGCGCCATAAGCATCAGATATACCGACAATTTTTGCACCCGCATCATACAGGAATTTCGACAGGAAGCTTCCCGCATTGCCAAATCCTTGTATAACAATTCTCGCATCTTTTAAATCAATCCCGCGCTTTTTGGCAGCTTCTTCTATACAAATAGTTACTCCTTGAGCAGTGGCTTTTTCTCTTCCTTGGGAACCGCCAAGAACAATCGGTTTACCCGTGATGAACCCTGGAGAATCATTTTCACGGAGACGGCTGTACTCATCCATCATCCAAGCCATGATTTGGGAGTTCGTATATACGTCTGGTGCCGGAATGTCTTTTGTAGGGCCGACAATTTGGCTGATGGCCCTTACATATTCGCGGCTGAGACGTTCGATTTCACCCATAGACATCGTACGAGGATCACAAACGATCCCGCCTTTTCCACCGCCGTACGGCAAGTTGACGATCCCGCATTTGATAGTCATCCATAGAGACATCGCTTTGACTTCTTCTTCCGTCACATCAGGATGATAGCGAACCCCTCCTTTGGTAGGGCCGACGGAATCATTGTGCTGGGCACGATATCCGGTGAAAACTTTGACGGAACCATCGTCCATTTTAACCGGGATTCTTACGGTCAACATTCGAATCGGTTCTTTTAACAGTTCATACATTTCCTCCCCAAATCCAAGCTTGTTAAGGCTATGTTTAATAACCTTTTGAGTTGATGTAAATAAGTTAAGATTCTCTGCCATCGTTTTTTTTCGCCTCTTTATATTGTGATCAAAAACATTATACCATTATGATAGCACTTTTTTAATACGTGTGAGCGCCCAATCCAAATCTTCTTTCGTTATGACAAGTGGCGGAGCAAAGCGGATTACATTATCGTGTGTCTCTTTACAAAGCAGTCCCTGTTCCTTAAGCGATTCACAATATTTACGTGCTTCCTCATGCAATTCTACGCCAATAAATAAACCTTTTCCCCTGACCTCCTTGATCATTGGGTTTTCACTCTCTTTCAATTTTGACATAAAATACTCCCCAAGTTCAAGTGAACGCGCCGCAAGATTTTCATCTTCCAATACTTCCAGAGCTTTGATTGATACGGCGCAGGCCAATGGGTTTCCGCCAAACGTGGATCCGTGTGAACCAGGATTGAATACGCCCAAAATGTCTTGATCGGCACACACACAAGAGATTGGGAATACCCCGCCGCCTAGTGCTTTTCCTAAAATAAACATGTCGGGTTCAACGTTCTCCCAGTCGCAAGCAAACATTTTACCTGAGCGGCAGAGCCCCGCTTGAATTTCATCGGCTATAAAGAGGACATTGTTTTCTTTACATACTTGCCGAGCAGCTTTCAAAAATCCTTCAGGAGGGAGGATAACACCGGCTTCTCCTTGAATTGGTTCAATTAAAAATGCCGCTGTATTCGGTGTAATTGCTTCCTTTAAGGCCTCCAAATCCCCATATGGAACAAGCTTGATTCCAGGGAGCAGCGGACCAAACCCGCGTTGGTATTCCTTTTCAGAAGAAAGTGAAACGGCAGCCATTGTACGTCCGTGGAAATTGCCTTCACACGCAATAATTTCCGCTTTGTCATTGGCAACTCCTTTTACATCGTATGCCCAGCGGCGAGCTGCTTTAATTGCTGTTTCAACAGCTTCAGCGCCCGTGTTCATCGGAAGAGCCATTTCCTTATTGGTCAATTTCGTAACCTTTTCATACCAAGGTCCAAGCTGATCATTGTGAAAAGCTCTTGAAGTTAGCGTTACTTTATCGGCCTGTTCTTTCAACGCCTGGATAATTTTCGGGTGGCGATGACCTTGATTTACTGCTGAATAAGCGCTTAGCATATCCATGTAACGGTTGCCTTCCGGATCTTGGACCCATACACCTTCGGCTTCTGATATAACAATGGGAAGCGGGTGATAGTTGCGGGCACCAAATTTTTCGGTTTGTTCAATAATTTGAGCAGAATTGGACATTCGTATGTTCCCCCTTATATTTTCACATGAAGACCCTCAAAGAAGAGGGCCTTCCATTTCTTACAGCATTTCTGACGTTGTTTTCGCCTGCATGTGAAGCAACAAGTAATCCGGGCCACCCGCTTTGGAGTCGGTTCCCGACATGTTGAAACCGCCAAAAGGCTGGTAACCGACAATTGCTCCCGTACAGCCGCGGTTGAAGTACAAGTTGCCCACATGGAAATCTTCCCGCGCCTGCTCCAAGTGCGCGCGGTTGTTGGAAATAACGGCTCCTGTCAAGCCATATTCCGTATTATTGGCGATTTCCAGAGC
>NZ_JAFBFH010000064.1 GCF_016909185.1 Siminovitchia thermophila | reverse complement strand
AAATAAAAAACTCCTACAAAGTAGGAGGGGAATCAAACAGTTGGGTCAAGAGATCCTTTGACCCATCTAACTCGGCGAATGCCGAGAGTCTATTAGGATATATGGAGGTTATTTATAAGGAAAGCTATAGAATGAATGAAGAAGAGCGGCTAAAATACCTTGAAGTGGTTTATCAGAAAGCCCAGAAGTTAACGGAAATCACTGAATCTTTTTTTGAGCTGTCACAACTTGAAGCTGACGAGATTGACATTATACTTAGAAGAGAAAATATTGTTGATATCATAAAAGATGTCTTTGTGACCTTTTTTGTTGAGTTTGAAAAAAAAAGTCTGACCCCAATGATTGATTTGCCAGAGGAGCCGTTTTTTGTAAAGTGTGACAGAGGATCTGTTGAAAGAATCTTGTATAACCTGATTCACAATGCGATTAAATATGGGGCTGAGGGAAAAATGATTGGGGTGCAGATACAGCGCATAGATAGCTTCTACTGGGTTGAGATTTGGGATAAAGGCGAAGGGATATCGGAAAAAGATTTGTCCCATGTATTTAATCGGCTGTTTCAATCTAAGAGGTCCCGCAGTAATGCAGGAAATGGACTTGGTTTATCCATTACAAAGAAATTAGTAGAAAAACAAAATGGAGAAATAAAAGTAACAAGTAAACCTTATGAAAAAACCAGCTTTTCCTTCTCTTTAATGGTTGATGATTAAATGTAAGAGAAATGTAAGGGAATGTTTAGGAATACTTAAAGAAAATTCAGTAATATTATAAGTGTTGGTAATATCACCTTATTTGTAAGGCTTCTGCCATAAAAGGGAGGAGGACGAGAATGTATGTATTGAGGACATTTGGCCTAACAAAACTCTATCAGAATAAACAAGTGGTAAAAAATATTGATATGACAATCAAAAAGGGAGAAATATATGGATTGATAGGAAGAAATGGTGCTGGAAAAACAACCACCTTGAAAATGATCTTGCACTTAATCAAGCCCTCAAGGGGAAAGGTTGAACTATTTGGGAAAAACCCGGCTAAACATCAATCCATCTTTGAGAGAATTGGTTCTTTCATCAGCGCTTCCACCTTTTATCATAACCTGACGGCCGAAGAAAACCTGGAAATACACCGGCGGCTAATGGGAATTACATCAAAAAAACGAACGGAAGAAATGCTGAAAAAGTTAAACCTCTTCCAATACAAAGACAAAAAGGTGGAGGACTTTTCAATTGGGATGAAGCAGAGGCTTGGGATCGCCAGGTCGATGCTGCATTATCCGGAATTTCTTATTTTGGATGAGCCGACCAATGGTCTGGATCCTCAAGTCATGAAAGAACTGAGACAGACCTTGATGAAATTGGTTAATAATTATGAGGTGGCTATTTTGTTATCGAGCCATATCTTATCTGAGATTGATCACTTGTCCAGTGTTCTCGGCATTATACATAATGGAAATTTAATTGAAGAACTAAATTATGAAGCCTTGCAGGAAAAGAAAAAAAGATATTTACAGTTATCCGTAAATGATGTAAATAAAGCTTCATTCATTCTTGAAAATGAGATGGAAATTTCAGAATACGTCGTTTGCAATGGTGGAATGATTAAGATTTACAATAGAGTTGATGCTGCAAAATTGAATGCAAGGATGGTTGAGGGCTCCGTGGAAGTATATGAAATGATTAATGCACGAGACTCCCTTGAGAATTACTTTTTATCCATCACGGAGGAGGGAGATCATCTTGATTACTATCCTGCAGACTGAATTATTGAAATTGCGAAGGACGATTGTTCCATGGATGATTTTGGGCGTTATTCTTATACCGATTATCTTTAATTTTATTTATATCGCGGTCTCCGGGTTTTTAGAGGACTCATCCTTTAATTGGAATACGTCTTTAAGCTTTGTAAACTTCTTACTGACTGTTCTCATAGCACCAATTTTCTATGCAGGTATTGCCAGTTATATCTTTTCAAGGGAATACCGTGAAGGTACTGTGGAAGCCCATTTTACCTACCCATATACAAGAACCTCCTTTTTTATAGGGAAAATGTTCATTATTTATCTGTTTATCTTGTTATCTTGCATGCTTATTTTTAGTGTAAACCTTATCATATGTCTTCTCTTCGCTGACGTTCCGCCGCCCCCGCATTTCATAAAGACGGAGATCCTAAATAGCTTGAAAATATCGGTGACTCAGTGTGCAATAGTTTGCATAACTATATTGGCCAGCATTGCCTTTAGGAATAACGTTGCGGGAATTCTTACAGCAGTAATAGGATGTACAACTTCTATCGTAATGCTCTTTGCGGCATTAGGAGACTGGCAGCTGTTAAACCCCTATTTTTTCAGCCTGGTGGTCACGGATCTGACAAATTATAGGCAGAGTAGCATTTATTCAGGCCTAGCGTCAATATCTGTCATTGGTGTCTTGGCTTTGATTAGTGCGCTATATCTATATAAAAATAATGATATTACAAATAATTAAGTTTTTCTGCTAAGGGAGGATTCTGCTATAAATATTTTGATTGTTTCAAAATGTGGAGATATTTTAGAGAAGCATGGATTTATAGGTGAAATAGCTGACTTTCAAATTCTCCATTTGCGAAATTGGAGGGACATATCATTTGTTCTGCTCAAACAATGTTTTGCCATTGTCATTGATGAGAATCTGCTTGAAAAAGATATGATTGGCTTTTTCAAACGGGTCACAATTTATAATGACATTTCAATCATTGTGACAAGTTTCAATAAGAATTATGAAAATTTGCTTGAAACTATCACTTTGCGTATAGTCTATGAAAAAAACAAAACTGCCGATGAAAAGAAAGATCATGCGCTGATTAAGCTGACCAAGGATACCGTGCTTGATACAGAGGACCGAGTGCTAATTAAGGGCGGTAGAGTAATCGTACTTTCTTCCTTGGAATTCCGTATATTAAAAACGCTCATCGACCATTCGGGGAAAATATGCAGCTCCCAAAAACTGATTGATCTAGTTTGGGGGTTTGATGAAACTGTAGGAACGGACAATCTATATGTATACATACATAAACTGCGCGAGAAGATTGAGGTGAACCCCAATAATCCTGAGATTATTAAAACGAGAAGAGGCCAGGGGTATTTTCTGTCTCTGGAAAGACCAGCTGAAGTGGAACTGACAGACCTAAAAGGAGTGAAATATGTTGAAAGTCAAGGATAGAAATAATATTAAAAAGAGTAGCGTTAAAAAAGAAGAGCCTCTGTACTCTTTACTGGATTATTTTATGCTAAGAACTCCTCTCATTCCCTTTCGGGTTTATTCTGAATTGAGCAGTTTAGAAGGGGAACAAGCGGAGGCACACCTTTTCAACATTATGAAAAATGGGGATATAAAAGAAGCCATCTATGTTTCAAGCCCTAGCCTCTACCATTCTCTAATAAAGCTGGAAAAGTTCAGTGACTCACCAAAGAAGAATCAATTGGTCAAGTCAGCCCTTAAATATCTGATTAGAATGTCCACACGTCCAACACCATTTGGTTTATGTTCTGGTGTGGAAGCCGGCAGGATTGGAGAAAAAACAGAATTAGTCATCCCAGAAAACGGACAGTTTAAGAAGAGGGCTCGCCCCGATATGGAGTGGCTTTTAAAGGCAATCAGCATTCTTGAGGAAGTGGATGAAGTGCTTTTCCATCTTAAAGTTCAGCGCAATCATTCACTATATTATAATGGCACGCGTGTGAAGCTCCTATTCCATACAGGTTTTGGACAGTTATTTAAAGATGGGGACAATTACAATAAACAACCCACAATTCGTTTTACTCAAGTAGTCGAAGACGTATTTAAACTAGCTGATAAACCTGTTGTTTTTTCAGAGCTGGTCCATTCTATAAAAGAACTATATCCCCGGGTAGACATTAATACGATTATTGATTTTGTGAAGGAGCTCTTAAAGCAGGAATTTTTAATCAGTGAAATACGCCCCTCACTCATGGATGTAAACCCTTTTGAAAGTTTGATTGAAAAATTAATCAAGAACCAAATTCATTATCCCATTTTAGAGGAATTGAACAATGTACTGACCCTGTTTAATGAATATAACTGCACTTTAGTTGGTAAAGGAGAGAAGACATACACTCTATTAAAAGAAACCATGAAAAAAGTGACAGATGCACAGAGCTTCATTCAAGTCGATTTAGCGATGAACACTCAAACATTAACACTTAGTAAAAATGTAAAGGATACAGTGGAAAAAGCAGCAGAGACTCTCTGGAAGTTATCAGCTCCTCATAGCGGCTTTGAACACATTGACCGCTATCGTGAAGATTTTGTAGAACGGTATGGAACCTATCAGGAAGTTCCACTTCTAACACTGCTGGATGAAGATATGGGCCTGGGCTATCCTGCTACATATGAATTTCCACCTTCCTCCAGGTCGCTAAAAAAAACAAGGGATAAATTTACACCATATCGAACCAAAGTTTTACTCGAACTTATGACAAAAGCGATAAAAAACGGCAGTATGGAAATCAATCTGACTGATCGGGATATCGAAAGGCTATCAGGCAAGGAACAAATTGAACAATTTGAACCAGCCTCCCAGGCACCTATATCCATGGAGTTGTACTTCCAGATATTAGCGAATCACGAAACTGAGATTGATGAAGGTAATTTTGAAATGATTATTGGAGGAAACCCAGGTTCCGCAGCTGCTGGTAAAACGTTTGGAAGATTTATAGATATATTAGATGAATCGATCGGGCATAAAATGGCAGATACAAGCAAAGCAGAAGAATCATTGTACACTGATTCCATCTTTGCAGAGTTAGTCTATCTGCCTCCTGCCGGACGCGCCGCGAATCTAATGGTTTCCAAGAATACTAGAGAATATGAAATTGTCGTTGGAACAAACTCCTCTAAGTCATCTGATAAGCAAATTCCGTTGGAAGATATCGTTGTAGGATGCAATCTGGAATCCTTTTACTTAAAGTCCAAGAGGCTGAATAAAAAGATCATTCCTGTCACATGCCATATGCTGGATTATTCCAATGCCCCAAATGTGTGCAGGTTCCTAAGGGAAGTTGCCTTAGAAGGTGTCAGGCACTGGATGCCGTTTGATTGGGGAGAGCTTGAACACTCATCTGCCCTGCCAAGTATTAGGTACGGAAATATCCTTCTGTCACTTGCGGAGTGGAAAGTGGATCCGCTCACATTGGATTTAGATCAAAAAATCAGTACGGAAGATTTTACTGCATATTTTATGAATTGGAGGAAGGAGCAGGGAATTCCCAGGTATGTATATCTGACCCGTTCCGATAATCGTATTCTTTTAGATTTAGAAAACAACCTTCACTTAGAAATACTCGAATATGTATAAATGTCAACGATGATATGTACACTTTTGACTGTTTTAATATGTACAATTTTGATAAAAGACAATGGCTACAGGAACCCTAACTATATACA
>NZ_JAFBFH010000063.1 GCF_016909185.1 Siminovitchia thermophila | reverse complement strand
TATAAAGAATCATTAATACAGCAATAATTGGAGGCGACAAGTGGCATGCATTTTTAAATGCCATTTCATACATTTTTTACTTGCCAAATACAAACCACTATCTAAGCTTATATCTTTATTATTTATAGCAAAATTAGCGAAGTTCATGAGTAAAGGAATCAAGCTAAGTACTACAATGACTAGTATTACCTTTTCACTTTTAACTTTAATCCATTCATTTTTAATCAACTTAAACATAGCTTTTCACCTCTATCAAATCTGTAGACATCAACTTGATATACAAGTTTTCCAAAGTTAGGTTTTGCACATCACTATATACAAAATCGTTAGTCGTCTTTAGCTTATTGAAATTGGTTTCGCTTAAAAGGAAGTAGATTTCTTTTTTATTATCTTCCAATAAAGTAACAGCTTGTTTAACGTTTTGATGATCAGGTATTTGTTGCACCCGACCAAACATATATATATCTTCGTTATTATCAATTTCTAATATTTTTTTGCCTTCCCTCATAAATAGGAAAGTATCCGTAACGAAAGAAACTTCATTTAAATTATGACTAGAAATGACAATGGTTCTTTGTTTGCCTTTTAGGTTCTGTTCGATGAGATTTCGCATATCTTTCATCCCCATAGGGTCTAATCCATTAGTAGGTTCATCCAACAGTAATAAATTTGGATTTCCCATCAGCGCTTTTGCTACACCCAATCGTTGTTTCATCCCCATAGATAATTCTTTAAACTTTTTATGCTTCGCATCGGGTAAGCCAACTATTCCTAATAAATCATTTACAATTGAATCATTGTACTCTATATCAGCATATGAGGCATGCAGCTTTAGGTTTTCTACACAAGTTAAATTTGGATAAAAGGCAGGATATTCAATTAATTTGCCTATTGTCACATGGTTATAATCTTTGAAAATGTCCCCCTTGTATTCTATTACATTTAATAAAGCCTTAAATAACGTGGTTTTCCCTGCCCCATTGGGACCTAATAGTCCATATACTTTACCTCTTTTTAATTTCATATTTATGTTATTTAGGATGTTATGTTTCCCCACTTTGAAACGAACATTTTTTAAAGTAATCATATTATCCTCCCTAATTGTTATAGACAATTAAAAGTAAAATCACACTAAAGATATAAACAACAAATAAGAATAAAGCTGGTTTAAAATTACTTCCCTTAAAACCGTTTTTAACAATTTCTACTATAAATAAGGCAGCGGATAGCAAAAACGAAACAACTGCCAGCATTATAAACACCTTTACCATACTTCCAACCTCCTAGATGTATATTGTTGTCTATACTGTAATACATGATTATTAAAAAAAATTTAATTTTTATGATATACAATCATAGAATAAGTTAACAAGGTACTAAATATAATTAAAAAATTACCTATTCATCCTCACACCGTACAACATTTTTTGTGGGTATAAATATGATTCAGTCAATGGTATGTAGGAATTAAACGAATTTTAAATTCAACATTAAAGAAGTAATAAAATTGGAACTGATTTTTTGCGCTTACAGCCATCAACTTTATTATCTCTCGAATATTATAACTATTAAGTCGACTAGCTAAAACATACTAAGATTAGTGTGTTTTGTGTAAAAAAATCCCAATCATCGCTACGTCAACATATTTCGCTTTCCGCGGGCCCGGCTTCAGCTTCCTCGGAAAGCAAAGGTCGCTTTCCTGCGGGATCTTCAGCTCGAGCCTATTCCCGCAGGAGTCTACATATTTTGACTACGCTAAAAGCTTGCGTATTATACACTGGGACCATTTATCCGGCATGTAAGGTGCCGTAAGCCTCCCACTTCAAAATCTTGAGTGAACACAAAAGATCCAAGTGGGAGAAAACGGCTCCTAAATGCCCGATTGGTTCAACTAACATTCAGTAGGAGCCCTACTGAATGAAGTTTCACTTTATCCCGCATGTAAGTTGCCATATACACCGCTTCAAGACCTGAGTTGATACAAAAGGTCTAAGTGGAGAAAACGACACCTAAATGCAACTAACATTCAGTAGGAGATGGAAGAAAACTCCCACTGAATGAAGTTTCACTGTATTGTTCGTTTTTTAATCAGATGATTTAGTTGTGTTCCAGCTTCTTTTGGTAGGAAACCAAGCATTTATACTTTTTATCCGTTTTTTTATTGGATTAAATGCTGTTAAATAGGCATTCCCAAACTAAATTTTCCTATCAAATGTTACGAGTTATCAATGATATGAGGTGTGCAATAAAAAGTTCTTATCCAGTTATTGCTGTTTCGAAAAACGTTACTAAATCATTTTTATCCTATTTTCCTAATTCAACTTATTTACCTTATAGGTAAATCATGTTAAAGTTAATTGACCTAACAGATCAATTAATAAATCCGCAAAGGTGATTATCATGCAATTAAAGATTTTGAATCTGGAACCCAAAAGAAGAGGTGCTATTTTAAATGCTGCACTAAAAGAATTTTCCATGAAAGGATTTGATGATGCCTCAACGAATGTTATTGCAAAAGAGGCTGGTATTTCAAAGGGGCTCATGTTCCACTATATAAAGAGCAAGAAGGATCTTTTTCTATTCCTTTATGATTATTGCACTGACATGATTCATAAAGAATATCTTGATTTAATGGATTTTAATCAAAAAGATATTTTTGAGAGGATTCGACAATCATATATACTCCAGATTGAGTTACTACAACAGCATCCTTGGATATTTGACTTTATTAAAATTACTGGCATTACGAATTCCGATGAAATCAATAAGAATCTAGAAGGAAAAGTAAATGAAAAGCTAGCACGATGCCAAGAGGAAATGTTTGAAATTGTTGATGAAACTAAATTCAGAGAAGGATTGAACCTTGAAAGATGCAAACAGGTTATCTTTTGGGCGAATGTTGGTTTTACAAATCAGATTCTGGAAGATCTTCGGAACTTAGAATTTACTGAATTAGATTATGACAAAGTGCTTGCAGATCTAGATGGTTATCTTAATGAACTCAAGAAGATCTTTTATAGATGAATGTATCTGGACTACCTAACTACTTTTCAGAAAAGGAGTAGGGATGTATTCATACCAGCCGCCGGGATGGTCGGACTTGATTACCTGAATCTGCATCATAAAGTTAGTACATATACAACATCAGTCATTTATGATCGATTGGGAACTGGATGGAGCGATCATGTTAAGCTCCTTGAAGTGCCATTGAAGTCACTGATGAATTGCGAAATGTATTGCATACCGCTTGTGTTCCAGCACCCTACCTGTTCGTCGGTCATTCGCTGGGTGGAATCTACGCGCAGCGGTATGCTCAACGATTTCCAGATGAGGTAGCTGGGATGATTTTGCTTGAACCACCTCACGAGGACTTTCGCACCAATACACCGAAGTTTAAAAAACGTTACCTCCTTCAGCAGAGTTTTACTATCCTTCGGGCACTCTTAACTTACAAAAAATCCTTTCGTGCTTTATTTAATCAAATGTTTGCAACTTGGCCAGACGAAATCCGTGAACTACTAATTGAATATCATCTCAAGACATTATCTAAAACGTTTACAGAAAGAAAAAACTTAAATAGCCAAATCTATGAAGAAATACGTAAAGGAGGAAAACTGCCAGATATTCCGTTGATCGTGTATACAGCGATGGGAATCGACCCATTCATGACTCCAATCACAAGCAAATCATTTCTTCGTGATACACTTGATCCATTCAATCACATTAAAAATATTGTTTACACAAAGTAGCAAATTCCGTTCCAAGGGGAGAACATCGTATTCTCAGAAATGCTGGACATACCACAATCCATACTGACTGTTCAGATGAGGTAGTCGAAGCGATCAGTCATTTAATTGACTTAATTCATACACATGAAGAAAGTACATCTGAATAGAGAAATATGATTAATCATCTAAATGACAGAATGGAGCGATGGTATGGATCATCAATCATTCATTCAAAAATTTGATAAGCAAGCAAAGAAATATAGTAAAAGACGAAAAAACAATCATGCTTATAAGTTTCTCAACGAATTTTTCAAGAAGCTGAAGGAAAAGTATTAGAAGTTTCAATTGGTGCTGGACTTAATTTTCCCTTCTACAATAAAAATATTGAATTAACAGGAATAGATTTTAGTGGAGTATTAATTATTTTGTGTAATTGGTATTTTTAACAACAGCTGTGGCGACACTTTAACAAGCTCTTGCCCATTTTAGGGGGATAGGGCAATGCTGGGGAGCAACCCGAGCACCTGATGGGGTTCTGCCAAAAAGGAGGGACGTTCATTCATCACTTGTTTTGTTTCATACCACCGATTATCCAAAATCATCTTTGCTAGCTTTTGTCGATGTAGCATCTGTTTTAGATGGTTATAACGATACCGATAATAAACAAATGCACATATTGCCACCATGACCAAACTAATGATTAATGACGTTAATCCATACGTACTTACAAAGTGAGTTTGAATTGGATCAAATTCCCACGTTGTTACAAACAAAAATTTTACATGAAAAGGGATAAAAAAAACGAGCCATACACCAAATAATCCAAAAACGATAAATTGAAAAAAGAGAGAGGCGTCACTTGGTCGGATTCGCTTCCCTCTTTTTCGGTATAATTTCATTATTTATCTTTGGGTGGAGTAGATTTTTGAGTGTTAGAGCTTGGTGTCGCTGCTTTCCCTTTTAAAATTAAATCATCTGCCTTGATATACCAATCCACATCTGCCCCACGAAAAGTTGCATTTGCGACTGTGTCTGCGACAGGATTAATCAGTTCCACTTCCGCATTATAATCAAAGTTTTTTAATGGAACGGATGCAGGAATACTGACTTGAATCATACGTCCTTGTTCACGAGACTTTAAATCATAGGTGCGCTCTTTTACTTCCGTTGATACTGTACCATCTTCGTTTTGTAGAAACACTTCTCGACGTAATGACGAAAACTTTAATAACCCGAATGTCTTTTCTTTATCAATGACAATTCCTTCTGCTAATTTCATGTTTTTTCCTCCTTATGCTTTGACCATATCGTCAGCATGTAAAATGTATTTCGTGAAACCACGTTCACCAATTTTATAACCTTCTGCGGTAATCCTAGCATTAACCAACTTTACTTTTTCCTCATGTTCAAAAAATTTCTCTCCAACTTCTTGTGGCAAGATTACCTCAATATCATCTGCACGTTGAATATCTGAATACAGATTGTAACTGCGTGACAATGTTGTCATGCGCCCATTAATCCTTCTCTGTTCAACCTTTCCTTCTCCTGCATATTCTAAATTCCCAAACATTTTTTCCATATTTGGAATGACATGTTTTAACTCCATTATATAAACCTCTCTTCTTGTTTTAATTTTTGTTATTTATAAGTAAGCAAGGGGAGAAGGGAGGGGAACGGGAAAAATACTCTTTCATTTGTCAATCACTCCTATGCTTCTTGTAGTCGATAATCCACACGTCCATAAATCACACACCAAAAAACAACCATCGTTTCTTCATTTTTATCACGTATCAATTTCCCATGAGGAAAAAACGGGAAATCTTCAATCTCTATCTCATTTAAAACAAAATGATCTTCAATCCAATCCATCACTTTTGCTTCATTTTCTTCCAAAGAAATTACGCTCCCTTTTGTTTTTGATAATAAAAAAATAATGACAGACGGAACTTGTCACACACGTTGATACTATGTCAAGAAAGTAGACACAGATTTTCTACCGCGCTTTCGCTTGGTGGCCGTCATAAAAAGTTTAAATAAAGGGCATTTAAACTTTTTTATGGCGGTAAAATCAGGCTGCGGAATTTCCATACATTTGCTCAAATTCATTTGGCGTATAGTAGCCCAAAGTCGAATGGATCCGCTTAGAATTGTAGAAGAACTCGATGTATTCAAACAGCG
>NZ_JAFBFH010000062.1 GCF_016909185.1 Siminovitchia thermophila | reverse complement strand
GCTTCTTTGGCATGCCTACTTTTCCATCACTCGCTAGTTTTAAAACAAGGATCATTTCGTATCTAGTAATTTACTTTGTTAGCTTGATGGGCATGAGGACATACCCCTTTTTTAAAAAAGTCGAATTGGTATTCCCTTACATAATGGTTACAACAAGTACAAAAGTATAATCCATTTCGTGAATGTTCTTGTTCTGATAACATTGTTAAATAGATAAAGAATGCCACAATAGAAATGACTGAGATTCCTATAATTAGATAACAGAAAAATTTAATCTCTGAAATTCCAAAGAACAACCTAGAAGCTATAAGAGACAAAAAATAATTTAAAGACACTAATAAAAAGAAGCTTAAAGCAATTCTAACGACATCTTCCTTCAATTCAACGTCTGTGTATTTAGTTTTCACGGCATTTCCTCCCTGCTTTTTAAAAATAGGACGTATCTATTCGGTTTGGGTTCCCTGCGTATTAAAACAGTGAACTACCCACCACTTACCAAAGGTTGAAGTGGGGGCTTCTCGCTTCATCGAGCCAAGCAACCTTGTTCTCTCCACGATGGCGTGTTCCACGCCTAAATCATTTCTATCCGGCTTCCAATGTATTAAAAACCTTAACGTTATCGGCTTTAATTTCTGGTTGATTAGCTTCTTGATAAAAGTTCTCCCAAGAATAATTACGTTGTTCCTCCCAGGCATTTAAAATCTCGTCTGTGTCCAAACCTGTCTTTTGGGCGTAATGTTCAGCGCGTTCAATAATCCAATTAAACTTTTGCCATAATTGTTCCTCTGTACTAAAGGAACGCTTTGAATCAATTGTTTCTTGAATTGTTCTTTTCAATTTTTCTCTACCGATCGGTTTTACCTTAACCATAAAAAACAAACCCCTCTCTTGTTATCACATTGTATATTTGATTTTGTTAAACTATTGATCCTTCATCCAATGTAGTTTTCGTATAATCTACCTTATTTCCATCATGAAATCCTTTTTGATATGCTTCTACTTCTTCAATAGGCGGGAGTTTAAAAGACAATCCCTTTTTCCCTTCAAACATTTCATGGTATGCTTGTTTTACTTCTGTAGGCAGCAATACCATTAACCCATATTCTTGTTCCATCTCTTTAACTTGTTTTTCAAACTTTTCATTTAAACCATTTAAAAAACCTCTAATATAAGAGTTTTTTAATTCCGTTGTTAAGCTCCGCTCCCTTTGCAAAAGATTTACTTTGTAATATTCATCTACGAATTGAGATACATAAAAACTTAAAACCTCATACGCCAATATATACATTTCTTTCGCTAACGCAATATCATTTTCATATCCCAAAAAAATGATAGCCCTCTTTTTCTTGCTCTCACCTTCAACCGTTTTGCTATTGTAGTACCATGTAACTCGAAAATTATCCGCTATAACATTTGCCAATTGACGTTCCCACCAGAATAGAGTTTTATGGGCTGTCACTTGGCCTTTTGAGACAGTTTCATTGCTTTTTTGATCCAGTATTTCGGACGAAGAGATTTCATACTTTATCATAAGTTTTTGAGCCATAACGAAAGCTGTTTGACATTCTTCATCGTTTTTATGATCGTTTGCAATGGCCAATAAACCCTTGATTTTCTGGATAATTGACTCGTTTCGACTGGTCAACTGTATCCCTCCCAATAATCCATTCTTTGTATAAGGACGCTAATTCAAAATAATAGTTCCTTACCATTACCAGGAATTCCCGCTATTTAAAAAAGCGTTCTGCATATAAGCAAAACGCCTTTCGTTTCTTAATATTCATCTACTATATCGACATCCATATTTAGCTTCCGTCGATCATACATACCAATTCTTTCAGCAATCCGCATCATCTGATTTGGCCGATCTTCCTTTTCAAGAAAGATCATTGCACCTGCACAATGTTGTTGATCAGAGGAAGGCATGTGCAAAGTCTTATGACATGTGAAAGACATATCCGCTCTGATACCCTCTACAATCTCTTCCAATCTCCCCTCTGCCAATGTTGTGTTAGTAGAACTCCCTTTAATAAAAGGACAATCCTTGCAAGGCGTTTTTAAATCAAACTTCATTTTCACCGCAACCTATCATTTAATATTTTATTGGTTATTAAATTTGGTTCAATTAAAACCGTTCCCAACTGAAAGTTTCATTTTCACTTAGCTCTACGCCTACACGTTTATATTCAGCTCTTGCTAATTTTTTAATTTCTTCATCCGATGCATTTGTTGGTACATTATATAGCCACGTTTTAATTTCATAACCTTCTCTAACCACATAAACAATTAAATCCATTCCATTTCACTCCTTCACTTTTCTACTCTTCGAAAATCAGTCAAGCAATTCAAATAGTTTTCAAAAAGGCAGATCCCGCTTAACTAGGGAATCAGCGGGGACTTCCGCTTTACTAAAAGGACGATTTGAACAAAAAAATGGTTCACGTAAAGCAAAAAGAACGCAGTGATTAAACACTGAACATTCTTTTTTAAAAAAACAACCAAACACTTTGCACATTATTTTCGGATATTGAATTATGGTGTTTTCCAAAACGGAAACAACCACATCCACTTTCACCTATTTCGTATTTCGATTAGATTTTACCGGACCACGACATAAGATTTTGTGTTTTTTTATAACGGTTTTCACAACTTCCCCTTTTAAGCCCTTGCCGCACAATATAACTTCGCCTTTTTGATATTGTCGCAATAACCCTTTTTGTGAATCTAATAGTTTAAGTGCTAAACCATTTTCGGCAAAGTAAATGATATCACTTTTTGCTTTTTCAATTTCCATATTTTCCACCTCGTCATTTTATTCTTTGTGTCAAATCCAAAACAAATTTTAAATCGAAGGTTTATAAAACGAACGATTCCCCATAGAATACAAACGTTCCGTAAATGATCCCGGCTGTACATCACGTAAGGCTGTTCGTAAGGTATCCATTTTTGCATCCACCATGTCGATCAAATGAAGTATTTCTGCTTCCATGATGATAGGTTGTACAGGACTTCCCCACTCTAATTTGCCATGATGACTCAATACAAGGTGTTGCAGCAAAGTAACTTCTTCACCTATAATACCGAGTGATTGTGCTGACATTCCGATTTCTTCACTTATCATTGAAATATGACCAAGCAGCTTGCCTTCAAAAGAATATTCGGTATTAACAATCCGTTCATACTCTCTGATCTTTCCAACATCATGAAGAATCACACCTGCAAACAAAAGGTCTTTGTTTAGCTCCGGGTATATACTGCAAAAACTTTCCGCAATCCGCAACATACCTACCGTATGATAAGCAAGTCCCGATACATAGGCATGATGATTTTTAGAAGCAGCAGGATAAACCTTAAAATCACCTTCGAATTTTTGAACGACATCTTTGGTAATGGCTTTAATTTTGTCGTTTTGAATGTCAGTATTAATAACTTCATAGACTTTCTCCAATAAATCATTGCCTGAAACCGGGGCTGACTGTAAAAGGTCTGCAACCGTTACATGTTCATCTTCCGTCACAGCTCTCATGAAGTTAGAGTTAAGTTGCTTTTTACCTTGAAACTCTGTAATAACCCCTTGCACCTCAACTATGCTCTCAACTGGATAATAGGCTAATGCCTGTTCTACGTTATCCCAAACTTTGGATTCAATGTCACCGGATTTGTCGCCAAGAGTGAGTGTTAGGAATTCGTTGTTATTCCGAGCAATCCCCTTTTGAACTTTTTTCACCAATAGAAACCCTTGAAAATTCTCTCCTACTCCATAATTAGCAATGCCTTTCTTCATCAAAACCTCTCCTTTAATAATGTTTTTAAACACAAAAAAGCCGACAGCACGCAATAGCGTAACCATCGACTTTATATATATTTTCACAACTAAGTTGTGAAAATATCAATCTTAAATACATGCTAAAAAGCAATTCTGACTAATTGCAGCCTCCCTAACTTTTCTTCATAGAAGAATTCAAAGGCAATGAATTTGCGCCGAATCTCCTTTAGAAAAAAGGTTTGACGACCTCTACATAATGTGTAGCTTTAAAATAAATATTATACGTAAAGTGTAACATTTCTCCTTAAAAATTACAACATTAAAAATAGGTGAATATTAATTTTACTTTTTTAAATTGCCTTACGATTCATTGTTGGTCCATATGTATTGTGCTAGTATTTGACTTTGGTAGGAAGTCAGTTCGTAAGCATAAATTACAGATGCAAATTAATAAATACAAACAATCCTCTGATATTTAACGTTCTTACAGCGAACAATATTTGGTTTTTTTTAATATTTGTTTATTAAGTGCAACAAATCATCTGTTAATACGTTAGTTAAGTGAAAGGATGTTTCTTGAATGAATATTGAAGATTTATATGCCCAATATTTTAAAGATGTTTACCATTTCGTTCTATCCTTAACGAAAAACAGCGCATTAACCGAAGATATTGTTCAAGAAACATTTACCCGTGCTTATTTAAATTTAGACAGTTTTCGTAACCAACCGAACAAAGCATGGCTTTTTACAGTATCGCGCAACATCTATTACGACCATATAAGGAAAAACAAAAATATCGCAGATATAGATTATGATTATTCGACAATACCCGATACAAATATATCCCCAGAAGATGCTTTATTTCAGAAAGAAAAGCTTCAACAACTTTATGAAGAAATTATGAATCTGAAAGAAAATTATAGGGATGCAATTATCTGTTTTTACCTGAAAGAGTTAAATTACAAAGAAGCAGCTACAGAAATGAATGTTACTGAATCAAATTTCAAAAGTATATTATTCCGTGCTAAGAAAAGCCTGAAACGTTCTTTAGAAAGAAAGGGTGAGCCGCTTGAAGAGTGATGAATTCAAAAGAAAACTCGAACAATATCAACAAGGAAGCTTGACACCAGAAGAGGAAGAACAGTTTGAAAACGAATTAGAAAAACTCGACGAATATCAAAACTTTCTCGAAACAGAGATGAAGATAGAAGTCACTAAAAATGAATATGATCCTAACCTTGAAAAAAGGATTTTGAAACGCAGCCAATTATTTGCTTATCTTCGGATTGGGTTATCCACCTTAATTAGTGTTTTACTCATTCTTCCGACTCTAAACCTATTTACAAGTGTTTATTATAATGCAGGGGGTGAGTCCAGCAAGATGAATGTGCTTCAAGAAATAACAGAAACAGTCATCCCAATAACAAATCCGAATGTAGAACTTGAAAACCCTCAAAAAACAAGAAGTTTTCTAAAAGCAAAATACTCAATTGATCTTTATAAAAGGATTGGAAAAGAAAGAACATTCATCGCGTCAGATAACATTACACTTGTGTTAAACCATGCAACAAGGGAACGGAGGAATGTACCTACCATGATGAGTGCTAATCCTCCATTAGATCAAAAAGCAACAATAACTAGGTTAAGCAAGTTAAATGAAGAGATTGTCGTGGAACTCTTTATCGTCTTTAATGAACCCCAAGAGTCTAATCAGGTTGATACTTTAGCAAATAAATATGATATGGACATTCTATGGCGGGCTGTTAAAACCGATGACAATGAACATGAAGATGAACGTTTTATCGGTTATCCAGAAAACTTTCACCTTTTGCGTGAAAAAGGAGCAACTTCGGCAGAAGAAGAATTTAAAAGTTCTTTAGCCTTTTTGAGCAAACACGAAAAATTGGCAAGATCCATTTCAAACAATAAGATACATTCGGCAAAGGAAAAATTGAATTATATAAAGAAAAACGGAATTTCAATCGTTGGATTATCTGTCACAGGCCCAAGTCAAGAAATCCTCTCATTTATAAAAGAGCAAGATGAAAATATCTCAAATGTATATATAGGAGGTGAGAAACTATGGAATTGGCAAACGGAAGAAAAATAAAAACAAGTAGTCTTATCCATTGGATCGCTTACGGATTACTTATCATCAATTTGTTTTACATGAATCTAAATGTATTAATCGGAAAACCTGCATATTTTTTAGTGAATATTTCTTTGGGATTGCTTGCGATGTTGTTATGCAGCGTTGTGTTGTACATGAAGAAGGGAACGGATAGTACACCGATTATCGGAATCTTACTCAACGTACTATCAATTATTATTGTTGTTGGAACGCTATTCTTTTATGTAGATATACTCTCGGCATTCCAAACGAGTAAATTCCTGAATTCCCAAAAATTTACTGGAAATGGAGTGTAATCTGATGAGGAGATGGTCATTTTCA
>NZ_JAFBFH010000061.1 GCF_016909185.1 Siminovitchia thermophila | reverse complement strand
AGGAGTTGGCAAGTGGCGTATTTAATTTATGTATGCCCTACGGGCCATACATAAATTAAATGCCAATCCCTACATTATTAGTTTGCCATAAACAACCTTTGATATTTGTCCAGTTTGTTTATACGATTGAATAAACAGATAGGTGCGCCAAATAAGGATAATGAATATGAAAACAATCAACCATATTCTTATTTTCTTATTTTGTTTATTTGCTTGAATCATCCACTTAAACGAATTCATTTTTACACTTTCCTATCATAATGGTTAAACATAAAATGATTGACACAATAAGTTGAAATAAAATCACAGATAATGAGATCGTTGTGTATCCTTGTGCCGGCGTCAAAAATCCAAATGGAGACCATTCTGGATATCCAAAAAGCGAAAGGATCACCCATAAGCCATAGTAGACGCAAAACGGCATTAACAGAACAAGATATTTATTATTTGTAAATAAGGATGTTAAAAAACCAATCCATGCATATACCCCGCCATACATAAATCCAAATAATAAAAAGTTAAGCCAATAGAGAAGGGGAGTATGGATAAACAATGAAGCAAATAAATCTCCATATTCAACTGGAGAGATTTGCAAAAATATATCGGGACTATCAGCCGGATAGAACATCAATAACCCCCACATTTCAATAACCAAAGGAAAAGCAAAAGCAAGCCCGCCAAGTATAAAGGAAAGAGTGATCTTTACTGTAAAATAATTCTTTTTAGACACTCTTGACCTTGTAATATAATAGATACCCGATCTATCATCTTCCCCAAATAAATCGGAGCCAGCCAAAGCCACCATAATAGGAAATAATAAGTAATATAGTTGGGTTAACATATAGTTATCATCAAACCCGGTTGCAAACATATAAGCACTGCCGCTGCCATAAGCAATAAAGCGATCAACGAAAATTTGATGGATCATCACTATGACAAAACCTATTATAATTGCACCAATAAATGATTTGCTACTTAATCCTCTTTTAAACTCTATTTTAAAATATGATCCCATATGTACGGATATCTCCTTAGAAATCAAAACCTCTAAAAAGCTTTCATCTTTTAGAGGTTTTGATGAAATAAATAAACTTATTTAAATACTGTCTGGACTCCAGACTCCAGAAGCTGCTACTTTGACTATCTGAGCTTTTTCAGTTTCACCCGCTAATTTAACATTTACTTTTCCATAATCTTCATATGCATAGTTAGTAATAAATTTTGCTTGACCTTGTTTAACCGTAACTTTTTTCGCTCTCACACTGGCACCATTGGACTTCACAATCCATGCTTTCATTTTGCCTTTCCCAATTGAGTTAAGCTTTACATAGGCGGAAGTAGCATCCCTTTTTTCCCTCGCTTTAGAATAAGAGTTTCTTTTTATTGGTTTTAAAGTAAAACTAAACTTCTTGTCTTTATAATTCCCGGCTGCTTCAACGTCCGAGGTATTAATCCCCACACCTACTGTAAAGCAAAGAGCAGCAACAATTGGAACGATTAATTTTTTTCTCATTTTCTCTTTCCTCCTAAAAATGCTTTTCCATATACAGTATTTTCTCTAAAAATCAATAGGTATCAAAATTCTATTTTATTAACAATATATGTTCGTAGTTCAGGAATTCATTGAATCTCCTCATCACCTATTAAATAAGCTTCTTTCAACAAATATTTCATACGACAGCAACTCTCTTGTTTAACACCCCTTTTTTTTCAATAGCTAGCCTCTATCCATGGCTATCTCAACCAGTTCTGTTTGGTAAAATCAATATGACCTCCTTCTCATATGTAAAATGTGATTCCCAATACATTATAATTCACTTTTTCACGAATTTACCGCAAAACCACATTGTGGGTTTCCGCAAAACCCGTTGCGGTTTTCAGTAAGGGTAGTTTGAATTAGGGAAATTCAGCTAATATCTCTTGCGCTTTAACGACTTCTGTTTCTTCAAACGGTTAGATTATGCAAGAGCTTGAGAATAGTCTAATCTCGCTTTTTTAATATTTGCTATCTGAATCCTGGAACATGGTCGACCAATGTTTCAAATCTGAATCTCTATTATTTAGATAAAATTGGAACCAGTATTGTTTGAAGACCCATCCTTATTCACTTATGGGTATGAAAAGCCATCAACAAATAAACCCGCCTATTGTTTAACAAAGGAAGGAAAATAAGGCAAAAAGAAAGAAAGGCAGAACAATCCGCCTTTCTAGACATTACATATTTAGCATATGAAATGAAGATTATTAAAAAAGGACAGACTTATCCCGTTTACTCTGTGTACACAAAACAGAGCCTTTGAACGTATTTAATTACTAGTTCAAAGTAGGGAAACGAAGTCTTATAGAATGCGGCATTTTTTTAATAATCCTCCTAACATATTTAAACACTTTATTTTTATATAATTCCTTTTAGAATAGTCAAATGAAATGATGTGATGATTATCATTTTTTGTTTCACTTAACAAAAAAATTGTCACAGGCCTTATAAAAAATCATGTTCCGGAGGCTACCTGTTCCAAAGAATATCGCATGATCTTTATTCTTGTAATGTTCGTAAGATTTCTTCATATCCTTTACGTTGTACATAAGGTTCTGCTGCCAGATCCTTCATTTCAAGAATCCCATCACCATCATTTGTTACGGCCCATAATGCCTTACTTTATGATCTATTTCCAGTACAAACACTTTCCCCGCGTTCCAGATATCCATTGATGTATCTTTTTATTCATCAGCAAGCAACAAAAGATTAAAAAATTTTTTGTTTCTATATATTTGCTTAATCATTATACACTTTTATGAATCAGACACGATTTTTCCATCCTCTATTTGAATGATCCTACTACAGTAACTTGCAACAAAGGGATCATGGGTAACAACGATCACTGTTTTTCCTTCCTGATATAATTTGTTCAATATTTCCATGATTTCTTGCGAAGTCTTTTGATCTAATGCACCTGTTGGTTCGTCTGCCAAAATTAACTTTGGTTCATTAATTAATGCTCTTCCAATTGCAACCCGCTGTTTTTGTCCACCAGACAGCAGGGCCGTTTTTTCTTTTATTTTATGGACAATACCGAGTTTTGTGAGTAATTCTTCCATGTTTTGTTGGCGCTCTTTTCTCATTTTTTTATCCTTCATATACATGACCGGAAGCATCATATTTTGTTTCACCGTATAATGCTCTACTAAGGCAAAATCCTGTAATACAAACCCAATTAGTTCATTGCGTATTGTCGCCTTTTTTGCTTTATTATAATTACTTACATCTTCACCAGCCAGAAAATACTTCCCACTCGTTTGATCATCTAAGCAGCCGAGAATATTTAACAATGTCGTTTTCCCAGATCCAGATGTTCCAGTGATCGCCACAAATTCTCCTTCCTTAATAGATAACGACACTTTATGAAGCGCCTGCAATGATACAGCTTTTGTGTTAAAAGTCTTTGTGATTTCTTCCAACTGAATCATCTGTTTTTCCACCTCAATATTGAACTTAATCCCATTCTCTGAATTTTTATAAGTGGGATGATTATCACTAATACTCCCAATATGGTACTTGCTAGTAGCGTTATGCCAGTTGATAACAGTGATTTTCCTATAAAAAAACTAACCAGATTGCCGATTACAATGAATGGTAATATTTGAAAAACAATACGCGTCCCAATATGTTTATTTTCTGCCCCGGAAAGATAGTGTACGCCAAATTCATATTGATTTTTATCAATAAATTGTAAAAGCGACACTATTAATGAAAGCATTGTGAAGCTTGCTACTAATGCCAGCAAAAACAATTGCATCTGAATCCATGTTTGTTTGTCTCTTATAACATGCTTTATTTGTTCACTCAAACTTTTATAACCCAACGAATATGTCTCTAATTCAGCAGCATAATCAATCATTTTTTTTATGTCTGTTTCCTTTTGCGGTACGATATATGCAGTCGGAATAATTTCGTCGTAATCTGGCACACTTTGCAATTTACTTTCATTAAGCGGTAATAGAATCATTGAGTCCATTTGATGAATTTCACGAGAGGACATAATATTGATATATGTTGCTCCTTTATCCAGGATTCCTATCACCTTATATTTATTTCCATATGTATCTGAAAATGTCTCACCCATATCCCAAACCTTTGCAAAGTAATGACCAATAATAACAGGAGTGACCTCTTTTTTATCTTTGTAATCTTTTTTATCAAAGTATCGGCCTTCGACAATATCTACCTGGAAATAGTTGAAAAATTCTTCTGTTGTTAGTACATACTCCACTTCACTCGAGCCATCCTCATTCTCTTCATCATAAACAACTCCTTTTATGTCAGGCAAACGTGGGTCATCTATAAACAGAGAACTAGAGTATAATGTAAAAGCTGAAAAAGAGGGATTATGAAAGATATAGTTATACAATGCATGGAGATCTGTAACTTTATCATCATCATTTACAAGTTTTGTCACATCATCATTACTCGTTAGATCCATTAATGCATATATTTCTTTATCTTTCGTTAATCGTGATACCTCGTCTTTCATTTGTTGGAGATCAATAAATGAAAGAACAGAAAAATGAATTAAAACAAGCATCAGCGTCACTTGAATCAACAAAATGAAAGAGCGCCATTTTTTTCGCCACAAATCTTTTAATGCTAAAAAAAACTGATTCCTTATCATGATGATTCCTTTCTAATGATTCCTTTTTTTAGTTGGCTCAACCATGTGGCGGTGACCAGTGTCAAAATACCAATGAATAAACAAAATACAAATGCAACCATCAGGCCACGCTCATCAAATGCATTTACTACTTTGTCAAATGCATTTACTGCGATTAATAGGAATGCGATTACCGCACCCGCAGCAAAGCTTCCGATGAGCACAAATAGGTAATCTTTGAGAAGCCACCACTGAATGTCTTTAAACCGTGCACCAACCAAGTAACGAGCATATATTTCATCGCGTCTGGAATCAATCCAAGCTGTAGTTGTTCCAATTGTACTCATTCCAATAAAAATCATCGTCACAAGTAACATAACCACAATGACCATCTGATCTTCTATGACATAATCAATTCGCTCTTTCATTGAGGGGTGTAACGGATTCACTTCAAAATGTAACGATGGTATGTCCTTTTGTAATGATATTAAAGCTTGACGAACCGTATTCAGTGACAGCCCATCAATGTCATATACCCCGGTTATATTTATTGTTGGATCAAGTGAAATAAAAAATGACCGCTCTAATTCAGTCATGACTTCCTTTGGTGTAAACAGATCCATCACTTCATAATCCCTACTGTTATAACGGAAATATTTCTTCCCGTTTTTTTCAGTTACATTATGTATCATTGCCTTGTCTAATACGGCAACAGGTTGTTCTTTAGGGACTTGGTCCCAATCAACTGTACTTACTGGCAAATCATGCTGATGCAAATAAAAGTATTTCCCATAGGCCATATCAACTTCTTTAAAAAGTAAAAAAGGTCGATTGCTTTTAGATTCCAACTCTTCTATTAAATTTCCTGCTGTTCGTTTTTCTATCTCTTCTTCCGCTGATTGAATCGTTACTCGTAAACTATTGGCACTCAACCCATCGGGTAATATCGCTGTTCGTTCATACGAATTAATTAAAGAGGAAAACGCTAAGCATGAGAAAGTAGCTACGACCATATAGTAAGCAATAATATAAAACGATTTCTTTAATAGTGTCATCCTAATCCTTCCTATGTAGGTGGTACCTACTAAAGCAGGTACCACAAAATATCTACAATAACGTTTACAGCCTAAAAATATCGCCATCCATAATTTGCTTTCATGGTTGCAAAAGGTTTATTTTTTTTCGAGATGGATTTTCTATATTCTCTCTTGTCTTTTTTGCTTCGAGCTGCTTTTGTCCATTTTCTTCCAGAGTCATAACTACCTTCCTTAATGCGGACATAGGCTTGTTTAACATGTTTGCCATTTTTCATACCATAACTACTACCTTTTATTCTCCAGCTTGGGGTAAACCATACTGTTGCAGTCTTTGTAATTTTTCCCGTAACGGAAAAGCCGTTAAAAGTTTTTCCATCAGCATGGACTGCTCCCAACGTAACTCCACTAAGAACTAACCCCAGAGCCAGGCTACAAATAATCCACGATTTGGTTACTTTTTCATACTATAAGCCCCCTAAATGAATAGTGATTCTCGCATAGATGATAGCTTGTGAGAGTAGGGAGAAAAATTTGAATCTTCTCCTTTAAATCCTATTAGTGTCCCTTTTAACGCCCTTTTTTTTCAATAGCTAGCCTCTATCCATGGCTATCTCAACCAGTTCTGTTTGGTAACCTCAATATGACCTTCTTCTCATATGCAATACATTATAATTCACTTTTTCACGAATTTACCGCAAAACCACATTGTGGGTTTCCGCAAAACCCGTTGCGGTTTTCAGTAAGGGTAGTTTGAATTAGG
>NZ_JAFBFH010000060.1 GCF_016909185.1 Siminovitchia thermophila | reverse complement strand
TTGACGTAGCGATGATAGGGATTTTTTTAACACAAATAAACCGAACAATTATAAATGAATTGTTCGGTTTTTGCTATTTCGTATTTGCTTATGTCTCAGCCTCTTGTTATACTTTTTGCGTTTCTTCCTTTTTGGCTTCTTCCGCTTGCTTTCTGAAGTATTCTTCCGCCATAATATCGATTTCTTTTTTCAACTCTTCAACCATCGTTTCCTCCGGTACTTTGCGCACGGTTTTTCCTTTTTTAAATAGCAAGCCTTCACCGCGAGCGCCGGCGATTCCGATATCAGCTTCGCGCGCTTCTCCAGGCCCGTTAACAGCGCAGCCCAGAACGGATATTTTCAGCGGGGCTTTTATTTTTTGAATGTATTCTTCGACTTCGTTGGCAATACTGATCAGATCAATTTCAATTCTTCCGCATGTTGGGCAGGAAACAAGCGTTGCCGCATTGGAAATAAGGCCGAATGCTTTCAGAAGTTCTCTCGCGACTTTTACTTCTTCAACCGGGTCTGCGCTTAAAGAGATACGCAGGGTATTTCCAATTCCTCTGCTTAAAATGGCTCCTAGTCCGGCAGAGCTTTTCACTGTTCCGGCAAACAAAGTGCCGCTTTCTGTAATCCCTAGATGTAATGGATAGTCAAATGCCATGGCGGCTTTTTCATAAGCTTCAATGGCCAAATTGACATCCGAAGCCTTTAAAGAAACGATAATATCGTGGAAGTCGAGATCCTCAAGAATTTTTATATGATGCAGGGCGCTTTCGACCATGCCATCGGCGGTAGGATAGCCGTATTTATTGAGTATATGTCTTTCCAGACTGCCGGCATTAACACCGATGCGGATCGGAATGCCTTTTTCTTTTGCAGCCTTGACAACAGCTTCCACTTTTTCTCTTTTTCCTATATTTCCCGGGTTGATCCGGATTTTGTCTGCTCCGCCTTCGATTGCTTTTAGGGCAAGGCGATAATCAAAATGGATATCTACGACAAGTGGAATATTGATTCGTTTTTTTATTTCCGAAATGGCATTGGCCGCTCTTTCGTCAGGGCAAGCGACTCTCACAATTTGGCATCCGGCTTCTTCAAGGCGGGCAATTTCTTTTACCGTGGCATCGACATCATGTGTTTTGGATGTCGTCATGCTTTGAATAATCAGTTCGTTGCTTCCGCCAATGGTTACATTGCCCACTTTTACCGGACGGGTCTTGGATCGATGTATAATTGTACCCAAAGGTATTCTCTCCTTTATAAAAATCCCTCGTGATGGTTACGTGAATATTGTATCAATGATTTGGTGAAGTTGACAACTTCCATGGCTGTTCATTTATATACTGGGAACTTGTATGTTTCGTTTATTTGAATGTGATTTGGTTCAATTTGGCCGTTTAATTCCCGAAAATCATCAACCATTTGCTCAATAGGCACCGGGAGGGGGCCATCATGTATATTCTCTGCAATGGAAAGAACCGTATCCCCGCGTTTCACTTTTTTGGTCGTATAAGGGATGGCCGGCTGGTCTTGTTTGCTCTTATGTTCTTCAATGCCAGCGGTTGCCATTGAAACCGGAAGTGTGCCTGTCGTTAAATCGTAATAGATACTATATAGAATGATCAGTGCCGCCACAAAAATCGCGATCTTTTTCAACAACGATCCCGCCTCTTCATATAAGTTGTCCCATATATATGAAGAGAGATCGGGAAATATTCTTGAATTATTTTGCTGTAGGGACAGCCAGTAAGATTTTACCCCCATTTCAAAGGGGAGATTCAATTGCCAGTAAAACAATCTCATGTTCTTTTTCGCGGTTTTGGAATGGAGCGGATACTTAACAATATCATGGCGATCGTGCCTGCAAAGGCCAATAACATGAAATATGGGCTTTGGATGTGAAAGACGTACAGCAGTCCGAACAGAAGAGCGGGTAACGTCATGCTAAACGCAGTCACCCTCCAGCTTTGTCTATAAGGAAGCTTTCTTTCCTGAAACCGCGCGGCTGGTTCCCCGACAGCGGCGATCAAAGTGATCGCTATAAAAAGAAGCGCTGCGTTAATGCCGAATGTTGCAAGTAAATATAAAGCCGCAAATATTCCTTTTGCTCCGGGATCCTTCATGACTTCACCGGCTTGGCCGGGAAGAAAACCGTTTTCGGTCATATTTTGAATGATGGATCCAAGAGAAAAAAGCAAGGCAATGAGAAAAACATGTTGGATTGCTTTTCCAATCGGGAGGAACCGATACTTGGCAATTTCTTTTGGAGAGTATAAACTTTTATAGAAAATGGTCAGGAGAGAAATCTTTCTCACTGTATTCACTCCTTCATAGTAATGACACCCGAACCTTTATTTTGAGGTTTCCAGGGGGAAGAATCAAGATGTTACAAAAATATTGCTAAAAATGTCGAAAATATGTTTTAGTGAAAGTGTTGTACAAGAAGAAATTTTTTTGGAAGGGAAGTTGTGCTTATGGAATGGTTATACTGGACAATTATAGTTTTGTCGATTTTATTGGCTTTTGCAGGCCTGATATACCCAATTATACCGGGTGTTGTTTTTTTGTTGGGTTCGTTTATTCTTTACGGATTATTCTTTTCATTTGAACCTTTCAATCCGCTGTTTTGGGTCATTCAATCTTTATTTGTTCTTCTTATCTTTATTGCGGATTATTTGGCCAACCTGTTTGGTGTTAAAAAATTTGGCGGATCAAAAGCGGGAGTATGGGGGAGCACTATCGGCTTACTGGTCGGACCGTTTGTCATTCCGGTAGCGGGAATCTTGCTGGGGCCTTTTATTGGGGCCATTTTAGGAGAGTTGATTGTTCACCGAACGGACGTGAAAACAGCTGTTAAAATCGGCATAGGCTCGGTAGCTGGATTTATTGGCAGTGTAGTTGTCAAATTAGTTATTCAATTGATTATGGTGGTTTATTTTCTGGTTCTTGTGTTATAGATAATATATACTGTACCGCCCTTTGCGCCCTTGCGGTATGAGCGGGCGCAAAGGATCAGACTTGCTGCAAGTTTTTTTGAGACAGCGGATGTGGAGCGTCATGTTTTTTGATGGCAGATTGCTTTGCTTTTATTACGTTTCATCAAGGCGTTTCTTCTTGGGACAAGCATAAAGTTTGAATGCGGTAACAGATTTTGTTAATCTTAGGTTGTAAAACAGGGATCGTCACCAGTCCCAATAATTACATAGGAGGAGATTCATATGGCATATGAATTGCCGCAATTACCTTATGCATACGACGCATTGGAGCCTCATATCGATAAGGAAACAATGAACATTCACCACACCAAGCACCATAACACATATGTTACCAATTTAAACAAAGCTGTAGAAGGTCACAGTGACTTGGCAAGTAAATCTGTTGAAGAACTAATCTCCAACCTGGATGCTGTTCCCGAGTCTATTAGAACAGCCGTACGTAATAACGGGGGAGGGCACGCAAACCACTCCTTATTCTGGAAATTGCTATCTCCTGAAGGAGGCGGCGAGCCAAGCGGAGAGCTAAAAAGTGCCATTGAAAGCAAATTTGGCAGCTTCGACAAGTTCAAAGAGCAATTTGAAGCAGCAGGAGCTGGACGATTCGGTTCCGGCTGGGCATGGCTTATTGTCAACAATGGAGAGTTGGAAATCACCAGCACGCCAAACCAGGATAGCCCGTTGATGGAAGGCAAAACGCCTATTTTGGGTCTTGATGTTTGGGAGCATGCCTACTACTTGAAATACCAAAACCGCCGTCCTGAATACATGAAAGCTTTCTGGAATGTGGTTAACTGGACCGAAGTTGAAAAACTTTACAGCGAAGCAAAATAAATATATAAACAAAAAACGAATTGCCTATTTTCCGGGTGATTCGTTTTTTTAGTATAAAACTTCCCTTTTCACAAAAAATACAAGTGAAAAGGGGAGTAATGTCATGATGAAGCTGAAAAACTTATTAGGCGATGTAGAGGTGCCGAAAGATTTAGCATTGCTTCTCTTTATTGGCGGTCTTTATTCTTTAAGCATTGCCCTGTCCAATACGTTCGTCAATATTTTTTTATGGAAGCAGTCAGGGAAGTTTTTGGATATTGGCATATATAACTTAGCCATTGTTGTTATGCAACCATTAACATTTATCTTGGCCGGAAGATGGGCCAAAAAAGTTGACAGAGTCATTGTCCTTCGAATCGGCGTCATTTTTTTGGCTCTTTTTTTTATGGTTGTTCTGTTTTTGGGCGCGGGGGCAGAACGCCACTTGGTGATGCTTGGGAGTCTCCTGGGGATCGGCTACGGCTTTTATTGGCTTGCTTATAATGTGTTAACTTTCGAAATTACGGAACCGGAAACGAGGGACTTGTTTAACGGTTTTCTCGGAACGCTTTCATCCGCGGGCGGAGTTATCGGTCCCATTTCGGCTGGGTTTATCATTACGCGATTCGAATCCAATGCGGGGTATACCCTCATTTTTGCTATATCGCTTGCGCTATTTGCGTTGGCTGTGATTTTCAGTTTTTTTATTAAACGCCGCCCGGCAAGAGGAGTCTATTGTTTTTTCAGAGTGCTGAAGGAAAGAAAAAACAACCCTAATTGGCGCTACATAACAAATGCCCACTTCCTTCAAGGGTTGCGGGACGGGACCTTTATTTTTATTATTTCGGTTTTTGTTTTTATCGCCACAGGCAGTGAATTGGCACTGGGAACATTCGGTTTCATTAATTCCGGAATAGCCTTCATTGCTTATACCCTTGCAGGTCGTTTTATTTATAATAGCCTCAGGAAAAAGGCGATGTTGATTGGCGGATTCATCTTATATGGAGCCATCTTTTTAATCGTTTTCAACTTTTCCTATCCGCGGCTGCTTTTATATGCCGCCGTCATAGCGATTGCTTATCCGATTATGCTCGTTCCTTATTTTTCGATGACATATGATGTGATCGGGAAAAGCTGGAAAGCGGCTGAAATGAGAGTTGAATATGTCGTTGTCAAAGAGGTTTTTTTAAATTCCGGCCGAATTGTATCTGTCCTTTCTTTTATAGCAGCCGTTGTTTTCTTTCAGGATGAAAAAAGCATTCCCATATTGCTCATGTTAATCGGAACCGGCCATACCCTGGCTGCACTTCTTTTACAAAAAGTAAAGTTGCCACATTCTCCATAGAATCATGATTCATTGTAGCAATAAATCCATTTTTCTTTTACAATAAAGATATGGATGATGGGGAAAGGGCTGGAAGAATTGAATAGCAAAAAAGCAAAAAAGAAAAACCATGTATCATTCAGAATGAACATGTTGTTTTTTGTCGTATTTTTGTTATTTTCACTGTTAATACTGCGTCTTGGTGTCATCCAAATCGTATACGGTGAAGATGCCAAAAGGGAAATCGAGCGGACAGAAGACGTGACGGTCAGCACATCGGTTCCGCGGGGGAAAATATATGACCGGAATTATAATCTCGTTGTGGACAACGAGCCGCGCAGGGCGATTACATATATGATCCCGAACAAATTCGACCAGAAAGAAACGCTGAAAGTGGCCGAAAGGCTTGCACAATTGATTGACAAAGATACGGAAAAAATTACAGAACGCGACAAAGTGGACTTTTGGATCATGAAAAACCCGAAAGAAGCTTTGGCAAGAGTGACGAAGGAAGAACAGGAAAAGCTGAAAGGAAAAGATGACGAGTTATACAAGCTCCAAAGGGAGCGTGTCACGGAACAAGATTTGGCCTCACTTACGGCCGATGATTTGGAAGTATTGGCGATCTATCGTGAACTGACAAGCGGTTACGCGATGACACAGCAAATGATTAAAAATGAAGATGTTTCGTTGGAAGAGTTTGCGCGCGTTAGCGAAAATCTGCCTATGCTTCCGGGGATCGATACGACAACAGACTGGGAAAGAAAATACGCGTATGATGAAACGCTCCGTTCCATTTTGGGCGGGGTGACAGACGGACTGCCACTTGAAAAGCTCGATTATTATATGTCCCGCGGCTACAGCAGAAACGACCGTGTCGGAAAAAGTTATATTGAGCTTCAATATGAAGATGTACTGCGGGGCCAAAAAGAAAAGGTTAAAAATGTGACGCGTCAAGGCAAGGTCCTGGAAACCAAAGTCCTTTCCGAAGGAGAGCGTGGCAAAGACCTCATATTGACACTTAATATGGACCTGCAGAAGGAAGTCGATAAAATTCTTGAGGAAGAAATCCGCAAGACGAAAGCCAGGGGCGGTACGGGTCTTTTGGATCGGGCCTTCGTCGTCTTGATGGATCCTCGCACTGGAGAAATACTGACAATGTCAGGCAAACAATATGCCTATGACGAAGAAGAAAAACGCTACAAATTTGTCGACTTTGCCGCTGGAAATTTCAATACCTCTTATGTAGTGGGCTCATCTGTAAAAGGCGCGACTATCTTAACTGGTTATATGACGGGTGTCAATCATCCTGGAAAGACAATGGTTGATGAACCTTTGCATATAAAAGGCACGCCGACAAAAAGTTCCCACTTTAACAGAAGCGGATATGTTTCCATTAATGATTACATGGCTTTGGTCCGTTCTTCGAACGTGTATATGTATAAAACGGCGATCGCCATCGGCGAAGGCCAATACCGCAGAGGACAGTCGTTGGCCATTAACAAAGAAAAAGCCTTCCGGGTAATGCGAGAGCATTTCAGCCAGTTCGGCTTGGGTATTCGGACCGGAATTGACTTGCCTGGCGAGCAAATTGGCTTCCGTGGCGATATCGAACAAGCGAATGCCGGTAATGTGCTCGACTTTGCGATTGGCCAATATGATTCTTATACGCCGCTGCAAATGGCGCAATACGTTTCAACGATCGCCAACGGCGGCTATCGGGTACAACCCCATGTTGTCAAGGAAATCAGAGACCCGGCAGACGGAAAGGAACCAGTGGGTCCCGTTGCAAAAGAGGTTGAACCAAAAGTGTTAAATAGAGTGAATGCTTCAGAAGAGTGGGTGAAGAGGGTTCAAAGAGGTTTCCGGGGCGTATTTACAGAACCGCGTGGAACCGGAAGGTCCTTTGCGGGGGAACCGTACAGTCCGGCCGGCAAAACAGGTACGGCGGAAACAGTGGACCGGGGCAGGAAAGTATGGAACTTGTCGCTTGTTGCATATGCACCATATGAAAATCCGGAAATTGCCATGGCGGTTGTCGTTCCTTCGGCCTATTATGTCGGGTCAACCCCAAATAACGTCAATATGGATATCGGAAAAAGAGTATTAAGAGCTTATTTCGATTTGAAATCGGGAAATAAGGAAGAAGAATAAGCAAAAAAGCAGATCATGCCGATCTGCTTTTTTTGCTGGTTCTATGTCAAATGTTGGGGTGAAGTGAGATGGAATCTCACCTACCCAACATGACTTCCAATTTTTTTATACTTATGTAAAAGAAGTATTCT
>NZ_JAFBFH010000059.1 GCF_016909185.1 Siminovitchia thermophila | reverse complement strand
AAAATAAAAAACTCCTACAAAGTAGGAGGGGAATCAAACAGTTGGGTCAAGAGATCCTTTGACCCATCTAACTCGGCGAATGCCGAGAGTCTATTTTTTACTGAGGAGGTATGCCCTGTAATGTTACTTTATGTATTTGAACTTAACTTGAATGGACAAAAGCCGTATAAAATCGAAAAATGGGCAAATACATTTACGATAAATGATCTTTGATGTACTGCAGGGCTTCTTCCACGTGCCCCTTAACCTTTACTTTTCTCCATTCCTTGGCGATCCTGCCCTCTTTATCGATGATAAAAGTTGAACGCTCAATTCCCATATATTCCTTGCCAAAGTTCTTTTTCAACTTCCAGACACCATACTTTTCCGCCACTTCGTGGTTGTCATCGACGAGAAGCAAAAATGGCAAGCCATGCTTTTCAATAAACTTTTCATGCTTGTCCAACGGATCGGGGCTGACTCCCAAAATGACTGCATCAAGCGTTGCGAAGTCTTCATGCATATCTCTGAAGTCACATGCCTGCGTTGTACATCCAGGTGTCATATCTTTAGGATAAAAATATAAAACGACGTTTTTCCCTTTAAAATCAGATAAGCTAACTTCCTTCCCATTGCTTGCAAGCAATGAAAAATCCGGAGCCATTTCCATTTCTTTTACTGTCATAAAATCGCCTCCTGTCATGATCATCTCTTATAAGCCTACACAAAATTAAAGACAAATACAATTATTCTAATTTTTACCCCGAGAGGCAGGATCAAAATCAACAAAGGTACGAACAACGAAGGCAGCCGGAATCGTATAACCAAGGAGTGCTTCAATGATGACAAGGAAGCGACCGATACCAATGGGAGCGACATCCCCAAAGCCTACGGAAAAAAGGGTGACGGCACTTAAATAGATGGAGGTTCCCAGCCGGGAAAAAAATGATTGTGGGGCAGAAGAAGCTGCGTCATCATAAAGAACCCGATAACCTTTCAATTCCAGAAGGAGGTAAAGCATTCCGAAGCCGACCATGATAACGGCATATGTGATTGCCAGAAAAATGAAATTTTCAAAAGACACTTCTTTGAATTTGAACCTTGTGGGGAAAAATAGCATTCTAAGAGCCATCAATATACAAATGACAACTCCTAAAAATAAAATGTACCACATCCCCATCAACTCCTTTAACCCTTGTCTTTCATCTTACGTTCGATTATTTATTGCTATGACGCCCGTTGAAGAATCATCAAAATCATTGCGTGAAGATCACTTGCATACTAAAATATATGAAGGATTTTACTTCTGAGGGTATCAATTTTACATAAAGAAGCACTAATCACGGGAGGATGAAACAGCCTTTCCCGCGCTTTTAAAACAGTAGAGGGCGGTACGCCTGCCGATTACGGAGCCTATATAATGGAGATTGATTACTTAGGAGCCATATACATTACCGCCCTTTCCCATCCTCATGTTGCCAAGGTTAGCGACGAAACAGGAGTGTTGTTTGAAGTGAACTTTGCACAAATGCTGAAAAATGACTCCTTCACTGGACAAAGCTTGGGAACAAAAAGCAGTTATGTCCACAATCCGGAAGCATGAGCTTTAAGTTATTATGGTCATTTTGATCTCGCACTCGTTGTGGAAGGGTCAGGTTCTTAACAATTTTAGCATGCCTCCTCCGAGGAGTTATGATCATTACTGTTCAATCATATTGAGGAGTTGAACATGCCATGAAGCCTGAGCAGTGAAAATAGCCAGCTGTTTTGATTTCAGATGATGGCTGGAAGCTATGGATTGGTGATTCTAAAAACGGATTTCTTGAAAAAGTAAATGAAATAGCACATGATCATGAAGCACTCGTGATTTATAATGAGGTGATCTCTCTTCCCTTTATGTATGGATGGTGTCCAAAACGAAGATTTGGCTGCCACGGGAAAAATGATCGGCACGGACTTGCCGGTCGGTGGTTATGGCGGGAAAAACAATAAAAGGTGTCGCTTCCTTGGTTCTGCTCGGGGGCAATCGCCGGAAACCCGCTTCCATTCTTTCAACAGAATTGCTTGTTTGGAAATTCCTCAAAAGAGGTGGATATAAGTAAGGACTTGGCGCCTCCTTGAAGATAGGATTTCAGGCAGAAAAACCGGCGATCGTCTGAAAGGCGCACACCCGCGAAAAAGAGATATATGATGAACAGGCAGAAAAAACATGTGTCAACTTCTTCAAACTTCTGCCTCGGGAAGCCATACAAATAAGCCACTCGCATAGGATATAATGGATACCATTTCCTATGTGGAAAATGCTTTTAAAAAATTGAAATGAAGGAAACGCTCGTAATAGCGATTTTCCTAACAGAAAGGAACTATTGAATATGAAGCTTGGTGCCCGCATGTTAAAAACGGGAATAGCCATTACGTTATCACTTTATATCGCTCAGCTTCTTAATTTGCAACCAATTCTGTTTGCAGGAATAGCAGCTATATTTGCAATCCAGCCGACCATTTATCGTTCGTACTTATCTGTTGTAGAGCAAATACAAGGAAATATTATTGGTGCTTTACTGGCCATCGCCTTTACCCTGCTGTTTGGGAATCATTTGCTGATCATCGGACTGGCTGCGATCGTAGCGATCGGAATCATGTTAAAGTTGAAGCTGGAGAATTCGATTAGGCTGGCGCTCGTTACGATTATTGCCATTATGGAAGCACCGGTTGATGAATTCCTGTACTATGCTTCTTTACGTACATTTTCAATTTTTATTGGTATTTTAAGTGCTTTTGTCGTCAACTTGATCTTCCTTCCCCCGAAATATGAAACAAGACTTTTTCAAAGCATTTCGGAAGTAACGGAAGACATATTAAAGTGGCTTAGACTTACGACGAGATTCGCCTCCGAAGACGAGCTTTTGAAAGAAGATATTGAAACAATCAAAAAGAGATTAACGAAAGTAAATCAACTGTATTCCATGTATGAAGAAGAACGGAGTTATTTTAAAAAAACAGATTATGCCAAACTCCGCAAACTTGTCCTCTACAGGCAAATGATCCAAGTGACACAAAAGAGCTATGACATCTTGAAACTCCAGCATAAATATGAGAATATCCTACTCCAGCTTCCCGAAACGCTTCAAGTGGAAACACGGGAAAGGCTTGATCTCTTAATGAGCTATCATGACCAGTTGCTCTTGAAGTTTATCGGACGGGTCAAACCGGAAGCAGAGCTTGATGATGTTCATTATGGCGAATCGAGCAGGGACCAGCTGCGGGATGCCTATTTAGCCGAAATTCGCAGAGATAATATAGAAGATGAATTTCAGCCTTACCATTTAATGCGGGTGCTGACCGCGATCATTGAATATGAAGAACAATTGGAGCAACTGGAAAAGTTGATCCGAACTTCTCAAACATTCCATGAAGACGAAACCCAGGTGACATTACCTTCATAATTTATATGAATCAAATAATGCTTATCATGAATTAAAATGAAACTTCGGGCAGCAGTGGTTGGCCTAAAAGGGGTGGATCATGCAAAGGGTGCCACACAATGTGGTGCCCCTGAGTCTTGCGGACCTCCAGAAGCAAAGGCTAAGATCGAAAGCGTCATATTGGCAAGCTCAGACAGCAACATCCCACACTTTTTTCTACGTGGGTAACATGTATCGAAGCTCCTCATCCTTTATACATCTTTGTGACCGATATCCTTGAAAAACAATGCGATGTGTCGCAGTCGAAGCTTTTTTCTATTGAATCGGGTGTTTACAAGCGGAGGGTGGTACTACCAGTTCATGCTGGATCTCATAAACAAAATGATACACATAAAAAAAACCGGAGGTTCTCTTCCTCCGGCTTTTTCATGCCAACTGCTGTACTTGGAAAAGGGAGTAGTAATGCCCTTGCCTTTTCATAAGCTCTTCATGCGTTCCCACTTCAACAATTCTTCCATGCTCAATCAATACAATCCGGTCGGCATGTGTAATCGTTGATAGTCTGTGCGCAATGACAAACGTCGTTCTATTTTTCGCCAATTCATCAAGGGCTTCCTGGATTAAATGTTCACTTTCCAGGTCAAGAGCCGATGTTGCCTCATCCAATATAAGTATAGGCGGATTTTTTAAGAAAACCCTTGCGATGGCAATCCTTTGTTTTTGTCCACCGGACAATTTCACGCCGCGTTCTCCGACAGTCGTCTCGTACCCATTGGGCAAATCCATGATAAAATCGTGTGCATTGGCGGCTTTGGCCGCTCTGATCACCTCTTCCTCGGTGCTGTCAGGCTTTCCGAGCAAAATATTTGTTTTGACCGAGTCGCTGAATAAAATATTGTCCTGTAAAACAACTCCGATTTTATCGCGTAAGCTGCGGACTTTCAAGGTTCGGATGTCTATTCCATCGAGCAAGACTTTCCCTTTCGTTACATCATAAAAACGCGGAATCAAACTGACAAGGGATGATTTTCCTCCTCCACTCATTCCAACAAGCGCGATCGTTTCCCCTTCTTTTACATCTAAGTTAATGTCTCGAAGCACGAGCTTTTCCTTTTCACTATAGGAAAAAGAAACATCATCAAAACGAATATTGCCCCGGACTTCTCCAACTTCCACCGCACCCGGTTCATCAGCAATATCATATTTGACATCGGCCAACTCGAAGACACGATCCATCGACGCAATCGATTGGGTAAGTGTAGTTGAAGAGTTCATTAACCGGCGAAGCGGATTATACAATCGTTCTACATATCCCATAAAGGCAACCATCGTACCGATCGAGAGATTTCCATGAATGACCTGGTACCCGGCATAGGCGATGACAATGAGCGGGGCAATATCCGTAATTGTATTGACAACAGCAAACGCTTTTGCCGTCCAGCTCGTATGATTCAGCGCTTTTTGCAAAAAGTTTGTATTATTTTTATCGAATTGGGTTTGTTCATGGTCTTCAATTGCAAAACTTTTAATAACAGGCATCCCTTGGACCCGTTCGTGCAGATAACTTTGGACCTCGGCCAACGCTTGGGAACGCTCCCTTGTCAATCTCCGTAAATTTCCAAAGAAATAGCGTACCGATATCATATAAAGCGGGAATACGGCAAGCGATACAATTGTGAGAGGTACGTCAAGTGTAAACATAATGGCGATCGCGATAAGGACTGTAGCCGCATCCAGCCACAAGTTCATCAACCCGGTAATCACAAAGTCCTTTGTTGCTTCGACATCATTAATGACCCTGGAAATCACTTCTCCGGAACGAGTGTTTGAATAAAACTTAAAACTCAGCTTTTGAATATGCGTGAACAGCCGATCGCGGATATCATACAATATTTTGCTCGCGGTCCATTGCGCAAAATATTGCCTGTAATACTCAACAGGCGGCCTTATAATAACAAATATGAACATCATAACGGCCATCGTGATAAACAATGTGGATGTTTTTTCATCGGCACTCAAATGATTGGCAGTAATGATATCATCTATCACATACTTCATTAAAAAAGGAATTAACAGCGGTATCGCGAATTTAATAATTCCTATGAAAAGTGTTCCAATAATTTTCCAACGATACGGCTTTACGAAAGCCAAATACCTTTTAATGATCCCCATGCGACTCCCCCCAAAGAAGGGCAAATGCCCTAATTTCTGATGTCAGCTTCTTTTTGCCAACAATAAATAAAGCCTGCCGAGAAACGCCAACAGGGATTAACTTAAATATGTTAAATAGCGATCATACCAAATATCAATAAAGTCAGCGGAAAAGGGCCCCTTCCCCTGCCTGATCCAGCGTACAAGCTTATCCACATTTTTTTTCAAGATATGATCGATTACATCCGGATATCCCATCAACTTTCGGTTGTGTTCATACTCGTCTTCGTCCAAAAGGGTAAAAGTCATGTCAGGAAATACTTTTATATCCAAGTCATAGTCAATATATTTTAATGCTTCCCGGTCATACACAAATGGCGAGCCGAGGTTGCAATAGTGGTAAATACCGTCATCTCTGATCATCGAAATAATGTTAAACCACAAGTCAGAATGAAAGTAACAGATTGCAGGTTCACGTGTCATCCAAGTCCTGCCATCCGCTTCCGTTACGAGTGTTCGGTCGTTTCCGCCGATCACCATATGATTTGTCGCCTTTAACACTTTAGTTTCGGCCCAAATCCTATGTAGGCTGCCGTTGTGTTTATAGCTTTGTATTTGAATATTTGATCCTTCCGCGGGAATATCCATCGTCTCCCCTACTTTCTAAATAAAAAAGAGCGCACCGTAATAGGAGCGTCTCACACCACGCGCCTCATATTAAAAAATGCCTTTTACATATAATACGATAAACTATCCGATACTATTATAACGGTTTAAGCACATTTTTAAAACTGAAGGGCTTCTTAAAAAGAGCGCGAGTCGCGTACCAGACAACAAAAATTTTCCAAAAAACGGCTTTTCTACTTTCCGCGCAAAGCTGCCGACTTACCATCATAAACAGCATCTTTGGATGTACTGCTTTCTTTCCTACTGCTTAACTTGAACCGCTGACCGCGGTCTTCCTCACCACATATTCAATTCGCGCTTTTACTCGCCCGCTGATATGCTGACGATTTTTCCTTACTCTAGAGCCGGCACTTGCTTGGACCTCCTGTACGGGGGCAGTCTCAATCGGCGACATCCTGTCGCTTCGCCGGAACTTAAATGTCTTGTTCGGCGCAGGCTTAATCGGCGCCTCCCAGCACAGCATAGAAAAATGATACAAAAAATGAGCGGCTGCTCTTCATGTGAAAAGCAGCCGCTCACTTACATATATGCGTTACTGTCCGGCGTTTTGGCCTTTGCGTGCCTCAGCACGTTGGTTTTTCTGTCTTACTTGTTGTGCATCAGTTTCGCTGGCGAACTCAGCGCCAAATTGGCCTTGTTGTTGGGCACCAGCTGATTGTGCGTTTTGTTGTTTTACCTTTTGCACGTTTGTTTCGCTCGCAAACTCAGTGCCAAATTGGCCTTGAGCGCCCGCTGATTGTGCATTTTGCTGCCTTACTTTTTGAACGTTTGTTTCAGATTGGTTTCTTTTAGCCATCATTCTCACCTCCACGTTTCTTAATGTAACCAGAGGTGTATGTTGTTATCCAATTTTTTGGGCAAAAATAAAAACCAATCCGCCATACACGTACCAAATTTGGATAAGTATTTTAAACGAGGATAGAGCGGCCTCCATCAACGATAATTGTCTGGCCCCTGATCATGGACGCATCATCTGAAACGAGAAACATGATCGTTTTGACAATATCATCAATTTCGACCATGCGTCCTGCAGGTGTATTTTTTCGGGCGTCTTCCAACAACTCCTCGCGATTCGGGAAATGTGTCAATGCATCCGTATCAATAGCCCCCCCGGATACGGCATTCACAATAATATTTTTCGGGGAAAGCTCCACCGCCAAATAGCGTGTCAATGCTTCAACGGCGGCTTTTGATACTCCGACTGTTGTATAATTTTCTAAATATCGAATGGAGCCCAAAGAACTCAGGCTGACAATTTTTCCTCCACCGTTTTTTTCCATTAACTTTGCGGATTCTTGGGCACAAAAAAGCAGTGCTTTACTGTTAATATTCATTGTCCAATCCCAGTGGGATTCTTCAAGCTCCATTGCCGGACGCAAAACGCCGGATGCCGCGTTATTGATCAATACATCCAGGCGTCCAAACTCTTCCGAAATCTTTTCAAACATCGCTTTTATTTTGTCAACATCTCCGACATTCGCCCGCGCGAGCAACGCCTTTCTTCCCAGCTTTTCAATCTCTTCAACCGTTTCGAGGGCGGCTTTTTTGCTCCGCGCATAATTTACTACTATGTCGTAACCTTTTTCAGCCAAAGCAATGGCGGCAGCTTTTCCAACTCCCCTGCTGCTACCTGTAACGAGTGCTACTTTATTACTCATCTAAATCCTACCTTTCGTTTTCTCTTTCGTATTTTACATGGCTTTTATAAGCCTGCCAAATTTTTTGGTGGGAAACAGGAAACGCCAACTCTCCCATTTCCTCCTCCGTGACAAACCGTATCCGCTCATCCTCCTCCAGTCTGCCATTTACCACTTTTCCGGAAAAAGCGGAAATCGTCCATCTTAAATGGGTAAACACATGGTGAACCATCGTAAAAGACTCAGGAGTAACCTCTGCATCAACCGAGTACTTCGTCATCAAAAAGTCTTGAAGCGTTTCATATGGCTCCAGTACAGGGCGCGTTTCAATATTGGGGAATTCCCATAAATTAGCTAAAAGCCCCTTCCCAGGCCTTTTGCGAATCAGGAATTCTCCTTTCTCATTTTGTAAAACAATTGCCACCAATTCATCGTGTCTTGTATTTTTTTTGCGGGTCTTAACAGGAAGTTGATCCTGGACTCCTTTTTCAAAAGCGGAACAATGCTTTTGCACCGGACATAAAAGACATGCAGGTGACGTCGGCGTACAGACAAGGGCTCCTAGCTCCATTAACGCTTGATTAAAGTAAGAAGGATTCGGCTCAAACATCAATGCTCGAGCACATGCCTCAAACGTTTTGCGTGAAGCGGGGACAGCAATATCCTCCGTAATCAATAAAATTCTGGATAATACCCGCATCACATTTCCGTCTACCGCTGGTTCAGGTATTCCATAAGCAATGCTTAATACCGCACCTGCGGTGTATGGACCGACTCCTTTTAATTTTAAAATTTCTTCTTTTTGATCCGGAACTTTTCCCCCGTAATTTGCAACCACTTCTTTTATCGCTGAGTGCAAATTTCTGACACGGGAATAATATCCAAGACCTTCCCATATTTTAAGAATAGATTCTTCGTCCGCTTCCGCGAACGATTCAATCGTCGGAAATTTTTCCAAAAAACGCTGAAAGTAGGGAATGACAGTTTCTACCCTCGTCTGTTGCAGCATGATTTCCGAAACCCATACTTTGTAAGGGTCATTGTCCTTTCTCCACGGAAGATCCCGTTGTTCCGCTTCAAACCAACTAATAAGATCTTGTTGAAATTCTTCTACTTTGGGCATGTTTATTCTTTCGGTTAAAGCCATCTTCAAACCCCTTTATTCATGATTATTCCTGCTTTTTTTAGGGAATAGTATAATGACAATCATACTGCGCCTATTGCTTTTTAATTTTAAAAAGAATATGATTGACAAAGAAAGAATCCCTTCACGAAGGAGGATCTAGATTGGACACAGCTACCCATGTTGTGATGGGATTTGCAATCGGCGGGCTAGCCACACTTGATCCAGTTGTGGCACAATCTACTGTAAATACTCAGAGCGTGCTCGTTGCTGCAATTATCGGCTCGCAAATTCCTGACATAGATACACTTTTAAAGCTCCGGAATAATGCGGTGTATATCCGTAATCATAGAGGCATTACCCACTCGATCCCCGCCATTTTTATTTGGTCGGTGGTCGTAGCCGCTTTCGTTTACTTCTTTTTCCCGGAAACAAATTGGCTGCACTTGTGGATTTGGTCACTCGTCGCTGTGTTTATGCATGTGTTTGTGGATATTTTCAATGCATACGGTACACAGGCATTGCGACCTTTTTCCTCAAAGTGGGTTGCCCTTGGGATGATCAATACATTTGACCCTTATATTTTTGGCCTGCACGTGGCCGGCATTCTAATATGGCTGCTCGGTGCGCCTCCCGGATATACATTCCTTATTATGTATGGGATCATTTTCCTATATTATATTCTGCGTTTTGTCATGCAGCAAATGGTCAAGTCCGCTGTGTTAAAAACAGTTCCGGATGCTGAAAGAATCATTATTGCATCTACAATGTACTTTAACCAATGGAGAATTGCCGTCACCGCCAAAGACTATTATTACGTAGGGAGAGCCTACAGGCGGTCGATTACAATTTTTGACAAATTTAAACGGATTCCCGTTCCGGACACACCTGTTATAAAAGCGGCCTTACAAGACAAAAATATTTCAGCCTTTCTATCATTTTCACCGGTTTATCGCTGGGAGATAAAAGAATACAATCAGTATACCGAAGTGCGTTTTATTGATCTCCGGTATCGCAGTAATGGACATTATCCATTTGTTGCCATCGTCAAGCTTGACGAGGACTTAGAATTGATCACATCTTATACCGGTTGGGTGTACAGCGAAGAAAAGCTGAGAAAAAAACTACAGGTTGTTACCGATTAAGCACACAGTGTTAGGCACTGTGTTTTTTTGGCTCTATACTAAATGTTGGGGTTTCCACATAATTTGCACATAAAAATATACACGCAAACATCCAATTCTTTTATACTTGAATTGCCTAGAAAC
>NZ_JAFBFH010000058.1 GCF_016909185.1 Siminovitchia thermophila | reverse complement strand
AACTCTTTGTTAATTTCAATATTAGAAGTTTTGCAAGCAAAAAAGTACGTTTGAGTGCTGAAAATTGAACATTTGTTAGACAGTCTGACATGCGGGATAAAACAATCCTGCAACGATATTAATCGCATCGGGCACGTGAAAGCCGCTTTTATCCGCAAGATAATGCGACTGCTTTATGTTTACTCTGTTGTTTGCACCTTTGATAAAATTGTTTGTTGAAAATTTTATCACTCTTGAGTTATTAAGGCCCTGCGTAAGGCGGGTTTCGTATATGTTCTGCAAAATCTTTTTTATAAGGACATTGCCCTTGGAGAAACCTTTCAGCCGCTTCTTCAACATTGTATTCGGTGATTTTAAAGTGGAAAAATTCGTTATCAATCAGTAACCAACAAGCTCCATTTGCCCGGCTTTGTAAGCCCACACTTCCAGCATTGATGATTCTTTTATCGCCAATAATCCGGTCAAATTGTATATGCGTATGCCCGTAAACAATGATGTTTTCTTTCGTATCCTGTATCATCTGTAATATTGCTTCCAGGAGTATCCACTCTGATCGCTTCTTCATCACTACGCGGGGAACCATGAACAAATAATACCTCCCCTACCCCATCAATTGATAAACTAAGATGTTTTGGCATGTTTTTAAGGAATGACATTTGCGAATCACTCAACTGCCCGGTACATTGATTTAATTCCGCTATAAAATGTTGTGGCTCTTTTTCCGCCCCATCACCGGAAGCAACTTCCCGATCCGAGTTTCCCATTATGAATAGGAAGTCGTCTTTATACCTCATGAGCGTATTCATCACTTCTCTTGGTTGTGGGCCCCAAACCAAATCTCCACCCACGACAATTTTTTGAACGTTGTTCCTCTTGATTTCGGTTAAAACAGCTTCAATGCAAAATGGTTCCCATGAATATCGTAAATGGCTGCTACACGCATCAAACCCCTCCTTCACATATTTTTTTGCTCACTCCATCCAACCTTCCTTCTTTTCATTTGCCATACATGCATATTTTTTCAACATTCCCTAAATCACTCTAAAAAATTTACAATTTTTGAGGATTTTATTGGACGTTTTTTCAAGTTTTAGATTTATAATAGACTTATAAAATATAGATTGGGATGTGAAAAGATGAAGTTCTTTCTATTCTTGTTTCAATATATAACAAATCCCCGGTCGGTCGGGGCCATCCTGCCGAGTTCACAGTTCCTTGGCGACAAAATGTTGGAAACGGTTGATTTTCAGAAAAGTGAGTACATTGTGGAATTCGGGCCAGGAACAGGCATATTTACTGAAAAATTGCTTAAAAAAAGGAAGCCAAGCACGATCATTTTACTAGTCGAACACAACAAAACGTTCTATTCCGTACTGAAGGAAAAGTTCAAAGAGGAACAGAATCTGTTTATTATCAATGGCTCCGCAGAAGATATTGAACAATACGCAAAGGAATATGACCTTCCATACGCAGACTATGTCATTTCCGGACTTCCATTTGCCAGCTTGCCGAAAGAAGTTTCCACCCGGATTTTACAACATACTTCCAACATATTAAAGGAGAATGGAAGGTTCATCACATTCCAATATACCGGCTTTAAAAAAGGACTCATCCAACAATTTTTCCAGATAAGTGAAGTAAAAAAAGAAATGAGAAATATGCCGCCGGCTTATGTGTTTAGCTGCAAGCCGTATGATACAAGTATAGCGGAAGACCGTCACAATGATTAACAAAGATAACTAAAAGCCTGCGCAAAATCTTCCTTTCTCTGTAGGAATTGAGGAGGCATCCTGACAAATAATCACGAGTTCTTTCAATAAAAGGGTTAGCTTAGGCCAACGCCCGGATTTGCCATGGCCCGACTTTGTTCCAGCTTCTTGTATAAGCACATATAATACTTGTGACGACTTTTCTGACAATCACATTCGCCCATAGCAAGTACATCATCACTTTACTGTATCATTTCGTTACTTGTGTTAACAAAAAAATGATTCTTTACCCCTGATAAATGTTTGACTTTTCTTTTATTTTTGAATAAACTTGTGGTAATACCACCAATGAAAATTGTTTGACCATTTATACTCATGATGGAGGAAAGAACGTGAGAAGAAGAGAACGCTCGTCAGACAAAATTGAACAAACATTGGTGAAAGCGATTTTATCGAGCCACTATCCTGTTGGGAGTACATTGCCTCCTGAGCGTGAACTGGCGAAAACATTTGAAGTCGGCCGACCAACTGTTCGAGAAGCGATTCAACGATTAGAAAAAGATGGATGGCTTACTTGTCGGAAAGGTCATTCGCCAATCATCAACGATTACTGGAGTAAAGGCAATTTAACAACACTCGTTCATCTTCTTCACCACCATGAGACGATCACGGAAGATTTTATCGTTTACTTGCTGGAATTAAGAATTTCACTCACACCGACATATATTCGGGATGCCGTCGCTGCAAGTCAGGCAAAAGTTGTGGCAGAACTCGCACATTTAGAACGACTTGAAAATGAAGCAGAAAGCTATGCCACATTTGATTGGCAATTGCAAAGAAGCCTTGCCGCCCTATCCCACAATCCAATCTATCTCCTCATTTTAAATAGCTTTCACACCTTTTATCATGAAATGGCGATCAACTACTTTGCAATCGAAGAACACAGGAACTTATCTTTTCAATTCTACAATGACTTATTGGCAATGGCGTTACTAGGAGATGCTGCGGAAGCGGAAATGGTGGCCAGAAATGCAATGGAGAACAGTTTAACACTTTGGAAAACAAGAAAAAAGGTGGAGGAGTAAAAAATGAAACGGAAGTTCTTGAAAGAATATTTTTTATACCCAGACATTTTTGTCATGACGGTCCTTTGGATCATCAGTGTTGGATTCATGATGCCTCATGTCGGTTCATTGTGGACGTGGCTTGCATTTGTGTTAGGAATGATTGCTTATACACTTGTTGAATATATGACACATCGCTTTCTCTTTCATATGAACCCGCCGAAAAATCCTTTTTTACTACATTTATTAAAGCGCTTACATTATGATCACCATGTAAACCCCAATGAATTACATTTATTGTTTTTACCATTATGGTATACACTGCCCAACTTGCTTATTGCGGGTATAATCGCATATCTTGTCACTTCCAGTCTCGCACTAACAAATTCATTTTTAGCCGGAGTCGTTTTGTTCCTTCTCTTTTACGAATGGAAACATTATATCGCCCATCGTCCCATCAAGCCCATTTCCCCTTGGGGACGATGGATGAAAAAAATGCATTTATGGCATCATTTTAAAAATGAAAACTATTGGTACGGGGTGACAAACCCTGTTTACGATTGGGCAATGGGCACTTTTAAAGAACAGCAAAACGTCAAACGAAGCGAATCTGTTCGAAACCTGGAACAGCGAAAAGCGAATCATGATTGAATAGGAGTGAATCGAATCCATTGCAGTCACACTTCGCATTCATCCTATCAATTCGCTAAGCTATGAATCTACAGCACCTTATTTTAAATAATGTGATATTTTTATTTGGCATTTCTTCAAATCAACGCCCCTTTTCATTTTTTCAGTGAAAGGGGTTCCTTCACTTCGGAAAAATACGATTTGTTAATCTATCTATTAAAATACTTCTGATACACATGACACATTGTCAATTCTTAAATGGTCTTAGGGCAAAAAGAATCACAAAATATTTGACAAAAATGTGAACAAGTTGAATAATACATTGTAGAGGGGAGATGTAGAAAATGGAATCTGCATATAAAATACTAAATGCCGTAAAGTATATTGGCAGTACCATCCTTTTACTCGGAATGGGCATTTTCTTGTACGGCTTTTTTGTAAGCGATACCAGCGCTATGATCGGCATAGGCATCGGCACAGTCATGGGAGCTATTTTTATCTTTCTAATAGGTGTATTTTTTGTGGCAACTGAAGAAATGGAGAGCAAAACAGATAAAGGTGTCAGGCTTTCTCCTAAACAAAAGGAGCGCCCGGTGGACACTCCTTTTGAAACGGGATTTACATATCCCAGATCAATATTAACAATGTACCGAAGATCGTGACCAAAGCGATGGCAAAGGCATAATAGATGTTCGTAAGAATCGATCCTTTGTCTTTCGTTTCACCAGCATGCATAAATACAATGAGCTGGACAGCGGCTTGCACGAATGCCGTCACTAATAAGATCGTCATTCCAGCCGCAAACGAAAGGTCAAAGAAGTAAACAGTAAGCGCAATGGCTGTGAGCACCAATGAAAATACAAATCCTGCAACTTGTTTGCGCGGGAATAATTCGCTCATGTTACATCATTCCTTTCAAGTAGACAAAGCTGAAAATAAAAATCCACACGACATCCAGAAAATGCCAGTAAAGAGAAAAGATGAACGCTTTATTGGCTGTTTTTGGTGTAAGTCCTTGTTTCTTTACTTGCAGAATGATGAATAGTCCCCAGAATAAACCAAGTGTTACGTGGGCGCCATGTGTTCCTAAAGTTGTTAATAGGATGGCCGTGAACGCACTTGTTTGTAATCCCGCTCCAACATCGACGTAATGGACGAATTCATAAATTTCAACGCCTAAGAAAGTGAGACCGAGAAGCAACGTGACCGCAAAGAAGGCCAGCATTGCTTTTTTATTGCCAATACGCATCGCATGAACGCCAAGACCAATGGTAAAACTGCTCGTCAAAAGCACGAGTGTTTCAATGAGCACCGGCGTTATTTCAAATATCTCCGCGCCGGCAGGCCCATTTCCTGTCCGGTCGACTAATGTGAAATAAGAGGCGAAAAGTGTTGCAAAAAGCATGATTTCGGCCCCGATAAAAATCCAGAACCCTAGTATATTCAGTTGATTTTGATCTGTGCTATATTCAAGCGGCAGCGAGTGATCTACATTCATCAGCTAGCACCTCGCAACTTTTTTTCAGTTTCTTCCACTTCTTCAACAGAAATGTAATAACCGTCGTCTTTCTCGAATGAACGGTAAGCCATACAAGCCAAAATCCCGATGGTTGTAATAATAGCCGGAATCCACATGCTGAACACCAAGGAGAATCCCCATAAGAAGAATATGCAACTCATGATAAACGGGCCTCCGGTGTTATTTGGCATATGAATTTTTTCAATTTTATCTTTAAATAGCTTTCGGTCTTTTTTCTTATGATCCCAAAACGCCTCAACGGAATGAACTTGCGGTATCGTCGCAAAATTATACGCCGGGACCGGACTGTGTGTTGCCCATTCAAGGGTGCGCGCATCCCAAGGATCGGAGCTAATATCTCTTGAAGCATAGCGCGTGCTGTAATAAACATTGTACACAATCAAAGCAAAACCAATTGCGAGCCCAATCGCACCGATGAAAGAGATCAGATTAAGCGGCCCAAATCCGGTTGCTTCTGAATAAGTGTACATCCTTCGTGCCTGCCCATCCAAACCGGTGAAGAACATCGGGAAAAAGGTGACATTAAAACTGATGGCGATAAACCAGAACGCCCATTTTCCGATTCTTTCATTCAACATAAAACCAAACATTTTGGGCCACCAGTAAGTGAGGCCGGCCAGCATCGCGAATACAACACCAGGAATAATCGTATAGTGAAAGTGTGCGACTAAAAACATCGTATTATGGTATTGATAGTCGGCACTCGCCATGCCAAGCATAACTCCTGTAACCCCGCCGATCGTAAAGATCGGAATGAAACCTACTGCATAAAGCATGGGAACAGTAAATTCAATCTTCCCTTTCCACATTGTCAAAATCCAGTTGAAAATCTTGATTCCGGTCGGAATCGCGATCGCCATTGTGGTAATGGAGAAAATACTATTCGTAAGCGGGCCTTGCCCCATCGTAAAGAAGTGGTGCGTCCACACTAAGAATGAGAAAAACGAAATGATCACGATCGAACCAACCATTGATTTATAACCGTAGAGGTTACGCCGGGCAAATGTAGAAATAACCTCACTATATACACCAAATGCCGGTAAAATTAAAATATATACTTCCGGATGCCCCCAAACCCAGAACAGGTTTGCCCAAAGCATATCCATCCCGCCATTTGTCGTTGTAAAGAAATTTGAACCAAACAGCCGATCCATTGTTCCGAATAGAAGCGCAATAGTCAATACTGGAAAAGCGAATACGACAATGACGTTCGTAATGAAAGCGGTCCATGTAAACATTGGCATTTTCATGAGCGTCATGCCAGGTGCTCTCATTTTTAAGATCGTCACAATAAAGTTAATCCCAGAGATTAATGTGCCGATCCCGGCAATTTGAATCGCCAGCATATAATAATTTGTGCCGACTGATTGACTGAAATCATTACCTGCGAGCGGAAAATAAGATGTCCAACCCGAATCAGGAGAACCACCAACAACAAAAGAAATATTAAACAGCATCGCGCCCATGAAGTATAGCCAAAAGCTTAAAGCATTTAAGCGCGGGAACGCGACGTCACGCGCGCCTATTTGCAGTGGAACAACGAAGTTCATCAGGGCATATATAAATGGCATCGCCATAAAGATAATCATCACTACCCCATGAGTGGTGAAAATTTCATTATAATGCTGCGCATCCAACAATGTATTTTCAGGTGCGGACGTTTGTGCCCGCATCATAATCGCATCTACGCCTCCGCGAAACATCATCAGCAAAGCGGAGATTAAATACATAATGCCAATCCGTTTATGGTCAACGGTTGTCAACCATTCCCGCCATAAATAACCCCATTTCTTAAAATAGGTTAAACCAGCGACAATTGCGATAACTGTTAACCCAATGGCTACCATCGATGCATAAATGGCTGGACTTGGATGAGGAATGGCAAAACGTTCAAGATAATCCATCCTTTAGGACTCCTTCCTGGTAAGTTATCAGCCTTGGAAACAACCAATCATTCATGTTGAAGCTACTATTGATGCTTGCTCGTTTTATCATGTTCTTCATTGGCTCCATGATGATGTCCACTATGTTCTCCCTCCGGAGGAGGCAAAAATCCCAGGTGTGTGCCACTGAATGTTAATTGTCCTAAATGGCCCGGTTCTAACAACTGGTCAAATTTTTCTTCCGTAAGAGGTTCGGCCGTTGCTTTCACTTCTCGAACCCAATCGTCAAACTCTTTTTCCGGCATTGCTTTTACGAGAAACGTATTTTCAGCAAATCCTTTGCCGCTAAAGTTTGCATTCCTTCCCATATACTCACCGGGCTCATCAGCAGCCAAATGTAATGTGGTTACCATGTCAGCCATTGCATACTTTTGTCCGCCAAGCTGCGGAATCCAAAAACTTGTAATGGGGCCATATGAATACAATTTAAACTCCAATCGACGGTCTGTCGGGATGTACAAATAGTTAACCGTTTCGATATCTTCTTCCGGATAACTAAAATGCCATTTCCAATTAGAAGACGAAGCGTAAACAACCAAAGGTTCTTGTTCTTCATACTTTTTCGGTGGTGCCTCAACTGCGTATGTGGACTTCACCGTAATAACTGAAAGGAAAATAATGATTATAACCGGAATTCCAACGATAATGGATTCCACTACCGGATTTCCTTCAATATGCGGAGGTTCATAATTCTCATCCTGTTTTGAAGCCCGGTATTTTACAATCATTATGATCAAAAGGACGAAAACGGCTATCACAATGATGGCCATCATCGCAATCGATATCCAAATGACGTTTGCTGTCGTTTCTGCTTGAGGACCTTTCGGATCCAATACCATTACTGGTTCGCAACCCGCCAACACTGCTAGAATCGCGATGGCCACACATAAAAAAGCCCATTTCATTTTCATGCAGGAAACTCCTTTCTTTCGATTAAAAAGGGTGATTGTAAATAACAATCGTTTTTTGTATTTAATTTACAAATATCTTATTATCATGATCGTTTAAAAACAATCGATTGTGACATATGTCACAAAATGTCCTTGAATCAAAAAAGAGATCAGTAACAAAATGTTCAAAGAAACGGAAGAAGCAGGAAAAAAGAAGATTTAAATGAGTAGCGTTTTTTTTAAATCTATAGTATTTTTGAAGTTTGGGGGGTAAATAAAACTGGCCATCATACTGTACGTAAACGCGGGAACATAAAAGATATGAAGAGTAAATACGATTTCTTCCCAGTATATATGACAAAAAATAATTTGACTTAGAACATAAAAAGAGCAACCACCCTTTTAATCTTTCACTGCGGATGATTGCTTCTAATATTTGTCTTTTCTATCGTTTTTCTCGTCCTTCCATCTTTTCTATATTTGGCAAAATCCCTTATTTCAATTTCGAATTCCACAACGATATTTCTCTACACGATCAGTAAGCTTCCCTCTCCCACATGGCCAAATTCCTTGAAATGAAGAGCCAGGTGTTGAGAGACTAGTAAGATATTCTTTTTCCCCACCAAGAAGTTTTCGCTGAAAATTGACATTATGGATGGGTATCATCACTCATATTGTCTCCACAGTTTTCAATCCCAAATGCATATCGCTCTATGACGGAACCTCACAGCTTCAATTCAAAAATCTTGCGGGGTCTTCCCCGGTTTCCGGGCTGCTCTTCCCCTTTCACTGATGCCAACTTGGCTTTTTGGAGCTCTGATAATACCCTTCTTGCATTTCTTTCAGAATATCCGAGCCATTCCGAAATATCCTTGGCCGTAACTAAGTTCGTTTGATGTATTTTACTTAAGGAAGCCAATTTAGAAAGAGTGGTTGAACTTAAGCTTAATTTTGTCTCCTTATTTTTTGCTACATGCCGATGGGAAAATGGAAGAGGCGTATCGTCTTTGTTCCAAATGACCACATCCTTATTTTCATTAACGGTCGCAATTGAAGAGGTCGTTTTTTCTTTAAGATGCTTTAAAGCAAGCCGGGTATTCGTATCAGCCTGTAAGTTCGTCAATCCGTAGCCAATGCCAATATGAACATCCAATTGACTTTGGGCTTTAATTTGAGGCAAGAGCGATTGCAATGGATGATTCTTTTGAAATAATTCTAATTGACCTTTTGTCGTATATACAAAAAACAGTCCATCACCTATTTTCACATATGAACCTTGTACGCTTTGAGTAAAATCCAACAGGATGTTCTCTAATGCCAACTCTTTTCTTTTGTCATCGAATGAAGCTTGATCGGTCAGAGATGAGGTTTCCGCTTCAATAATCTTAATACTCATTACCGCAAACAGCGCCTTTTTATAAATCGCGGACTGTGCTCTTTCTTTTAAAAAATGCAACACTTGCTCGATAATTAATTCCGAAGGAGTCACCCTGTAACAGGGAACTTCTTCCGCTTTTAACATTTCATATACATCCTGTAAACAAGTTAAAGCCGCTTCTATCTCTCCCTTTCGGTACAGCTCCAGATGTTCCGCCATTATCTCTTCAGAAGGGTAATATTTATCATACTTGATCGGAAGGAGTGTTAAATTGTCCAGATCATATTTATAGTGGATGTCTGTAATTTCTTGAGGTTGGATAGTATCAAGACTGTATTTTTTTACGTTTTTTTCACTAACCGCCTTTAGCAGTGTACCCAGGAGGCTAGGACCGTAAATCGGAGGATAAATGGCTTGATCTTCATTTAAAAGGTTGTTTTCAAGAGCAAAATAATACGGTACACGGCCCGAAAAAAGCCACTGGCTGATCATGCCTTCATTTTTTTGAATGATATCATGTACTTCAACCCGGTTTTTATAGGGAAATAGTTTGACATTGATATTGGACATATTCTTTGCTATGTTTCCGATTAAATGTACAGAATCCGTTGGACCCACAACACCAATCCATACTTTCATTTTGAAATAACTCCTTCAATCCTCTATTCCCTGCCTTCCGCCATCTATTTTTTTGCAATAATAGCGGTAGTATTCAGATACGATGAAACAGCCATGATAAAATGGAAATTATTTTTCGGGACGGCTGATGCCAGTTTTCCGGGGAATGAACGAAAAACCGGCATTTCATGTAGCTGCAAGATTCACCTCGGTCAAAAGCCGAAAAATAACTCTTTCATTTTTTCGAGCGAAGCATTCAGATTCATTGTTCACGGTAATCACTAACATGAAACCGCTTTTCTAGTTGATCCTTTATCCTAGTATAAACCTTTTCCTATAACGAGTCACCACCACCCAAGGCCCTTTTGCCGATATAACAAAAATCACTCGAGCTTATTTGTCATATTTTTGTTGTGCATTTGGTTTTCTTCCCCGGGTATAGTAGATTCATTTTCTCGTTACAGAGAATCAATTACATTTTCCAGTCATGCCGTTCAGGCCTCCTACGACTTCCAGCCAGTTAAGTGTGATCGCAAAAAGTGAAGAACTTCTTGATAATATATAGTCAGGTTTTTACGGTGATAAAATTCATGACCTTCATTTTCAAAAAAAAGAGAATGGATATTTTTCTTATCTTTTAAGCGCTCCAGCATGTTGATCGATTCGTTTATTGATACCCGAATATCATTTTTCCCATGAAAAATATAAAGTGGCTTGTTGAGCTTTTCAGCATTGGTTAATGGGGCTATTGAATGAAAGAAAGCTTTCAGCTCATCTGCGCCTCCATACTCCGCTTCCCGCATTTTCCGGCGCCAATGGGCGGTATGCTGAAAAAATTGATTTAAGTCCGACATTCCAACTACATCGATGCCTGCCGCACATAGCTCGGGATACTGAGTAAGGATGGAAAGCACCATGTATCCGCCGTAACTTTCTCCCATAATAGCGATTCTATCCTGATCTATTTCAGGATTCGATTTTAAATGCTGTATAAGTGCTGCAACATCTTTCATTGCATCCGTTCGACGTTGTTTGTCGTCCAAATGGATAAACGATTTTCCATACCCATTACTTCCACGAATATTAGGTACAATCACATCAAAACCGAATTGGACAAACGATTGAAATAGCGGTGAAAACTCAGCCACTGCCTGAAATTCTGGCCCTCCATGAATAAAAACAATAGCCGGGCGCTTTATTTTTCCATGAGATTTTGAATAATGAAAATAAGGTATTTCTAACTGATCAAAACTTTTAAAGGAGCGTTCAACCGGCCGAACAAGCAACCCCTTTAATGGTGCTGACTTCGTCATGTTTGTTTGTTGTGCCAGCTTTTCTTTCGGGGTTGAATAGCTCCAGATTTCACCAGGGTGTGTTGGGCCATCACAGACAAAAGCGAATTCATCGTTGTTTAACCATATTAGTGAACTAATCGTTCCATAAGGGATCGAATCAATCTGCTTTTTTGTCCCTTCACTCTCAGCAAAAAGGAAAAGCCTGGACACCCCATTTTCAGATAAAGTCCATATAATTGTGTAAAAAGAATAGGTCACCATCATGACCATGTTACAATGTTTTCGACCAAGAAAAACACATGGAGGACATGATG
>NZ_JAFBFH010000057.1 GCF_016909185.1 Siminovitchia thermophila | reverse complement strand
ATAACGTCTTCCATTTTCTTTAGTCATATAGACACCTCAGCATTGTTATTTATTTTTATTATAACAATCTGTGTCCACTTTTTAGTCTAGCATCAGTTAGATTATCCAATAAGCAAGTCGGTAATGGACTCATACAATTAACTTTTTTAAAGCTTACCTCATTCTTGAAGAAACAAATGGTAAGTCTGTTGTCGATCACTGATCAAAAAGTTGACAGAAATGGTACATACTTATGACCGTAATCAATTGTTTCCTAACAATTACATTTCATTTTTTTAGTTTGATTTACATGGGTTAAATACATGTCTTTAAAGTAAAAGCATTGATTTAATCCATTTTTAAAATTTACTCTTGATAAGATCCTGCCCCCCAATTGTTGGTCACAATTCTAATAATGTGAGGCCCGGCTCGCCTAGCGTATGGGTTTCATTTTCACAATAAAAAGAAGACCGCATTCATCACTGAATGGGTCATCTGCATCGGGGAACTTGCGGAATTCTTTTATGATTCGTCAGCAACTAAATCAGGCTTCGGGTCACTGGGACTTTCCATCTCCTCCTCGGGCTCATCGCTTCCGCGGTAGCGCTCGTATGGAAGCGGATTCCAAACACGGTATTCCAATTCACTAACATGGATGGCAGCCGGGACTTCATGAAGAATTTTTTCCGCTACATCCAATTCTTTCTGTGATTCCTCTTTATCCTGATACAAAAATTCATCGGAAGCGACTTCCGGTGCCTGCTGTACTTTTTCTTTTAAGTCTTCCACAACCATTTGCTGCTGTACTCGCATAGCATCACGGGCATCTGTAATCCATTCCCGCTGAATATCGCGGTTGACATCACCGGCATAAGTATATTCTTCATAGACTTCACGGTAAATGCGGTCTGCATTTAAGCGGACATCCATGATTGCCGCTTCGAGATCACGTGTAGTCAACTCTTCCGGAGTTAATTTCTCAAGGCGCGGGGTACCGCCCAGGCGGTTTGCTTCCAAGTAAAACGGGAACATGCTCTTGATCGTCTTACCAACAGGCGAGATCGAGTTTTTCGTTTTATCAACGCCTTTAGGCTGAACTCCCTGCATGGCGATCCGGCTTGATTCGGGACGCACAATTTCTTTTGGCGGCATGATGCCATGGCGGAGCATTTCCCGGATCCCCGTACCCGAAATTTTCAGCCGGAAACGTTCATCATGGGAACAGGTCTTCTCAGTAGCATGGTTCGCACAGCGTGTGCAATAGAAGACTTCATGATAAAGGCGGACGTCAATCCCCAACTCTTTAGGGTCAAACTCATCAAAGATCGTGTGGCTGGCATATTTATCATAGTAATCGCCCACTCCGGCATGATCCCGCCCGATCAGAGCATGGGTACATCCGAAGTTTTTCATAATCAATGCATGGAGGACCGTTTCACGGGGGCCCGCGAATATATATGTCACTCTTAACGGAGCAAGCGAAACTCTTTCTTTAGGATAATACGCATCTAGTACACTTCGATAAGCGAGCATACGGAACTCATTTCTCGTATATTCCCGCTTGGCCATTTCAACGAGTGGCTGGACAAGCAAGCCCTCAATCGTTTCCAAGGCATTCTTATGGATATATTCATGACCGCGATGAAGTGGATTGGCTCCGGTAATGAATCCAGCGACTGAACGCAGTTTTTTCTCCTCGTAAAAGATCCGCCATGTATCTTTCGGTTCCAAACGCAGTTTTTCGAATGGCCCCCAGTTCACACGGCGGAGCAGTGTAATCGGCCCGCCCAATGATACATCTCCCATGCGGCGGTAAATCGAGTCTACCCCAGGATGATCGCGATCTGTTGTACCAAAGAGATGAAATGCTCTTTCCTCTTTGTTGTAGTCAAATATATCTTCAATTTTCAGAATTGCAACCGGATCCTTTGTTTCATCAGCAAGCGCGACTTCATCACCAATGGAAAGCGTTTGCACGATTTCCTTATTGCGGTTGCCTATTGGTGCAAAGCTAAGCGGAACCGGCCAAACCGTACCATTGGCAAGCCTTCCTTTTTTGAGCACGGATTTATAGTCGGCTTCATTCATAAAACCTTCGTTTGGGGACAGCACTCCCGTCGCAATCATCTCCAGCGTAATGACTGCCTCCAAATCGACCATAATCGTAGGGAGCTTCCTGGCTCTGATCATTGCCTCTTCCTGTTCCTTGCCTGTTAACACTCTGTTAATCAGTTTCCCTCCGTGGGGTTGTTGTGGATAACCCGCAAATTCAGCTTGCTCTTGTACTGCCGTTTCTTGATCCATACCTTTCCTTCCTCCTTGTTCATCTGATGACTTACTTGTCCATTTGCGTGTCTTCCCGGAAACAAGACGAAGCAAAGCGCGCCCAATGACGAATGGACCATGACTTCTGAAAGCGGAACCATTATTTTGCTCAAGTAACTATATGGCGCATTGTTTCAACGCGTTTACTTGAAACAAAAATGTTTCTGCCGGGGCCCCCACCTCATATCAATGGTTCCGGAATTTTGTCCTGGAAGACCTCTTTCCCCTTATCCCAACGGCGCATGTAACCGCTTTTATACCTATAAAAAAGTAATACCCTTATGGGTTTACCTCTGTAAGGGAAAATGAAAATGGTTTTATATTAAATTCTGAATTTATTATATTATTTCTTTCGATAAAAAACAAGATGATTGGCCCAAATGACAGATTTTTTGACTGAATGGTTATTTGAGCGCTTTTAATGACACTTGCAGCTGCAAATCGTTGCGTTCGTCTTCTATTCGTTTCATAATTGCCGCTTCGAGCCGAGCTGCTGTTTTAGGATCAACTTTTCCCGTCACCGGAATTTTTTCGACAGATTGGAAAGCCTTGACCGCCCGCTCGGTTTGACCGTCGAAATAGCCGTCTGTTCTCCCTGGCCCATAACCAAGACCTGCTAACAATTGCTGGGCGATTTTCACTTCCTCGCTGTTCATATCCCGTACCAATTGCTTTTCAACGTTGAGGGAGTGGGCATAATAATATTCCGGCTGTGTCACTTCAATCGTTGGCTCAATTCCCTTGTCGTGAATCCAATTTCCCTCAGGGGTCAGCCATTTAAACATAGTGAGCTTGACATTGCTTCCATCTTCAAGTGGAATAGCCTGCTGAACTGTGCCCTTGCCAAAAGTCCGGACTCCCACAAGGTGATAACCTTCCACTTCGTTTAACGCTCCGGCAAGTATTTCAGAAGCAGAAGCACTCCCTTCATCAATTAGCACGGTTATCGGATAAGGCTTTCTTTGTTTAAGGTTCGAAAAATACGGACTCTTGTTGCCGTTCCGCTCTTCGATTTGAATATACGGCTTTTTATCGGTAACTAACTGTTGTAGAATCTCCTCCACACTTGAAAGCATGCCGCCAGGATTGCCGCGTACGTCAATTACCAGTCCCTTAATCTTTTTTTCTTCCAACTTTGCAAGTTCTTTTCTGAAATCACGCGCGGTCCCCTCTGAAAATGATGTAATTTCCAAATAGCCTATTTTTTTCCCGTCGCTCTCTTTTATTTCCGAGAACACTGTCAGAATAGGCACTTCTTCTCTCGTAATCTCTACTTGAAAAGGTTTGCTTGCCCCTTTACGGATGATGTCGAGCGTCACAACCGTCCCCTTTTCCCCGCGAATCTTGTTCGTTGCTTCATATAAATCGAGTCCTTCAATTGATTCGCCATTAATTTTTATAATCTGGTCCCGTGGTTTTAATCCGACTTTTTCTGCCGGCGTGTTTTTTATCGGCGCTACAATAACGAGTTTGCCATTTTCAATCGTTACTTGAGCCCCAATCCCTTCAAAAGATGAATCTAAGTGCTCGTTAAATTGCTCTGCCGTCTCCTTGTCCATATAAACGGAATAGGGGTCCTTCAACGTCCCGATCATCCCTTGGATAGCTCCCTGTACCAGCTGTTCGCTCTCCACTTTTTCCACATACGCCTCTTGAATAAGCCGATATACTTGCTCCACCTTCTCAAGGTGAGCCGATATCATGGATATGTCATTTTCTCCCTTTGTTTCCGGCGGTCGTTCTTGCTCCCGCGAGTCCATCCATTTGATTCCCGTATAAGTTCCGCCAACTCCAACAAAAAAAGAGAAAGCGGCGATGATTGCCAGCCATCTTTTCTTCATCTTCTTCCCCCTTGCCCATTTCCAATAGTACAGCACCATCTTTTCTACACATCCTATGCACGGTATGGACAAGTTATGATGAATATGGCGGCTAAATATAACCTTTCCTTGTCCGATAATAGTCGTAGGATGATATTAGTTATTTGGAAGGCTGGTGATTCTTTATGCTCAGAAAAGATGTTTTAACTCCACTAGGCATTATCATAGGAATTGCGGTTATTTTTTTGGCTATTTATATCGCCGGAGGATATGACGCATTTCTGACGTTTATTAGCTTATCTTCATTTGTGATCGTCTTCGGCGGACTAATTGCCTCCCTGTTTGTCGGTTTTGGTGTTTCAGAAGTGAAAAATATGTTCAACGTCCTGCATACAAGTTTTAGGAGAAAAGAAGTGCCCATTCAACAATTCATTCATACACTCGTCCGTTTAGCGAGAACTTCTAAAATGGACGGCATGATTGGAGGGCTTGAAAAAGAAAGAGAAAAAACCAGTGATCCTTTTATTCAGAAAGGACTCCGTCTTGTCATTGATGGGTATGAAGAAGATATGATCAGAAAAGTAATGGAGATGGATATTCTTGCGATGCGAAAACGACACGCGCGCGGAAGAAAAATCATTACAAAAGCCGGCGAGCTCTCGCCCGCATGGGGAATGATTGGAACAATTGTCGGCCTGGTTCTCATGCTCCAGCAATTGAATAATCCGGATGAACTAGGACCGGCCATTGCGGTTGCTTTAATTACAACCTTTTACGGAGTACTCCTGGCCAACCTTGTGTTTATTCCAATTGCCAATAAGTTGGAACTGTTAACGGAAGAAGAGGTCTTTTTAAAAGAAGTGATCATTGAGGCATTGGTCAGCATCCGTAATGAAGAGGGACCGGCCATTTTGAAGGACAAGCTGCAAATGTACTTAATAGAAAGCGCCGAAGGTACCGCACTGCTGGATAAGCTCGAGGGAGACAGGACATATGAACAAAAAGAGATTTAAGGGAACAAAAACGAATCAGGCATGGCTTGTTACCTTTGCGGATTTATCATTAGTCATCCTTATCCTTTTTGTTTTACTGTATTCTTACTCGGATACAAATGCTGAAAAATTTAAATCTGTTACCGACTCATTCCAAAATCACAACAATTTAAAACAAGATTCTGGCGGAGAGGCCCCGGGAGAGGGAGGCACGACTGTTCCCAACGAATATGAAGAACAATTGGCCGAAATGATTAAGCAAGAAAAGCGCATTGAGGAAATTTTGGAATATGTAGGCAAGTATGCTTCTGAGCACGGCCTGGAAAACGAAATGACGGTTACGCCGACAGATAAAGGCATTGAAGTCGTTTTACCGGAGGTCATGCTTTTTCCATCAGGAAAAGCTGATTTAATAAATGAAGCGAAATTGTTCTTAGATAACATGGCTCCCATGCTATCAGAAATCTCGAATATGATCGAAATCGAAGGACATACAGACAACCGCCCCATTTCAACAGAGCGGTTTCCTTCCAACTGGGATTTATCAACAGCTAGAGCCAATCAAGTAGTCCGTTATTTGATAGAAGAGCACGGACTTTCCCCTGAACGGCTTAGAACTGTCGGGTATGGGGAATATCGTCCCATTGCCTCCAATCAAACAGATAAAGGGAGAAGTCAAAACCGCCGCGTCGTACTTATTATCACTAATGAAGGAAATGAATAAGCTCATGAAAATGACGGGGCTGGGACATAAGCAAATACGAAATAGCAAAAACCGAACAATTCATTTATAATTGTTCGGTTTATTTGTGTTAAAAAAATTCCTATCATCGCTACGTCAACATATTTCGCTTTCCGCAGGTCTCTTCAGCTTCCTCGGAAAGCAAAGGTCGCTTTCCTGCGGGATCTTCAGCTCGAGCTATTCCCGCAGGAGTCTACATATTTTGACTACGCTAAAAGCTTGCGTATTATACACTGAGACAATTTATCCCGCATGTAAGGTGCCATATACACCACTTCAAGACCTGAGTTGATACAAAAGGTCTAAGTGGGAGGAAACGGCACCTAAATGCCCGATTCGTTCAACTAACATTCAGTAGGAGATGGAAGAAAAATCCTACTGAATGAAGTTTCACTTTATTGTCCGTTTTTTCATCAGCTGATTTAGTTGTGTCCCAGCCTTGTTTTTTACCAGCGGTAGTAATAGGAAAGCTCAAACTAGGTGAACGTATTATCGAAATCCAGCCGCTTCTTGTCACAGTGGAAGGAATATCCATGCATCCTTCATGCCGTTGCGACACACCTGTTTACGGGGACGAAAAAATGTTACCATATAAAGAATGATCATATGAAGGAGGCGCCTCATGATCGTCAGAGACCGCTTGAATGAATTTGTCATGATCGAACAAGACCATCATGCCCGCATATCAGGTGAAATTTTTTCCTATTGGCAGCCTGAATACTTCAAAGGTGTAAAATGGAAAAAGTCGGTTCTGCACGCTGTCGCCAATCATGATTGCGGTTGGAAAATGATTGACCAACAGCCTTTTTGGAACGACAAAAAAAGGGCTCCGTACACGTTTATGGATTTTCCCCCACCTGCCAAAACACTTATATATAGCAGCGGGATAAATGAAGTAGGAAGCTGCGATCCATACGCAGCACTCTTATGCAGTGAACATTATGTGCGTTTTCAACAGCATGATGAAACCCCCGAAGCGAAACAATTTGTTACATCCGAAAAGGCCAGGCAGCATAGGCTGATGACATCCATTACCGAATTTAAGCAGTCGTTGTTCGATTTCCACTATGGACTTCTCCAGCTTTGTGACAATTTATCTTTGTATATTTGTCTCAATGAACCCGGTGTAAACAAAGAAAAAGAATTTCCATTTTTCCGCAAAGGCATTCCCCTGCCGCATACACTTCATGTTTTTTCTAAGGGAGTACTGCATGCACGCTGGCTGGATAGCCATACAATCGGCTTGGATGAATTCCCTTTGAAACAGCCGATTACCGTCAGCTTGAAACAAAAAACAGTTTCCAAAGAAAAGATTTCCAAGCAAGGACTCATCGAAAGCTATTTGGCTACTCCATATGAAACGGTTGGTATTCGGCTAGTGCCTACAGAAAAATAAGGCTGTAAACGCTCGTGACGTTCACAGCCTTATGCAGCATTTTAATTGGATTGCTTTACAGCTTCAACTGCTTTTTCAATCGCTTGCCCCAAGTCGGCTGTAATGTCTTCTACAGCTTCCAATCCAATGGCAAGGCGGATTAATTCTTCCGTTACGCCTGTATCTTTTAATTCTTCGGCGCTTAACTGCTGGTGAGTAGTTGACGCGGGATGAATGATGAGTGATTTTGCATCTCCGACATTTGCCACATGAGACCAAAGCTTAACATTATCAATCGTATTTCTCCCAGCTACCCTTCCGCCTTTAATGCCAAAATTGACGACAGCGCCAGGGCCTTTTGGCAAGTATTTTTGAGCGAGCTCGTAAGATGGGTGGCTTTCAAGACCCGGATAGGAAACCCATTCAACTGCATCATGGTTTTGTAAAAATTCAGCGACTGCTTTGGCATTTTCAACATGTCTTTGAACACGAACGTGCAATGTTTCAAGTCCTTGCAGGAAAATAAAGGCATTGTCCGGGCTTAGGCAAGGTCCAAAATCACGAAGCAATTGCACACGAAGCTTAACGGCAAATGCGGCCTCCGGCAAATCAATTCCGTAGCGGATGCCGTGATAGCTTCTGTCCGGCTTGATAAAATCCGGGAATTTTTCGTTATTCCAATCGAACTTGCCGGCATCGACGACAACTCCTCCGATCGCTGTTCCGTGTCCACCGATCCATTTTGTGGCTGAATGAACAACGATATCCGCTCCCCACTCGATCGGCCTTAATAAGTATGGTGTGGCAAACGTGCTGTCCACGATCAATGGAATTCGATGGTCATGGGCCACTTTGGCAACCGCTTCTATATCAAGTACGTGAAGACTCGGATTTCCGATCACCTCCGCAAAAATGGCTTTCGTTTTTGGCGTGAGCGCTTTACGGAAGTTTTCTGGATCTTTTGGATCGACAAATTTTACATGGATGCCATATTTCGGAAGAGTGGTTGAAAACAGGTTATATGTTCCACCATATAGATCGGTCGCCGCTACTATTTCATCTCCGGCTCCGGCAATATTCAAGATGGAAAACGCGATAGCCGCCGCACCAGAAGAAAGAGCAACAGCAGCTGTGCCTCCCTCTAATTCCGCTACTCTTTTTTCAAATACATCCACGGTCGGGTTCATGATTCTTGTATAAATGTTGCCCGGCTCTTCCAAAGCAAACAATTTTTGGGCATGTTCCGTGTTTTTAAAAACATAAGAAGTTGTTCTGTACACGGGAACTGCACGAGATCCTGTTTCATCTGGCTCCTGTCCCCCATGAAGCAATACTGTTTCCGGCTGATAATTTTTTCCTTGTGTCATTTTTTGACACCCTCCTTAAAATGATTTTAAAGCCATCGGAATAATAAGATTTATGGCGATTAAACGTCTCAATCTTGAGAAAAGGGGGGATTTTGTAAATCAAAAAGCCCCCTTCCGAATAAGAAGAGGGCTGGTTTATCTTTTCCTCCCCTTATCTTCCAAGCCATAATCATGACCTGTAGGAATTAGCACCTTTTCAGAAAAACTGAAGGTTGCCGGGCATCGCAGGGCCTATTCCCTCCGCCGCTCTTGATAAGAGTAATGCTGAAATCATTTAGTTTTTATGTGGTTGTTTTAACTCTTGCATGTAAGTATATACTACCGCTCTATCGCCTGTCAAACATTTTTCAAAAATAAAACATTAATTCATTTCTGAAACAAGGCGTTCCATCATTTCTTGATCCATCGGGCCAATGATTTTTTTGCGGATAATCCCATTTGTATCAATCATATAGGTCGTTGGAATGGTGATCGTCTGATATGTGTTCCCGACATCTCCCTCTTCATCCAAAAGGATCGGAAAAGTTAATTTGTATTCGTTTTTGAATTCTTCCACTTTTGAACGTTTATTGGATACTCGCTCAGCATATGTCAAGTTGACCGCGATAATTTCCACGTTTTGGCTGTTCGCCTTCGTTTCATAATATTGTTGCATGTGAGGCATTTCAGCTTTGCAAGGGGGACACCAAGTAGCCCAAAAATTTAAAATGACTTTCTTTCCCTTGTAATCTGAAAGTCTCTTTTTTTCCCCATTCAATGACGACAGCTCAAAATCTGGAGGTACTTCCCCTTCTTTTAAACCTTCTTTCGCAAAAGTCTTTTCTGCTGCTTGAGAGTTGAATTGCTCTTGAGCCGACTTGATTTCGTTGTTCTCACGTATATCCTTGATGATATTCACAACCACAATCCCCAGCAATAAGCCAATCAGTGCCAGTCCAAATATTCTCTTACTCATCGGCTCTCTTCCTTTCTGTAAGGATGGTTGCGGCTAAAGCGCCACAAGCCGCCACGTACGTTGCCATCGGAGCAGATAGCATGTCCCCCTTAAAAGAATAGATGAAAGCTTGGAAACATGTAAATAAGATGAGGAGTTGCAACTGCCAAATGGTTTGTCCCGCTTTTTTCCTTGTCCATAAGAAAAACAGGATCGCTCCCAATATATGGATGGACCCCATTAGTATATGCCGCGCATTCAACAGATAGAACGCAAGTTCATACACAAGGACCGAAAACATCCATGCCTCAACAAGCAGGCTACTGTTTAGCCTGTTTTGCAGCACTTTTACACACAGATAAATAAATGCCCCGGCCATGCCTAATGCATAGCCTTTCCAGCCACCATTAAAATATAGGATCATCAGCGGATTCTTGATCACAGTTGAAAATTGCAAAAGGATGACGCTTAGCTTCCATATAAGAAAAAATATAAAAAAGGCATTGCCCATATCGTCTGCCACTGCTTTTTTTCTTTGAATGACAAAGTAAAGAGATGTAAGCAAAAACGCTGCGCCAATGGCTGCCCAAGAAGCAGGAAAAGAGAGAGGGCCGATCGTATACCACTTCAAAACAATTACCCCATTTTTCTTTCAGAAATATTAAAGAACTGGTGACAATAAACGGGAAACCGACTCTTTGAATCGTATAAAAAGCGGCCTTTCTAAATATTCTTTGTAGGTGAGCTCCCGTGACAGTTCGACATCCTTTTTAAAAATATCAACGAGTTTTTCAACAACTGCGTCATCATATAAAAAAGCGTTCACTTCAAAATTGAGGCGGAAACTGCGTACATCGATATTGGCCGTTCCCACAGTGGCAATTTTACCATCCGCAATTAATGTTTTTGCATGAATAAAGCCATTTTCATAAATATATACTTTTGCGCCCGTTTTTAACAGTTCTCCTACATTGGAATACGTCGCCCAATACACAAATGGATGGTCAGGCTTGTTGGGAATCATCAGTCTTACATCTACGCCAGACAATACAGCAATTTTTAATGCGTCCAATACACTCGTATCTGGGATAAAATAGGGAGTTTGTATATAAATATAATCTTTGGCAGAGTTGATCATTTTGATATATCCATATTTAATCTGCTCCCATTCGGAATCCGGACCGCTTGAAACAATTTGGACATCCGTATCCCCAATAGAATTTATCTCGGGGAACAGTCTGTCTTCATAACTGATTTTGTTGGAAGATGCTTGGTTCCAATCCAGAACAAAACGTGTTTGCATGGCAAACACAGCCTTCCCAAAAATCCGCAAATGAGTGTCCCGCCAGTAGCCAAACTTTTGATTTAACCCCAAATATTCATCTCCGATGTTAAAACCGCCTATATAGCCAACCTTTCCATCAATGATTGCCAACTTCCTATGATTACGATAATTCACCTGCAAGTTAAGATGGGGGATAATCGCAGGGAAAAAAGCACTCACTTTTCCGCCGGCTTCAATCAGCGGACGAAAAAACTTCCTCGGGAGCCGCCTTGAACCCATGGCGTCATAAAGAACACGTACCTCCACACCTTCTTTTGCTTTCGACACTAACAAGGATAAAAGCTTATTCCCCAGATCATCGCTGCGCATAATATAGTATACGAGATGAACATGGTCCTTGGCAGATCTTATATCATTCATTAACGCCTCAAACTTTTCATTGCCATCCGTAAAAATATCGACATGATTATCTTGTGTCAGCACCGCGCTGTCGTTTACAAGCAGCATATAAATCAAGTCTTTATACTGAGCCGCTTTATTGCCATGAAATGGAAAGTCCCCGGAGCGAAGCAACTGAATTTGATTCTCCGTTATTTCCATAATCCCAATTTTATTCTGATCTTTCCAATCAAATATTTTTTTTCGGCTTAAATTTTGCCCAAAAATCAAATATAGGACAAAGCCGACAACCGGTATAAAAAACAATACCAAAAGCCACGCCCACGTTGCCCCCGCATCCCTTCTTTCGAGAAAAACAACAAAGCCTGCGAGCACAATATTTAAGATAAGAAAAATACTAATGATGCCTGTAGTAACCATTGCCCACGTCATAGTTTCGCCCCTCGCATCTTTCATTTAGATACATCGAACAAACTGAATTTATTTTACCACATTATTTCCTTCTCCACATATAATTGACGGCCTCGATGCGCTTAACATTGGTGGTAGCCACGTTTAAATGGAGCTTTTGCTTTATATGCGGGTATTTTGCTTTATACGCGGGTATTTTGCTTTATACGCGGGTATTTTGCTTTATACGCGGGTATTTTGCTTTATACGCGGGTATTTTGCTT
>NZ_JAFBFH010000056.1 GCF_016909185.1 Siminovitchia thermophila | reverse complement strand
CTTGCATGTATTAGGCACGCCGCCAGCGTTCGTCCTGAGCCAGGATCAAACTCTCATGTAAAAGTTTGGTTAGCTCATAATTAAAGCTGACTAATTAATTATTGATTGACGTTTCGTTTCGTTCAGTTTTCAAAGATCAAACTTGGTATCGCTCTTTTGGGCGACTTTTATATAGTAACACGGTCTCGATTTTAAGTCAATAGCTTTTTTAAAAAACTTTTTTGTGTTCGACTCGTTCAATCGGACGAATTATAATATAACATAGATATTTTTATGATGCAATAGTTTTTTTGAAATTTTATTCACTCAGACATCTTTCTATCAATCTGTACATAATATAATAACAAATATCTATTCTATTGGGAAGGTGAAAACTATTTTAACAAAGGCTGCCCTTGTCATTTCTTTTTTAATGGCTATCTATCTATTTAGTTATTGCTACGTTGAAGCATTGCGCATAAGTGATACAGATGTAGATAAAAAAGAAGGAGGAACTTTTCTCGTCATGTCGATCATGGCTTTTGTTTTTTCCGGATTAACTTATTTATTCATATAGTCTTTAAATCCGGCCTCCTTCCCTCCTGACATTCATAATAAATAAAAGTACGCTTATGATAATGATCGAACCACCTGCAAGCTGGAACCAGGCAACTTTTTCACTTAATATAAGATAAGCAAGGATCGTTGCTCCGACAGGTTCAAATAGCACGGCCATAGAAATAACTGCCGTACTGACCCATTTTAAGGCCCAGTTGAATAAAGAATGTCCAAGCAAGTTTGGCAAGATAGCCAGAAGCAGGAAATATATCCAATCTTCAATCGGATATGGATAAAGCGGTTCGTTTCTAATAATGACATAAAAAAATAAAACGATGGTGCTTATGGAGTACACTAAAAAGGTATAAGTAATTAATGAGATCCTTTGTCTAAGTGATTGTCCGACAAGCAAATAGGCCGTAATTAGGGCACATGCACTCAGCGCAAGCATATCGCCCAACAGCGCAGCGCCGCTCAACCGGAAGTCCCCCCAACTAATCACAAAGCCGCCTATCATTGCCACTGCCGCACTTGTTATACTTTTGATCGAATATTTTTCTTTAAAAAATAAAAAAGTCCCTATAAAAGCGAACAAAGGCTGTAATGTCACCAAGACTGTGGAACTTGCAACCGATGTGTAGTTTAACGACTCAAACCAAAGGATAAAGTGAAAAGCAAGAAATATACCGGCTAAAAGAGAATATATCCAATCATTCCGTTTCATCATCCGCAACTCTGATTTACTGCGCCGTAAAAACATGGGAAGCAAGATGCAAACACTGAAAAACATACGGTAAAATGCAATAGTTCCCGCCTCAGCGGATGACAATTTTACGAGGATCGCGGAACTTGAAATCGTCAGGACACCAATCATAACAACAATATACGGATTCAGTTTTCTTCGTGTTTCCATTTTATCTTATCCTTAAAGAAGTATAATATAATAAATTAAATTTTACTTTTTTTATTTCTTTTTTCCAATAAACAGGCGGCAAGGAGGGAAGCCTATGGAATATTTTTTTGAATGGGAACTATTGGCAAGATTGGGGATTTCTGCAGCTCTCGGCTTAATCATCGGCTTAGAAAGGGAGCTGAAAAGAAAACCGCTCGGTTTAAAAACAAGTCTTGTCATATCCATTATTAGTTGTCTGCTCACAATTGTTTCAATTGAAGCTGCCTATATTTTTCCCGGGAGTGATGATGTTCGTATACAAATGGATCCGCTCCGCTTGGCTGCACAAATAGTATCGGGTATTGGTTTTCTGGGAGCAGGCGTTATTTTAAGAAGGGGCAATGACCATATTTCCGGGTTAACAACCGCAGCCTTGATCTGGGGGGCAGCGGGAATTGGTATTGCAGTTGGAGCCGGATTTTACATGGAAGCTATCGCCGGAGTCATTCTCCTCATTATTAGTGTTGAATTAATCCCTTCCCTGCTAACGAGGATTGGCCCGAAAAAATTGCATAAAAGAGACCTGATAATCAAAATTACAGTAAGTAAAAGGGAAAGTGTTGAGACTGTAATGAAAAAATTGCAGGAAGACAAAATTTTGATTACGCATACGCGAATTAAAGATTTAAGAGAAAACGCCGCTCATCTTATGGAATTAAAAACGCGAGTAAACACGAACAGACCTGTCACGAATATTTATTATACAATTTCCCTTTTAGACGATGTTCAAGAAATCGAGATCATCAGTTAACGGGTATCCTATATGATATCCCGTTACTTATGGAAATCTCTCTTAATATACAACGACATATTACAACACCTCGAAAAATGGAATTCCTTGCACCCGACAGGACACCGGAAAAGACTATATTACGAAACAGCTTGCGTTCGATATTATTTGAACTCAGGCTGTTTCATTTCTCCAGAAATCGTTGAAATGGAAGATACGAAAATTGGTTAGATAAAACCACCTTATCTGAAATACTTAATTAATATATCAGCTAACCAGATCTCGCCACCCTCTCTTTTATAACATAAAAAAAGCACTAAGTTTCAATAATTGTGCTTTAGGTAAAAGATTTCCACCTGAAAAATCCGCGGGTTCGTAGCTTTGTTCAACAATTTGAGACAATAAATTAAAAATAAAGCTTGCACTTTTTTAAAAAGCTCTTATAATGGAAAATGTATTCTAATTTTAGGGGCATTAGCTCAGCTGGGAGAGCGCTACACTGGCAGTGTAGAGGTCAGCGGTTCGAGCCCGCTATGCTCCATATGCTTTAAACGTTGAAAATACGCCATTTCTAAGCACTTAGAAGTGGCGTATTTTTATTGTTTTTTGGTGCGCGTGACTAATTTCAAAGTGAAATAAAATAAGCTCTTCTCATTTGTCGAGAAGGGCTTATTTTATGTAAATATATGCGTCCAACATTTTTATGACTACCCGAATATGTATAAGCAACCTCTTCGAACAATCTTATCTGGCCAATTTCAACACCAGTGCTGCAGCTCCACAACGATCGTTTGCAAGTCTAATGATTCGTTTTTTATACGATACCTTTATTACAGGCTTAAACGCCTACTAGGAACATCCAAAGCCAGCTTCCTTTTAGGGTTCTTATATTTTAAATATTTCTATTCTCCAATTAAGGTTCTACAGCACTTCCTTTTGACGGAATCTCTTTACTGCAATAAGTTGAATATCATTTTGCTTATATTCATTAATAAGCGGACAACTATTTTAGTCATCGTATTAAAAAAGATCATATATGTAGGATTTCATTAATAAGTTCTTTCGGTGAAAGTTAATCTTTTTTTCTTGAGAAACTCACCTCGCTGGCTAATTTATTTGACAAACGCAGTTTCAATTCCCTCGATCGGCAGAATTCATCAATAGTTTGCTGCTTCAGGCAGTTTTCATCGCAATATCAATGGATGCGTCATCATTTGATCCCTTCCTTATTTATGCTTACGATCATTTGTAATCCAATAGAACTTGTATAATGGATTGGCTGATAGAGCATTACATCTGATGAAAAAATCTATCATCGGGAAAGAGGGAAAAAAGCATAGTTCGCCTTCATTTTACGTAAGGCATTACTTCTCATTTACATCTTGTCAACAATCCTACGATCAGCATTTTCCAAGAAGACCGATGATATAAACCTAAAGAGAAATCCCTTTAAGCCTACACTTAGGGATTTCTCATTTTATTGATCAGTTACCTACCAATCGCAATCTTCATGCTCATGTCTAATTCTCCTGCATCTGCAAATAAACCTTTCACGTTCTTCTCTCTCTCGTTCTTCTCTCTCACGCTCTTCCCTCTCACGCTCACGTCTTACTTCACGGCATCTACAGATTAATTTCACGCGTCTTCTCCGTTCTTCTCTTTCGCCGCCAACAAAATCATTTTCAAACCACATACAGCTTACACCTCCTTTATATCTATTTAAGCCGGCCGACGCATTAATAATTTATTGGAGGTTATCGAAATTGATTGGACAGACAGTCTGATACAATAAAACACCTCTATCCAATAAACTATTAAAAGCTGTTCCATAAAAGCACCCTCCCTTTTAAAAAAGTCCTACTGATTGCCTTCTATAAGCTGTCATGGTTTTTATTGAATGAATCGCAGGAAACTTGAAATACTATTTTTTGAAAGGAGATGGAACAGTTGGATCAACAGACGTATACAGAAGCAGCTATTCGGGAGTATAAAGAAGGGCTGGGCATCTTTACAAAAAAGATGCCCAAGATAGCGGAATCGTATAATTCATTTACAGAGGCGTGTTTTTCAGAAGGAAAAATTTCGCAAAAAGAGAAGCAGATGATTGCTCTTGGAATCAGCATCTATGCGCAGGATGAGTATTGCATCATTTACCACACAAAAGGCTGCATTGATCAGGGGTGCAGTGAAGATGAAATTTTGGAGGTTGTCGGGGTTTCCGCAGCATTTGGCGGGGGCGCGGCAATGAGTCAGGCAGTAACACTTGTTCAGCAATCCATTGAAGAATTAAAAAACAAACCGCAATCACATTAAACCTAAATTCATGAAGCGGGAGTTTTCTTATGTGCCCGAACATTCAGTTGAACGAAATTCTGATTATGTCTTGATACCCCAAACAGCAGAGCCAAGTTCTTGACTCACCATCATGTATTCCAATACAAAAAAGCAGGTTGTCACCCCGTTTGGACAACCTGCCTTTTCTTATTTAAAGCTTTGCGGATAAGTCGTTAAGTCTACATTCCATAAAATTGGAAGAACAAAGAATACGGTGAGGACGATTAAAATGAGGACAAACAAGTTGACCCAAAAACCGGCTCTTATCATTTCAATAATTTTTATTTTTCCTGTAGCAAAAATGATGGCGTTTGGCGGTGTCCCAACAGGAAGCATGAACGCGCAGTTGGCCGCCATTGCCGCTGGAACCATCAATGCGTAAGGATGAACGTTGATCGCCAATGCCAATGATGCCAAAACAGGGAGAATCATTGTTGCTGTCGCTGTATTCGATGTAAACTCTGTCAAAGCCAGAACAAGTGCGGATGACAGTAAAATAATCAAGATAAAGTGAACACCTTGCATCACGGTAAGCTGGGTGCCCATCCACTCTGCTAGTCCAGTTTCAATAAATCCGCCGGCAATGGCCAAACCTCCTCCGAAAAGGAGCAAAATGCCCCACGGAATGTCTTTGGCACTATCCCAAGCAAGCAGTCTTCCTTTTTGATTGACAGTAGGGATTAAAAATAGCAGAACAGCCGCAATAATAGCAATCATCGTATCAGACAACGTTTTGATTCCTAATACGTTTTCCCAAAGAAACGTTCTCGTAATCCACATAAATGCCGCAAACAAGAAAACAGCCAAAACAAATTTTTCCTCAAACGTAATCTTTCCAAGCTTCAATTTTTCCTCATGAATTAATTGTTTTCCACCAGGAAGTTCCTTTAATTTTACGGGAAAAGCAATTTTAGTAATATAAAGCCAAATAGAAACCAATAAGATTGCGGTTACAGGAGTTGCAAACGCCATCCAGCCGGCAAATGAAATTTGCACGTCAAACAGTTTATTAACGGTTGCTGCCAAAATAATATTGGGAGGTGTCCCGATAAGCGTCCCAAGTCCGCCGATCGTTCCAGCATAGCCAATGGCTAATATAATGGATTTCTCAAAATTTCTATAGTCATCGGCAGAAGCGTCCTTGCTTGTTTGCACTGCCTGGGAAACTTGATAAATAATAGCAGTTCCAATGGGGATCATCATCATGACAGCTGCCGTATTGGATACCCACATTGATAAAAACCCGGTAGCCATCATAAATCCAAGTGTAATCTTGGACATATTTGTTCCAATTAAAGAAATAATCGACAATGCTATTCTTTTATGCAAATTCCACTTTTCCATGGCAGTAGCAATGAAAAATCCACCTAAAAACAGGAAGACAATCGGATCTCCATAGGCAGCGGTTACATCTCCACCCTCCGCTGCTCCTGTTAAAGGAAGCAAAATAATGGGCAAAAGCGATGCGGCAGGAATGGGAATTGCTTCTGTGACCCACCAGGTAGCTACCCATAAAGTAACAGCTAAAACAGCCCTTCCGTCCGTACTTAGTCCTTCTGGAGAAAAGAAAAGCATGGTCAATGCAAATAAAAGCGGGCCAAGAATCAGCCCTGTTTTTTGGACAGTACTGTAAGGTCCGGGGCCTGTCCCTTTTTCTTTTTCACTAGTCTTCTCATCTTTTGATGTAAGTGTCTGTTTTAACACTTTGTTCGGTATGGCCATCATTAACCATTTTTTCGTTTGACGATGTGTTTTCCATAGAAAATCCCATGTAGAGTGTATATATGTTCTTTCCATTGTTATGAGTCTCTCCTTTTTCTACCGATGTAAAAAAGCGCTTACAAGATACTTTTAATGTTATATCTACTTTGTTGAAGATAAAAGGCTGTTAAATTAAATAAATAGTTATGTAAGTAATAAAAGCGAGACTGCCATTTTATTTTATAAATCGGCAGCCTCAATATAAACATAGATCGCTTCGGTATTTTGTTTGGATAGACGGTACTTTCTTGCTGGCCGGCCCTTCGTTTCATAGTCCGCTTCTACATCCAAAAATTTAATTTCGGTTAAAAAGTTTAAATATTTTCCCATCGATACCCGGGAGATTCCGATCTCATTCGCCAGTCCCTCTATTGAAAAGGTGGCGTCTTTATTCCTTAAAATCGTTTTGACAATTTTTCGCAACGTCGTTTTTGTTAACCCTTTTGGAATATCCTCCAGACGTGGTGTCTGGCCATTGCCTTTTAACAGTTTATCCAGCTCTTCCTGGCTGAATTTTTCGTGCCCATGCAGCAGTTCAAACTTTTTCTTGTACTTTTTCAATGAATCCCGAAAACGGCCAAATTCAAACGGCTTAATCAAGTAATCAACAACGCCAAAATGTAAAGCTGATTGGATCGTTTCAATGTTGCTTGCCGCGGAAATGATGATGACATCTATGTCTTTTTGTTCATTCCTCATTCTCTTTAAAAGCTCCAGCCCCCGTTTCCCCGGCATATATACATCGAGTAGGACAAGATGAATCTCGGTGCTATTTAACATATCGATGGCACTATCAACGCCTTCGGCGATTCCTGCACAAACAAAGCCAGGAACCGCCTCTAAGTAACGCTTATTAATTTTCGCCACCATCGGGTCGTCATCAACTATTAAAACCCGGATCATTCTGATCGCTCCTCTCTATAAGGAAAAACCACTTTAAACACAGTGCCCTCATTACTTGTATGAAAAGAAATCTTGCCGCTTAGCGATTGTACGCTTTTTTTAACATTGAGCAATCCATATCCATGATTCGCGCCTTTAGTAGAAACAGTTTGATCGAATAATAAATTCCTTATCTCTAAAGGAATCCCCTCTCCGTTATCCTTTACGGTAATCGTACAGGCGAAACCGTTATACTCGATCGTAATATCTACCCTTTTTTCGTGCTTTTCTTTTACAGCATCAAATGCGTTTTCAATCAAGTTGCCAAGAATAGTGATGATATGATGGGTCATTTCATGATTGTTGGAAGCCGGGAGGGGACGATTTACTTCCAAATTGAGTTTCACTTTATTTTCTCTGGCGTAACTTCTTTTGCTTAGTAAAAATCCGGCAATGACCGGGTCCTTCACAATATGGCCAATCGAGCTGCTTTCCGTTTGGTAGAGTTTCGTTTGTTTTCTTAAATAAGACTCCAGTTCTTTGTATTCTTTCATATGAACCATACCTGTTATCACATGCAAAGTATTCATAAATTCATGTGTTTGGGCACGCAACGCATCTGCATATGTTTTAATGCCCGTCAGCTGTTCGGCCAGTAACTTCATTTCGGTTTTATCCCTAAATGTTGAAATGGCCCCCGCCAGCTTTCCATTTAGTATAATCGGTACCCGATTCACCAAAATGGGCAGGCCGTTAATATCACTTTCTTGATCATATTCCGCTTTCGGGGATTGCAAAATTCTAACAAGCCGGCTTTTAGGTAAATATTCATCCGCTTTTTTCCCGATCGGATCGGGATCAAGCCCGGCTTTTTGAAAAATTTTTATCGCTTCCGCGTTAGCTACTACAATCTCTGCTTTATTATTAACCGCTATGATTCCCTCTCGCACCGATTCAAGCATGGCATTTCTTTCTTGGAGCAAACTGGCTATGGCAGCCGGTTCAAGCCCAAATAAAATGCGATTAATATTTGCGGCCAAAATAATGGCGCCAATCATTCCAATGACAATGCCAGCGCCCATTCCTGTAAAGATAATTTTTTTTCTTTTATTCGCGGCTTCATTCACACTTTGAAGCGAAATGCCGACTGAAACCGCACCAATTTGTTTTCCACTTTCATTAAATACAGGATGAAAAGCACGAAGAGAAGGCCCGAGCGTACCTTCCGCAGTAGAAGTATATTTCTTTCCTTTTAAAACCTCCTTCTCATCCCCGCCAATAAATCTCTTTCCGATTCTGGATGGGTCGGGGTGGGAAAGCCGGATCCCGTTCATATCCATGACGACAATAAAAAGCATATTTGTTTCCTGCTGAATATTCCTCGTAAACGACTGAACGTCCCTTCCCCTTTGATTTTTTTCCAAAGCTTCTATAACGAGCGGTGTAATGCTGACTGTCTGGGCAATACTCATTGCTTTTTCACCTTGATGATGCTCAATACTCTCCGTACTTGCGTTTATTAACAGCACACCTGTAATTACAAGGGCAATGATCACGACTGAACAAACCAACATGATAATGACGGTGCGCAGTGGAAGATATTTACTGCCAAAATTCATACTAGCAACCTACCTTAAACAGATTGTGAAGCAGATGGTTATCTTTCGTAACTATCCGGCCAACGGGGATATCCACAGAATGTGGGTCATTCAGGCGTTGCTTAGCCTGCGAATCTCAAATCCCCGCTGATAAGAAGCAAAAAAGCTAAGCCGCGTCCTGTCGGCAAGCCGAGCGATGGCGACCTCGAAGCGCGCGCTTTTTTCTTCGTATGATGACGATGCTGATGAGCTTTCCTTGAGTTGTCGATTCACTTGCAGCTGATGAGCTTTCCTTGAGCTGTCGATTCACTTGCCAATGATTTCCTGTCCACCGCAACGCCTTTGTGTATTGTATTGAGAACCTAGAAAAACACGCGATGTTTTGACACAACGTTTTTCTTCTCCTGCGGCCTGAGCTAATCAGGCAGTTGATCCACGCTTTTCTTTTTCATCCCGCATTCTGATTGGGGGATCTTACTGCCAGTTCATGCCCGATAAAATAAGCAACTCTTTTTTTCCGCCATTTATTATAGCATAGTGTTATCCATAAATACTCCTCCCTTTTTGAGCACGATCTTATTTGAAATATAACCAGAGAGTCAACATCACGCACCAAAAATAAAAAGTAACAATATAGATAACAAGCCGCATATCTTAAATCACTGCTTTCTCTGACACATCCCCCGACTCGAAAAGAGACGAATAACATTGATCCTAGTGATGACGCCTTTTTTTCCAAGAATGCTTGGCAGTTTTACGCCCTGTTGCATATAAAATTAATAATTTCGTTTAGGAAAGGAAAATCAATAGTGGACATTCAGCAGGATTCACATTACTCGAAAATGAAAAAAAACGTCCCTTTTGGAAAACAGGGGGAACAGGTAATAGGAGCAACAGGGAAGGATGAAACCAACATTCATGCCAAAAATTCGAATAAAGATGACCAAATAGACTTGACATTACAAAACACAAAAGTAGGTGTCGTTGGCCTTGGTTATGTCGGCCTTCCCGTGGCAGTGGGATTTTCTAAAAAATACAAGGTCGTGGGATTTGATATTGATCAACAGAAAATTAACTTGTTAAGCAATCATGTAGATCCAGCAGGCCAAGTTCCAAGCGAGGATTTAAAAAAAGCGGGTATTGAATTTGTATATAATGAAGAAAAGCTCAAAGAGTGTAACTTCATTATTGTGGCGGTTCCAACACCGATTACTTCAACGAAGGAACCTGATTTATCTTATCTTGAAGAAGCATCCGCCATCATCGGAAGAAATCTTTCCCCACAAACAATCGTAGTTTATGAATCTACCGTATACCCTGGCACGACTGAAGATGTTTGCATTCCAATATTAGAAAAATACTCCGAATTAAAATCCGGAGTTGATTTCTTTGTCGGTTACTCACCTGAACGAATTAACCCTGGGGATAAAGAACATACTTTTCATACAATACCAAAGGTTGTTTCTGGGCAAAACAATCATACTTTGAAAAAAATATTCAAAATGTATCACAGCGTGATTGATGCCGGCATTTATAAAGCTTCCTCCATCAAAGTTGCGGAAGCTTCCAAAATTGTCGAAAACACCCAACGTGACATCAATATCGCTTTTATGAATGAACTTTCTCTCATATTTGATCGACTAAACATTGATACGTATGATGTACTTGCCGCATCGAAAACAAAATGGAATTTTATTCCCTTGTCGCCTGGCTTAGTTGGAGGCCATTGCATCGGAGTCGATACCTACTACTTAATGCACAAGTCGAAATTGGAAGGGTATTATCCAAGTTTTCTCTCTGAAGCCAGGAAAATAAATGATTTTATGCCAGAATATATTGTAACTTCTTTATTGCAATTAATGATGTCCCATAAACTAAATGTTCAAGAGGTGTTGATTACAGTCCTCGGCATCACTTTTAAAGAAAACATTTCTGATGTCAGAAATTCCAAATCATTGGAGATGGTAAAAAAATTGAAAGATCTCGGTTTACCTCTTCAAGTATGTGATCCAAACATTACGAACGGCCAGCTAAAACATATGAATATCGACTTGAAACCATTCAATCAACTTAAAAAGTCCGATATTGTTCTTTTATCTGTACCCCATAAAGAATTTAAAATGGCTGATTTGAATGCCTTATTTAAAAACAATAAAGGAATCTTAATGGATTTAAAGGGAGTTATTCCTACAGAATCACTCCAGAAAAGCATATCTGTTTGGAGAATGTGATCACTAAAAAGGGAATCGTTCCCTTTTTTTATTTTTCAATTGTTCACGCCGTCCAGACAGGAGTCAGCTTTTTGCCATATATATATTGAAACAAAAAGAATCAAAGGTGATGAGGCGCATGGAAAAAAAACGAAAAATCTTAGTACTTGTGAAACCTTTTTGGTTATACCCGAAACATAAAGTAAAAAAAGATATTTTTGATGCCCTTGAAAAATACGCTGATGTCTATTATTGGCACCATAATGGCCATATAAAAGACATACTAAAAACATTAAATATAGAACCCGACTTTATCTTTCATTATGATATAGCTTGGTATGATATCATGGCGCCCAAAATTGAAGGTTTAGCCGACATAGATATTCACAAAGGTTGCTTTGTTATTGACCTTCACTGGAATCCTGATGAACGAATTCAATTTTTTCAAGATAATGAAATAGATCTTATTTTTTCAGCCACCAAATATCCATTTCTTAGGTCATTTCCCCAATTTAAACATAAGTTCCGCTGGCTGCCTTGGTCGATTAATCCAGCAGTGATGAAAGATTATGGATTGGAAAAAGAAATTGATTTATTGCTTATGGGATTAGTGTATGTTGATAAAAATGCACATGGGCGTCATAAACTCCCCAATATGATACCTTTAAAAGGAAGATATGCATTTAGGGACGCTGTTTTTTCCAATCTGAAAGATAAACCGGGATTTGTCTATCATCCCCATCCTGGTCATCTAGCTACACATTCCGACCAATTAATTGTAAATAAAAAATATGCAAAAGAGCTGAATCGCGCCAAAATATTCTTTACTTGCGGAGGCCGCTACAAAACAGGCCGGGTAGCCGTTCTTAAGTTCTTTGAAGCACCTGCTTGTAAAACACTACTTTTGGCAGAACCTAACGATGACATCGTGGATTTAGGTTTTATTGATAATGAAAACTATGTTGCCTGTACGATTGACAACTTTATAGAAAAAGCAGAATATTATTTGGCCAATGATGAAGAGCGCATGCGAATTACAGAAAACGGTTATCAATTTATCCATAAACACCATACAAATGACGAACGAGCAAAATATTTGTTGAAAGAAATAAATTCTATTTTATAAAGATCCGCTTTATAAACCCCATTATTTTCAAATCTGTAGATACCCATATTAACTACAGATTTTTTTGAATTAACTATCTTTCCTTTCAGCTTTAATTCTTATTCTGATAAGCGGCATCGAGCCAATACGACAAATTATTAGTTAAATGTGCGTTTGTAATAGAGACTTTGCCTGAACAAGCTTCGTTCCCATACATAGTATATTGTGAGTTCAATTTAGATGAAATCAATTGAACTACTTTTTTAAAAAAAGGAGGGTATTCCTTGTCAGTCATTAATTTAATAAGAAATGGAGGATTTGAAACTGGAACTTTCGAATTCTGGAATGCTGTGAATGCTACCATTACTTCTACAAATGCTCACAGCGGCCAATTTGCAGCTTCTTTCGATATAGGTTCCCAAACATCCTCTCTTTCTCAAACCGTTCCAATCACACCTAATCAAACCTATTTATTTAAAGTATCATTGGCAACACGAGCATTTAATAACCGAGTCCTTTTACGAATTGTGTTTCTAAATGATGCAGATCAAGTAGTCGGAACCGGGTTGGATACAGAAGTTAACTTTGGAAGCATTTTCTCTAGCCCGACGTTTGAAGCTTGGAAAGAAATTTATCACGTTACAGAACCAGCACCTGCTACAGCAACTAAAGCAAGAGTAGAAATTATTAAACCAGGTGTGGTGGGCTCTATTGATAGAGTATTGGTAGATGATGTTAATTTACTGGAATTCGATGGTGTTCCTGGACCTATTGGACCGACTGGACCTGCTGGACCTACGGGAGCCACTGGACCTGCTGGACCTACGGGAGCCACTGGACCTGCTGGACCTACGGGAGCCACTGGACCTGCTGGACCTACAGGAGCCACTGGACCTGCTGGACC
>NZ_JAFBFH010000055.1 GCF_016909185.1 Siminovitchia thermophila | reverse complement strand
GGCAAGCAGCTTCGCTGTGGCTGTGCTTTGATGAATACACAAATTTAACATTATGCAAAGGTCGAAAACTTTTACACATAAATGTGGACTTGACTAGCCATTTCACCTAACCGAAGCTGGTGAATATAAGATCTACGCTAGAACAAAAGATCGCAAAGGAAAATATAGCGAAATCGCTCAAGCAGATGTCAAAATCGACCGAACGAAGCCGTCAGCCCCGAAGATTAGCTTATCAGAGGATGGTTGGACAAATGAAGCAGTGGAAGTGACGATCGCGGCCGGAGAACCTGGTCCGAGTGGTGTAGCCGAAACGGAATATAAAGTAGGCGAAAGTGGCAAATGGACGACCTACAAAACGCCATTTACAGTAGAAGAAGCGGGAGAACATGACCTTTATGCGAGAACAGTCGACAAAGCGGGAAATGTTGGAGCCGAATCGCAGTCCACGGTGAAAATTGATCGAACGAAGCCGTTAGCCCCGAAGATTAGCTTATCAGAGGATGGCTGGACAAACGAAGCAGTAGAAGTGGCGATAGCGGCCGGAGAACCCGGCCCGAGCGGTGTATCCGAAACGGAATATAAGGTGGGGGCAACTGGAGAATGGGTTACTTATAAAACGCCATTTAAAATAGAAGAAGCGGGAGAACATGATATTTATGCGAGAACGGTCGACCAAGCTGGAAATGTCGGATTTGAATCTCAGTCTACGGTGAAAATTGATCGAACGAAGCCGACGGCTCCAAAAATAACTTTATCTAAGTCTGGTTGGACAAATGAAGCAGTAGAAGTGGCGATAGCTGCCGGAGAGCCTGGCCCGAGTGGCGTAGCCGAAACGCAATATAAAGTGGGCGAAAGTGGCAAATGGACGACCTACAAAACGCCATTTACAGTAGAAGAAGCGGGAGAACATGACCTTTATGCGAGAACGGTCGACAAAGCGGGAAATGTTGGAGCCGAATCGCAGTCCACGGTGAAAATTGATCGAACGAAGCCGTTAGCCCCGAAGATTAGCTTATCAGAGGATGGCTGGATAAACGAAGCAGTAGAAGTGGCGATAGCGGCCGGAGAACCCGGCCCGAGTGGCGTAGCCGAAACGCAATATAAGGTGGGGTCGACTGGAGAATGGGTTACTTATAAAACGCCATTTAAAATAGAAGAAGCGGGAGAACACGACATTTATGCGAGAACAGTCGACAAAGCGGGAAATGTCGGAGCCGAATCGCAGTCCACGGTGAAAATTGATCGAACGAAGCCGTTAGCCCCGAAGATTAGCTTATCAGAGGATGGCTGGATAAACGAAGCAGTAGAAGTGACGATAGCGGCCGGAGAACCCGGCCCGAGTGGTGTAGCCGAAACGCAATATAAAGTGGGCGAAAGTGGCAAATGGACGACCTACCAAACGCCATTTACAGTAGAAGAAGCGGGAGAACACGACATTTATGCGAGAACAGTCAACCAAGCGGGAAATGTCGGAGCCGAATCTCAGTCTGCGGTAAAAATTGACCGCACCAAGCCGTCGGCTCCAAAAATAACTTTATCCAAGTCTGGTTGGACAAATGAAGCAGTGGAAGTGACGATCGCGGCCGGAGAACCTGGTCCGAGCGGTGTATCCGAAACGGAATATAAAGTAGGCGAAAGTGGCAAATGGACGACCTACCAAACGCCATTTACAGTAGAAGAAGCGGGAGAACATGACCTTTATGCGAGAACAGTCGACCAAGCGGGAAATGTTGGAGCCGAATCGCAGTCCACGGTGAAAATTGATCGAACGAAGCCGTTAGCCCCGAAGATTAGCTTATCAGAGGATGGCTGGACAAACGAAGCAGTAGAAGTGGCGATAGCGGCCGGAGAACCCGGCCCGAGTGGTGTAGCCGAAACGGAATATAAAGTAGGCGAAAGTGGCAAATGGACGACCTACCAAACGCCATTTACAGTAGAAGAAGCGGGAGAACACGACATTTATGCGAGAACAGTCAACCAAGCGGGAAATGTCGGAGCCGAATCTCAGTCTGCGGTAAAAATTGACCGCACCAAGCCGTTAGCCCCGAAGATTAGCTTATCAGAGGATGGCTGGATAAACGAAGCAGTAGAAGTGGCGATAGCGGCCGGAGAACCCGGCCCGAGTGGTGTAGCCGAAACGGAATATAAAGTAGGCGAAAGTGGCAAATGGACGACCTACCAATCGCCATTTACAGTAGAAGAAGCGGGAGAACACGACATTTATGCGAGAACGGTCGACCAAGCGGGAAATATCGGGTCTGAATCGCAGTCCACGGTGAAAATTGATCGAACGAAGCCGTTAGCCCCGAAGATTAGCTTATCAGAGGATGGCTGGACAAACGAACCTGTAGAAGTGATGATAGCGGCCGGAGAACCCGGTCCGAGTGGCGTAGCCGAAACGCAATACAAAGTGGGCAAAAGTGGCAAATGGACGACTTACCAAACGCCATTTACAGTAGAAGAAGCGGGAGAACACGACATTTATGCGAGAACAGTCAACCAAGCGGGAAATGTCGGAGCCGAATCTCAGTCCATTGTTCAAATAAATCGTACCGCGCCAATATTATTATTAAATGGAAATGAAAAGATTGTGATGGAAACTGGATTGACTTATAAAGAACAAGGAGCGAATGCTTTCCATACACATTTTGGAAATTTAACAGATCGAGTTCAAATAATAGGAAATGATTTTGATACAACAACACCAGGGACCCATAAGATAACATATAGCATTACAGATCCAGCAGGAAATGAGGCGAAATTACATCGAACTGTGCAAGTGGTTGGAGTAAGTGGATTAACGGCTACTGAGGATGTACCCAATGAACTGAAAGTAGGGGATACGTATCAACTCAATGTCGTTCCTGTATATGAAAAGAACAAATCAAAACCAACATATAGGCACAAAGCTACTTTTAAATCCAGCAATTCTGAACTTGCCAGTATACGAAATGATGGGCTTATTCAGTTTCATAAGTACGGCACAGTCGTCATTTATGCAACTTACGGAGACATAGAAGAAAGCTGGTTGTTTGAAATAGACGATGATTATCTTTACTTGAACGAGCAACGAATATTAAAATCAGGGAAAACTTACACATTAAAAGGTACAAATGTACAGCTTTCCACCCCCGAAAATTTGCTTGCAGGAACGAGAATGTTTATTCAACATGCCGATATACGAAACACAAATTATAAGGGGCTAAATCAAGCAGGCGATAGATATTCATTTACGGTTGATAGTCCAAATCCGTTCCACCTGACAGATCCATATACCTTAACGATGAAATACGATCAAAAGTTGTCAAGTGCTCAAGTAGCTATTTATTATCTTGATGAACAACAAAGGAAATGGGTGCATGTTGGTGGCGAAGTAGACCCAAAGAAACATGTCATTACAGCAAGAGTGCCACATTTTTCAACGTATGCCGTATTTTCAGATGACCAATCGCCTGACATAATCATCTTTGAAGCTGAACCTGGGGAAAAAGCAGTAAAATTAAATTTCAAGGCTGAAGACGCCTCTGGGGTCAGTTATTATCGGCTATTAAAAAATGGAAAAGAAATTGCGACATTACAAGGAACGGATGAAGTATATACAGACCATGATGTAAAGCCGGATACGGTTTATACTTATCAATTAATATCGGGAGATATATACGGAAATGAATCTAGCCAAACGATTCAAGCCAGAACGAAGAGCGCATCCACACCGGGGGTGAAGACCCCGCCGAAAACCGAGCAGCCGGAATTGGGTAACAAACATCAAAACACGAAACAATCCGCTGCATTTAACAAAGAAACAGAGAAAAGAGTTGTTGATGAGGCAGGAAATGATCAAGGAATAGCGCAGCCTGCTCCTAATAAGCCACTGCCAAATACAGCTACGAACATGCTTTGGTACTTGCTTATGGGAATGATTATTTTTAGTCTCGGAATAAGTATATTATTTTGGTTGTGGCTAAAAAGAAGACGCTAAGTTTGAACGAAATAGTTCTTTAATGTACAAAAACAGTCCCATGTGTTAGTAACTAATGCGTGGACTGTTTTTTGTTTCACTTTTTTATAGTGAAGCCTTCTTAAACGGCCTTCTTAGAATCATGATTAAATAACCAAACTAAAGACTTTTTAACTATTAAATTTCCTCTTAATGGTGAAATGTAATGCATATTTAGTGAAATGAAGAAGACATGCGAATGAAGTCATCCTTATTTGATATAATTCATATGGACAAGGTGTTAGAAGAGATCACTTATACTAGTATGGACGGAGGCGGAAGGAAAAACGTCCACTGTGGAAGCCGATGATCAATATTCCTCGTCCAGATGAGGTGAGCGCCCCATTCGAACGGGATGATAGTGATCGGTAACATCTGGGAAAAACTCTCATGCAACTAGACTATCAGAATGAAAAGAAAGCACCATAGGCCATGAGAGAGGTTATTTTTGTGCAAAATTGGAAATCGCATCGTTAATTTCTTTCATAATGATTTGGCCACAATGGATGAGTCGTAAAAGTCATGCCCGGCGTGACAGCCAAGTTTTATGGGCCGCCTTCACTAGTAGCCGTCAGGTTTTGCAAGCCCTCTTGTTGTAAAAATAAGGAGATTGCAATAGCGTTTGGCAACGATTATTATTGGAATTATTTGTAAAATATTGTGGTGATAAATTGTTTTTTTGGGCCTGATATTGTTAAAATAGGGTTATTGATATCATTGAAGCTAAGGAGCTGTACGAATAGGAGGAAATTTGTTGAAAATGGAAGTCGCCAATTTTTTGAAAAAAAATAGGAACAAATTGATGGATGACTGGATCGTGGAGATGAAACAGCTGGGCGGGGATGGCCCGTTACATGTCATTTCTGACGATAAATTTGAAAGCATAAGCAGGGAGTTTTTTGACATCGCTGTTTTCAATATCGTAGATTCAGAGAATCGTTACGAAACGAAAGTCGAAAGATTTGCGGAACAAGTTGTGAGAATTGGCTGGCCGCTCACCTTTTTAATGTCCGGCCTGCAAGTACTGAAGACCCTTATCTTTGACTGGATGAAGGAAGAAAATAATTATGGGGCCGATGATCTTGTGAAACTTTTTCATGAAATAGAAAATTGGATTTCCCCATTGAACAGACAAATCGTCGAGGCATATTCCAATAGTTGGGAGAAAACAGTTTTTTTACAAAAAGTGGCTCTTCAGGAGCTGTCAGCTCCACTCATACCCGTATTTGAAAAAATTTCCGTCATGCCCTTGGTGGGAACCATCGACACGGAACGTGCCAAGCTGATCATGGAAAACTTGCTGTCGGGTGTTGTCAAACATCGGGCGGATGTCGTTCTTATCGATATTACCGGTGTGCCTGTGGTGGATACCATGGTGGCTCATCATATCATTCAAGCGGCGGATGCGGTCCGGCTTGTAGGTTCAAAATGCATGATTGTGGGAATTCGCCCGGAAATCGCCCAGACAATCGTCAATCTCGGCATTCACTTGAACCAAATTACGACGACGAGTACATTGCAAAAAGGAATAGAGAAAGCACTAGCCTTCACAAACAGAAAAATAGTGGTACTTGAGGAGGGTGCTCATTGAGAATACCAATTTTAAAGCTTCGTGATTGTCTGCTAGTTTCGATTCAATGGGAGCTCGATGATCAGACAGCACTGGAGTTCCAAGAGGATCTTTTAAATAAAATTCACGCCACCAATGCTCGGGGTGTCGTGATTGACATTACCTCGCTCGATATCATTGATTCGTTTATTGCGAAAGTGCTGGGCGATGTAATGGAAATGTCAAAGCTAATGGGAGCCAAAGTAGTCATTACCGGGATCCAACCTGCTGTTGCTATTACGCTAATTGAGTTGGGCATTCGCATGGAAGACGTGACTACAGCCCTTGATTTAGAAAATGGATTGGATAAATTACAACAGGAACTGGGGGATTAGCCTATGGAGCTGCAGTCCTTTGTAAAAATATCAAATGAATGGGACATCGTGGCAGTTCGCCAATTAGGCAGAAATGCAGCAAAGGAACTGGGCTTTGGGGTAGTTGACCAGGCAAGAATAACAACTGCAATCAGCGAATTGGCTCGAAACATCTTTTTATACGCCGGTGAAGGAAAAATTTGGATAGAGAAAGAATTTTTGGATGGAAAAAAAGGGCTTAAAATTATCGCGCAGGATCAAGGACCCGGGATTGAAGATATTCGCAGAGTGATGGAGGACGGGTATTCCACTTCTGGGGGATTGGGCGCCGGCCTTCCAGGTGTGAAGCGGCTGATGGATGATTTTAATATAGAGTCCGAACTAGGAAAAGGCACTGTGGTAACTGCGGTGAAGTGGCTCCGATAAGGGGAGTGATTCTTAATGGGGTTTTGGGAAACAATTGTACCGAAGTACAAAGAGATTATTCGGAAATATTTAAACGATAAAGATGAAAATATCCTTTATCAAGGGCAAAAATTGAGCCGGAAATTGATTGAACATCAAATAGCACCAGAGGAAGTGATTAGCCTTCACAAATCCATTATGATGGAAGACAACTACTCCGCCAGAAAAATCATCGACTCCTTTGATGTGCTTCTAGAAGTGATGTTGGGCTACGGACTTGCCTATAGGGAACATCAAAGCCTTAGAACGGAGCAACTGGCGTTGCGGAACGAAATTGAAGTAGCAGCAAACATGCAGGAAACGCTACTCAGGACATCCATCCCTTCGATTAAAGGGGTGGATATTGGGGCAATCAGTGTGCCGGCCCGACAAATGAATGGAGATTATTTTCATTTTGTTTCAAACGATAGCCACCTCGTCGGAATAGCGATCGCTGATGTTATTGGTAAAGGCATACCTGCCGCACTTTCGATGTCGATGATTAAATACGCAATGGACAGCCTTCCGGAAGATGATCATAGTCCCGGCTCGGTATTGAAAAGTTTAAACCGTGTCGTGGAGCAAAACGTCGACCCGAATATGTTTATAACGATGTGCTACGGCACTTATGATACAAAGCGACATCTATTCAGCTATGCAACCGCCGGACATGAACCGGGATTTTTTTATAAGGCGAAAAGCAAGGAATACTTAGATTTTTGTGGCAGAGGCTTGCTGCTTGGTATTAATAAAAATACCGAATATAAAGAGTATGAAATCCAATTAGAACCGGGTGATATGATTATTCTCATGTCCGATGGGGTAACGGAATGCCGGACGGAAGAAGGTTTTATCGAAAGGGAAGATCTCACAAGTTACATTGATCGATATATTCATCTTCCAGCCCAGGAAATCGTGAATAATGTGTTTAAAGATTTGGAAAGACTACAGGAATTTGAATTGCGGGATGACTTTACGTTAATCATTTTAAAAAGAACGAAATAAAAACATGTTTATCTTTTTGAAAACGCGGGTAAGTGTTAAAAGCAACTATTCAGGAATTATATAGGGGTGGATATTTGTGAATGTTTCTATAAAAATAACCGAAAACAACAATGCTGTTCACGCGTCTATAGCTGGTGAAATTGACGCCTACACAGCTCCTAAAGTTCGAGATGAATTAATAAAGCATGCCGAGAAGAAGGGAATGCAATTAGTTGTAGATTTAACCGAAGTTATATACATGGACAGCACGGGTCTTGGAGTGTTCGTAGGGTTATTTAAGCAGCTCCGCGCAAATGAAGGAGATTTGACATTAACTGGAATGTCGGAAAGATTGCAAAGGCTGTTTGATATTACCGGGCTTGCAGATGTGATGGACATCAATACCGAGGTAGAGGGTGGAGTATAAATGGAGGCATCGTTTGATTATATCGAGATGAAGGTTCCCGCAAAGCCGGAATATGTTGGAGTCATACGGTTAACCCTTTCAGGAATCGCCAGCAGAATGGGCTTTTCCTATGAAGTCATTGAAGATATTAAAATTGCCACAAGTGAAGCAGTGACCAACGCTGTCCAACATGCTTACAACAGGGAAGAGAACGGGGAAGTTGTAGTAGGCTTTGCTCTTTATGAGAACCGTTTGGAAGTTATGGTAGCAGATTCCGGAAAAAGCTTCGATATAAAAGAAACCCGCGCAGAAACAGGTCCTTATTCTAATGGAGAACAAGTGGAATTTTTGCGTGAAGGAGGCTTGGGTCTGTATTTAATCGAGAGTCTAATGGACGAAGTCAATGTAAAGCTGCACAAAGGCGTCAGCGTGTTCATGACGAAATTTCTCGAAAGGGAGCAGGTGGAGATGGATGCCGAAAAAATCTCAACCTGATATCGCCAAAAGCGAGGTCAACGAATGGATCAAGGCGTTTCAACTTCATGAAGATAGGGAAGCTCAAGACAAGCTCGTCATGCATTATAAAAATCTGGTAGAATCGATTGCCCGGAAGTATTCCAAAGGAAAATCGCATCACGAAGATATTTTTCAAGTTGGAATCATCGGTCTTTTAGGAGCCATCCGCCGTTATGATGAATCCTATGGAAAGTCTTTCGAAGCATTTGCGATACCGACGATTATTGGAGAAATTAAACGATTTTTACGTGACAAAACATGGAGCGTTCATGTACCTCGCCGAATTAAGGAACTAGGTCCCAAAATCAAAACGACCGTAGAAGAATTGACGAGTGAACTTCAGCGCTCTCCCCAAATTCATGAAATTGCCGAGTGCTTGGATGTGACGGAAGAAGAAGTGCTGGAAGCAATGGAGATGGGGAAAAGTTATCAGGCGCTATCAGTTGATCATTCCATTGAAGCGGATGCGGATGGAAGCACTGTTACGTTGCTTGATATTATTGGAAATGTGGACGAAGGCTATGAAAGAGTCAATCAAAAACTTGTTGTTGAAAAAGTGCTGCACGTATTAACCGAAAGGGAAAAGAAAATTATCCAGTATACGTACTTGGAGAACTTGAGCCAAAAGGAAACCGGAGACTTGTTGAACATATCGCAAATGCACGTGTCACGCCTGCAAAGGCGAGCGATTAAAAAGCTTCAGGAGGCCATTTTTGCAGAACCAATTGATACGGAGAAATCAACCTTATGATCCACTTAAAACATAAACAGCTGGAAGCATACGCCTTTCAAAGAGCAAAAGAAGGCAATCATTTTTGCGGAGACAGTTTTTATATGACGACGACCGACGACTATTTTCTTTGTGTACTTGCCGATGGACTGGGAAGCGGGGAATATGCGCACGAATCTTCCCAAGCCGTTACTTCAGTTGTACAATCAAATCCCGATGAAGACGTGTATACATTAATGGAATTTAGCAATAGGGTGTTATTAAGCAAAAGGGGGGCAGCAGTCGCCATTTTAAAGGTTGACTTTGCCCGCCATGTCTTTGAGTATAGCTGTGTCGGAAACATTCGATTTTATGTATATACTCCTTCTGGAAATTTAATTTATCCAATGCCTATTACCGGCTATATGTCGGGAAGGCCGCAAAAAATTAGAACACAGACTTTTTCGTATGAACCGCAATCGAGATTTCTGATTCATTCCGACGGGTTTACACAAGTTGAATCAAAAAAGCTTTTGAACTCCTATGCTTCAATGTATACACTCGCCAATAAGCTACAACTGTCCCAAGCAAACAAATCTGATGATGTCACTTTTATTGTAGGCAGCCTGCTTTAAGTAGCGGGTTTTTAATATGGGCTAATATCGTATAAAAGTGAATTTGATAGGTTAAACGTAAAAACACAAAAGGCAGTAATCACAAACGCTTTGCTTGTGATGTGAGTTTCTGTCGTTATGGGGAGTAACCAATCCCCAAGGTGTGCGAAGATGTTAGGTAGGATGGAGCGGATATATATAGCGGCTAAGTAAAAGGGAGATGGAACATTGGCGGCAAAGGCTATCATTGATAACGTTGCTGTGCCCAGTGTTTTTCGGAAACGTTTTTATCTTGATGAACTTATAGTGATTGATCTTTTATTTTTACAAGTCTCATCATCACCCGGCTCAAAAACTGTCCAAACCGAATTGGTCCAACGGTGATACCGTACGTCAACGTTTTGGATTCGTTTCCGTATAGCGTATCGGCTCTGGAGCCATCCCGGTATTTTATCATATTATTTGATTTTAATGGAATCGATCGCTCCCTGGTACTGATGGCATCATTCTCGTAATAGGAATTTTATCGGGAATAACATGTTCCCGATCAATCCATTGAAAAGATCATTGCGCAGTCGGTCGCTTCATGGTCATGTTCACATTTTTCAGGAACGAGCGCGTCTTCATTTCCGCCGTGTTCGAGCAACGAAAGTTCTCGAAAACAGTAAGCTTTTTTCCAAGTACATTTCATTCGCTGTTAGGTCTGTCCTGCATTGTTCTCAAAGAACCCGAGCATGTAACTAAACGTTGTCTGCGTTGGGCGCTCACGCACCGCAAACTGATGCATCATTGACAAGTATTCAATTAAACGATCCCCCTTTATGTCAACACATCCTCCGCATATCATCTGGAAAGGTTTCACCCGATATCGGTCTATAAATATTCCTCAGTGGCAAAAATGGCTGTTCATACGACTTTTATTAAATGGGTCATCAACTGATCAAACTTGTCTTGGAAATGGCTGTATGACTGATTCTGTCCATATAAAATGTAATTTACGTTCCGGCAAGTAACCACCGAGATTGACTCAAGCTTCCCCTGCTCAACTAGTTAATACTGTATAATTCAGATGCTTGAATTCCCTTTCTTTCCCTAAGAATTTACTGCTTTCTCATATTACTCCTAATGGAAACTGTTCATATTGGCAAATATGTGAGTGGGAAAAAGATTAAGCCAAAGAACAACAAACAAAAAAGTTTTCAACAACCGGTCTTCCCCACAAAAATCTTTATTGTTGGCTTTTTTTAAACTGATTTGCAATGTCAATTCAGGCATTGTTGTCAAAGTTCATATGTTCTAGTGGATGTTATCTTGCATGATCAGAAGGTGATATGACAATATTGTATCAGCCGAATAATTGGCGCCATACTTGTAAACAAGGTAAAATAAAGAGAATTTAGTGAAGCGAGGGGTACCAATGATCGTAACCGAACCAAAAAATGAGGACCTGCTCGTCAAAAAGTTGGCGGGAAGCTTAGGTCTTTCCAAAAAACACGTGACCAGTGTAATTCAATTGCTTGAAGAAGGGAATACTGTTCCATTTATTGCCCGCTATAGAAAAGAAATGACCGGAGCCCTGGATGAAGTGCAAATAAAAGAAATTATGGAGGGCTGGCAGTACTTACAAAGCTTAGAACAACGAAAAGAAGATGTTATCCGGCTTATTGATGAGCAAGGAAAACTAACGGAAGAATTAAAGCTGCAAATTATCCGCGCAGATAAATTGCAAACAGTTGAAGATTTATATCGCCCTTATCGACAAAAACGCCGAACAAAAGCGACAGTCGCAAAGGAAAAGGGCCTTGAACCACTTGCCGATTGGATGTGGCAACTTCCGTCAGAAGGAAATCTTGAGGAAGAAGCCGCAAAATATGTCAATCTTGAAAAAGAGGTAGAGGATGCGGCCGCAGCAATTCAAGGAGCAAAGGATATTGTAGCCGAACGAGTTTCAGATGATGCCGCGGTTCGTCAATGGGTACGGAAAGAAACATTCCAATCAGGGCTTGTTGTTTCATCCGTCAAAAACGCCGAAAAAGACGAAAAATCCGTATATGAAATGTACTATGAGTATGAAGAGCCTGTCAGAAAAATTGTTCCTCACCGGATTCTTGCGTTAAATCGCGGGGAAAAAGAAGATATATTGCGCGTTTCCATCAAGCCCCATACAGAAAAAATCATTGATTATTTAAGCAGAACTTTTATTAAAAATTCCGCTTCCGTTGTTGCCAAGGAAATGAAAGAAAGTATTGAAGACAGCTACAAACGCTTGATTGAGCCGGCAATTGAACGCGAAATTAGAAATGAATTAACGGAAAAAGCGGAAGATCAGGCGATTCATATTTTTTCGGAAAACCTGAGAAAGTTATTGTTGCAGCCGCCATTAAAAGGAAAAGTGGTCCTTGGTGTTGATCCTGCTTACCGGACAGGATGTAAATTGGCAGTCGTCGATGAAACCGGAAAGGTGCTTTATATAGATGTTATTTACCCGCATCCGCCGAATGCAAAGCGGGACGCAGCAAAAGCTAAAATGGCGGATGTTTTAAAAAGGTTCCAGATCGAAATTATCGCGATCGGAAATGGAACAGCTTCCCAGGAAACAGAACAATTTACCGTACATTTGTTAAAAGAGCTGGATTTTGATGCAAGTTATATTATCGTTAATGAAGCCGGGGCAAGTGTTTATTCCGCATCCGATCTTGCAAGGGAAGAATTTCCGGATCTGCAAGTGGAAGAAAGAAGTGCTGTTTCTATTGCCCGCAGGCTTCAGGACCCGCTTGCCGAGCTTGTGAAAATCGACCCGAAATCCGTGGGAGTCGGCCAATATCAACATGACGTTTCGCAAAAGAAATTAAATGAACAGCTTGCGTTTGTCGTCGAGACGGCGGTAAACCAGGTCGGTGTGAATGTGAATACAGCATCACCCTCATTATTGCAATATGTTTCGGGATTAAGTAAAACAGTAGCGAACAATATCGTAAAACGCCGTGAAGAAAACGGCAAATTTACGAGTAGATCACAACTGCGGGATATCCCTCGGCTCGGCGCAAAAACATATGAACAAGCGGTTGGTTTTATGAGGATTTTGGATGGAGAAGACCCGCTTGATTCGACCCCCATCCATCCGGAAAGTTATTCCGAGGTTCAACAACTGCTTTCATCAATTGGGTATACAACGGCGGATCTTGGTTCGCAAAAGCTGAACGAAGCATTAAAAAATATATCTGTCGAGGAAACAGCAAAAGAGCTTGGCCTTGGCGAGTTGACGCTTCGTGATATCATCGACTCTTTAATGAAGCCTGGCCGCGACTTGCGGGATGAATTGCCAAAGCCGATCTTAAAGAAGGACCTTTTAAAACTTGAAGACTTGACACCGGGAATGGAGCTTCAAGGAACTGTCAGAAACGTCGTTGACTTTGGCGCCTTTGTCGACGTCGGAGTGAAAGAGGATGGACTTGTCCATATTTCAAAGCTAAGCGACCGTTTTGTCAAACATCCCCTTGATGTTGTATCGCTAGGAGATATCGTTACGGTTTGGGTTGAAAAAGTGGATGTCCAAAAGGGAAGATTGTCCCTTACAATGAAGAAATCTTAAGCAAGAAAGAAACACTGCCAGTTACGAGCAGTGTTTTTTTCTGTAAAAAAACCGGCTCTATACTAAATGTTGGGGTTTCCACACAATTTGCCCCAAAAAATACACGCAAACATCCAATTCTTTTATACTTGAATTGTCGAGAAACAA
>NZ_JAFBFH010000054.1 GCF_016909185.1 Siminovitchia thermophila | reverse complement strand
CTTGTTTCTCGACAATTCAAGTATAAAAGAATTGGATGTTTGCGTGTATTTTTTGGGGCAAATTGTGTGGAAACCCCAACATTTAGTATAGAGCCCAAAAATAAGTGGCTAAAGATCCCGAAATAAAAACAGGAAGACATTCATGATTCTGAGAAATATAGGGCACTATTAGGAATAGGATCAACACAGATCGATCTTATACTTGAAAAGGAAACATATAGGGCAGGTGAGCAGGTAAAGGGATATTTCTTGATTAAAGGTGGAACTATATTACAACAACTGAAACGGATCGATTGTGATTTGGTCCTAATGGATAGGGAGGAGAAAAACGAAGAAATCGTTGATTCTGTTACTATTTTAACAACCAAGTGTATTCAGGCAGATGCTATCTTTTCCGGCTACCGAACTCTACCCGAGTATCGACAGCCACATTATCTTATCGATTTAAAACAAGACTAGCTTTCAAAAAAAGTCTAGAAAGCTTGGATCAGGATGCTATTCGGATCACTGAGGATATTAGAAATAATGACACAGCTAGAACTATTTTTAGACATAGAACTATTTAATAGGAGGAAAATTTAATTGGAACTTTCAATTTTATTAGAATATGGATGGGTATTGCTATTATTAATCGCCATCGAAGGCTTGTTGGCAGCGGATAATGCGCTTGTACTGGCCATTATGGTAAAGCATCTTCCTGAGGACGAAAGAAAAAAAGCACTTTTCTATGGACTAGTAGGTGCCTTCGTTTTCCGCTTTGGTTCATTATTCATCATTTCTTTCCTTGTCGATGTTTGGCAGGTACAGGCTATAGGTGCTTTATACCTGTTATTCATCGCAATCAATCATATTTTGAGGAAACTCGTCATTAAAAATAAAGATGTGAATAAGGCAAAAAAGGAAGAAAAGAAATCCGGTTTTTGGGGAACAGTTTTTAAAGTAGAATTGGCAGATATTGCTTTTGCTGTTGACTCAATTTTGGCTGCTGTTGCGCTGGCTATGACCCTTCCGAACACAAATATTCCGAACATTGGGGGTATGGATGGTGGTAAGTTCCTCGTCATTTTTGCCGGTGGATTAATCGGTTTAATTATCATGCGTTTCGCTGCTAACTTCTTTGTGAAATTGCTTCATGCAAAGCCAGGTCTTGAAATTGCCGCTTTTGCGATTGTCGGCTGGGTTGGTGTAAAACTTGCCGTCTTTACATTAGGACATCCAGATGTCGGAATTATTTCATATGAATTTGCACATTCAACAGAATGGAAGCTCATCTTCTATACTGTTTTGATTGGGATTGCCGCAGCTGGCTGGTTTCTGACTAAAAAAACGGACGAAAAACAGCCTTCGGAATAACTTAGATTGTTAAAATACGAGATTTTTGAGGAAAGAGCCGGAAGGGGATTCAGATAAACCGGTTCTTTTTTTTGCATAAAAATCCCTGAAGAAAGAAGAAAACCCTCATGTTAAATATTTAGATCACAAATCAGCTGCGATAGCTTTATTTCAATACATTGAAGGCTGGTATAATCGTAAAAGGATTCATGGTAGTTTGGGATATAAAACACCACAAGAGATCGAGAACTCCATTAGGGTACCCTTTGATTGAACGTAATTCCGAAATTCTTCACTGGTATATTGAGAGCCTAAATCTGTATGCAGAATAAGCCCATTTGCTGGGTTTTGTGCCAAATATGCGTTATCTAATGCTTTCATCACTAAGTCTGTATTCATGATTTGTGAAAAAGAGTATCCAACAACTTTTTTAGAGTGCAAATCCATTACAGAAGCTAAATAGCACCATCCATCTTTAAGAGTGTGGATATAAGTAATATCAGCTACCCATTTTTCATTAATAGTCGTAGTAGTAAAGTCGCGGTCTAACAGGTTTTCGCGTTCTTTTATCGATTGCTTACTTGAATAAGGCCTAGTGACAGGGTAGCTGCTCTAGTCCGCAGGATTTCTTCCAGTAAAATTAATTTACTTATTTAATATGGTAATAAAAGAGAAATCCTTGAAATTACCATGAGAGTCCTAATTCATCGCAATAAACATCTGCTTCAATAAAACAATTCTTCATATCAGCCTCACTATCTAATTCAGCGAGAATATCATACACTGTCTTTTTTAACGCATCGACAGTTGTATAAGGGACGTAGATTATATACTCGTTAGCTATGATCTCCATTTTGTAATTATCTTTTAGGATCTGCTCGACACTTTCTCTTACCTTTCCTTTGCTACGTACAAATTTATTGTTATTTTCTATTCGCAGCCACATTCTTATTTTTGCAGTGTTTTCTATATCAATATGAGCTTGTTCCTCTTTGCTTTGCCTTGTTGTTCGTATGTAACGATATAGTGTTGCTTGACTTATTCCGGTCATTTCCACAATCTCGCTAATACTGTATTCCTTAGAGTTATATAGATTAAGAGCTTTCTTTATCTGTTTTTCTTTCACTTTTGTACGGCCGCCATTTCTTCCTCTGGCTCTTGCACTCTCTAACCCCTCTTTTGTTCGTTGAGCAATTAGGTCTCTTTCGAATTGGCTGAATGCTTGAAAAACAGTAAGCATCAGTTTCCCTTGTGGTGTATTCGTATCAAAATTCTCTTTTATGCTAATCAATTTTACATTTTTGCTTTCAAAGTACTCAACTAACTCGATCAAATCTTTTGTACTTCGACCTAATCTCGAAAAACTCTCTACCACAATCGAATCTCCGCTTTATAGTTAACTAAAAATATATAGGATATACATTTGTTTTTTCTACTTTATTCAAATCTGAGTTTAATAGATTTCTTGCATTAGAACGAGGCTTCCTAGTTATATTTTATAAAACTCACTGTGTAAAAATCCGGGTTTCCGAAAGAGACTATTATCCTAATGTTACCACATATATTTCCAGCAATATTCTATATCGTTTTCAGAAAATTGTTGATAGAATCTTTTCTGTATAAATAAAGATAGAAAAACAGGGGGATAATCATGTTCAAATTAAACAAAATGAAGGGAAAAAAAGCATTTTTAGCAATTCTTCTCATTTCCTTCATCATTTCAGGCCTTTTTGGTATAGCGCCAGCCCAAGCCTCAACAGTATCATACGCTTCTATTTCTGTCGATGGAAAGCTTATTAAGACGAGCTATTATATGCAAAATGGTCGTTTGATGGTACCAGATATATTTTTCAAGCATACAGGTGCTACTGTTGATCGGAATGAAAAATATCAATCTATCGCTATTGAGAGAAATAATATTGTTGCCCTGCCATTAGGTAAAACATATATGGACTATTACATTAAGGAAAAAAACAAATGGATCCGTGAGTCCCTAGCTACGACAACAACCACAATTGATGGACGACCATATGTTCCGTTATTAGTGACTGCACAGAAGTTGGGAATGACCGTTACCTATGATCCTAAGATTTACAGAACCTTTATTCAGACAAACACGCCAGAAGCGAATAAGCCAATCGCTTATGAAAAAGCCGAAACAACTAAAAAGCAGATTGCATTAACTTTTGATGACGGTCCTGACAAACTTATTACACCTCAAATTTTAGATATATTAAAAGAAAAAGGTGTTCCCGCGACGTTTTTCGTTGTTGGAGAGCAAGTTTCCTATTTTCCACAATTGGCAAAACGAATGGTAGACGAGGGACATACCATTGCAAATCACACTTGGGATCATCCGGAACTTTCAAAACTATATACGTCCCAGGTTATTCAGCAACTTAAATCTACGAACGAAATAATTGAAAAGGTAACAGGAGTAAAAGCTACATTAATTAGGCCGCCATATGGCGATTTTACATCTGCAGATGCCCTTATATTTGAAAGACTAGGATTTAAAAACATTCTTTGGTCAGTAGATACACTCGATTGGAGTGGTACATCCGCAGAAGAAATTATGACGATTCTGAATAGGGATAAATCACCTGGTGGAATTGTCTTGCAGGGGTAAGTGAACGATTCGAAGAATGAACCGCCACATCTGAAAATATTCCCATTTACAAATAGAAACCGAGGGTTTTATTTGTAAAATAATGTCTTATGACATGAAAAGGAAGGAATCGTTGTCGTACCCCTTAAAGAGATGCATATCTATCTTTATTTCTCACTTTATTGAAGACAAACTGCTGTCTCTTGCAATAGGAACATCAAATGGAAGTTTTGGGGGTTTACGATTAAAGTCAATTCGATATTTACCGAACCGATTAACATGTGCCGTAACATATGGGCTTAAATAAGACAACCATTCTTCCTCATACTCATTCCCTTCTTGAATATAATCCTGGAGAATACGAGATAAAGAGAACACATTATAAAAGATCAAACTATTTGCTACGAGATGATTATATTTAATCACTTTCCGTTGTTTCTCGCGATCATTTTCTGCAATAATACCAAGTCCACCAAAGAACAACCATTTGGTAAATCCATTAAACGCTTCACTTTTATTAGTAGCAGACTGAATCGTACTTCTTAAATCCTCATCTGCCATATATTGAAGAAGAAACAGGGTACGAATGACTCTTCCAAGTTCCCGAAACGCTTTATATAGAATATTCTTTTGACTATAGGTTCCCAGTTTATTAAGGATGATTGAAGGAGTAATTTTCCCTGATTTAATCGACATCGCCACTCGAAGCATATCTTCATAATGATCTTCGATCAGTTTCCAATCAATTTCGTCTGAAAACAAATCGTCGATGTTTTCATACACATCTTCTTTGGTTGGGCAGAACATCTTTAAATCCTTCCAGTTACGGATCCGGGGCATCAGTTGAATACCGAGAAGCGCAGAGAGTCCGAAGACGGTTACACTTTGCCCTTGTGTATCGGAATAAAGAATTTCGGGCTGAATGTCCACTTTTCCTTCATTCATTAGAATGTCTAGGATATGAATTCCTTCCCAAACCCCACAAGGAATAAAGTTACTGAACAAAGCAATATAGGTATCTGATACATGATAATATCCTATCCCACCATATCCTCCATAGCGAATATGATTTTCTGAGAGCAAATTTTGTTCATATAAGTCCCACATGGTTCCATCCGCAGAAGCACGCTTACCATCTCCCCAATGTTTCGGGAGATCAAACTGGTTATAAGCATTAATAATGTATCGAATAGCTTTATCCAAATCCTCATTGGTCACATGATATTGGTTAATCCGAGCAATTTGTTTTCGATCCAGTTCTCCCAATGAACGAGACGTTTGAGTAGGACCTAGGTTGCATCCATAGCAAAAGGTATTCACTAAGTATCGTTCGACAGGATTTTCTATTCTGGCTTCATGCCCTGAGATCGGACCAAAGAAGCGAGTCCAATTAAGCCAATGCTCCGTATCTGCTAATACATCTAGTACATTGATTGGTTCAAGTTTTTGAGCAATATAAGCTTCCAAGGTTTTCAATCCTGGGGGAAGCTTTTTCTTTTTGATCTTGCTAATGACAACTTCGCCATTTTCAATACGTACTTGTTCATTACGTGGAAAGGATTGATCGGTCTGTCGAGCCACATTTTGAAATCGCTTACGCATCTTTTGGATAAAATCATTTGCAATAGGGAATAAGTTAACTTGCTCACAAAATTCTTCCACACTCTCCTCATACTCTTCCCATGAAATCAGCTGTTCCCGATAATCGGCATACTTTTCGCTACCTTCAATGTACAAGTTTCCTGCTTTTAACTCCAGTATGATTTGTGAGAAGAAACACACTTCAAAGTGACGACGGTTTACTTCCTCAGGTCTAGTTTCTTTCTTTCGTTTGCGACTGAGCCATCTCCACCAGCTATCAGGAACCCAGGATAAGTCAATTAAAGGAGTTACTTCTTTTTTCCATGGACCAATTTTCTCCACGTGAACCACTGAAATCCATTCCTTACGAGTATACTGATGGGATAACAGAAACGACACAGATTCTTCAATAGCTGTATCTTGATTAGTAGAACGTAAGGGTAAAGATTTTATAATTTTAAAGAAAGTTGAGCGATGACTCTTAAAAAACCGCCATAAGAATAAAAAGTAGTTGTCTCCACTAAGTGCTAAATGATTTTCACAATCACGCAATACCTGTTCTTCTCGATCTCCAAGCACTTTCTGCATCGCTTGAATGCGCTCTTCAGCTTCGCCTTCAAGTTGGTAAGCCAACAGTAAATGATGAAGCGTTTCAACCAATGAATCGGTTTTCCTTTGTGTCTTTTCTTTATAGTCTTTCAAAAATTGACGACCTTTTTTATGAATACTCATCATGCGTTTAATCATGGTTTCAGCAATATCATCTAATACTTTTGAATATTGAACATAAACAAGTGAAACCGCAAGAGCGTAGCGTTTATCTCCTTTCATTTTCATCATCCGACCTGCATCTAAGGTTTTCGCTTCTGCTGCCATTTGTTTGATTTTGATGATAGGGATTTCTTTCAATGCTTCACGGGGGATTTGTTGTTGTTTCAACCAGTCACGATGAGCAATCAAATCCTTTAGATGAGATAACTTTGCACTTTTCGCATCTTCTTTTAACTTATTCCATAGGCTATAAGTCGATCCTTCTGTGGATTGGAAAAGTTCATTGATCGTTTCTTTTTGTCCTTCACTCAATCTAACGTTGATCTGTTCATAGATCACACGATATGATTTCTTACGAACTTCGTTCGCTGCTTCTTTTAATGTGTTATAAACAGGGAGTTCATAACATTGGCAAATTAATTCTTCGATAGCTGCGTTAACGAGGTCAGCAGGTTCATCTTTGCTCCAAGACAGTTTGCCCATCGTATCGATCATGAATTGACGAGCTTGCTCATTAAAAGGGCGAATTTGTAGGTAATCTCGAACGAAACGATAGTGCCTTTGGCATGTTCTAGATTCACAATAGGCTATCCAATCTTCCTTGCTAGGTAGAGGTAATTGTACTCTACTGGCAATATACTCAATGATCGTTTGAGGGATATCTAACATTCGAGGAAAAAAACCTAGCTTTTGCACGGTCTTAATCAGCACCAATAATCCTAACTGTTGAATATTTCCTCTAGACTTAGTATCTGTCCACTCAATTTCTTCTCTTCTAGGAGTATAGACTTCTTGTAAGTCTTGTTCAGTTAAACTACTCTTAATTCGAGGGTAAATGGTATCTTGAATACTAGGCAATAGAGTTCCCTTCTTTGCTACGTCTATTTTTCTGACTTTTTAGTTTATTTAATGATAAAATAAAAACCTACCCATATATATGGTAGGTTGATTCCTTATATGGAAAAATTTTTAGATGTGGCGGTTGAAAGTCGTTTTGGTTGCCGTACCCCAAATAGGCGCTTCTAGAAGTCTCGATTCATTCCCATAAACGATTGAGGGAATTAACAAAAACATTACGAGGGCAAAAAAGATTTTTTTCTTACTAAACAATGTTGACACCTCCAGAAAAGTCTTAATCAAATATAGTTTTCCTTAAGAGGTGTCTATTTATTTATTTTATTCTTTATTAATTGGCATAGAAAATTATATAGTTAATGAAAATAAGCGAAAGGACTCTTAATTTTGATAAAATAAGGATTAGCATTTAATAGGGGTGTGAATTATCAAATGGCTAATGAATTTGCACAACTTGCTGTTTCACCATTGTATATTTTAATGGTTGTATTAAGTATTTTATATTTAATCTTTTTAAGAGAAGACAAAGGTTGTATTACGACTTTCGGAAGAATAGCTTCTGTGGTGTATATTCTTATATATCTATTAGCACTGTATTTATTTATATTTTAATCTTCAATTATAAGGAGCATTCACGGCTGCGGCGGCGACTTGACCAACGCTGCCGGATTAGATGCAATATGCCAGGGATTAAGAATGACAAGTGACAATGATCATGAGGCGTTAGAGAAAGGATAAATAATCTACGAGGCCCTCTATGTACAACTGGCTGTTGAAGATCTTCCAGCGCCCGGGAGAAGCCGCGTATAAGCCGGCATGACAACGAGGTTATGATCGAAGCCTAGCCTTTGTCTCTGCGTCCTGGTAAAACGCTCCATGTGCTGCCGCTGACTTCTGGTTATTTATCCTCATCTTTTTGTTTTTGCGGCACAAACTTATATTCACCCGTATCATTGAAATGAATATTGATTTTCAAATGACGAATTGCGTCATTATGAAGAACGAATGAATGGTCATCGGCCATCTGTTGCCATACACGCGGATTGGATCGATACAGTGTATCTCCCAGGTTCAACACGTCGGTATGGATGCGGATACCTTCGCGAAAAACATGGAGGATTTGACCTTCCAAAAGTTTTGTATATCGTTCCATCAACTCATTTTCCGTCATGGCTTCGCGCAGTTCGACAAGATACGCGTCCAATGTAATCGTCATGTCAAAATAGGCTTTGTCCCATTTCGCCTGAGGTCGAATATGGATGCGCGGTTTTTTAAACAGCATGACGGCCGAAATATCATCGTCGGACAATAAAGCAACGGGATAGCTTTGCGTCTTTGGATTCACCCATTGCCAGCCCGTAAGATCGGTTCGACTGATCCAGCCGTTCCATCGTTTCGTTTGGAACAGATCCGCGCCATCAATTTCCAAAAGCTTCATGTTTTTACCGTCCTCTCTCCAAAAAGCGGCGTTTAATGTCAATGACGGCAAATAACTTGACCTGGCCTTATCTTTTAATGAACGTATAAATTGATACAAGCGGACGGGGGAAATCGAGGAGCTTTGGCGATACTGATCTTTCGGTTCATGCAACAGGGTGTAAAGCGGAGAAAATTTGAAAAAGGTTTGGGCTTTGAAGATATCTTCGATATTTTCTTTTGTGCTGAATATCCATGTATTGTACCGTATTTCTTTATAGCGATTCGTAAACTCCAGAAATTCCAGATGTTTGTCCGCCTTCAATACATTGTCGGTAACGACGATCGTCGATACCTGTTCCCAAAAAAGCGCTTGTTGAGATGCAGCTTGCAGTTTGTTGGCCGCATCCCAAAGGCTTTTTCCCGCCGCTTTCCCTACATAACTGGTTGGCTGTTTTGTTTTTGCCTGCCCTTCCGATTTGGCTGCATCCGAAAAGTCTAACATCTGAGCATAAAGAACATACTCTCCATCTTTGTAGTCGGCTCCAATAGCCGTAACATAATGGATCGTTTGGATTTCTAACGAGCCCCAGCATCCTGTCGTCAGAAGCAAGCTCGCTCCCGCGACCAAGATTAAAATCGCCTTCATGATGAGTCCTCCTCTGCTTTCCGGGTTGAATCTTGCGTATTCACGGCATTCGGACGTTTCCGCCGCCAAGCCCATGGAAGATTGAACAGGGCTTGAGGCAAGTCTGCCCTGTCCAGCGGCGACAAAGGAGATAAATAAGGTAATCCGAAAGACTGCAGGGTGGAAAGATAGGAAAGCAGCAGTACCACTCCGCAAAAAAAACCGTATAAACCGAAGGCGGCAGAAACAAAGAAAAGGCCAAACCGCAGTATACTGACCGTAGCATTCAACGAATGATTTGGCACCATAGAGCCGAATACATGGGTAACAGCGCCAATAACCAGAACACTGGGCGACATAAACCCTGCCCGAATCGCGGCGTCGCCAATAATCAATCCTCCTACGACAGTCATCGTTTGTCCTAACGAAGCAGGCAACCGCGCTCCCGCCTCACGAAAAGCTTCCAGGAAAATCAGCGTCAGAAACATTTCTTGAGCGACAGAGAATGGGAGGCCCAGCCGCTGCACCGCAATGGTAGACAATAGCAACACAGGTATTTGTTCGATGTGAAAGCTTAGCAGCGCAGTCCACAGCGCGGGCAATAACAGAGCTGTCAAAAGTCCGACGATTCTCAGCCCTCTTGCTACGGCAACGCTCAGCGCGGGGAAATGGGTATCTTCCGCGGTCTTCAACAGTAAGAAGACGTCGGCCGGCGCAATCAGGGCGCTGGGCGTACCCTCCGTCAGAACGACGCAACGACCGCTAAGCAGCGAGACTACGGCGAAATCGGGACGTCCTGTATAGGCCATCATCGGGAATATGGATTTCGGAGTCGAAAGCATTTCTTGCAGCTGCCCGGCGCTGGATATCCCATCATATTTGATACCCTGTAGTTTCGTTCGAAGGTTGTCGACCAGCGCCGCGTTCGCAACATCTTGCAAATAAAGCAATCCGATTCGGGTTTGCGTGCGCTGTCCGACCGTTACCTGTTCATAACATAAGGAGCCTGTTCTCATGCGCTTGCGAATTAAAGCGACATTGGTCGCAATCTCTTCCACAAAACCGTCTTTAGGACCTTTGACCGACACCTCGATACTGGATTCTTCCGGTTTTCGCTGAGGCACCTTGGCCATATCCCATGCATACACGCGCTGTTGAACAGGCGTAAAAATAATGAGTTTTCCATCCAGCACATGCTGCACGATTTGCCGTCTCAACATCAACCCGTCGCCCGTTACTTTCTCCATCGGCAACTCTTCATTCCGGGTCATGGATTCGTCATTGAAACCTGTATTTCTAAAGAGCCGCCTTAAACGCGGCAGAACAATGTCTTTCCATTCCTTTGGATCCGTCAACCCCTCGCAATAAAGCAATAAAACAGAGGAGTTCGGATTCTGCCTGTCACACAGGCAAGAAACAGATTTGACATCGGCGGAATTTTGAAATAAACCGGTGATCTCCTGTTCGGTCAAGCCCAGGTCATTTGCGCAAGCATCATTGGAATCCCCGATTCGCTGTTCCGCAGGCAACGAAGCAGATGGATAAGAACGCTTTCGGAACCATTGCATCAACCAGTTCTTCATGAACCCCTCATCCTCCATCTTGAAATCCATGTTTTTCCCGCAAACAAGAAGGTGAGTCCGATCACCAGGACGAAGGTGGATGGGAAATACATCGTTTTTAGAAATTGCAAAAACCGCACGTCGCTTATCGGCGCTATTATGGCAATAAGCAGAGTTCCGGTCGCAAGCAGCAGTAGGGGCGTTCTTTTTTTCGCTTTCCACACATCGGCAATGATGAAGAGGGAAAGCGAAAGGCGAATGAATTCTCCGGATATCCACTGATAGATTGCAAAAACATCCAAATGCTCTATGTACTTTCCCAGTTCGAGAACACGCCACTGTTCAAATGCCGGATATCTCTGCAAAGCAGCTTCCTCTGCCCCATAAATCGAAATCGCTCCCATTAAAGGGCCTATTGTCAATCCGGCGAGCGAGAAAATCATGAACAACACGCCGGCGAATGAAGGGCGATTGATCAGACGATGTTGAAAAAAAAGAAGAAGCACAAGCTCGAAAATTCCGCTCGCCGCATATAGGCTGCCCCGCCAAACGGGAGCGAATCCATCGGCAAGGAGGGGGAGAACCAGACTGTAGTCTTTATGCTTGAAGTTGAAGGTCATAACAAAAAATCCGAGAATCACCACAAATGGCAGCAAAATACCTGACGTAATCGCGATGGAACGAAGGCCCCCGGTTGCAAGAAAGAAACAGCAGGCTAATGCGAGAAGAGCAAGCACGTATCTGGGTGTATGCGGCATATAGGTCGAATGGGTCCATACAACGGAATAAAAGAAGGAAACGTAACCCTGCAGCCATATGTAGATGCTGACTGCCGCAAGAATAATGACGGACAAGGCTTTGCCGAAATGGTGCTGCAACCAATCGCGGAACGGCTGTTGACCCTTGTGTTTCATGATATAGACTAGGCACGCCCCCCAAACAGGCAACAAGGCCAATACCATCCCAACGGAGACTACAGCATCTCTTCCCGCTGCGTCCAACAATATGGGAATCAAGACCACATGATTGAGAAGGCCGATCGAAAGTAAAAGAATGGAGTAACCTTGCAACGCAGAAATATTATTTTGAATTTTATCGTCACCTCCCGATCATCGCCTGACATTTTGTCCATGAAATATATAATTGTAATTTAACCATTCGAATCGAAAAAAATACCCAATAAAATGAATTTCCATTGACAGAGAGGAACACGTATACTAAATGTAAGGTTCAATCATAAAACGAACGATCTTCAAACCATTTTGCCGACTCGTTGCTTTCGCATTATGTGCATTGACAGGATGAAAAAGTAATTTCATTTTGCTAAATAAGTTGAAGATAAATCGGTATGTTCATTGGGATCACATTCGCCCATATGAAGTAGCGTTTTTTATTTGGAGGGATTTGAATGCTCTGTTCCATATCAAAAGGGGGAATTGGCAGATAAGCAAAATTTTAACGCAATGGGAGAAGGAATATTTGGGACGGGGGTCGGTATTGGTCAAAACGGACATCATGCGCAATATGATTATTGTGGGACTTAAAGGGATATTAACTCTCGCTGAACCAAAAATTGGCCGGGACATCGGAGGGTATGCTGTCTGTAAAGCGCATCAGGGCAGATTTGGTGGAATCGGGAAGAGAACAGCTTGGAAAGATGATCCTTGAGTTGACGGGGGAACAAGTCGTCAGCTTCCACACCGATATCAGCACGCGTACAGGGGAAAGAGTAATGGTGTTCGTGCTCTCCGATAATCTGGAGAAGAAATTAATTGAATAATGCGTATTGGCAGATGAATCGAAAGATCCGAGAGGATCCGTTGAAGTTAAGCCGGTAATTCAGGACACCCTGAAGTTACCGGTTATTTTTTTGCAAGGAGTTGAATTTACATCATGTTCGATATCGTTGTCGGGAATTTGTTGTCCCCAATTGTACTTTTTTTCGTATTGGGGCTGACCGCCTTGACGCTACCCCAATAAGAATAAATAAAAGTAAAATAAATATGATGTATGAAGATTATTTCAAACACCTCGCAAAAACAACGAATTTCTCATGTTACTCAATTTAAATATAAAAACCGATGCTCCCTTTCGGTGAAGGAAAAATCGGTTCTCTTATAATTTTCATTCATCGGAACATGAATGGTATTCAGTATTTTGGTCTGATCTAATCTTTATCAGGTAATTTAGAATTGGTTTTTTCGACCGCTTTACGAAGTCCTTTCGCTAATTTTTCTGCATCGTCATTCGCCCAAAAGTGAACGAAAAGGAGATGTGGTTCTTCAAATAACATGTGATTATGCACAGCTTCTACTTCGATGTCATGTTTTCGTAAAACACGTATTACTGAATTCACTTCTTCTGCTGTTAACACAAAATCTCCTGTAATCGCTGCATTTTGTCCACCAGTCGGTTGAAAGTTAATTGCTGTTGACGTCCCCATTGACGGAGGAATGACCATTCCGTTTTCTTTGATTTGTTCAGAGCGCGGGAAACTAATCTTGTAAACACCATTACTTAAAGATCCTTCCTTACCGAAAATTTGATCAAGCTTCTTCTTATCCAATGGAAATTCTCCATTAACCAATGGTTGGTTGGCATTGATTGGTGTGTTCGATTGATTAATTCCAGAACGAAGCGTTTTCGCTAACTCAGAGGGATTTCCATGCCGAAAGCCCCATGGCGCGTATCGGTATGCGGAAGGAAAATGGACGCTGAAAGAAGTCGTGGGCCACATCGCAGACGGAGAACGCGTCATGACCTACCGCCTGCTCCGAATCGCAAGAGGGGACCAGACGCCTCTGTCCGGTTTCGACCAGGAATTGTTCATGCCTCCTTTCGGGAGCTGGATAACCGCGCAATTGGCCGAAGACTACCGGGCCGTACGGCAATCGACGATCACACTGCTGCGCGGGTTACCGGCGGAGGCGTGGTCCTGCAAAGGCACAGCCAACAACGCAAACATTACGGCGCGTGCCCTCGCGTACGGCATCGCAGGACACGAGATTCATCACATGGGGGTCATCCGAAATCGGTATTTGAGTTAGTTGTCCGGAAGATCGGGACGGAAGCTGCGCGGAAAACGCGGCTTCCGTTCTTTCTTTATGGCAGCCTTCCCGCCCCGTTCATAGACTGATATGAAGAGAGGACAAGACGGGTTGAAAAAAGCAGCAGCGATTGGTTGCAGACTGGATTTTGTCTAAAAATGAAAAGCAAATAATAATCTCAAACAAGAAAAAATCAAGGCCTCTTCGTTAAGCTAACGAAGAACGAGAGCTCAATACATCATACGAATGACAAACAAGGATTGGTGGTTATTCCGCAAAAGGGCTCGATTGTTGAACAAGGGGTACCGTCACATGCCCATCAAGCGAAGTTAAAATCATACCCTCAAAATGAAAAAACGCTATGCTTATCGTAAGAAGTTTACGAGAAAGGATGGCGTTTTTGA
>NZ_JAFBFH010000053.1 GCF_016909185.1 Siminovitchia thermophila | reverse complement strand
GAAAAACCGTGAACATTGCCCATTCTAAAGAATCTCCTCTGCTTATAAGTTACCTATATTATACCTTTTTTTGGTTTTATTTGTTAGACAGTCTGTTAATGGCGTACGTGTCAAGATCTTCTCGAATCATTATAGACGCGTTTGATTCGCTAACGCGCTATCGCTTGCTGGCCGCCAATTAGATGTAGGATTTATGAAAGTTCGTGAAAATACCTTTTCCAATTTGCTTATCGAAGATAGATCAGTCTACTATAAATAAATTGTACCTTGTTTTGCCCTCATTGATGGACACGCCATTTAATGAAGGAATGCGAACATCCTAAGGGCTTGATATTTCCCTTTGCTTACTTCTACACTGTTCATTCAAATATGCGCGTAGCAATGTCATGTTTAGGTTTAGTTGCTTGACTTTTATCATGACTTCCCTTCTTTGGCACTCTAATATATTTTCTTTTCTTCATGCGGGAGGTGATATGGGGCCGTTTGGATTCCATATCGCCAATGGTTCGGAAGTTCTGTCACTTTGTTTCTCCAGTCAAAAATTCTCTTCCCGTACAACAACGGTAAATATCGAGAAACTTCTATAAACAGTTACCAAAAAGATGGGATTTGCCAAAACTGCTTTTATAGTTTTTCAACGAAAGAAGAATTTTTTCCATAAATCAAAGAATGTTCAAAAAAACGAAGGCGGAATGTCAACCACCTTTCTCCTCAAACCTCTACATCTGATATTTTAAAGAAGGTGATGGTGCATTTTTATTCTGGAAGCAGTTTCGATTTTTTCTTTCCATCAATTGAAAAAGCTCATGCTTCGTTCATTTTCTGCAGGAGGTGTCGAGTCATACGTCTAACCACATCCCGTATGCATAAGCATTCCTCACCCTTAAGGTTCTTAAGCAGTCAAATTCGATATTGAAAAAAACATCATAATTTGTCAAAATGAAGAAACAAACAATACAGTAGGAGAAACCAGGTATGCTAGTTAATGAACATGTTTCCCCGTACATCTCATTCACACGTGAAGAGTGGCGGCAATTACGAAATTCGACCCCGCTTCCGCTGTCTGAGGACGAGCTCGTGAAGCTCAAGGGAATTAACGAACAAATCTCATTGGAAGACGTATCGGAAATTTATTTGCCTCTGTCAAGATTGTTAAACCTTTACGTTGCCAGCAGTCAAGATACGTACCGAGTAACGAAAACATTTTTACGACATCCGACGGAGAAGGTGCCGTACATCATCGGCATTGCCGGAAGTGTAGCTGTTGGAAAAAGCACGACTGCCCGCATTTTACAAGCGCTGCTTTCGCGCTGGCCGAATACACCTAAAGTCGATCTCGTAACGACGGACGGCTTCTTATATCCGAACCGCATCTTGGAAGAGCGTGGTTTAATGAAACGCAAAGGCTTTCCGGAAAGCTACAACATACGACGCCTGATTCGATTTTTGGCTGACGTTAAATCGGGACGCCCTGAAGTAGCGGCTCCGGTTTATTCACACTTGGCGTACGATATTGTACCGGGTCAAGTACAAACGATTCGCAAACCGGATATTGTCATCGTCGAAGGGCTTAACGTACTGCAAACAGGCGAATCCGAACAACGAAACGGCAAGTACATTCCTAAGCTGTTTGTGTCGGACCTTTTTGACTTCTCCATTTATGTCGATGCTGATGAAGACGATATCGCCCGTTGGTATGTCGAACGGTTTAAAGTGCTGCAACGAACGGCGTTTAGCAACCCGAACTCTTATTTCCACCATTACGCATCCCTTGAAGACGAAGAAGCTACAGAAACGGCGCTGAGGATCTGGAGGGAAATCAACGGGCTTAACCTAGTCTCTAACATCTTGCCAACCAAACAGCGCGCGCAATTGATTTTGGAAAAAGGACCGAACCATTCCGTGCAAGGAGTCAAGCTGCGAAAACTTTAATATGAACTTTTGTAAAGCTCTCGTAAAAATAGGCGGTCGGAACGGACATGCGCTTGTCTTATCATTTTCCGTATACTTCCAACCTTAAAAAAATACTTCTTCATCCGTAAATATACGACACCAACTGAAACGATTTTCATAACATAGAACGCCCATGGTAACCACTATATTTTGTACAAAAGAATGAACAATAATTGACTGGTTTCAAAGTGAATGGAATGATTAACAGTTAAATGAAGTGAAATGCGATCTTACTTATTTTGATCACTTTTGACAGTTCATTGATCTGTATATAAGAAACGATTCACATATATTTGTATTTTATCACTCAGCATTTTTTCATAATTAAGTCGTTAAAAGGCAGTGATAAAAACGTTGGCGGGATGAAATGATGTAACCCGCCTCCACATTGAATTGACAAAGTGTCAGTTAATGTATATACTCGCCATTAGAGAGGTGATTGTGTGCGAGATGTCAAAGATCCGGAAGTTCGCAGGGCCGAAATCATGGAAGCTGCATTACACCTATTTGTTAAAAAAGGATATTTAAAAACAACAACACAAGATATTATAACCAAAGCCAATATCTCTCGAGGCTTGCTATACTACCACTTCAAAGACAAAGAAGATATACTGTATTGTTTAGTGGAACGATATTCCGAACCAATGATAGAACGATTGTTTAAAATAACCTATGACGACAAATCGGCCATCGAAAAGATTCGCTCCTTTATAGAAGCTACTCTCATACAGCCAAACAGCGCAACTCCTGACATGATTGCATTGCAAAACAGTGTTGATTTGAACCAAAATCGCTATTTAATGGATCGTTTCGCTCATAAAGTTTCTGAGAAACTCACCACTTATTTGGGGCATATTATTGAGCAAGGTATCTCGGAAGGCGTTTTTCATGTAGCCCGGCCGTTGGAAACAGCTTCTTTTCTCATCAACGGTTATGTATTCGTTTCTATTGATACAAGTACGTTGTCGAACGAAAAAAAACTGCTTTATTATGAAGCATACAAAAGTTTACTGGAGCGCGCCTTAGGCACTAAAACAACGATCTTTTAACTGGTGTATGAAGCTTGGCGATATTCTCATACGATAAAACGTTATATTTTGCAGTCATTTCGAAAACCAATGGTGTTTTACCATTGGGTATTCTTTATCAGTCAACTGACAGATTGTCAGTAAGAAAGGAGCACGATTTATGCCTATTTTAGAAATCAACCAGCTCACGAAGGTCTATAAAAACAATAAGAAAGCCGTTGATCAATTAACACTATCTGTCGAAAAGGGAGATATTTTTGGATTTATCGGTGGCAATGGCTCAGGAAAAACAACTACCATAAAAGCAGTCGTCGGCATTCACCATTTTGACCAAGGAGAAATCCTCATCGATGGCCATTGCATTCAAAAAGACCCGTTGACTTGCAAATCCAAAATGGCGTATATTCCCGATCAGACAAATTTATATGAACATCTGACTGGATACCAGTATATTCATTTCATTGCGGACCTATATCACGTTCCAACCGCTAAGCGGAAACAAGCGATTAAAAAATATAGTGATTTATTTGAAATGACGCCAAACCTTGGGAATGTTATCTCTTCCTATTCTCATGGGATGAGGCGAAGAACTGCTATTATTGCTGCTTTGGTTCATGCACCCAAACTCTTCATTTTAGATGAGCCATTTATTGGGCTTGATCCGAAAGCATCTTATTTATTAAAACAGGCGATGCAGGAATGTGCTTCAAACGGTGGCGCCATTTTCTTTTCAACGCATGTTCTCGATGTGGCAGAAAAACTATGTAACAAAATTGCCATCATTCATAACGGCAAGTTGATAGCAAGTGGTCCTACTGAAGCTGTTAAAGGCAATCAATCGTTGGAAGATTTTTTTATGGAGGTACAGAGCCCATGAGTAGAGCCTATCTGCTACTCCGAACCCAAATCATGAACTATTTGGCGCTTAATGAAATCAAGCAATCTGGAACGAAAAAGAAAACAATGGTCATAACCGCTGTTGGTGTTATCACATTTGTGCTTTTGTTTTGTATCTATAATTGGTTGACAGCACTCGCCCTCGTCCAACTCGGAAAGCAGGATTTAATACCTGCTTATATGGTTTCGATAGCGAGCTTTGCTATTTTTATTTTAACCGTGCTTCGCTCCAATGGCATTTTATTCGGAAGTCGTGATTTAGATATGCTGTTAGCATTACCTGTCAAATTCAGTGAAATCATAACCAGTAAATTTTTATTGATGTATCTCCTTCATTTCGTGGTTGCTTTTGTATTTATGGCTTCAGGTGGCATTGTATGGATGATGCACACACCTTTAGACATGTTGCAAATGGTGCTTTATGTTATTTCCATATTTTTTGTTCCAATCATTCCAATGTGCATCGCTTCTTTGCTTGGATTATGCATCGTATACATCGCTTCTTATTTTAAAAATAGCAACTTGTTCTCCCTCATATTTTCCTTTGTCGCACTTGGCGTAGTAGGATATGGGGCGGTCTTTATTTTGCAATCGGAAGCAGGGATTGCAAATGTTGGAGCTATGCTAGCGGGACAAATTACTAAACTGTACCCTCCTGCCATTTTATTTCTAGATGACGCGCGCTTTCACGTATCGATTCGTTTAGGAATCTTTATCGCCCTATCGACTGCTGTCTTCTACCTTTTTATCCATTTTGTCTCCATGAGGTACAGTGCACTTAACGACCTGGCAAGCACATCATCAAAATATAGGGCTAAGCAGAAAAACGTGATTAAACAAAGATCTCCATTCGTTGCACTTTATCACAAAGACTTCTCGCTATTTTTCAGTTCTTATACAGCCGTACTAAATGCTGGGCTTGGAGTGATCCTATTGTCTCTTTTTAGCATTTTTCTGGTGCTCCTATCTCCAGAGCAGTTAGGAAAATTTATCGGTATGGATCATATCCATCGTTTTCTCCCGACATATGGTCCGGTGCTTATTTCCGCTATGCTCTCCTTAAGTTGCCCGGCTGCATTCTTTATTTCATTGGAAGGTAAACATATTTGGATCGTACAAAGTTCACCCATCTCCACCAAAGAGATTTTAAATAGTAAACTGGCGGTTAATTTAACATTACATGCTGTTGCCTATTGTCTCGTGATTATAGCTATGATGACACGTATACAAATGAATACATTACAAACTGTGAGCACATTGCTTATTCCGATCGCCTATTCGCTATTTTCTGTTATCCTCGGTCTTTTTCTCAATAAAAAGCATCCGAACTTCACTTGGGATAATGAAATGATCATTGTAAAGCAAAGCCTTCCGGTGATTGCGTCTAGTTTAATCAGCATGGTAGCAGTCGCTCTGCCTGTTCTGCTTCATTGGTTTGTATCTTTTCCACTCCTCCCTCTGTTATGGGGAGTAGCGATTGTGATTACCATCGCATCAACCTTCATGTATCAAACAGCTTGTCGCTCAGCAGTTATTTAATGAAAGGTTGGGATATAAGATGACATTAAAAGATATCATCGTTTTTATACTAATTGCTGCCGTTATATTTGTTATTTGCTTGTTTTTACCTGAAGCCATTCCCATTCATTTTAACGCACAAGGAAAAGCGGATATCATTGTGAATAAGTATTTTTTACTCCTTGGCTCCGTTATTCCATACTCTATTTATTGGCGGTTTTTTCGAAATGACAACGGATCAAAAGAGTGACATCTTCTACAGTAAAAGGCTCCATAAGTGTTCCAAGTATATGTTTAATGGCTCTTTTCTCGAAGATGGTGGCTTTTGAACATATAAAGTGAAACTTCATTCAGTAGGGCTCCTACTGACTGTTAGTTGAACCAATCGGGCATTTAGGTGCCGTTTTCTCCCTCTTAGACACTTTGTATTCACTCATGTTTTGAAGTGGGAGTCTTACGGCACCTTACTTACATGCGGGATAAAGTGAAACTTCATTCAGCAGGCGTTTTCTTTCCTCTCCTACTGAATGTTCGTTAAATGAATCAGGCATTTAGGTGCCGTTTTCTCCCACTTGAACCTTTTGTATCAACTCAAGATTTCGAAGTGCACCTTACATGCGGGATAAATCGAAGTAAGAATTTTTTTAATTTGAGAGTATAATATATTCAGAGGTGATTATATGAACTGGTGGATTGTTGCATTTATACTTTTTGTTGTAACTGGATTGGTTTTGACTGTTTTCGGGTGGAACAAAACGTCTGTTCTCACAATGTTCTTCGGAATATCATTTTTAATGATACCGATATTCTATGCAGTCGAGTGGTTAAAGCCCTTTGTTCCATTTATCCCTCCAATCTCTATTGGAATCGCATATCTGTCTAAGAAAAAAAATACTGCTTAAAGGCAGGGACACAACTACATCAGTTGATGAAAAAACGAACAATAAAGTGAAACTTCATAATGAGGATAGAGCATAAGCGTCCTTTGCTGTTTGAAGGCAGAGGATAAAAAAGTATATTAATTAAAGAAAGTAGCTGTATTAACTGCAACTTTGGCAATAGGTGGAATTGTATTTATTAGTCGTCGTCTTGCAGATTCATCAGAACTTAATGTTGATTATGAACGAACTAACGACTTCAATGGATAGTTTGGGAATCCAAAGCTAGCATGGATAGCAGAAGTTTGCGGAGCTAGTGAATTAAACGATTAGACATAGGCACAAATATGGCATAACAGATTGATAAAAGAGATAAAAAGAAGAATAATGGCGATATAGAGATATGTTAACTACATAAATCAATGAACACGATTTAAATCTGTCATAATTTACTAAGCATTTGATCATTATCATTTTCGGGAGGGCATATTTTCAATATAAAAAAAACACTTGGATTATTAATTACTTGCATTTGGGCAACATTATTCTTCTACTTTTATAATATGTTTATGCCTAAAGGAATTTTATATTTATTAGTTGCTATTCCTACTATATACATTACAACATTTTTTATTTTAAGAAAATCTGGATTTAAGATGTAGTTCGGGATCTACGTCCCTACTTCTAAATGAAAGACTCATACGAATCTTAATAAAACACCCCAGAAATGAACTGCCGACCAACCTGAAAATTCAAAGGACGGTAAACAACCCGTAAAACCTGATAACAAAGTCGGTAAAATTCCTGATAAAGCAAGTGATGACAAATCGGCCGTAAGGATGATCATAAAAAGATGGTTGACCATACGAATCATAAAGGTACAGGAGGAAAACAGCTGCCCAATACCGCAACATCAATCTATATGACATTATTAATTGACAGCTTACTAGTTATCACCGGCAGCTATCCTCATATATAGAAGATATAAATCAAAAATGACAAGGACACCTTAAATGAATTATATGTTAGCCGGTTTACTTTTTTTAGAGTAGCCACGTTCTTCTATTCAATAAGAGTCTCCCGAAGACAGAACCATGGGGAAGGAGCGTGTCCAGGATGAACAGTCCATCTCACCCTTTAACATGGCCTCAAACATGGGGCCAAATTTTAACGTTTTTTTTGATTTAAAAATACAAAAAAGAAATCTATTATTAAAATGACTAACCAAATAACAATAATGGTTATATTCACTTCACTAAAATAAACCCATATTTTGTTCGATTTGAAAATATGCTGTATGTTCTCAAGGCTTTTAGGTACTTTCTCCAATCTGATAAAGATATTTAGAACAATATGCCCCACTATAAATGTTATCAAATGCACAAAAAATTTTTGTTTATTATCCATTAAAATCACCTCATAAACATCTTGACATTCACGTTGACGTGAATGTCAAGATGTTTATGAGGAGGAGATTATTTTGTATACAATCTCAGAAGTAAGCAAAAGATTTAATATTTCGCAGCGAACCTTGAGGTATTACCATGAGATTGGTTTGCTTCTACCCAATGTTGATCCAATGACAAACTACAGATATTATAACAATGCTCATTTAATTGATTTGCAAATTATTCTAAATTTTAAAAAAATGGGCATGGGTCTCGATCAAATCAAAATAATGTTAGAAAATATTCATTCTGAGAATACAAATAAGCATCTGGAAAATGCAATTGATTTAGAAATTTCAGTTATAGAGGAAGAAATGGATAAATTAATGAATAGAAAGAACAATCTATTAAGACTAAAAAATGGAATAGAAATAAACCCTAAAATGATGTCTCTTGATATTCATAGACTTCTCGAATATATAACACATAATGACATAGATAAAGATAACACTTTTTCATCAGATGATTTTAGCTTAGAAGAAATAGAAATATTAAAGAATCTCCCTAATTTAGATAATCCTGCTGACATTCATTCAGATATGAAAGAACTTCTACAAATGATCAGGCGCGGTATGGAAAAATCAAATGATTTGCTAGAACAACAAATATATGCAAAATACATTCAGGTCGTTCCACCATTATTTAATGGTGACCGTCATTTAGAAAAAAAGTACTTCGATATATTAGAAGAAAGCTTGTTAAAAGAGCCGAAAGTCATTCCTTTTAATCAAACATTTTTCAATTATATGAATCAAATATTATTGAAATTTGATGATTGGAGGAGTTGAAATGCTCATTTTAACTCTCATTATTATATGTGAAATCTTATTCTGGGTCTTTGCAATTCTGGGTGTCTTTTTCAGATCAATCATTAAAAATGCTAAGCTTGGGAACTTTTTCCTAATACTTATTCCAATAGACGATTTGCTATTAATTATTTTTAATATTGTCTCCCTATTAATGGGTGAACCTTTTTCTTATAGTCATAGTTTGTCTGGTATTTATTTAGGTGTAACAATAGCATTTGGAAAAACGATTATTAAATGGTTGGATAATAAAATGAATAGAGTTAAAACAAACAAGAAAAAAGATTACCACTATGAAATGTTTCACTTAAAAAAATGGCTACTTGCTGTACTCATTTATCTAATTGTTATGGGCGTTTTTTATATGATACTTACTATGACTGGAGAATCACATAACACCTTCGAAGCATTACCTGGATTCATTATTGTGACTGTTATTTGGTATGTAACAGGACCCCTATGGGTGAAAAAAGAACATTAGAATTCTACATTTTTTCGTTGTACTGTAAAAAAGAGTTAGAAGTTACCATTTTTCTTACTACCCATTATTTAGAAGAAGCTGATATGTTAAGCGACACAATATGTTTTATCAAGACGGTAAAAAAGTACTTCAAGATTCGCCAGCAAATCTTAAACGTTTTACAAGAAAAAATATAATCGGAATTATTGTTACTGTTATTCAAGATTCTGGAAAACTTGAAGAACTGTTACTTCCAAAAGACTATGTCGAATATGTTACTGTTAAGGATCGTTCCGATGATAGCCAACTAAATTTTTCAGATTTAAATTATTATGTACTTCGTTCAAAGATAAGTTTTGAGGGAATAGAAATTATCGAACCTACTCTTGATGATATATTGAGATTATTGGTGAAAGAAGAAATTAGCTATAGAAATACTTAATATCTTTAGGAAAAATGTAAAGTGGCGTTTTCAAAATCCAGCCACGTCTGTGGATTGGAATGAAATCCTATTTGTATAATTCTGCTACTTGTAGTTGGACTTTTATGCTTCAAATTATCTGTTTATATGTTGAATATGGAAAGAAACATTACAATCTGTCGTCCAAACTAATTTTGTGATGAGCTATAATGGTATCCCTACACAAAAGCATACATTATTGCATGCCATTACATGCTACTAAATTTAATAGTGCATCTAAGCAATCTTTGAAATCTCTTCTAGAGAATAACCTTTTATGATAGAATTTACAGCGGGAGTAAAACGAGAATGAAATATATTCATTAGTGTTCACTCCCTACATTTCGTTAGCGTAATTTACACTTTATTGTGAATAATTCAGTATTCAAGCTATAGTTTATGTATTTTCAACCCAAAAACTTTTAATTATTTTCGCCATACCTTCAGGATTATCTACATTTGCTTCATGACCAGCGCTTTGAATAAATTTCAACTTTGCATCCATTATTAGATTGCTTAATTGTTTTGCTGCTTTTCGATTTGGCTTATCTTTTTCCCCGCATAGAATAAGTGTTTTACAGGATATTGCTGATAGCCTCATGCTGAAATCTAATTCTTTCATAGATTTCATTAATTGGATTGCATCCTTTTTGGGTAATCCCATTTTTTTAAATACGGAATTTGGTAGCACTTGAAAAATTACGTTTTGTACAGAAAGAAGAAACTGGGGCATTTTATATTGTGTATTTATTAAAATAAGGGAATTTACCTTCTCTGGACGATCCAATGCATAGTTTAAAGATAGAATTGCACCTAACGAAAGACCACCTAAATCAATAGAGCCATCTTGGTTTTCGCAATAATCAAAAAAGTTATGGTACAAATTACGATAATCAATTTTTCCTGCTTCAATAAATTGAAACAAGTCAGGTGAAACTATCTTTTCGGAATCTATTTTCATGTAGTCTATGACTTTTTGCCAGCTGGTAGCATTTTGACCAAGTCCATGGACCAACATATAAGTCATCATTGCATCCCCTTCTACTTTATGGATTAAACTGTTTTTATTATATCTTAAGTAATATTGAAAAACAAAAATGAAAGATTTAATACTAATCTAAAGAAACGTATTACAAACTTGCAACTGCTACCAATTAACATGTTGAATGAAAAATTACCTGACGGAAAATTTAATGTCATATCTTAAAGTTTTATGAAGTTTTTGAAAATACAGATAAGTACGGATTGACGCAATTAGAAAAAAAGCAGCTCCCTCATTTGAATGATGTAGTTCTTCGTGACATTTTATTACCACAAAAACAGGATAAAGTTAAATAAGTTTTTTAATACATGAAGCGAGCTAGCCAGGTGATTTCGACTAACTCGCTTTTGCACTTATTGAATACCTCATCATTCGTTGCTTCACGACATGTCGTTCTTCAACAGGAATCCGCACAATGAGCATCCAATCGTTTAGCAGCTAAAAATACTGCTTAGCTCTACACATACAGCAAAAACGTCGGGTTACGTTCGGCACTAGTCGAAGCTCCTCTTCTCCCGCAACACCTCCTGCACAGCCGAGCCCTCAAATGGAGTGCGCACCAAAAGGAAGCTCATTCATTAGTAAAGCAGCGATACGTGGCGTGGCAATGCCTGTACTTGAGACGAAAAAAATCCCGTCCATTTCGGAAGGGACTCTTCATTTTACAAACTCCGACAATTGCTTCTTTAGCAAGGACAACAACATGTTCACAATAATGCGGATTGTGTTCTTCGAAAGTATGGATTCAAAAGGCAGACCATTCTAAAGGCATGCAGACGTCTCTAGTATCTATTTTTCCATTTCGAAAGAACTTTAAGTATTTTTCTTTCTGGCTTTTCAATTTTTTGTGCAGTTTATGACCTGACTTGTTAAAGAATGAACCGAAACAACTTTAGACATTTTTCACCTCCCGCAGTTGTAGGTAATTCCAACGATTTAAGGCGATACATGATTGTATTCCAATTCATTCAATAATAGCTAAGCAAAGTTGGCGTAAACTATCGGTAAATTGAATGTCTTGTTCCTTCAAGCGCTTTTTCGGTCCTGGTAAACGCCCGCCAGCACGACGAATTTTTTGAGCCTGATGCCGAGCATAAAGCAGCTGATCAATATTTTCTTCTGTATATAATTGTCCATTTTGGTTGATGGCATATGCCTGTTTGGCTAAAGCCATAGCTGCCAATCCATAATCTTGTGTCACAACAATATCACCGCGTTTTACGCGATTAATTAAAACGAAATCCACTGCGTCTGCCCCTTTTGAAACGATGATCGTACTCGCTCCATCTCGGTGGATTTCATGTGCAGTATCACAAATAATGACGCATTGTATGTCGAGCTCTTGGCATACAGCAATGGTTTCATTTACAACCGGGCATCCGTCTGCATCGATAAAAACAGTTGTCACATGAACACCTCCATTTACGACTTGAAATACTTCAACGCTTCGCGACGGCATCTCATGTAAGCTTCCATCGACTTTCCGAGCTCAACATTCCGCTGCTCTGCAAATAGATCAAGTAGAGCAGGCGTTGACCATTGTTTTTTCATAGCATGCTTCTCCTTACAGACCGTAATGCCTAAAGTGTATCATAGTGGTAAATCATTGCACATTGCAATTCAATGTATGTCATACTTGAACTAGTAAAAAAGAGGAGAGTTGAAAAATGAATGAAAGCTATTTTGTCGGGTGGGGGACATTGGCGCTCATTAATGCCGGAATCGCTCAAGGAAAAAACCGGAGTGGTTTAAACTGGTTTTTACTATCACTACTATTAGGGCCGTTCGCCACTTTATGCTTGGTAATCGCAGAAAAGAAATAGCCGACCTCAACATGGTCGGTTATCAATCCTGACAAATGTCTTTCAAACTTATCGTGCGATCATGATTCTATGCGACAGGATGTTTGAGCTTCTGCAAGAATATGGAGCAATTTTCTTTTATCGCATTTCACCGAGACATTATGGGAGCTTGCGGGAGAGGGCCGGTACCGGAAACATGATGAGAAACAGGTCCTTCAAAGCGAATTGTTTGAGGAGGATCGTAAGGAGTGGCCAGTTACCGAAAAAAACATTTGACTGCGTCCGCCACCAGGTGGGCAAGGGCAGCAAAAACGGTTTTATCATCATTGAACAGAAGCACTCTTCCACTTCCCCAGTTATAAGGAATCCTTATTGCATTCTTAAATACTGTTGACAAGCGGCATTTATTAATTACTATTTTATACCTTTTTTACTTAGCAAATACACTTCTGAATCTAAATCATTGATCTATCTAACATGAGCCTATCACGTGCATTCTTTCTCTATATTTTAGTTAGTACAATCCTTGTGCCAGAATCATTGCTCTCTATTAGAATGTGAAGATTTAACAACTTAGGAACTTCATTAATAATATTTAGCCCTTTTTGATTCGATTGCTGAAGTTGTTTTTTTAAATCAAAACCCACACCATCATCGGTTATTGTCAACTGTTCTTGATCATTTTCTTTAACACCTTCTATAGTTAGATGACTAGCCTTAGAGTGGTATAAAACATTTTGCAAAATATTATCAAGTAGTCTTTCAAACCATACTCTATCCAACTTCCAAACAATATTAGATTCTATATTGCTGGTACAATTTATTTTCTTATGTCTTAAAGCATTGTTCCATTTTTCGATAATGGCAATTATGCAGTCATTTAAGCTGACCGGCGACATATGAGTAATGATAGAGTCCGGATTCAGATAATTCTTATGATATATTCGGTCGCTTAGCGTCGATATTATATCTGCATTTTTATTAATTTCTTCTATCGCTTCTTCGACGTTTTGTTGCGTTTTTAGGTAGAATAAATTAATTTTTATGAGAGATAACGGCGTTTTAATATCATGTGAAAGTTGATCTAAATATCTTTTTCTAATTTCTTCTGATTCCCTATATTTATCCTGATTATATTTTAATCTATCAATTAATATATTTATCGACTCGCCCAGATGGTTCATTTCGCTATTTTTTAACACCTGGAGCTCTACTGGCTCTGGATAGTTTTCGTCTTTCGCTATCCCCCTTATAAGATGTGAAAGAAGCCTTATTTCAGATGAAATATTTATAATCATTTTTGATAGGAAGAAAACGTATAATAAAACCATAATGAAGAAAAGAGAAAAAATATATAAATAATGTTCATGTGCTATAAAAGGAGTATCAGTCCCATTGATATAATCGTGTATTAAATGGGCTAAGAATACGATATAATTTGACATGATAAAGGCAATTGGAAAGAACAAGATAGAGATAAGCGTGAAAAAGTAAATCTTTTTTTTCAATAACATCATTCCTTTTGATCTGTTAATTTGTATCCATAACCATAAATAGTTTGAATTAACTTGCCTTTAATATCCACTTTATTTCTTACACTATTTATATACACATTTAGGGAATTTTCTTGACGGCTACGACCTTCTACTCCCCACACATGATTTATTATTTGCTCCCTTGATAAACTAATATTCATGTTATCAAACAAGTAAAAGAATATCTTATTTTCAGTCTCACTTAATGGTATTCTGTTTCCCGTTACACTATCTACAATTAAATGTGCCCGTTTATCAACTATTATTCCATCTAAATAGACAAGGTCTCCATACTTGTCCTTCAATAGATTTTTAAGCCTCGCAATAAGTTCTAAAGGTTCAAAGGGTTTAGGTATAAAATCGTCACCCAATTCTAAGCCTTTGATTTTATCATCAAGTTGACTATGCGCCGTGAGAAAAACGACAGGCTTGTTAGGATAAACCATTTTTATCCGTTTACAGACCTCATATCCACTATCGAACGGTATCTCGACATCTAACAAAAAAATATCGGCATTGTCTAAATCCGAATAATTAAATCGATTATCTGTTTTCACAATCACCTTGTTAAAATAATCACTCAAGAATATATTTAGAAACTTTGATATATCTGGATCATCTTCGAGAACAAAAATGTTTGACTTTTTAAGTATATTCTCCACGATCAGACTCCTTCTTTCCTTACAAATTCTTTTTATAAATTAATCTCAGGTTGATCATTAGCATAATGGCGTTTATTAGAAATAACAGGGCTATGCCTATAATAGTGGGAGTCATGCCTCCCTCATAATAGTATCCATTATCAATAACGAATAGTCCGAGTCTATACCCAAATGCTGTAGGAATGTAAAAGGAAAAAGGTGCCGCCATTAGAATCATTGACAATAAAGAAACACCTATCCCAATAGATATGCTTGCTACTATATTCTTAGTTAATTGGATGACAGCTGCAAACACTAGTGTAATGGTTGTAATCACTATTATATTAAGGATTATATAAGAGGATATTAAGCGAAGAATATTCTCTATATTCCCGTCTATAACAAAATAGAAAACAGACAAAATAAATAATTGCATTACACAAATGGCTGACATAATGATTGTAGAGACAAGTATTTTTGAAAAAAGTAATTGATAACGTGGAATATTATACGTTATCCAATCTAAATACATTTTGTTCTTGAATTCGATATAAAAAATAAAGGAGATTAACACACTAGAAATGATCGGTAACATCATGAAATACTGATTATAATAAGTAAAGTAAAAACCATGTTTATGGCAAACTAATAATGTAGGGATTGGCATTTAATTTATGTATGGCCCGTAGGGCATACATAAATTAAATACGCCACTTGCCAACTCC
>NZ_JAFBFH010000052.1 GCF_016909185.1 Siminovitchia thermophila | reverse complement strand
GGCAAGCAGCTTCGCTGTGGCTGTGCTTTGATGAATACACAAATTTAACATTATGCAAAGGTCGAAAACTTTTACACATAAATGTGGACTTGACTTTTGAATATGATCAAGCTCCACGTTATCGAACGTTTCCAATTCTAAATATTTTCTTAATGCAGTGTGAACATTCATATATCCCGCTATAGAATCGATACCAATTGATGAAAGGACTTGCGCGATTTCCGCGAACTTTCCGTCAGCCGCCAATATATATAGCGGTTTGTCATAATCGATCAGCCAGCCTGCCCAATTGGCAAAACTTTGATTGAATGGGAGGTTGATGGAGCCCGGAACATGCCCGTTGCCAAAATCTTCCGCTGGCCTTGTGTCGACTACCGTTCCTTTTTTCAGCCAACTGTATAAAGAGCCCGCGTCATTGACTTTTACAGGAGAGCAAAGGTGCTTTAATAATGGAGGGCCTGATTGGTTCACTTTTTTCATAATAGAAAAATAAGGTGGTGGTTCGGGCTGACCCGCCATCAAATCCTTGGCAAATATTCGGATATCATCATACTGCAAAGCCCAATTATACATTTTTTCATAGCCGACAGTTGAGCTTGGGATCGCGCCCAAAGCTTTTCCACATGCGCTTCCGGCGCCGTGAGCCGGCCAAACTTGTAAATAGTCCGGCAATGCCTTAAAACGTTCAAGTGAACGAAACATTGCTTTCGCCCCATCTAATGCCGCCCCTTCAACTCCTATCGCCGTTTCCAAAAGATCCGGGCGGCCGACATCCCCGACAAACACGAAATCTCCCGTAAATATACCGACCGGCGCCTCTTTTCCATCAGATGTATCTGTCAATATCAAGGAAATACTTTCAGGTGTATGTCCCGGGGTATGAATGACCATTAATTCCAGACTCCCGATTTGCAGTGTGTCCCCTTCCCTTACTAGCTGATGGCTCACATGTTCGAGGTTTTTGTATTGCCAATGCTCGCCACCTTCATCTGATAAATACAATGTCGCGCCATATTGATCAGCCAGCTCACGGGAGCCGGAAACGAAATCGGCATGGATATGTGTCTCGACCGCCGCCGTCAATGTCAAGCGCTGCTGCTCGGCCACTGTGACATACGGATCAATATGCCGCGCCGGGTCAATGACAATCGCCTCCCCTGTTTTTTGACAACCGACCAAATAAGAGGCATGGGCAAGGTATTCATCATAAAAATAGCGCATAAACAAGACCATTACACTTCCTTTCTATTTTCTTCCGCTGGAAGAACATAGATCAATGCTTGCACATAAGCTAAAAGCTTTTGCACTTTCGGCTCCTTCATCCATTTCATGACGGTAAACAGGGTGATTTGCTTTTCGTTGTTTTCGGCCATTTGTTTGACTTGTTCCCAAAGTTGCTTCCCTTCTGCCACTTTGTCAGTGGCATCGGACAAATATTCTTCCATATTCCTTTGTAAATAGCTCAGGGACTGTTCATCTTTTAAAACACTTTCGATAAATCTGATGAAAGTCTCTAGCCGATCCGCCACTTCCACAAGAAATGGCAATTTCTCAAGTAAACGGATCGCGGCTGTAATCGTTCCAATATCCAAATTGGAATGATCCAAGAACAATTTGACTTTGTGTAATGTCTCGTCGTCTTTCAGCAGTGTCTCACCAAAAGAGGCGGCCCGATTCATTTTTTCGATATGATCTGCCAGTTCGGGCAGTTGCTTCAAAATGTTTTGCAACGCCTCTTGCGTGTCGGGATCACTTTGATCCAGCCAATCTTTATTCGAAACGATTGTCTTGGCCATCACGCTTCCCCTTTCTACTTTACAACGTTCCTTTCAGCATCCCATTCCAATACATAATGGGTAAAACGTCCTTTTTTAACATATACATGCTCTTCCGTTCCTTCGCCTGATCTATTGGAAATGATTCAACCGGCTCTTTATCATAATTAAATTCAGCCAGAATCAAAGAGTTATATCCCGTTACCAACGGACAAGAAGTATATCCGTCATATGTGGCGGCAGGCACTTCCCCTTTCATCATTGCAATGATATTCTCCGTGACTACTGGAGCCTGCTTACGAATGGCAGCACCTGTTTTCGAAGTTGGCAAATTGGAACAATCACCGAGAGAAAAAATATTCTCATATTTTGTATGCTGGAGCGTACGCGGGTGTACATCGACCCATCCCGCTTCATCCGCGATGGGACTGTTTCTAATAAAGGAAGGCGACCGCATCGGAGGAGTAACATGCAGCATTTCATAGCGAATAACAGCTTCTTCTTTTGTTTCAATATGTTCAAATACCGCCTCTTTTGCATCAGGGCGTACTTCTGTCAAATTCATCAGGAACCGGGCATCGATTTTTTTCCGATCCAAAACTTTTTCGAGCGCTTTCCGATATTTGACAACATCAAATATGGCCGGGTTGGCTGATGCAAAAATGACATTCGTTTTATGCCTAATACCTGTTTGGGTAAAATAATCTTCCGCCAAGTATGCTATTTTCTGCGGTGCCCCTCCGCATTTAATAGGTGTTGCCGGTTGGGTAAACACGGCATTTCCCCCATTAAAGCCGCGAATCACCTCCCACGTATAATCGGTATACTCGTAGGAATAGTTGGTGCAAACACCGCCTTTGCCAATCGATTCTCGCAATCCTTTAATTCCGCCCCAGTCTATTTCAATGCCAGCTGCCACAACCAAATAATCATAAGAAACTTTGGAGCCATCCGCCAGATCAATGACATTCTCTTCCGGATAAAACGAAACTGCCGCATCTTTCAGCAAAACGGCTCCATCCGGAACGAGTTGGCCCATGCTTCTGACCGTATCTTCCTTTTTAGCCGCACCGCCGCCAACCAGTGTCCAAAGCGGTTGATAATAATGCTTGTCAGACGGATCAATCACCGCAATCTCTCCGGACAGGTTTTTCAATTCTTTCAACAGCCTTGCCGCCGTACTAATTCCGGCGGTGCCGCCGCCAATGATGACAACCCGATAATGCTCGCCCACATAGTTCCCCCCCCAGGCTTTACTTTGAAAAAAAAGCTTTGCAAATGAAATCTTGCCTTTACTAATATAGTGGCTGTTACAGAAATTTATGCCGTCTCTGCGTGAAATCCATTTCGATCAAGAAAAGCGCCAACACCAACCCTTTAACTGCTATATGCCGGGAGAAATTTCATGTTTACTTCATTAAATAACTTTTGTGCCAACATCTGCTACCCACTAAAAATCCGTTGCACGCAACGAATGAATAATATTCAATTATGTTTTTTGATTTCAAGGTGATGAATGCAATTCAATTGCATCATGAAGTATTATGACCTACCATAAATATCAGAAGCCTTTTTATGACCTGGTCATGATGCCGCAACTGCCCACCTTCAACATTATATGAAAATAACTTTTCTGTCTTTCTGTTGTTTTCACTCTATTCAAACACCTTCTGGATTTCACCTTTTTATCATAAAGACGAGATGAATTTGCCACACAATATCCGTTCCAAAAAAGAAAATGAGGGTATGATAAGAATAGAGGTGATGTGTTTTGTATAAAAAACATGAACGTTATTTGATCGGACTTGCATTTGGTGTTGCGATCATCATGCTATTATCACTCCTCGGCCGGATATTTAGTTAAACGAAAAGGGTGAATAGGATTGATCAACGAAGATGCGTTATTTTATAGCCGAGTTTTGACGGAGCTTACTCTATCTTTTCACATTATTTATGCCACTATCGGTGTTGGAGTTCCTTTAATGATTATGATCGCCCAATGGGTCGGGATCAAAAAGAACGATGAGCATTATATTTTGCTCGCAAGAAGATGGACACGCGGTTTCGTTATTACGGTCGCGGTTGGTGTTGTCACCGGGACAGCCATTGGTTTGCAATTATCGCTCCTATGGCCCAACTTTATGGAATTGGCGGGCAACGTAATTGCTTTGCCGTTATTTATGGAAACTTTCGCCTTTTTCTTTGAGGCCATTTTCTTAGGGATCTATTTATATACTTGGGATCGGTTTGAAAACCAGCGCAAGCATTTATTGCTGCTCATTCCGGTTGCCATCGGCGCCTCGTTTTCAGCTGTATTTATCACGATGGTAAACTCATTTATGAATGCGCCGCAAGGGTTTGACATTGTGAATGGAGAGCTTGTAAACATCAATCCAATTCTCGCCATGTTCAACCCGGCCATGCCGACGAAGGTGGCTCACGTTGTCGCAAGCGCCTATATGACCTCCGCGTTTGTATTGGCAGCCATTGCCGCATTCCGATTGATAAAAGGCTCCGATCATATTTATCATAAAAAAGCACTTTATTTAACGATGAAGCTTGGGTTGATTTTTTCGATTGCGACTGCAGTGATCGGAGATTTCTCTGGTAAATATTTGGCGGAATATCAACCGGAAAAATTGGCTGCGGCCGAATGGCATTTTGAAACAGAAGCCGATGCACCCCTTATCTTATATGGGACGCTGGAAAATGGAGAAGTAAAATACGCCATTGAAATTCCAAAGGCACTCAGCATTTTGGCGCATGGAATACCTTCTGCAGAAGTGATAGGTCTGGAGGAATTTCCGGAGGATGAGATCCCTCCATTATATATTCACTATCTCTTTGACATTATGGTAACGATCGGCGTATGGATGATGTTTTTGTCCTTCCTCTATTGGTTGGGCACAAAGAGGTCATGGGCATTCATTCATACAAAGTGGTTCCGCTGGTTGATCGTTCTTGGCGGACCGTTATCGATAATCGCCATCGAAATGGGCTGGTGGCTGGCGGAAGTCGGAAGACAACCGTGGGTTCTCCGGGGTATCATGCGTACGGCCGAAGCAGCCACTTCAAGCGACCAAGTTGATTTAATGCTCATATTATTCGCAGGGCTATACGTGATTCTTGCGATTGGCAGTGTCGTCATTTTAAGCCGGATGTTTAGACGAAACCCGGTCGAACGCGAGTTGGAAGACCGCGAGGCGGACAAAGGCGGTGTCATTCAATGAATCTTGAAATTATCGGAATCATGGTGCTTTGGACGTTTCTGTTCGGTTATGTCATCGTCGCTTCCATAGACTTCGGTGCGGGCTTTTTCAACGCATACAGTTTATTTACAGGAAAGCAGCATATTTTAACCAACATTATTCAGCGTTATTTGTCTCCCGTTTGGGAAGTGACCAACGTTTTTCTCGTTTTCTTTTTCGTCGGTATCGTTGGGTTTTTTCCCAAGACAGCCTTCTATTATGGAACAACACTGCTTGTCCCGGTGAGCATTTCGATTCTGTTGTTGGCGATCAGGGGCTCGTATTACGCATTTGAAACATACGGTTCGCGAGGACATAAAGGATACTCGTTCATGTATGGATTATCCGGCCTGTTCCTCCCGGCTTCCCTGTCGATCGTGCTCACCATTTCTGAAGGCGGGTTCGTATCCATCGAAAATGGCCAACCTGTACTTGATTACTTGGCTCTTTTCAAGAGTCCGCTCACGTGGAGCATCGTGGTTCTTAGTGTCGTGGCCGTTCTCTATATTTCAGCTGTTTTTCTAACCTGGTACGCGAACAAAGCCAATGACAAAAAAGCAACAGAATTGATGCGCAAGTATGCGCTCATCTGGTCTTTGCCTTTAATTATCACGGCCTCCGGAATTATCGTTGAGCTTCGGCGTCATAACATAGAACATTTTGACAGAATGCTCGATGTATGGTGGATGTTTGCCCTTTCTTTCTTGCTGTTTCTAAATACAGTATGGCTCATTTGGAAAAGAAAACATTACGGCAGAGCGTTCTGGCTGCTTGTAGGCCAATTTGCTCTTGCATTTTATGCATATGGCATCTCTCATTATCCGTATTTGCTGTATCCGCATTTAACACTTTATGACAGTTTTACAAATGAAGCCATGGCCATTTCGCTGATCATCGCTTTCATAGCGGGCCTTGGATTATTGATCCCATCCCTGTACCTGCTATTGCGGCTGTTCCTTTTTGATAAAAATTATGTAAAAGGCGATAAGAAAAACAAAGCTTAAACGGGGGTTCTAACATGCAACAATTTTTTATCTTTTATGCTCCATTTATCGTTTTGATTGTTTCTATCATTGCTGCCTTTTGGTCGGCGCCAAAAGATGACGCCGTCAAAAAATAATTGAGGATTCGTAGCCCAAAGACGAAGAGGGATTCGTTCTTTGGGCTCATTTTATTTCCCTTTTCACCTGTCACTTAGCCAACGATTGAATTGGATAAATTCCAGCTTGATTCTGACCCTCCCTCCTTTAGCTGATGAAGCTTTCCCGAATAATTGCCAGCTTCGCCGCTCCGTAAAAAAATGAATTACAACACATACATTCATCCTATTGAAATAAAAAAGCTTGCAGAGCACTTTTTCTACAAGCTGAACAATTTTCACTTTTTTATTTTCTAAATGATCTGATGATAATGGATATCCCATTCACTGCCAACAAGGCAACTAATACTAGCGTAAGCAAGGCGATATCAGCAGCAAATAATGTGATCGAATGCCACGGGGAGCCTGTACTATAAATGAACAATGGAATAATGGCAATGGATAAACCTAACAGGATGACTCCGGAAATACGCCACAACTTTCTTTTGCGAACTGTTCCTGATTTCACCTTGACTAACTGATAAATACACATGGCAAGAAGCAAACATATGATTCCAAGCATGATAAATTGAACAGTAGGTGTGTATTCAGGAACTTCAACAGGTTCTTCTCCATGTAAAATGTTGATGATCCCTTGCTTCAGGTAGATGAGTGCCTCTTCTTCTAAAATATGATTTTTATTCGTAAGAATCGCTCCACCCCAACCGGTTTCTGGTATAAAGAACACCTCAGCATGCGAATCAGGGGTTGAGCCTGAATGCCAGATCATTTCTTCTGTAGAATCTGGGTTTGTAATCCTTATTCCAAGACCATAATACCGATGTTCACCGGTTTGAACATAAGGAGTTGTATAAAGGTCCATCGTCTTCTTGCTTAAAAAAGGACTTTCCTGCTGACGAAGCAACGATATAAAATGGACCATATCTTCCGCACTCGCAGTTATGTATCCATAAGGCGCGCCTCCATTATCATAAGCCACGGCACTCTTTCGGGGAATTCCAAACCATGATTGGTAACCGGCCAAATATCCTTTTTCATACGCCGAACGCTTATCAGCCGCTGCATGCTTCATCCCCAATGGCGAAAAAACTTGCTGTTCCATGTACTCAGAATAAGTTTGATCTGTCACTTCTTCAATGATAGCGGCAAGAATTAAGAAGTTGGCATTGCTATACTGGTGTTTTTCTCCGGGTTTAGCGGTTAGCGCAACATTCGAAAAACTTTTTGTATTCTCCCGGATCATGCCCATATCTTGAGATTCTTGATCCGATATAGATAGACCTGAATATGTACTCATTCCGCTTGTTTGCGTTAATAAATGTTTAATAGTGATTTGCGAGGCGGCTTGGCGATCTTTTAGTGTAAACCATGGAAGATATTGTTGGACCGGGTCCTCCAAGTTCACAGCACCTTCTTCTATTAATCTCATGATGGCTAGTCCAGTCAATGACTTACTGATTGATCCTATCGTAAAAGGTGTCTTAGTCGTTACTTTTTCCCCCGATTCTCCTGTTATACCCCACGCTTTAGAATAAAAGAGGTTATTTTCATGTACAATAGCAATAGCGGCCCCCGGAATCCGTTGTTCTTCTAAATAGGCTTCTACATAATTGTCTATCTCAACCTGAATATCTCGTTCGGCGGAGACATTCGCGACCGGCAGAAATAACATGAACGGATTTAATAATAAGCATACAAAAACGACTTTCACTTGCAGTATTTTCATGCTTTTTTCACCTGTATCCTTTTATTTTTCGCATAGAAAACACCACAAGCGCGGAAACGAGCAAGGATGCAGATATGCTAATCATCATGAGTAAGACATTCCACCATGAATGTTCCGAAATCCGATAAAAAATATGATAATCAAAGGAGTTATATGTTTTTTGCGGGTTAAAGGCTTCTGTTAAAAACATCGATAGTATAAGCTGAGAGCAGAGATAAGCCAGTATAAAAGCAAAGAGGCCTGTCACCCATAACAATCCTGGCCTGCTTTTGAATTTTTGTATTTGCTTCATTTTAGAATGGAGATCTATGCCATTCACTTCTAAAAAATCCTTGACAAATGTTGTCGGCTCCCCAAAATCTTGGATACTGTCTTGGCCGTGTTCACGCGATTCTTGGATATGCTCCAGAAGCTGCAGTCTAATATTTCTTCTATCCTTTGAATGTATTTGATATTGCTTGAGTTCTGTCATCACTTCATGTAAAAATTGCTTTTCTGCCAAGGTTAAGTGAATGTTCATTCTAAAAGCTCTCCTTTCAACCCTTTTCGCAGTAAGGATTTAATATCCATTTGCAGTTCCAACCATTCAATGATCTTCTTTTGAAGGTACAATTTCCCTTTTTCATTGATTTCATAATAAACTCTCACCTTGCCGCTTTCTGTCATTTCACGATGTGTATGGACCCATTCTTGCTCTTTGAGCTTCGTCAAGATGGGATAAATGCTTCCCACTCCTTTCAATTTCAAATTGTGTTCTTCCAACTTTTTCATTATTTCATACCCATAGCTTTTTTCCTTTGATAAAATCGATAATACACACATTTCTAAATGGCCTTTGATTAAACTTGTCCTATCCATGAGATAAATGTAACAGAAATATATATTTCAATCAAGTATATATTTTTTACAAATATATGCTATGCTTTTTTTCCATCAAAAAAAGCGCTCCTCTCAGGAACCGCTTCAAGAAAGACTACACAGCTGCACCCACTTCTTTAACTTCTTCCGGTATGGTTACGTTATGCACAGTAATTTCTGGCCGGCTTCCAATCCGGATATTCACACCTGTTTGGCCGAGGCCTTCGTTGATATAGAACGGCCGTTCTTTATAGTGGTGCAACCCTTTGACCATATTCATTTTTACTAATTTTCCCATTTTCACAAGATGGTATGGTTTTGGCCAATGAATTTGCCCGCCGTGGAAATGGCCGGAAAGAAGATAGTCGAAATGATATTCTTCTTTCATCGAAAGGACAATATTCGGGTCATGGGTGAAAACGAGATTATATCCATTTCCCACCCCTTTATAAGACTCTTTTAAGTTGCTGCGCTTGGTGCTGTAGTCATCGATGCCAATAATATTGATCCGTTTGTTTCCGATTTGAATCAGGTCATTTTCATTTTGCAGCGTTTTTAAGCCAAAATCATTCAGTATTTTTTTAAGCTGATAAAAGTATTTGTCTTTTAAGACATAATCATGGTTGCCAAAAACAGCATATGACCCGTATGAGGGATTTAATTTATTGAGAACTTTCAAGTATGGGATGAGCTTTGGGAGGCTGCGCTTTCGGTCTAAAAAATCACCCGTCACCGCAACGAGGTCAATGTCGAGTTTTTTTACACGATGATATAGCGTGTTTGGGCAAATTGAAATATTTTCAAGATGCAGGTCGGATAAATGCAAGATTTTCAGTGAACTGCCTCCAGCACGATCAGCAGAACGATGATTTATATGAATTTCGTTCATAACGACAGAATGAGTATTTTGATAGCCTTTATAGATGACAATCCCGATGAGGACGGCCATCATGATGGTAACAATGAACATTCATGATCCTCCTCTCATTACTCCATTATAAAGAGAAATGAGAGGAGTTTTAACCTGTAATTTATGGATATTTATTGGGAGCAGATAAAACGTACTGTTTCAACGTCGGATCTTGCAGGAAGCGAAAATGATTGCTGATATGTTTCCGTTCCTTTTCCTGTGATCACAATCCAGTCTCCTTTACGGGCATGTTTGACGGCATACTCGATGGCTAACGTTCGATCAGGGATCACAATTCCTTTACTCGCCTCATTTAACAAGTGAAGCTGACTAACCATTTCCTCATATAAAATGCCGTTTAAGTCGTCTAATGTAAGAATGATAAAATCACTTAATCGCGAAGACATTTTCACCATTTGCTGTCTCTTGCTCTCATCACGGCTTCCCCTAAATCCAAACACATGAATAATTCGTTTTGCGCCATCATAACGGGCTGTGTTCAAACAATGAAAAAAAGCGTCGGCTGTATGGGCATAGTCAATGACAATAGTCGCTTCACTTTGATGTGGAAACATTTCAAACCTGCCGGGAACTCCTTTAAACGACATTAAGGAACCAATAATTTCTTCTTCGTTCAAATGCAGCATTCTTGCTGTCCAAAACGCCATCGCAGCATTGTAAAGATTATGAATTCCCAACACGCCAGGCTTTAACTCCAGTGATTTCTCCTTTGTCTTCATCAATGCGATGGCACGTTCCTTTTGATTGTTGCGGATAATTTGCAACGGATACTCTTCATGTCCAATAACATGGGTGGCTTGTCCTCTGGATCGCAATTCTTGAACGACCTTTTTTCCCCACTCGTTATAGGCATTCACAATCGCTTTTCCTTTTGGCTTTAACTGTTGAAAAAGTTTGGTTTTTACACGAAAGTACTCATCCATGTCTTTATGATAGTCAAGATGCTCGTGATCCAGATTTGTAAATAAACAATAATCAAACTCAATTCCCTCAACTCGGAACTGGGCAATCCCATGTGATGAAACCTCCATAATAATCACATCATCCTGGCTGTCTGAAAGCAGCTTATACAGGTTAAGAGGATCTATCGTTGTCAAGGATGAGGCCCGCTTTTGTCCATTTACCATGTTCTGGACACTGGTAAACATGGAACAGGAAATACCCGCTTGTTCCAATATATGCTTAATCATAAAACATGTGGTTGTTTTTCCGTTCGTTCCTGTTACTCCTATCAGCACTTTTTTATCCAACCGTGGCCGATAATAAGCTTTTGCTAATCTGGCAAGGGCCTTCCGACTGTTCGCTGTCCTTATATACGGAATTTCCCGTAGATGGATTTCCTTTTCCCCAATAATTGCCGCTGCTCCTGCTTCGACAACATCTTGTATAAAATGGTGACCGTCATGGCGATAACCACTGATCGCAATAAATAAATCGTTCTGTTGTATGAGCTTTGAATTTGTGGCGATGCCATTTACCTCTATATGATGAAATGGCCTCCATTCATCATGTTCGTCTATCGTTTCCAACAATTGACTTAATTTCATTTTTCGGGACTTCTCCCTTTTCGGCATATTTTTATTGATATTTTTGTACTGAAGGAAGAAAATATGAATGGAAATACAAGGGGGTAAAAAAGAATACGATAAGGGGTGCATATCATTGTTCCGTATCCTGTTTTTGCCTTTATTGAACATTCCTTCGGGTCATCACCATGTTGCCGATGTCATGAAAAGGCAATTGGAGACTTGCGAAACAGAGATACAGTGTGAAAAAGTTGATCTATTGTCATTTAGCTACGGAAAACTTGAAAATCTTGTATCCTCCGCTTATCTGTATTGGATTCATCGCTTTCCAAACCTATACAGCTCCCTTTATAAATTTGCGGCGGTAAAAGAAAGAAAAGCGGAACATCGCTTCTTTGCATATGAGTTGTTCTTTTTAGCAAAAATGAAGCAACTGATTGATGAAGCCAAACCGGATGCCATTATCTGCACCCATGCTTTTCCCTCCTATTTGTTATCCCGCCTTAAACAAATGAGGATATGGGACGGACTGGCCATCAATGTCTATACTGATTATTTTGTCAACAGTTTATGGGGGATGAAATGGATCGATTATCATTTCGCTCCCAGCGTTCATGTAAAAAACCATTTGGCAAGAATGGGAATTAAGGAAAGCCAAATTTATATTACAGGCATTCCGATCGATCCCGTGTTCCAGACTCAACGGGAGAACCGGGACAAAAAAGAAAAGCTTACTGTTTTAGTATCTGGAGGAAATATGGGGGCAGGTTCCATACGCCGGTTTATTTTCATGTTGCAGCCATCGGGCAATATTCAATATAAAGTTCTTTGCGGAACGAATGAAAAGCTTTTCCAATATGTTAAGCAACACAACGACCCATACATTGAACCCTTGACTTATATTACATCAAAAGAAGAGATGAACCGGCTGTATGAAGAAGCCGACGCTATTATAACGAAGCCGGGAGGTGTAACAATCAGCGAGTGCATCGCAAAAGATTTGCCCATTTTTGTATATGATGCCCTGCCCGGCCAAGAAGAACAAAATTTGCGTTTTTTAAAAGAGGAATGCTTAGTACAAGAATTAAGCAATTGGGACAGAGGCATCAATCCCGAAAAAGAAATGTTAAGGGTATTAAAAAGCGATATAAAGGATCATCAGTCAAAAAAAGAGCAGTACAAACAGCAAATCGAGCTTACCGATCCACACTCCTTTATTATCCATCATTTAAAGAAGCTGAAAAGAGCCTGAGCCTCATGGACCCAGACTCCCTCTACACTTGTTCATGAAAGCGGGATCTCGCAAACGAAGCAACATCTTCAGGCACTTTATATGTAAGCGGCTCCTGATGAAGCGCCTGGAAAAAGTTGATATCGCTTGTATGTAATGCGCCAATCGTTAACCGGGGAATAAGCCTGGCGTGGATCGGGCTTTTTCCCTTGGGATCAGCCGATAAAATAAAGTTGAAGCTCGAAAAGCCCTGTTCCCGCATAGCAGAAAAAATGGCCTGCAGTCCGGCTGCAAAATGATCCCAGTCAGCTTCTGTAATCGAATCAAAAGTGTGGCACCCCTTAAAAAGAGCCACGTAATCATGATGGCTTTTGGGAGCAAAGGCATGCATCCAGGCAACATTTCCTTTTTCCCCAATCCACCGTTCTCCTATCGTCTTTTCCGCATCATAAAGCGCTGTAAAAAATTCCTTTCCTGTTTCTTTTTCAAATGAATCGGCTTTGCTTCCTGTCAATGCTTGGTAATTTGTCCCGGTCTCTGAAATAATGACATGCAGATGAGGATGGATGATGCTGCCGCCTGATGTCGGAAGATAGTTCCAATTAATGGAAGCATATGTTGCTGTTGAATCGAAGGCTGCGGCTCTTTGTATGTATGTCTGCGCGGCCATGAAGGCATCCTTTATCAATTGGCGTGTAAATTCTTCTAAACGCACATAATGTTGGCGCGACATGACTACAACACCATTATGTTTGCTATACGGAAACAGGTTGGGAAATAAAGTCGCTTCACCTTTTACGATCCGCCCGGTTTCTGTCATTTCTTTTGAAAAGACAGGTGTCATTTTCATAATGTTTTCCGGGCAAAAAGGACATTTGGCACCTTCTGTTTGTTCGGCCGCCTTCTGATAATCAGCCGGGGTAATGTGTAAGCCGGGATCAAAAACAAGCCGGGATGATTCCCCTGTCAACGGATCGAAACGCACCTCCGTTTTGCGCTCAATTGTGTTTCCTTCACCATCATAAAACGTAAATATTTCGGGTTCCATTCTAAACGTAATCGCCACAAAAATTCCTCCTCTCCCTTTTAATATATCATGTTACAATTAAAAAGTCTGTAAATTCAATCTAATAAAAAACCCGCACTTCCGGCGGGTTTGCAAACAATTCAAAAGGTGCTGTAAATATTCGGACATTCTTCTCCCGTCGGCTCATAAAAACAGTGTGATTTATACCGAGCGACAAGCGGCTGGCCATACCATTGAGCGGGACAGTCTCCTTCCGGGCGGAAATACCATAAGCTGTATTTGGCGGGCCATTGTCTCTCCCCCCGGATCGCTCTTCTCGCCAACCTTCTTTCACTTTCCCTTGCCCTTTGGTAAAAATAACCATGTATTACCGCTTCAAACGCATGGGGCTGGTAGATCATTTGCGGAACTGTTCTAATTCCAACAAAATCAGAGCAATTTGCCCGGATTCTGTTCACTCCAACCGCCCCTACATGCAACATGCCTTGGATTCCTTCACCCTCTGCTTCAGCCCTTAAAAGTCTTGCCAGCAAATCGATATCAGACTCCCTGGCTTTTACGACCGCCATGCCATCACCTCCGAATTCACTTTGCGATCCATGAATAGTATATTGACACGCGCCCGGTTTGTTGAATGGTGAAACAGGCTGTTCTTCCTCATGACAGAAAGCATAAAAAACGAGGGACGGTATATTCATCCCCCAACAAATTAAAGCGAAGTCGGATACTCAACTTTGATTTTTCGATCCTGTTCATAAGGAGTTTCTTGGTAAACGTAATAATTTAACCAGTTAGAAAACAGCAAGTGGCTATGGGATCTCCACGTGTTGACCGGTTCTTCGTTTGCATTATTATTTGGAAAATAATTTTCTGGAACGCGAATATCCAGTCCTTTTTTGATGTCACGTTCATATTCGGTTGCCAGTGTGTCTGTATCATATTCAAGATGCCCGGTAATCATAATATGCTTTTCATCCTTCGATATGATTAAAAACGGCCCCGCCTCTCCATCCGAAAGCAAAATCAGTTCGGGATGGTCATGAATTTCTTTGCGGCTGATGCTTGTATAACGCGAATGAGGAGCCAAAAATATATCATCAAAACCTCTGACAAGCTTTATTTTATGATCAGACACCTTATGTTTGTATACACCGGAACACTTGCTCGGCAATTCGAATTTTCCGATTCCGTAATGGTAAAAAAGCGCGGCTTGTGCTCCCCAACAAATGTGCATGACAGATGTTACATGTTCCTTGGACCACTCCATAATCGCTTTTAATTCTTCCCAATAATTCACCTTTTCAAATGGCAGATGCTCAATAGGCGCCCCCGTAATGATCAATCCATCGAAATAGTATTTTTCAACATCGGAAAACGTTTGATAAAACTGTTCCAAGTGCGATTTGCTCACATTTTTAGACTGGTGGGTTTCCATGCGTAAAAAAGTAATATTCACTTGGAGCGGCGTATTGCCCAAAAGCCTTAGCAATTGAACTTCTGTTTTTTCTTTTTCGGGCATCAAATTTAAAATAAGTATATTAAGAGGACGGATATCTTGCGTACTGGCCCTTTCCTCATCCATCACAAATATTTTTTCTTTGTCAAGAATTTCCCGCGCCGGCATTTCCTTCGGAATATTAATTGGCAATCCAAACCCCTCCTGCTTTCACAAGCTAATAAAACTTATTATAAAGCTGAATGAAAATTTCAGCAACGGTTATTCCATTTTAAGTTAAGAATTTTCATTTCTGTTTAACATTTGGAAAAGCTACTAGACGAAAAGCGGCACGTTTTGAGATTGAATGGTTCATTTCAAAGGACGAAGCTTATTTTGATCACCACACTTCAGTCTATGTATTAAAGAGGAAGGAACCAGACATAAAAGGATTTAAAAAGATTAACAAGCTACATATAGAGCTTTTTCGTGCACGGACATTCATCAGGGGTTCACAAAAGGCTGGGTCACAACTAAATCAGCTGATGAAAAAACGAACAATAAAGTGAAACTTCATTCAGTAGGGCTTCTACTGAATGTTAGTGGAACCAATCGGGCATTTAGGTGCCGTTTTCTCCCACTTGGACCTTTTGTATTCACTCAAGATTTTGAAGTGGGAGTCTTACGGCACCTTACATGCGGGATAAAGTGAAACTTCATTCAAGGAATGCTTTTCTCCTTGAATGTTAGTTGAACCAATCGGGCATTTAGGTG
>NZ_JAFBFH010000051.1 GCF_016909185.1 Siminovitchia thermophila | reverse complement strand
ATTAACTGGCAGTAAGCCCCCACTCCAAGAGTTCAAGGTAAAATGAAAAATGTGAGTAGAGGTCCAACTGCCAGTAAACGCCCGATTGGTTCAACTAACAATCAGCGGACAAAAAATTCCGCTGATTGAAGTTTCACTTTATCCCTCTTCTTCTTTCAGTTGGCGGATTGAAACGGATTGTTCATTTTGCGGCTCATCAAGCGGGTAAATCCTGGCCGTTTCGTTTTTCTCGTCCACATGTTGGATATATACAGGAACGCCGTTTAAAGTGACCTTTACCATGTCTGGCAAGGAAGCAATTTCTTTTGCTCGCATTATATTCATGAAAGAACCCTCCTGCTTATACTATTGGTTCTTTATAATGGGGTTATACGTGTAGAAATGAATCGGGGGCTTGAGATGAAAAATTATCATTGTTGTGCCACTTGCATTCATTTTTCGGCAGAAAGAAAAGAGGGCAAGATGGTCTATTTATGTACCCGCCTCGGGTTTGAAACAAAAACAAACTATCAGTTTGATTGCTGGACACCGAAAGAACATGTCAAAAGATTGATAGAAAAAGAAAAGAGGATGCGGAATCATGATTAATGTGAGAACATCTATTTGTGATGAGTTAAATATTCAATTTCCGGTTATTCAGGCAGGTATGGCAGGGACCGCGACCGCGGCATTAGCTGCAGCTGTTTCCATGGCCGGCGGGCTTGGGACAGTGGGGGCGGCTTATATGGCTCCTGAAACGATCAGAACGTGTATCAGGGACATTCGAGAAAAGACGGATAAGCCGTTTGGAGTGAACTTATTTTGTACGAAAGAGCAAGGCGGCACGGATGGATTCGAGAAAGTTCAACATGTCTTAAATCGCTTCAGAAAGGATCTGGGCATGGATGAGAAATTGGACTTTGAAATGCCGCCACAGTTGTTTGAAGAGCAATTTCAAGTACTGACGGAAGAAAAAGTTCCGGTGATCAGCACAGCCTTCGGCTTGCTTTCACCGGATAAAATGAAAGAGGCAAAAAGGGCAGGAAGCAAAGCCATTTCCATGGTGACAACTGTAAACGAAGCGATTGCAGCCGAAAAAGCGGGAGTGGATATAATTGTGGCTCAAGGAAGCGATGCGGGCGGCCATCGTGGAACGTTTGACATCGGCGCACATCCGAATGGAGCCAATATCGGCACTTTTTCTCTCATTCCGCAAGTTGTAGATCATGTGAATGTCCCCGTAGTCGCTGCCGGAGGCATTATGGATGGCAGAGGGGTAATAGCAGCACTGGCACTGGGGGCAGCCGGTGTTCAGCTTGGCACGGCTTTTCTAATTAGCAAAGAGTCTGTCGCTCATCCTGTTTATAAGAAAGCATTGTCCGAAAGTACAGAGGAAAGTACTGTTATTACGAAAAGCTTTTCAGGCCGACCGGCTCGGGGAATCAAAAACACATTTATCCAAGAATTTGAAGCTGCGGTAGAACCGCTTCCGTTTCCTACCCAGAATACCTTGACAAATGACATCAGAAAGGTAGCCGCAGAACAAAACGATCCAGAATATATGTCTTTGTGGGCGGGACAAGGAACACGGCTCCTCCGGCGGCCTGAAGAACATGCCGCTCATATTCTTAAAAACATCATGAAAGAAACGAACCAAGTTCTAAGCTAAGTATGTTAAAAGCCGGTTTTGTTGTGAGGAGGGACAATGGTGGAAGTATCGGTCGGCAAACAGGAAGATTCATCATTTCGCCTAGGCCTTCAGGGAGGCATCAGTATCGCAATCGGGTATGCCCCCATAGCCTTAACTTATGGGCTGCTTGCGAAAACATCAGGGTTGACGTTATTGGAGACAGTCTTGATGAGCCTAATCGTTTTTGCCGGGGCGTCACAATATATGGCGCTCAGCATGTTTGCACTTGGGACTGGGGCCATTGAAATCATAATGACGACGTTTATCGTTAATATCAGGCATTTTCTCATGTCTGCTTCCTTAAATGAAAAAATGGAAGAAGACGCCCGTTGGAAAAAAGCCATTTATGCTTTTGGTATTACAGATGAAACTTTTTCGGTCGCCGCCACGAAGCCGGACACAGTGAAAACGGGATATATATTTGGGATTATTACACTTGCCTACAGCAGCTGGGTGATCTGTTCGGCTATAGGTTTTGCCATTGGCGCCAGACTGCCGCAAGTGTTGCAAGAAAGTATGGCCATCTCACTTTATGCAATGTTCATTGGATTGCTCGTGCCATCTATGAAAAAGAGTGTAAAAGTGGGCTGTTTGGCTCTGTTAGCCGCGGTATTCAATAGTCTCTTTGTTTACTCTGGAGTGATGGGAAAAGGTTGGGCGATTGTGGCAGCGACTCTTTTCTCGTCCATTATCATTGAAATTGTCGAGATGGTGAAAAACAAAGGAGGGATGATCAAATGAATCCTTCCGGTTCCACGATTATTTTAACGATTATCGGAATGGCTGTTGTGACGTATATCCCGAGGATGCTGCCGTTTATTATGTTTAAAGGAAAGGAGTTGCCGCCGTTTGTACAGGGTGTCCTGAAAAACGTCCCATATGCAACGCTCGGCGCCCTCATTTTTCCGGCTGTTTTATTTATACGTGACGGGGATATTCTGTACGGCATTGTCGGGGCGGTGGCCGCATTTTTGATCGCCTTTGCTGGGGCGAACGTCATTCTCGTCGTCATTGGTTCCATTGTGATCTTAGCTGCTTCTTCAACTTTTTTGTAAAAAAATACGAATGGTTTTCATTAGCGTGGCGTCTTCGCCCGCTTATTTTTTTGTGCAGTAGGACACAATACTTTCAAACAGGTTCTATTCTGATGTATTTTTTTCTACATATAATAATGAATGGACGAGGGGGGGAATGAAATGGTTAGAAAATGGTGTTTACGTGCAATCGCCGCTTATTTTTTGTTCGGCGTAGTCATGTACGTTTATTTGTTTTTTTTGGCTGATACGTCCATCCCGGATATGTATAAAGGTACAAGCGTCGATCCAACCACATTTTTAAACGCCCGGGAAATGATGTTAAGTGAAGAATATTCCAAGATCCGCAACTTGCTTTTTTTTCTGTCTTCTCCATATGAGTGGTTGTTTTATTATTTAGTACTTATTTTTGGTGTTTCAGCCGCCTTCGAACGTTGGGCAGGCCAAGCGTCAAAATGGTTTCCGTTGAAAACAGCTATTTATTTATTCTGGCTGTCTCTTGCATCATTCGTATTTACTTTTCCATTTTCTTATATCTCTTATGTATTTTCAAGAACTTACAATATTTCCACACAGTTGTTCCCATCGTGGATGAAGGATGAATTAATTGATTTTTGGGTCAGTTACGCCACTATGTTCATCCTTGTCCTCGTGCTATATAGTTTGATGAAAAAATTTAAAAAGAAGTGGTGGTTGGCCGCATGGGTGTTGTCGGTTCCGTATTCCATTTTCATGATGTTTATCCAGCCTGTCGTCATTGATCCGCTGTATAATGATTTTTACCCCTTGAAAGACAAACAACTGGAATCCAAAATCCTCCTGCTTGCCAATGAAGCGGACATACCGGCGGAACATGTATATGAAGTGGATATGTCGCAAAAAACGAATGCGTTAAATGCCTATGTAACGGGTGTTGGATCTAACTCCAGGATCGTTCTTTGGGATACGACCCTTGAACGTTTGGATGATGAGGAAGTTTTGTTTATCATGGCTCACGAGATGGGCCACTACGTGGAAAAGCATATTTATTTTGGCATTGCCGGCTATACGCTGCTTTCCTTTGCGGGCCTGTGGCTGACAGCGAAATGGATGGAACGGTGGGTTGCCAAAAGAGGAACAGTGTGGAAGGTGGAAAGTATAACAAACATCAGCTCCCTGCCTGTTTTTCTGCTGACAATCTCTATTCTTCTGTTTGCCGTCAGTCCGTTGACAAACTGGGTATCACGTTACCAGGAAATGCGGGCTGATCGATATGCGATCGAAATGACACAGGACAAAGACGCGGCCGTACGGACATTTCAAAACTTGACGAAAGCAGGGTTAAGCCAAGTAAACCCGCCATACCTTGTGAAAATTTTCCGTTATGGACATCCAACGATGCTGGAACGGATTAGAATGATGGAAGAATTTGAAGGTGATCGGGACGAAGAGTTATAAATGAAAAACATCCCCCTTAAGAGGGGGATGACTATTGTTGAGTATTTATTCTGTATATTTGGCCAATTCTTTTGTCAGCTTCATAAAAGCTTCTTTGTCTTTTCGGTCAAGCGCCAAGTCAATTTCTTTTCGCAACTGCTCTTCGCGTCTTTTTTGCAGGAGTCCGTTCAGGAAAAGGTCAGTGTACCACTCAAGCGCTTGTGCTTCTTTTTGTTGCTGTGTCATCGTATACTCTTTCAACAGTTCCTGATAAGATTTCTTCCTTTCCATCGATGATCACCTCGGAACCTTTTTTTAATTATACACGGTTAATGGGCAAAATACAACTAATCTATGAAAATTTTCAGATGTTTTTTAAGAATAAATCTGTTGCTTATTATGAATGAGAGAATTTTCATTATTTAATATAATTTGGAATTTATGTGACATTTTTGTGCGCGTATGTTATGATTTATATGAATAATGATGAAGTTTGTTGAAAGGGGAAGAGCTATGGCGAAAAAGGACATCGTTTTTGTTGAGGATTATGAAATTAACCCGTACACGATGATGATTAAGCCCGCAACGAACAATGATCCTCAAATTCTCTCGGAAATTTTTGAAATGAATGGTCGTTACTTATCTTCAGACCCGCCCTTTAATATCGTAAAGAGAAGCTGTGAATATTTTGGATCTTCTTTCAATGGAAGACGACACGGGACACGGCAGCTCATAGGAATTACCCACAAGCCACCGATTATTGTAGACCCCTACACATCCATCTTTCTTTTTCCTACCGCATCACCTACAAGCTCCCATTGTATATGGATTTCTCACGATTATGTTACCTCACATAAAAGAAACGGGTCAGATGCGACGATCGTTACATTCCAAAACAATGAAATCCATGAACTTCCGATTTCATTTTATTCGTTTGAAAACCAGTTATCGCGGACGGCCATGCTAAGAATTAAATTTATGCAAAATATGAAGCGGATGGAGAAGTTTGCCAAGCTGATACATAATCAGGTTTCAGAGCAGAGAGGATTTTATTGGACTTAATTTAGAAGGAACATGTTCATGTCTCCTTCTTTTTTGGTGTTGGCTCCGTTTCGGGGCTACGCGCTTGTGATTTGGTCCGGCTGCCGCTGCCCAAATAATCAGTGAGCAGTTCTTCGACCCTGTTTCGCAGACGGGGATTAAAGTAATTATGGTGTTCCTCGTAGCCTTTGTAAAAAAACATGTACATCGTAAAAGCATTGTCTGATTTTATTTTCTTGACACGGATATTGTTTTTTTGCAAATGGTGTTTTACTGCTGCAAGCTCCTTCTGAATGATGTTCATTGTTTTTTGAATCAATTCCTGATAAGGTTTTTTTAGTTTGAAGGGACTTTTTTCTATCATGCGCAAGTCACGGCGCAATACGGAAAGAACCATTGGCAAGTAGATCGCCTGCTCAATTACATCCCGTTCATTGTCAGGAATCCTTGTCATTTTTCATTCTCCTTTCCTTAAAGAAGGGAACATTTGTTCTCATTTTACTAAGAGGCATTCGAAATAGCAAGATGAAATTGCTGGTAAGGAAGGCAATTCTTGCATGGAGGAAGAAGAATAGATCAGAGGCATGCGGCTATGTTATAATTTAAAAACAAACAAGGCCGTGCTCCCGGTTGTGAATAGAGGAATATTGATGGATCTGGATTTTTTCAAAGAATGGATAACGATTGAAAATGTGATGGAATTAATCGAAAAGTACCGCTCTTTCGGTCCGCTCCCCGGTATTTTATTGCCATTCCTAGAGGCGTTTTTCCCGTTTTTGCCGTTGTTTTTGTTTGTGATGGCAAACGCCAATGCTTTCGGACTTGGCTGGGGGTTTCTGTTTTCCTGGATTGGCTCTGCGAGCGGGGCTTATTTTGTGTTCTTGCTCATACGAAGATTTGGCGAAGCGCGGGTGTTCAACTTTCTGCGCAGGAATGAAAAAGTTCGGAGCTTGATGGCTTGGGTGGAAAGGCGCGGCTTTGGTCCGTTATTTATTCTACTCTGTTTTCCGTTTACACCATCAGCTGTCGTAAATATTGTGGCAGGTCTTTCGAAAATAGGCATATATCAATACATGCTTGCTGTGTTAACCGGGAAAGCCGTCATGATTTTTACAATGAGCTTTATTGGATATGACGTCATCTCTTTAGTAAAACAGCCCGTCAGAACGGGAATTGTTTGTTTGATCATCGCCATCCTGTGGTATGCTGGAAAACGGGTCGAAGAAAAGCTGAAAGAAAAGGATAAGACACGTCTGCACGATTAAGAAAAGTGTACAAGCCTTCTTTTTGCGTCGCGCAGATTTTCAAATAAACAAAAGGCTTTGGCGTCGCGCATTTAAAAAACGTACGCATGATCTGGAAAATGGATGGCAATAAAGATGTGAACGTTGAACTGCACCCCAATCAAATATTGGAGGTGCTTTTCTCATGTTGCATGTAATTAATCGAAAAGAAATGAGAGACATATGTATCACTTTGGGGGAGAAAGCGCTCGCAAAACTCACCGTACACTTTATCGTTTAAATGGAACATGCTTGATGAAAGGAACAGAGGAGAGATCGTCCATCACAGAAACAGCAGCGGTCATTACCATTCTACTTTCCAAGGTTGAAAAAAGGAGCACACACAAGTATAACGTCTAAGTAATAACGGAAACCGACCACTAGCTATGATAGATCATGCCCGCTCCCGGGAGAGGCGAAGAAAACGGTCACCATCCATGACAGCTCCGTCCTCCCTATAGAGTAAATCGCAAAAGTGGTCATCAAACCCGGTTGATCATGCCCGCTCCCAGGAATGAGGCGAGTAAATTGGTCAACTGGCCCGATGTGATTTTGACACCGGTGGGAATGGTCTTGTGCGATTTGACCGTACTTATTGAAATGATCGCATTTTTTGTGTGCAGGCCGGTGACTTTCCCACTTTTCTTGCGGAATGTATGTTCGTATTTGTTGGGCGTTATATGTTATAATAAAAGGAAATTTTTCGGTTTCATGGGGAAAAAGTGAATAAAGGGGTTGGAAATATGTCGCTTCGTTTTATTATCGGCCGTTCGGGGACAGGAAAAACGACATTCATTCTAAACGAAATCAGAGAGAAGTTAAAAGAACTTCCTGACGGTCCCCCCATTTTATACATAGTTCCGGAGCAAATGACGTTTTTATCTGAATATGAATTGGTGCAAACGCCGGGACTCGCCGGAACGATCCGGGCCCAAGTATACAGTTTCACCCGGCTTGCTTGGCGGATTTTTCAGGAAACAGGCGGGTCAAGCAGAAATCATGTGACAAGTGCCGGGCTGAATATGTTGATCAGAAAAATTGTGGAAGACCATAAGAATGAGTTGAAGTTGTTCCGACAGGCATCCGATAAATCGGGCTTTGTCCAGCAATTGGAACAGATGTTCACTGAACTGAAACATTATTGTGTGGCGCCTGATGACCTGGCTAAACAGAAGGAGGAAATGGCGTTTCTTCATTCTACACGGGCATTGGCTGATAAACTCCATGACATTGAATTGATTTACCGGCTTTTTGAAAAAGGACTGGAAGGAAAGTATTTGGATTCCAATGATAGCTTGCGCTTGTTGTCAGAACTGATTGACCGGTCTCAATATCTGCAGAATGCCGAAATTTATATTGACGGTTTTCACAATTTTACGCCCCAGGAATATTTGGTGATCAATCGCCTTTTGAAAAAATGCAGCAGGGTGACGGTGGCGCTTATACTGGATCGGCCCTTTCAACATGAGCTGCCTGATGAACTTCATCTATTTAGAATGACTGGCGAAACGTATGCTCACTTATATGAGATGGCGCAGCAAGAAGACGTTCCGGTTGAACAAGATATCCAGCTTTTGCATGCGAAAAAATTCAAGTCTGCAAACCTGCGCCATTTAGAAGCCCAATTTGAAAGCAGGCCGGTGAGTGCTTCAAAGGAGGAAGGCGGTATACAATTGATGGCAGCCGCCAATCGCCGGGCGGAAATGGAAGGCATTGCAAGAGAAATTCGCCGGCTGGTGATGGAGGAAGGATACCGTTATAAAGATATCGCTGTTTTAATCCGGAATGGAAATGATTATCGGTCGGCTTTGGAGACCATTTTTCATGACTACGACATACCGTTTTTTATTGATCAAAAGCGTTCAATGCTCAATCATCCGCTCGTAGAGTTGCTTCGCTCTGTTTTGGAGGTCATCAATGGAAACTGGCGATACGAGCCGGTATTTCGGGCTGTCAAAACAGACCTGCTTTTTCCGCTTGGAGAACATATTGAGACGTTCCGGGAGCAAATGGACAGGCTGGAAAATTACGTTCTTGCTTATGGGAAGAAAGGGGAAGACTGGACAAAGAACGAACGATGGACGTACAGCCGGTTTCGCGGGTTGGAGTCTGCCCAATTCGTACAGACTGATAAAGAAAAGGAAATAGAGAGGGAGATCGCCCGTTCAAGGGAGCTCGTTACACTTCCCATTGTAAGGCTGTCTAGGCGACTTAAAAAAGCTGTAAAGGGACGGGATTTATGCGAAGCTGTCTATTTATTTCTGGAAGAACTGGAAGTTCCGCAAAAATTGGAGCAGCTCAGTGAGAATGCCGAGAAGAAAGGCCGGTTAATTGAATCAAGGGAGCATGATCAGGCGTGGAATGCCATCATTGAGTTATTGGACCAGTTTGTGGAGATTTTGGGGGATGCGAGCATCTCATTGGATAAATTTATTTCCATTATTGACTCCGGATTGGAAGAAATGAAGTTTTCTCTTATTCCGCCGGCCGTAGATCAAGTTTTTGTTGCCAATTTGGAATTATCGAGGTTGTCTCATATTAAAACGGCATTTGTAGCCGGTTTAAACGACGGCGTTTTGCCGGCAAGGATGATAGATGGGGGAGTGTTGTCTGACGAAGACCGGACTGCATTATTGCAAGCAGGCGTGCCTATTGCTCCGGACAGCAGAAGGCGGCTGCTGAATGAGGAGTTTGTGGCTTATCGGTCATTTACTGCAGCCGAAAAGCAACTCATCCTGTCCTATCCATTGGCAGATGATGAAGGGAAAGCCCTTCAGCCTTCTCCATTTATTGAACGGATCAGGACAATGTTTCCCCATGCAACTGAAAGCATGGTTGTAAACGAACCGGCCGAATTGTTTGAAGACAACCAACTTGAATATATTTCCCATCCAGACTCTGCCATTGCGTATTTGACCGGGCAGCTGCAATTGAAAAAAAGAAAATATCCAATGGCTGACTTTTGGTGGGATGTTTACAATTTTTATATGGCCGACCCCACTTGGAAAAATAAGGCAAGACGCATATTGTCAAGTTTATATTACGATAACAGAACGAAGAAACTTTCAGAAGACACGAGTAAAAAATTATACGGAGACAAAATGGTCGCCAGCGTTTCGCGAATGGAACTTTTTCACAGTTGCCCTTTTTCCCACTTTGTCTCACACGGGTTAAAGTTGCAGGAGAGAGAGATTTATCGGCTGGAAGCTCCTCATATCGGCGACTTGTTCCATAGCGCATTGAAATGGATTGCCGACCAAATCAATCAACATCGGTTGAAATGGTCCGAGCTGACAAAGGAACAGTGTGCCCAGCTTGCAAAAGAAGCTGTCGAACATCTGGCTCCAAAATTAAACAATCAAATATTGTTAAGCTCGAACCGGCATTCTTATCTTAAAAGAAAATTGGAAAAAGTAATTGAAAGAGCTTCCTATGTCATGAGCGGACATGCCAAAAAGAGCGGGTTCTCGCCTGTCGGTTTTGAGCTTTCTTTTGGCCCGAACCAGGCTCTGCCGCCTTTGGCGTTCACCTTGAAAGACGGAACCCGGATGGAGCTGCAAGGACGCATTGACCGTGTAGACAAAGCCGAAAATGAAAATGGTATTTATGTACGGGTGATCGATTACAAATCAAGCGCCCGCCAGCTTGACTTAACGGAAGTGTATTACGGATTGTCTGTTCAAATGTTGACATATTTGGACATTGTCGTTACCCACTCAAAAGCATTAATCGGTCAAGAGGGATTCCCTGCAGGGGTATTTTATTTCCATTTGCATAACCCAATGATTGAAAGTAATAAAGCAATGACAATGGAAGCCATTGAAGGAGAAATTCACAAGAAATTTAAAATGGATGGACTCGTTCTGAAAGATCCCGACATCATCCGCCTCATGGACAACACGCTGAAATCGGGCAGTTCCCACATTATTTCCGCAGGTTTGAAAACGGACGGAACCCTAAGGGCAAACTCTAAAGCAGCCAGCAAGGAAGATTTCCACAAACTACGGAACCATGTCCGCAGCCTTTATAAAAAGTCGGGGAATGCTATTTTGTCAGGATATGTTGACATCAGTCCCTATCAATTCGCGAACAAAACACCTTGCCAATTTTGTGTTTATAAGCCTGTTTGTCAATTCGACCAGGCCTTGGCTGCAAACCAATTTCGACTCATTCAAAAAGAAAAGCGGGAGCAAGTTATTGCGCGCATTCGGGAAGAAGGTGAAGAAATATGAAAACATTCATTCCGGCAAAACCGGAGCAGGCCTCGTGGACAAATGATCAGTGGAAAGCGATTTTTGCCAAGGACCAGGATATATTGGTGGCGGCGGCGGCGGGTTCTGGAAAAACGGCTGTTCTCGTAGAAAGGATTATCCAAAGAATATTGGCGGAAAAAGATCCGCTCAATGTGGATCAATTACTCGTCGTGACTTTCACAAACGCTTCGGCGGCGGAGATGAGATCCAGAATCGGAGAAGCACTCTCCCGGGCAATCAACGATCGCCCCGAGTCCAATCATCTTCGCAAGCAATTGGGATTATTGAACAAAGCGTCGATTTCCACTCTCCACTCTTTTTGTCTGGAGGTAATCAGAAAGTTTTATTATATGGTGGACATCGACCCGCAATTTCGCATTGGCGATGACACAGAGATGGTGCTTCTTCAAGATGAAGTGATGGATGAATTGTTTGAAGAAGAGTACGGGAAAATAGATAATGACGCTTTTTTTAGGCTAGTGGATACTTTTACAAGTGACCGAAGTGATGAAGAACTGCAAACCCTTGTGTTAAAGTTATACGAATTTTCCCGGTCTCATCCGTTTCCAAATCAATGGCTTGATGAGCTTGTCAGTAAGTATGATGTTACAGAAAACACTCGTGTGGATGACCTGGAATTTGGAAAGCTCCTCCTAGCCGATATCAGGCTTCAGCTTTCAGGTGCAAAAGGACTGTTAGAGGAAGCATATGAAATGACCAAGTGGCCGGGAGGGCCGGCTCCCCGCGCTGTCAATTATGAAGACGATTTGGAGATCATTCGCCAAATGGAAAGAGCCGCCGATACTGGATTTGATGCGCTCTATGAAATGATGAATAATTGGAGTTTTTCACGCGCCAAACCATGTCGAGGGGATGAATACGATCCTGAATTAATGAAAAGAGCCGCTGATTTACGGGATAAGGCAAAAGAAATCCTGAATAAAATGACAGCTGAACTCTTTTCAAGGTCCCCTGAAAATTTTATTCGGGACATGCGCGAGATGCGGCCTGTTTATGCGACTTTAGTAAAAGTTGTAAAAGCTTTTGCTTGCCGGTTTGAACAAATCAAAAGAGACAAAGGGCTTGTCGATTTCTCGGATTTGGAGCATTTGGCACTTGCTATTTTAGTGGATCAGGAAAAAGGCCAGGTCAGCCCTTCGGAGGTGGCTCGCGGTTACCGTCATCAATTTAAAGAAGTGCTAATTGATGAGTATCAAGATATTAATATGGTGCAAGAGACCATCTTACAGCTCATTTCACAAGATGAAGAATATAACGGCAATCTGTTCATGGTTGGTGATGTGAAACAATCCATCTACCGATTCCGTTTGGCGGAACCCAATTTGTTCTTGGCAAAGTATAGCCGCTTTTCTTCCAATGGAGAAAACAGCGGCCTCCGCATCGATTTATCCCGGAATTTCCGCAGCCGGGCTGAAGTGCTGGAAGGAACAAATTATTTGTTCAAGCAAATTATGGGGGTTCAAGTGGGTGAAATCGAATATAACGCTGACGCGGAATTGGTGAAGGGGGCAGGATATCCCGAAGATGAACCGTATCCTGTGGAAGTGGCCATCATTGATCTGGCGGATGAAAGTTCCGGGAAAAGCAAAGATGCAGAAGCGGAAATAATGGAGGAAGAACTTGAAAAGTCGCAACTGGAAGCCCGCTTTTTGGCAGGTAAGATCAGGAAGATCATCGACGAAAAAAAACCTGTCTATGATGTGAAAAAAGGCGTCTCCCGCCCAGCACAATATAAAGATATTGTTATTTTGTTGCGTTCGTTGACCTGGGCCCAGGATATGGTCGATGAATTGAGGCATGCGGGCATTCCCGTTTATGCTGATCTGTCGGAAGGCTATTTTGACGCGACTGAAGTGACCATCATGCTGTCGTTGTTAAAAGTGATTGATAATCCGGAACAGGATATACCGCTGGCTGCGGTTCTGCGGTCGCCGCTTGTCGGTTTGGATGAAGAAGAGCTTGCCCGAATCCGGCTGGCAGCCCGGCAGGGGAGTTACTTTGCAGCCGTTAAACAGTATGTGAACACCCCTGAGGAAGATGGACAAGAAGAAACGAGGGAAAAAGCCCGGGGCTTTTTGGAAGGTTTGTATGAATGGAGAACCCTTGCCAGAAGCGGGCCGCTCCCGGATCTCATTTGGCAGTTGTATCGTGATACAGGCTTTTATGAATTCGTTGGCGGCCTCCCGGGAGGAAAACAGCGGCAGGCGAATTTGCGTGCGCTTTATGACCGAGCTTCCCAATATGAAGAAACTTCCTTCAGGGGGTTATTCCGGTTCCTTCGCTTTATTGACAGAATGCGTGACCGCGGCAAAGATTTGGGCGTGGCCCGGGCATTGGGGGAGCAGGAAGATGTCGTGCGGATTATGACGATTCACTCTAGCAAGGGGTTGGAATTTCCCATCGTATTCGTCTCGGGACTCGGGCGCGAATTCCATACAAAGGATTTGCATCGTTCCTTTTTAATTGACAAAGATTACGGATTTGCAAGCAAATATATCCACCCGGAAAAACGGATTTCCTATCCATCCCTGCCCCAGTTAGCTTTAAAGAGAAAAAAGAGGCTGGAATTGGTGGCCGAAGAAATGCGGGTTCTTTATGTGGCGCTCACAAGGGCCAAGGAGAAACTGTTTCTTGTCGGTACGGTGAAAAATGTGGAAAAAGAAGTGTTAAAATGGCAAAAATCCTTCATCAGTGGGGAATGGCTATTAAAAGATTTTGACAGAGCCAATGCGAAGGCCTACTTGGACTGGATTGGGCCGGCATTGCTACGGCATCGCCATTGCCATATTTCCGAAAGTATTTGGTCGGAAGGCCTCATAGCGGAACACCCTTCCCGCTGGCACATCGATATCGTTTCAAAAATGGACATCAAACCGGTAGCGGAAGATGAAGCAAGTGACAGCGATGAATGGCTGCAATACGTAAAAGCAGGTGAGCCCTTTCCTGTTGAATCTTCATGTAAGCATCTTGTCTTTACACGACTTAGCTGGACATATTCGCATCAAATGGCCACAAATAAAATGTCGAAACAATCCGTTTCCGAGTTAAAAAGGATGGTTGAATTGCAGGATGAGACAAGCGGGTATGAGTTTGCCGGAAAGCGTCAAAACACTCTTTTGTTTCATAAGCCCAAGTTTTTGGAGCAAAAAGTGTTGTCGCCTGCTGAACGGGGAACCATCATGCATACCGTCATGCAGCATATTCCCTTGACAGAAGCTCCGACACTGCTGTCTATTGAACATTTGCTCGATGAGCTTATTAAAAGAGAAATTCTTACAGGAGAGCAGGCTGATGCGGTTTCCGGTGAACAGATTGTCCGATTTTTCGAAACCGAATTAGGAAAAAGGCTCCTGGGAGCATCAGGTGTTTCAAGAGAAGTTCCTTTTACAATGGGGATTCCGGCGCGGGACATTTATCCGGCATGGGACGGGGAAGGTGAACTGGTGATTGTGCAAGGTGTGATGGACTGCATCATCGAAGAAAAAGACGGAGTCGTTTTACTTGATTATAAAACCGATTCTATCACGGACCGATTCCCGGGAGGATTCCCTCAGGCCAAAGAGCGATTGAAGAATAGATATCAAATGCAAGTTCGCTTATATGAACGGGCCATTAAGGAAATTTTAAAAAAGAAAGTCAAGGAAGCCTATTTATATTTCTTCGATGGTGGATTTACCATCAAACTATAAAACGGGGCTGAGACATAGGTTGAAAACTGATTCATATTCGTAAAAATCGCGAAAATAAAACCGCGTGAAATCAAGGATTTAAACTTGATTCCACGCGGTTTATTCCTTTTTACAGGTGTTGTCCCTGCCCCGTTTTTTTCATGAATCTAGCAAATCAGTTATTGCCTACCGTGGGCTGGTCAACGAGGTTCGTATCAAGCGTATTGCTGGAACTTATACCATTATTAGTTATGATAAATCCTCCGGTACTGTCCGAGCCCGAGCCGGCATATGATTTTGAACTGCTTTTTGGTGAAATGACAGCAGTATCGCCAAATTGAACAATTCCTCCGGAAACGTTAAAAATTTGGACGGGTCCCAGAATAGCTGGCATTGTGCATCTCCTTATCCTTTTTTAAATCCTCGGATTGATTTGCCGAATATGCTTAACTCTTCCTTCCATTGCAATATGGTTTGTACTTCCTATATGCAGGACGGCAGCGTTGGAAGCAGCGATGACATGAACATTTCCTACTCGAATGTTCGGACTATCATGTATTTTATGTCTGATGGGGAATGATTCGTAAATTGGCGGAAGGGGAATGGGTTTGGTAAAAGCGGAGAAAGAGAGCAAATCTCCTTCATCGGCATAAAAAAGCTGTCTCCTCCTTTGGACCGCCAAGGCGTTCGCATTCGCCCCCAGATGAACCGAATCCCCAATTTCCAATATGGAACCAAAGATGAGATTTTTAATATCAAGATATTGAACGATAGAGTTCCTTGTTCCGATCATTTTGGATATACTCCAGTTTCTCTGGTGAGGGGAGCGAAGGGACCGATGATCAATGATTCAGGGGGCGTATCAAAAACAGAGCCCAATTGAATTGTATTAGCGTCCCCAACCAACAGCAATGAGGCGGCGCTCACTCCGATGACTCGAATTTGGCCGACGGATAACTCCTTGTTTACGACATTAAGTTCCATGGGGGTTCACCCCTCCCTGGTTATTCGGCATTTCCGCGATAAAACGATGTACCGCCTTGTTAATATCGGCAACGACCGTTTGATATACTTTATGATATAATTCTTCTTCTGTTCCTTCGTTATTTGGCTGCGAACTAAAATAGTGCAAATAATGATCCGCTCGTCTCTCAATTTGTTTTCGGACATCCTCTTTGATCATTTGAATAAAAGAAGGATCAAGTTGAACTCCTGCCTGTGTTTGGGAATCCAAAACATGTTGTTCTAGTTCTTCGTCAATATAATGGTTCAGCTTGCTGATCGTATCGCGATAAATCTCTTTGTTCCGGAAAAAAGTTTGCGTCTGGGGAAACGTTCCGTTCGGAATGGATAACTCATCGACGGCATCAAGGCTGCTTGGTGAAAGGCCGATATTTAAAGTTCCTTCCAACGTTTCAACCTTCAATTGGTCGAATTTATACTCAAGCCTTTCGACGGTCATGGGCGGTTTTTCCCCCAATCGTTTGACTTCCGCCGATAAATGTTGTATGTCGCTTTTCAGTTGTGCGATGGCCTTTTGCTGTTGGTTGATACAGCCGTACAATTGCTGAATATAGTAGTTGACGTTCATATTCCTCCACCACGCTTTATTTTGGTATCAGGCAAATTACAAAGGAATCAAGCTTACTTGCTCCTCGACCAGCTCAGGAATGGCAGGAGGGGCCGGCTCTTCGAATCCTCCTGTATTAAATAAATAAGATGCGGGCTTAATGATTCCTGAAGTTCCGATTTGCAATACTGAAGAGTTTGTAATCCCGCCAATTTTTAGCGTATTAATATGAATGTTTTGTTGAACATTAATGATCATTTCGGCCTCCTGTTCTTGATGGTATAATATGGGAATCTGTCTCGTGACTGTCTTTCTATGCGACTAGTGCTTCTTTCATCTTTTTGCGGAGTATCCGATTTTGTACTTTACAAAACAGTCGCCTGCTTTTTTATAAGTTAAACAATATTCCTTGGTCAAGGCCGTCGACATCATAAGTGTTTGTAGAAGAATAATTATTTTTGACCGTGATCCCTTCACCGGTGTTAAATGAACCTGCTCCAGAAAATGTTTTGGCATAGGCAATCGGATGGATTTGAAACACGTCTCCAATGTTGACGACGCCTCCTGTACTAACACTAATTACTTGAACGGCACCAACAAATCCAGGCAAATCCGTTCACATCCTTCCGTTGCTTCTATATATCATTATTGTATTTTATGAGTAACTGGGTAATTTGTGATTCAATTGCCCAGGCCTACTTTGTAAAGCTTTTATGTCATAAGCACAGTTTTTTAGACAAACATGGGCGAAGATGGTATAAACAAAAGCAGGGGAATATATTGCCGTCTTTTTTTACAATAAGGGGGGGTGTTATATATTCAAACATTTAGAAAGGAGTTACGGCGATGAATCACATACCGCCTGTTGTCCAAACGGAACGAATCCAAACACTCGATGTTTTGCGCGGATTTTCCCTCTTTGGAATTATTCTTGTGAATATGATCGGATTTCATTCTCCTTACGGGTATTACAATCCGTACGAGTGGTGGAAATATGACGACCTCACAACACATGCTTGGATAGATGTACTTGTACAAGGAACCTTTTACCCGATCTTCGCCTTGCTTTTTGGATATGGCATGGTCATGATTCGAAGAAAAGCTTTGGCAAATGGAAATACTTTTTGGAAAATTGGTGTCAAGCGGCTGCTGGTTCTTCTGGCATTCGGCGTCATCCACGCCTTTTTCATATGGCACGGAGACATATTGATTACATACGCACTGATAGGGTTTTTATTGCTTTTGTTTTTAAGAATTCCCGGTCCCTTCCTGATTGGTTTGGGCATGGCTTTGTATTTGTTGCCTCAGTTGTTTTTAACAGCACTTTTTCTCATACTCCATTTGTCTAATGGGGTTTCATTGGCGGATTATACGAATATCGTCGCTTTGCAAACTTCGCAGGAAGCTTATACAAATGGAAGCTACATGGAAGTGACTGCCCAGCGTATATCTGATTGGAAAACAATCAATCTGTCGGCTGGCTTTACTTTATACATATTTTTAATTTTACCAATGATGTTGATAGGCGCTGGAGCTGCCAAGTTGAAGTGGATTGAAAAGTCGAAGGAATATTGGCGAATGTGGCTTGTTATTTTCTTGATTGCGTTGCCGATAGGGATAGCCATAAAGCTTCTCCCGCTGATTGTGGAACCTTCACTCAGTTTTCAATACATTCAGGACGCATTGGGAGGACCGATTTTGGGATTTGCCTATGCAGCCGGTCTCATTCTGCTCATGAATGCCCGCATGGCCGGCAAGCTGTTGAAGCCGTTTTCGACAATAGGGCGTATGTCTCTTTCGATGTATTTAATGCAATCGCTTATCGGAACGCTTATCTTTTATCCTTATGGCTTAGGGTTGTATGGTGATATTTCGTTAACAACTGGAACATGGCTTGCCGTTTGTATATATGTTATTCAGGTCGTTTTGGCCGGGTTATGGCTGGCAAAATTCCAAAGGGGTCCGGCAGAAATGCTATGGCGGAGCTTGACGTATGGAAAGAATATGAAAAGAAGAGGTGGAACGAATGAAGTTAATGAGCTTTGAGTGGAATGGCACGCCAACATATGGCGTAGTTCACGAAAACGGCAATCGCGTTTGGGATGTGCCGGCACTTGCGAAAGCCAAAAATCAGGAAGTCCCTGATTCCATTTTCGCAGGAATTCAAGAGAGCGGCCCCTTTTATGCCACCCTTGAAGAGTTGGTTCGGTAGTGTAAAAAGTTCTATGAAAGATTAACGATTTCCACTTTTCCAAAGTACAGAGGGAAAATGTCGCCCGCAATCGCCCTTGACAAACAGTCA
>NZ_JAFBFH010000050.1 GCF_016909185.1 Siminovitchia thermophila | reverse complement strand
CATCATGATCCGCAGCCCGAACACGGAAGTTAAGTTCGCGCGCCGATGGTAATGAGGGGCTTCCCCTTGTGAGAGCAGGACGTTGCCGGGCAAGCAGGACATCCATATCAATGGGTGTCTTATTTTAGTTTTTTTAAAAAAGATCGCCTGTTTTATGTGGGCAGTTAGCAGTCAGAAAAGGCCAACCAAGCTTCGTGACGTTCTGATGCCACACACTTTTTCGCATCTTGCCGCATTCATGATTTGATCTTGCAGCGGGACTCCATAGTGGAAAGAATAAGAAAGAACTTCAGAATTCTTGCTTTTATGAACTTGATTCGTTATAATAAGCAAGAACTATTATAAGTAGTTTAATTTTTATTATCGCGGGATGGAGCAGTTCGGTAGCTCGTCGGGCTCATAACCCGAAGGTCGCAGGTTCAAATCCTGCTCCCGCAATTACTGAAATTGGTCTATTCAAGTCTGATAACTAATCAGCCTTAGGGGTGTGCGTCCTAAGGTTTTTTTGTATAAACGATTGAGGGAGTTTAACATGGAAAATCATTATGAAATCGTTTCAGCCCTTCCGGAAAAAACATTTGCCATTGGAAAGAAACTGGGACATTTATTGGAAGCAGGCGATGTGATTTTGCTTGAAGGGGATCTAGGGGCAGGAAAAACGACTTTTGCAAAAGGCTTGGCTGCCGGTCTTGGGATACGTAAAACAGTGAATAGCCCTACTTTTACCATCATTAAAGAGTATGAAGGAAGGCTTCCGCTTTATCATATGGATGTTTATCGTTTGGAAGATTCTTTTGAAGACCTCGGCTTTGATGAATATTTTGAAGGCGATGGTGTAACGGTTGTGGAGTGGGCTCATTTTATCCAGGAGCAACTTCCGTCGGATAGACTTGCTGTTTATTTGCATCATGTAGGCGGCGAAAATCGCAAGATTGTTTTTAAACCTTATGGCACCAGATATAAAGCTTTATGTAAGGAGTTTTTTCATGAAAGTCCTGGCAATTGATACATCGAACGAAGTATTGGGAGTAGGCCTTGTAAGTGAGTCGAAAGTAATTGGGGAATACATTACGAACATAAAGAAGAACCACAGTGTGCGAGTCATGCCGGCGATTCAGCAACTTTTGAAAGATTGTGAAACAGATACCGGTGAACTTGATAAAATTGTTGTAGCCAAAGGACCAGGTTCTTATACTGGGGTGCGGATTGGTGTGACAATCGCTAAAACAATGGCCTGGAGTTTGGGTATACCTTTGTCGGGTGTCTCCAGCTTGGCTGTGCTTGCAATGACAGGCAGCTATTTTCCAGGATATATTTCACCGCTGTTTGATGCGAGGCGGGGTTTGATTTACACGGGCCTATACCAATTTAAAGAGAGCAAGCTTCAAGTGGTCATGGAGGACCGGAATATATTGGCCACGGAGTGGGCTGAATTATTAAAAGACCAAACGGTACCGATTTTATTTAATGGAAACGACGTGCCGCTTCATGAGCAAACTTTTCGGTCCGCTCTCAAAGACCAGGCATTTTTTTCTCACGTTGGTGAATACAATCCAAGGCCAGGAGAACTAGGCCTGCTTGGACTATACCTACCCCCTGAGGATATTCATTCGTTTACTCCAAATTATATACGCCTTGTGGAAGCCGAAGCTAAGTGGCTGGAGAGGCAGGGGAAGAAACCATGATAAATCGAAGCACGAGTGTCGGCCAAGATATATCTTTTCGCTTGGCCTCACTTGAAGATATTGGTAAATTGGTGGAGATCGAGAGCCGCTCGTTTTCGGCGCCTTGGCCCGAAGAGGCGTTTTATAACGATATCGCTCATAACCGCTTTGCATATTACGTTTTTATTACGCTCGACGGGATTGAAGTAGGTTATTGCGGTGTATGGATTATTTTGGATGAAGCGCATATTACAAACATTGCTGTGCTTCCAGAACATCGTGGAAAAAAATTGGGGGAACAACTGCTTTTTAAAGTGATGAATCTTGCCAAAGAGGCCGGAGCGAATAAGATGACACTCGAAGTACGGGTAAGTAATGACATTGCCCAGTCTCTTTATAAAAAACTGGGATTTCAAGAAGGCGGCATTCGAAAAAGATATTATACGGACAACCAAGAAGATGCGTTAGTGATGTGGGTGAATTTATGAAGAAAGAAAATATAGTTGTTCTGGGGATTGAGACAAGTTGTGATGAGACGGCAGCTGCGGTCGTTCGTGATGGAAAGGAAATATTATCAAATGTGGTCGCTTCCCAAATTGAAAGCCATCGCCGGTTTGGCGGTGTCGTTCCGGAACTGGCATCACGCCATCACGTAGAACAAATTACCATTGTCATTGAAGAAGCAATGAAGCAAGCAGCCGTTACTTTTGAAGATATTGATGCTGTTGCCGTAACGGAGGGACCGGGATTGGTTGGTGCTCTGCTCGTCGGTGTAAATGCTGCGAAGGCATTGGCTTTTAGCCGCAATATTCCGCTTGTCGGTGTTCATCATATTGCCGGCCACATTTATGCGAACCGACTGATCACCGACTTTACGTTTCCTTTGTTGTCGCTAGTCGTTTCAGGAGGCCATACGGAACTTGTGTATATGGAAAAGCACGGTTCATTTAAAGTAATTGGTGAAACGCGGGACGATGCTGCTGGAGAAGCATATGACAAAGTCGCGCGGACATTGAATTTGCCATATCCCGGCGGACCGCATATCGACAGACTTGCCCAAGAGGGGACGGCGACTATTGATCTTCCAAGAGCATGGTTGGAAGAGGATTCTTATGACTTCAGTTTTAGCGGTCTTAAATCCGCAGTTATCAACACGCTCCACAATGCGGAACAGCGCGGGGAAAAAATATCTCCAGAAAATTTGGCGGCGAGTTTTCAAGCAAGCGTAGTGGAAGTGTTGACGGAAAAAACGATCAGGGCTGCTAAAGAATTGGGCGTAAAACAAGTACTTTTGGCCGGAGGGGTAGCCGCAAATAAAGGGCTGCGTAAATCACTTGAATCCGCTTTTGAGCGAATAGAACATGTAGATCTCGTTATTCCTCCCCTGTATTTATGTACAGATAATGCCGCTATGATTGCGGCGGCAGGAACTGTCTTATTTGAAGTTGGAATAAGAGGTGCACTTGATATGAATGCGCACCCCGGTTTGGATATAGAAAAGTAAGGGCTCCGGTTGGAACGGAGTCTTTTTTGTGGATAACTTGATCATATGCAAGCTTGAAAACGACATTTTGTGGATGATTAAGCGAATATAGTGTGGATAATGTGTATAGGTTTGTTTATAACTTATGTTGTAAACGTTTAAAATGTGGACAAGATTGTGGGTAAAAAAATCCCCGACGGAGTACCCATCGGGATAATACATGATTTTTTGTTACGGTATGTCATATTCCGTAAGTGTTTCTGAAAGCCTCGTCCATTCTTCCAGCAATTCATCCATTTCGCTTTGAATTCTTTCCATTTCTTGATGAATTTCAAGAGTTCGTTCGTGGTCATTGAACACAGCGGGATCTGTTAACAACTGCTCTTTTATGTCCAGTTCCGCTTCCAATTGGTCCACCAATTCTTCCATTTCAGCGATCCGCCTTTTGAGTTGCCGTTCGCGTTTTCTTTTTTCTTTTTCCTGCTCGTATGAATGTTTACTGTCTACTTGTGTGTTCTTTGATTCCGGCTGTTGCAGTTGTGCCAGCTCCGCCATTTCCGTCTTTTTATTCACATAATAATCATAGTCGCCCAGAAATTCTTTTGTTCCTTCTGTGGATAGTTCGATCACTTTCGTAGCAATCCTGTTGATAAAATATCGGTCATGGGAAACGAATAAAATGGTTCCCGGGTAATCCACAAGCGCGTTTTCCAGCACTTCCTTGCTATCCAAGTCCAAGTGGTTCGTCGGTTCATCAAGAATGAGGACGTTCGCCTTTTGAAGCATGAGAATGGCGAGGGTGAGCCGCGCTTTTTCTCCCCCGCTCAATGACGAAACGGTTTTTAATACATCATCTTGGGTAAACAAAAAATTGCCCAATACGGATCTGACTTCTTTTTCCTTCATTAGCGGATAGCGATCCCATAATTCTTGTAAAACAGTTCGGTTGGTTGACAAGTTGGCCTGTTCCTGATCATAATATCCGAATTGAACATTTGCTCCATATCGAATCTCCCCGGATAGGAAGGGGATTTTTTTTATGATCGACTTTAACAACGTAGATTTGCCAATCCCGTTTGGCCCGACAAGGGCGGCACTGTCGCCGCGGGTAAGTCTCATATTGATATGGTTGGCCAATGTCTGTCCATTGTAGCCAATGCTCGCCTCTGAAACGGATAACACGTCATTTCCGCTTTGTTTCTCAATTGTGAATGAAAAAGAAGCGGATTTTGTGTCGCCTTCGGGACGATCCATGATATTCATTTTTTCTAATTTGCGGCGTCTGCTTTGCGCTCGTTTAGTCGTTGACGCTCTTGCGAGGTTACGCTGTATAAAGTCTTGCAGTTTGGAAATTTCACCTTGCTGTTTTTCATACAGTTTCATTTCCTGTTCAAATCTCTCGGCTTTTTGCTCGAGATACTTACTGTAATTTCCATGATAGACCGCCATTTCATGGCGGGACAGCTCATATACTAAAGAAACGATTTGGTCGAGAAAGTAACGGTCATGGGAAACGATGAGAAGGGCTCCCGGATAATTTTGCAAATATTTTTCTAACCAGGCCATGGTTTCAATATCAAGATGGTTTGTTGGCTCATCCAAAATCAGCAAGTCCGGCTTGGACAACAACAATTTTGCAAGCGCCAGGCGCGTTTTTTGTCCGCCACTCAGCCTGGCGATATTTTTATCATAGTCTTCTTCGAAAAATTGGAAGCCGTGCAGGACAGAACGTATATCTGATTCATATTGATAACCGCCGATTTTTTTAAACTGCTCTTGAAGCCTGTCATATTCACTCAATAGACGTTCATAGGCACCTTCACGTTCGTAATTCGCCGGATCGGAAAGCTTCTGCTCGATTTTTCGAAGCTCTTTTTCCATGTTTCGTACTTCGCTGAATACGGAAAGCATTTCTTCCCAAATCGTTAATTCTGATTCCAAGCCTGTATGTTGCTCCAAATAACCAATTGTTACATCTTTCGGTTTGACTACTTGGCCGGAATCATGTGAAAGTTCTCCAGCGATGATCTTTAACAAGGTAGACTTTCCGGCTCCATTCCTGCCGACAAGAGCTGCCCGGTCACCTTCGCGAATTTCCAATTTTATATTTGAAAGTACCAAATCAGCCCCAAAATACTTTGAAAGCTGTTGAACTTGCAATAATAGCATAATTTCCACCCCTAGTCATAGACAGTGTATCGCATGTTGACTATATTTGACAATTGATTTTTTAGGTGGCAAAAACAGACAGTATACACGAAATAGTGTAGAATGATAAGGAGGTGTTTGGCCGTGGAAAAATTGACGCATTTTAACAATGAAGGCAGGGCACAGATGGTGGATGTCAGCGGAAAGCCGGAAACAGTCCGCACTGCTGCTGCCCGCTCCAGTATTGAAGTGAACGACCATATTTATGAGTTAATTACGAATCAGCAAATAAAAAAGGGCGATGTTTTGGCTGTGGCGCAAGTAGCCGGGATCATGGCCGCGAAAAAAACATGGGAAATAATCCCGATGTGCCATCCGATCCCGATAAAAGGAGTTAATATTTCCTTTGACTGGATGGAAGGATCCGAGAATCATAAAATCCTGGAAATTACTGCTGAAGTAAAAACTGTCGGTAATACAGGAGTAGAGATGGAAGCATTAACTGCTGTTTCGGCAGCAGCACTCACTATATACGATATGTGCAAAGCCGTAGACAAGGGAATGATCATAGGTCCAACCTATCTAATAGAAAAAACAGGCGGGGTATCCAGTAGCGATTATCGCCGTGAAATGGAATAGGTTTATCAGTTGCAGGACATTCATTCCGCAAACGGGTAAATTGCAGCGCTTTTTTCTTTTTGGCATGGAGGATTGAATATGAACGGGGAAACGTTAAAAATACCACAGGCTACTGCAAAGAGGCTTCCGCTATACTACAGGTTTTTGAAAAATTTACATGCATCAGGAAAACAGCGCGTATCTTCGGCCGAATTAAGTGAAGCGGTGAAAGTGGACTCCGCTACCATTCGGCGGGACTTTTCTTATTTTGGCGCGCTTGGAAAAAAAGGATATGGGTATAATGTAAATTACTTGCTGTCATTTTTTCGCAAGACACTTGACCAAGATGAGGTGACGAAAGTCGCTTTAATTGGTGTAGGAAATTTAGGCACAGCTTTTTTAAATTATAATTTCTTAAAAAACAACAATACAAAAATTGAAATGGCTTTCGATGTCGACAAAAACAAAATCGGGAAAAAGATCAGCAATGTACCGATTTATGCTTTGTCCGAACTTGAAGAAAGATTGAGCAAAGAGGAAGTGGCCGTCATTATTTTAACTGTGCCGGCAAGTGCCGCCCAAGCCATCACTGACCGGATTAAACATACCGGTGTAAAGGGAATACTGAATTTTACCCCTGCAAGGCTGAATGTGCCGGAGTCGATCCGTGTTCATCATATCGATCTAGCGGTGGAGTTGCAGTCGCTCGTTTACTTTTTGAAACATTATCCTCTCGATGACACGGAAAATTCACAACCATAAATGATTTTTCAATGGCTAATTGGACGGGTTTCCATTAAAATAAAACTATAGATAGGAGGTGGCCGCAGTGAGTGCAGGTGTAGGCAGTTTACTTGTAATCGCACTTGTTGCTATATTGATCTTCGGACCAAAGAAGTTGCCGGAACTTGGTAAGGCTGCGGGCAACACGTTGCGTGAATTTAAGAACGCGACGAAAGGTTTGGCAGACGATGATGAAAAAGAGACGAAAAAAGACAGCGATAAGTGATAGGATGAACAAATCATGAGTCAAAACAATATGTCGATCATCGATCATATAGAGGAATTGCGAAAACGGCTGGTCATTATAGTCGTTTTCTTTGTGTTGGCTGTCATTGCCAGCTTTTTTATATCACAGCCTCTTATTAAGCTGATTCAGCATGCAAGCGCTGCCCAGGACATTACGATGAATGCGTTCCGTGTGACGGATCCGTTTAAAGTGTTTCTGCAAATGACGTTTGTTCTGGCGTTTATTTTAACATCCCCCGTTATTTTGTATCAGCTCTGGGCCTTTATCAGTCCGGGTCTTTTGGAAAAGGAACGGAAGGCAACGCTCAGCTATATACCGGTTTCAGTTTTTTTATTTTTAGCAGGTGTCCTTTTTTCTTATTTTATTTTGTTTCCATTTGTGATACGGTTCATGCTTGGGTTATCGAGCAATATGGAGATACAGACAACAATTGGCATTAATGAATATTTTCAATTTCTTTTTCAGATAACCGTACCGTTTGGAGTTTTGTTTCAGCTTCCGGTCGTCATTTTGTTTTTAACAAGGTTGGGCATCGTTACGCCGATGTTTTTGGTACAGATCAGAAAATATGCGTACTTTATTTTGCTGGTTATCGCAGCGTTCATTACGCCTCCGGATTTAATCTCGCATATGATGGTGACCGTTCCATTACTCATTTTGTATGAGATCAGCATCTGGATTTCAAAGGTGGGTTATAAAAAAGCGCAGGCTTCCGCAGCAGAGAGTGATGAAGATTAAAAAAGCATCCGATATTTCCGGTGCTTTTTTAATCTATAGCCCATAAAACAAGTGGGTTAATGCTATAAGATGAAAAATTCATCCTTGACAGATAATTTATAGTGGGATAGTATATAAATACGTTTATAAATGACGTTTCAACTGAATAATAGGTAATTTCTTATCCAGAGAGGTGGAGGGACTGGCCCTTTGAAGCCTCGGCAACAGACCGTCAAGGTACTGTGCCAATTCCAGCAGGCTGTTTGTAAGCTTGAAAGATAAGAAGAGAACAAATGACGTTTAAAGCAAACCTCTTCTTATTTTGTAGAAGAGGTTTTTTTAATGGGGGGATGAAGATGGCAAAAGTGGAGGAAAATGCGATTGAAGACATTGTTTCGGCCTTGAAAAAGATGGAATATGGTTCATTGGTCATTACAGTGCACGATGGAGAAATCACCCAAATTGATACGACTGAAAAAAAGCGTTACAACATGCAAAGGAAACAAAGGAAAGTCCCGATGATGAAAGCAAACAAATGAAAACAGGCTGCCGATTAGACAACTAAAGGCATCTTCTCAATGATCATGCATTGGGAGGGTGCTTTTTTTGTACCGTTGCCTAAAATGGTAGCGAGAAAATAGCAAATGCAGAGAAGAAGGGTGACTCCTCAGTTCTTTCATAAAAAGGATGTGGAAGAACTAAGAGTTTTGGGATTTTGCGCTCCATACGACTGTAAAGGAAGAAAAATCATTCATGGAAGGGATTTGATTGGTTGGTGAATGATACATAATATTTGTTGGATATAAAACCGGTGGCCAATTAAAAAAATGTAGCAAGTTTAATCCGTTTGGGTTGAGAAGAACATGCTCATACAGTTAATTAAAATCGTTTTCACTTAAAGGGAGGAAAATAAAATGAGTGATATTGTCATTATTTCAGGAAGTCCATCTGAATTTTCCAGATCTGGAAAGATTCTGGATTATCTAGGCAGATTGCTGGAGAGGGAACATTTTTCAATAAAACATGTTTCAGTAAAAGATATTCCGCCGGAGGACTTGGTTTACGGAAATGTTCATAGCCCTGCCATTCAAAAAGTGTCACTTGTTATTCAAGAGGCGGCGGGGGTGATTGTCGGATCACCGGTTTATAAAGCGGCTTATTCGGGAGTTTTAAAAACATTGTTCGATCTTTTGCCTCAAGATGTGTTTAAAAATATTCCGGTATTGCCGCTCATGACCGGGGGCAGCCCGGGCCATTTATTGGCGATTGAATTCTCATTGAAACCGCTCATTGCTTCTTTAAAAGGAAAAAGTCTTCAAGGACTTTATTTTCTCGATAGCCAAATTAACAGGGAACAGAAAAACCCAATCATTGATGAAGAAAGCCTTTTACGTACGAAAAAACAGCTTTATGAATTTATCGAAATAGTAAAGAAAAATAAGCGTCTTGCGTCTTCTTTATAAAACAGAAAAGAGACATTTGGTAATGAAATGCTTGCTGTCGATGGCAGGGGCACTTCGAAAAACCGATGTCTCTGTTTTTTTTAATAGATGTTGTTTTTTATCCAGGAAGTCCTCGTACAAACTGATCAAGAGGCTTTGGCGTAACCTGTAGGCAGGAAGTTCCAGCACTGCATTTCAGCAAAAGGCAACACGGGAGCTTGCTATGCGGCCAGCGCTGTACTAGCAGGCTTTGTTACTATATACATCCTATTTCTGATCCTTTTTTAACCGAAAGTGGAGCATAATGAGACGCAGCCCCGCTCCAAAATCCAGTGTGGCTAAAATTATCAGCAAATAAACCATAAAACCAAAGCCGTTCTTATCCACTTGCTGGACAGCAAAAAATGTAAAAACAAACCCCAAGACGATATATAAAGTACCTGAAAATAATGGTGACCTCATGAAAAGAACCCTCCTATCCACCATACAAATTGTGCTGTTTTTTCTATATATTTCTCCAGCTTATCGACAAGGAATAACTGAAGTATGACAACGATCGTGTTCATCGAGACATGTGCGATGATAGGAACGATAATTCTTTTCGTCATAACGTATAAAAAGGCAAATACGAATCCCATGGTAGCATATAAAATAATGTGAACAGGCTCGAAATGGGCCAGTGCAAAAATGACGGAACTCAGTAAAGCGGCTACCCAGAAAGGGAGGCGGTCGTACAAGCTTCCGAATATGACTTTTCGAAATACGATCTCTTCTAAAATGGGCCCAATAATGGAACTGATGATGACGATTGCCGGAAATAACTCGATCAATTGTAAAATTTGCTGTGTATTCTCTGATCCCGGGTTGATGCCAATCGCCTTCTCTACCAAACCTGCGGAAATCTGGGCAAAGAAGGCCATAAAAATACCGATAATTGCCCAAGTAAAAGATTGTCCGACGGGGAGCGGCTGGTCCTTCTCTATTTTTGTATACTTCTCATTTTTTCTCAAAAGAAAAAGAACAAGGGCAAGTCCAACACTAAAAGAGAACAGAATCCAATAACCAACCGCATTCACTTTCATTTGCTCCGGATCAATATGAAGCACCTTCGTACCTATTTGGAAAAAGAGCGGTACTCCAATATAAGAGGACAACTGCATAACGATAAAAGTGAGGACAATCAAAAGATATGATTTCTTCATGAAAATAGTAAATCTCCTTCATATATATCGAACGATAATTTCTATTTTACTCTTAATGGACGATTGTTTCAAACAGCGCGTTTATGTTTTCCTTCCCCTGCCCTAAAAATATCCTGTGCCCATTTTTTTCATTCTGGCGAAAAAGTTTGACATAGGCAACTAGTGTGCATAAAATATAAATTAAAGAAATGTTGGTCGGGGGAAACATTGTAAAGACAATCCAACTTATATGAGGGAGGTAAAGGAGATGAAAGGTCATGAGTTGATTGCTCTTAATGAAGCCAACACTGGGGATTGCATCAAAATAAAGAAGTTACTCGTAACGGGCACGATGAGGAGAAGGTTATTGGATTTAGGGTTTGTCCCTTCGGCAGAGGTGATTGTGCTGCAAAAAAGTCCGCTCGGCGATCCGATTGCCTTTCGTGTCAGCCATACGACTATTGCCCTGCGAAGGGAAGAAAGTTCAAAAATATATGGGGAGTTAGTAGCAAATGAATCATCAGCAACCAGTTAAAATTGCGTTGGCAGGCAATCCGAATGTTGGAAAAAGTACTTTATTTAATACATTGACAGGACTAAAACAGCATACTGGCAATTGGCCGGGAAAAACCGTTATCCATGCGGAAGGGCAGTTTTCCTATAAGGGGGTAGATTACACAATCATTGATCTCCCTGGTACGTATTCCCTTTTTTCCAACTCGGCGGACGAAGAAGTAGCAAGAGATTTTATTGTCTTCGAGCGGCCGGATTTGACGATTGTTGTGCTTGATGCCACCTCGATTGAGCGGAATTTGAATTTGGCGTTGCAAGTCATGGAAATGACAGATAAAGTGATTGTCTGCATTAACTTAATTGATGAAGCAAAGAAAAAAGGGATTTATATCAATGAGAAAGCATTAATGAAAAAACTCGGTGTTCCTGTCATCAAAATTTCTGCTCGTAACAAAGTGGGCATCAATCAGTTATTAGATACGATCGACAGGATGATCTCAGGAAAGATTTCCACTTCTCCGTATCAAATACAGTATTCACCAGAGATTGAAAAGAAGGTGGAAACATTGATTCCCCATGTGCAAAGAGTGTTTGGCAAAGAGCTTCCCGCCCGCTGGCTCGCCTTGCGGTTGCTTGATGGGGATGAATCATTTATCACTGCTTATTCTAAAAAGATAGAGAAAGAACGGGGTGACGGATTGACACATGAGCACTCATATCCAGCCAAAACCCAACAACTATAATGAATTATTACATTTGGCACAGTCGCTATCAACGGAAGATATTCGTGATGAGATTGTTACTAATATTTACCAAACCTCAAATGCCATTTGTGAAAAAACAATTGCTTATAAAGCCCCGGAAAAATTGCGGCAAACAGAAAAGCTGGACAAAATTTTCACATCGAAGGTTTGGGGATTTCCCATTATGCTTGCGATGTTGGGAGTCGTCTTTTATATCACGATTGCCGGGGCAAATGTCCCTTCTACCATGTTGGCCAATACGTTCAATTGGTTGGAGCAGTATATAACGGCTTTTTTCACATGGATTCATGCGCCTGAATGGCTCCATGGCATCCTTGTTTTAGGGCTTTATCGAGGTACGGCGTGGGTGGTCAGTGTCATGCTTCCTCCGATGGCGATCTTTTTCCCCATGTTTGCCCTGTTGGAAAACTACGGGTATTTACCCCGAGTGGCTTTTAATATGGATCGGCTCTTTAAAAGGGCAGGTGCCCATGGGAAACAGGCGTTAACAATGGCGATGGGTTTCGGCTGTAACGCGGCTGCCATAATGTCTACAAGAATCATCGAGTCGCCACGGGAAAGAATGCTTGCGATTTTGACGAATAACTTTGTTCCGTGTAATGGCAGATGGCCAACGCTGATCTTATTAGCTTCTTTATTTATGGCGGTAGGCTATTCCGGTACAATGGGAACATTGGTGACGGCCGGGATCGTCATGGGAATGGTGTTATTTGGAATCGTCGTCACACTATTTGTTTCATGGGCTTTATCCAAAACCGCCCTGAAAGGAGTCCCGACTCATTATACATTGGAGCTTCCTGCTTATCGTCGTCCGCGGTTTTGGGAAACGATTATTCGCGCCACGCTAGATAAATCATGGTTCGTGTTAAAAAGAGCGGTCATTATAGCGGCTCCCGCCGGTGTGATGACGTGGGTGGCTGCCAATATCTATATCGGGGATACGAGCTTATTAATGTACTTCGTCAACTTTCTGGACCCCTTTGCCCAATTATTGGGATTGGACGGATTTATTCTGATGGCCTTTATTTTTGGACTTCCGGCGAATGAAGTCGTATTGCCGATTTTATTGATGGGTTACTTATCAACAGGTGCCATGACAGAAGTAGAAGAATTAACCGCGATCAAATCAATCTTTGTAGACCATGGCTGGACGTGGTTAACCGCTTTGAATATGATGCTGTTTTCATTGCTTCATTATCCGTGCGGGACGACATTATTTAATATTTACAAAGAAACGAATAGCAAGAAGTGGACATTTGTTGCCTTTGCATTACCAACAGCGATTGCGATTATTGTCACATTTATCGTTGCCCAGGTAGTAAGAGGATTCGGCTGGGTGTAAAAATATCCGAAAGAAAGCTCCGGAAGCAGATATACCCTTGTCAAATAGACAGATTGAAAAAAAGACCATGCAACCAGTGTGATTCGGTATTAAACCGGAAAACACTGGTTAGTGGGCTTTGTCAAATTACGTGTTTTTAATCAAAGTATTTTATATGTGAGGTATTCTAAAAGAGGCACATTTGGCGTATTTGTCCATTCCGTAGCTATCATCCAACCAAAGGGCTCTTCTTTAAATAGAGATCCAATATTGATAAAGAACAAACACTGTTTTTCCTCGTGGTGGCGGATCCTCGAAGATATTTGGGCTGGAACATAAGTTGAAAACGAATTGATTTTAGTATAAATCGTGAAAATAAAGCCGCGTGAAACCAAGGTTTTTAAATAAGATTCATGAGGTTTATTCATTTTTATAAAGTTTTGTCCCAGCTTTTTTTCTTTTTTGCGTATAGGTACACGGTTTGTTTTCGTAATCGTGCACCAACCAACCGGACGTGTGTCACCAATGTGTAAAGATCAGATCCGCTCATAATTCAGCCCCCATGCTTGTTAATTTGTCTTAGATGCCTACTTTACATAACTTAAAAAGACAGCGTCGCTCTTCATTAAGGTTCGTCCTCTTAGCAAATTTGATATGCAATAACTTTTGGAATAATGCGATATATAAATTATCAAGATTCCTCGTTCCAAAATTGCTTATATAGCTTTGTAAGATCGTATAAATCATCTGCAATCATTTCCATTAAGATCATTTTTTTCCCAACTATTAATAAATGTATTGAAAATAATGCTTGTTATTTACACTCTGCTCCTTTCATTTTCAATGGTTTCCATACACTAATCCGAATACTTAATTTTTTTACGCGCCGGTTTATAACATTTGTAGCAGTGAAAAAATTCATAGTTCCATATGTAAGTGGAACGAGGCAACCTCCTGTATAACCACAGACAGTTTTTTATTGAAAAAAATCTGTAATGGCTTGTCTTGCTTAAGCTCCGATCAGAAACAAAACAATAGGGATCGTAAATAAACTAATGAGCGTAGTAGCCAAAGTGGTAAATGACACGAGATCCGGCTCGGTATCAAATTGAATCGCAAACATAGTCGTATTCGCCGCAGCGGGCATCGCCGATTGCAAAATAAGGACCGCTTTGATTAACTCATTAACAGGGAAAAAATGCAAAATAGCAACTGCGATCACCGGTGAAATGACCATTCTAATGACAATTCCTGCGGAAGCAAACTTGTAGGGAACGCGTTTGCGTTTGATCGCAGCAAGCTGCATGCCCAGGACAAGCATTACAGTTGGAATGGATGCATCCGCTACAAGGTCAACAGCATGAAAGGTTGTTTCCGGAAGCTTAATAGAAAACACTTGCAGCAAGATGCCCAAGAAAGCCCCATGAATGACAGGCATGCGAATCACCCTCTGTAGTGACTCTTGAAGGGAAGCTCGCTCTTTTCCGCCGATCGAAGCGAAGAAAATGCCGAGCGAATTCATCAAGAAAGACTGGAAGACCATGACAATCACTGCATAATCGAACCCGGCTGCTCCCATCGCAAAGAGAACGACAGGAGCACCGTAATTTCCGCTATTCATAAAGGCCCCGCCTAAAATCAGTGCGGACAGCTGTGAACGTTCCGCATCCATCATTTTGCTCGTTATCCAGACAATCAGAATTAAAGAGACTGACAATACACAGCAAAAAAGAAATATGTATACATAGTCGATGGTCAATTCATGTTTGTAAAATGTGCGAAAAGCTAGAAAGGGAGACATTAAATATAAGGCGGCGGTAGAGATCGATCGAATATCAAATCCGATGACTTTTTGTCCGATAAATCCCGTGAAAAATATTAAAAAAATTGGCAAAACCATCATTACAAATTCCATATCCCATTCATCCCCATCTCTATACCTACGACCATCATATCAAAATTCCGATACATTCAGAAACGTCGGCCATAATGAAAAAAAGAATCCAAACCAGAAAGAAGGTTTGGATCACCCAGAAACTTTCATTCTATTAAAGCACTTTACTCAAAAACGCTTTCGTGCGTTCACTTTTTGGATGATTAAATACTTCCTCGGGTGTGCCCTCCTCAACAAGAAGCCCTTGATCCATAAATAACACACGATCTCCCATTTCTCGTGCAAAGCCCATCTCATGTGTAACGACCACCATCGTCATCCCTTCAACCGCAAGCTGTTTCATGACATCGAGCACTTCATTGACCATCTCGGGATCGAGGGCAGATGTCGGTTCATCAAACAGCATGACTTTCGGTTTCATCGCCAAAGCTCTGGCAATCGCCACACGTTGCATCTGCCCTCCGGACAGTTGTTCTGGATACGCATTGGATTTATCTCCCAGCCCCACTTTTTGAAGCAAGTGGTGCGCGAGCTCCTTTGCATCATGCTGGTTCATTCCCCTCATTTTTATCGGAGAAATCGTAATATTATCCAGCACGGTCATATGGGGAAAAAGGTTGAATTGCTGAAACACCATCCCGACTTCTTTGCGTATCGCATTGATGTCTGTCTGTCGGTCATTTACGCTGACACCGTTGATATAAACGGCTCCATCCGTAATTTCTTCCAATAAATTAATGCATCTTAAGAAGGTGCTTTTCCCGGATCCACTCGGACCGATCACACATATGACTTCTTTTTCCTTAATTTCATAGTCAATCCCTCTTAATACTTCCAAATCTCCAAACGATTTACATAATCTTTCAATTTTAATCATCTGCTCACCCTCCCGCCGATGGTGAACGGCCAAATGAAAATGCCCTTCGTCTTTGAGTTGGGATATAACTGTTGCTGAACCGCTTTTCCACATATGTAATGATTTTCGTAAAAATATAAGTCAGCAGCAAATATAAAATAGCGACAGTGATGTACGGCTCCCAAAATCTGGCATATGCTCCTGCAACGACTTTACCGGCATATAATAAATCATTCGCGGCAATGACCGTAACGAGTGAGGAATCTTTCAATAATGCGATCAACTCATTTCCTAGAGGCGGAACCATTCGACGAAACGCCTGTGGTAAAATAATGTAGCGCATCGCAGTCTTGTGTGGCATTCCGAGTGATCGCGCCGCTTCCATCTGGCCTCGCTCAATTGATTGGATGCCCGCGCGGATAATCTCCGCGTTATAAGCGGCGCAGTTCAACATAAGAGCAATAGCCCCCGAGATGAAATAACCCAAAGAATGGCCAAAAATCGTAGGGATAACAGCCAAGTGAATGATTAAAATTTGCACAAGTAGCGGGGTGCCACGGAAAAAGTCAACATAATACTTGCACGGGTAATAGATCCATTTTCTTTTTGACAGCTTCCCCAAACCGAATAGTAACCCTAAAATAATCCCCCCGACATAACCGACCGCTGTAAGACTGAGAGTTACCCAAATGCCCCGAATAAATAACTCCTTATAATTCCAAATCATATCCAGCCGGATATCTAAAAAGTCGATGATAACCACCTCCTGATGTGAGCCAGTGTCTGATCATCAATGGCAATGCAATTACTCAACATCATAACCGGTGATTTCTTTTAACTTTCCATTCTCTTTGATTTTTTTGATTCCTTCGTTGAGCAAATCACGTAATTCTTGGTTTCCTTTTTTCACCATTAAACCATAATACTCTTTTTCAAAGCTCTCATCTTCAATCACTTTTAATTTTTTGTCTGGATTGTTTTTCAAATATTCATTGACAACCGAGTTATCCCCAACCGCAGCGTCGGCATTGCCATTCAGCATCTCTTCAATGGCAAGCGGCATTGTTTCCGCTGCGATGATATTAGCGCTCGTATTCCCCATAAGTTCTTTTAAAACCTCATGGCCTGTCGTATTAATCTGGACGGAAGCCTTTTTATCCTTTAAATCTTCAAGCTTGGATATATCCGAATCTTCCGGAATGAGTATCACTTGATTGGCAATATAATAAGGATCTGTAAAATCAAATTCTTTCTTGCGCTCTTCCGTCATTGTAATAGAAGAAACGGCGAAGTCTACTTCTCCATTTTTTACCGCTGGAAATAGCGGTTCCCAGCCGATATTTTTAAACTCAACTTCCGCTCCCACCTCTTCTGCAACCGCTTTCACAACATCGATGTCAATACCGATGATATTTCCACTGCTATCCATGTACTCCATAGGTGCGTATGTGGCATCTGTTCCAACGATGAATTTCTTTTTGTCTCCGGCGCCCTCACTGGCTGATCCTTCTTCTTTTTTTCCTGCTTCTTCCGAGCCGCCAGTGCCGCAGCCGAACAAAACGAGGCTTAAGCAAACCAACAAGAAACCGATAGGCCAAAGACGCATGCCTTTTCTCATAAATGATTTCCCCCTTAGTTGATTTTGTATGTACATCTGAAACACAAAACTATTCAGTTACTTCAGATGATTAATACAATTATAAGCGAATTGGCCGGGCTAATCAATAAAACAAAGAAGGAAGGAGAGATAGACAGAACGGGGAAAAATAGTGATAACCCATTTCATAGATGGAAAAACGCCTATGTTTGTTATATGTAATGCTCCATCACTCTGTCGAAAATAGTAAAAAACTTTTTCAATAAAAATTTGGGGGTTTATACTTGCAAAAACAAATGAAATTATTTAATATTATATCTGGGTTAGCACTCACCGGGTGCGAGTGCTAATAAACATAAAACTTACATATTTTTAAGGAGGTTGTTTCACTTGTTAAAACCACTTGGGGATCGTGTTATTATCGAGCTTGTTGAGTCGGAAGAAAAAACAGCAAGCGGCATCGTGCTTCCTGACACAGCCAAAGAAAAACCACAAGAAGGAAAAGTAGTTGCCGTTGGCACAGGACGTGTTCTCGACAGCGGTGAACGCGTACCGCTTGAAGTTTCTGAAGGCGACAACATTATCTTCTCTAAATATGCTGGTACAGAAGTGAAATACCAAGGTACAGAATACTTGATTTTGCGTGAATCTGACATATTGGCTGTAATTGGCTAATGATTATGTGATCTTTCCATATGAAAAAATCTTAACGATCGATAAGGAGGCATTTTATCAATGGCAAAAGAGATTAAGTTTAACGAAGACGCGCGCCGTGCACTGCTTCGCGGAGTAGATCAACTGGCTGACGCCGTTAAAGTAACTTTGGGGCCAAAAGGACGAAACGTTGTTCTTGAGAAAAAATTCGGTTCTCCATTGATTACGAATGACGGTGTAACCATTGCGAAAGAAATCGAGCTTGAAGATGCTTTTGAAAACATGGGAGCCAAACTTGTATCTGAAGTAGCAAGCAAAACAAACGATGTGGCAGGGGACGGTACAACAACCGCTACAGTACTTGCACAAGCCATGATTCAAGAAGGCTTGAAAAACGTTACGGCTGGTGCCAATCCGGTTGGCGTTCGCAAAGGAATCGAAAAAGCGGTTGCGGTTGCTGTGGAAGAGCTTCATGCCATTTCCAAGCAAATTGAAGATAAAGAATCCATCGCGCAAGTTGCCGCCATTTCTTCCGGTGACGAAGAAGTTGGCCAATTGATCGCAGAAGCAATGGAACGCGTTGGAAATGACGGTGTCATCACTGTTGAGGAATCCAAAGGATTTACAACAGAGCTTGACGTTGTAGAAGGTATGCAATTTGACCGTGGATATGCATCTCCTTATATGGTAACAGACTCCGACAAAATGGAAGCTGTTCTTGAGGATCCATATATCTTGATCACGGATAAAAAGATTACAAACATCCAAGAAGTTCTTCCACTCCTTGAGCAAGTGGTCCAACAAAGCAAACCATTGTTGATCATTGCTGAAGATGTAGAAGGCGAAGCATTGGCAACACTTGTTGTGAACAAACTTCGCGGAACATTCAACGCAGTTGCTGTCAAAGCTCCCGGATTCGGTGACCGCCGCAAAGCTATGCTTGAAGATATCGCTATCTTAACTGGCGGAGAAGTCATCACTGAAGATCTCGGTCTTGACCTGAAAACAGCCGGCATCCAATCTCTTGGACGTGCTGCTAAAGTGGTTGTTTCCAAAGAAAACACAACAATCGTTGAAGGTGCGGGCGACTCTGCAAACATTGCAAGCCGCATCAACCAAATCCGCGCGCAACTGGAAGAAACAACTTCCGAGTTTGACAAAGAGAAACTTCAAGAGCGCTTGGCGAAACTGGCTGGCGGCGTAGCTGTCATCAAAGTCGGCGCTGCAACTGAAACCGAGTTGAAAGAGCGCAAACTTCGCATCGAAGACGCATTGAACGCTACTCGTGCGGCAGTTGAAGAAGGAATCGTCTCCGGCGGTGGAACAGCACTTGTGAATGTTTACAAAAAAGTGGCTGAAATCGAAGGCGAAGAAGATGTGGCTACTGGTGTCAGAATCGTTCTGCGCGCCCTTGAAGAGCCTGTACGTCAAATCGCTCAAAACGCCGGTCTTGAAGGCTCCGTCATCGTTGACCGCCTGAAAAAAGAAGAAGTCGGCATCGGCTTCAACGCTGCAAACGGCGAGTGGGTCAACATGATCGACGCTGGTATCGTCGACCCAACAAAAGTAACGCGCTACGCGCTCCAAAACGCAGCTTCCGTTGCGGCTATGCTTCTCACTACCGAAGCAGTTGTTGCCGACAAGCCGGAAGAAAACGCTGGTGGCGCCCCTGCAATGCCAGACATGGGCGGCATGGGCGGCATGATGTAAGCGAAGCCTGAACCCCTTGATACACAAGGGTTTGACGGCAACGAATTATAATCAACAACATTCCAACAACATTTTAAAAACATCCTTCCACTCAAATTGTTGTGTGAAGGATGTTTTTCTTATCTGGTTTAAAATAAAGATAAGTTGGGAAGTAATGAAAAAGACGGCTCTATACTAAATGTTGGGGTTTCCACACAATTTGCCCCAAAAAATACACGCAAACATCCAATTCTTTTATACTTGAATTGTCGAGAAACAAG
>NZ_JAFBFH010000049.1 GCF_016909185.1 Siminovitchia thermophila | reverse complement strand
CGGCACCTTACATGCGGGATAAAGTGAAACTTCATTCAGTAGGGCTTCTACTGAATGTTAGTTGAACCAATCGGGCATTTAGGTGCCGTTTTCTCCCACTTGGACCTTTTGTATTCACTCAGATTTTGAAGTGGGAGTCTTACGGCACCTTACATGCCGGATAAATTGTCCAGTGTATAATACGCAACGTTTTAGCGTAGTCAAAATAGGTAGACTCCTGCGGGAATAGCTCGAGCTGAAGATCCCGCAGGAAAGCGACCTTTGCTTTCCAAGGAAGCTGAAGAAACCTGCGGAAAGCGAACTATGTTGACGTAGCGATGATAGGGATTTTTTTGAAAGCTGATTCATATTCGTAAAAATCGCGAAAATAAAACCGCGTGAAATCAAGGGGTAACCACCCCGTTTTTAAACTTGATTCCATGCGGTTTATTTCATTTTACAGGGTTTTGTCCCGACCCCTTTTGCTGTTCCGTATTTGCTTATTTCCCAGCACCGTTTGGCATAATTGATTCGTCAGTTCAAGCAAAACACTCTTGAAGTCGGTTAAATCTGCTCATCAATCCAAGCTACAGGTGGATAACCTATGCACTAGGAACTGACATATTTAGGCATCGATCAAAACTGCACGGTTACCTTCATTCCGTAATTCCCAAGCAATTCTTGCACTTTCTTCTAATTCTTCCAAGCAATAAAACGCGGTCATTAAATCTTTTCCGCCTACAACGGGGCCGTGATTTTGTAAAATATAGCCATCACTATCATGAACCCGATCTCTAAAATGACGAAACAGTGTTTCGGAGCCGGGCTTCCCATATGGAATTAATCCAATTGTTCCGATCATCATTTTTAAATAAGGAGTGTATGATGGCATAATATCTTTTTCATTTTCATGCTTTAAACAAGACCAAAGAGTTGAGTAAATACTATGGGTATGAATGACCGCTTTAGTGGCGGAATCTTTCTCGTAAAGCGTTCGATGAAGAGGAAGCTCCTTACTTGGCTTTACTCCCGCAACATGCTCCCCTTCCATAGTCAATATCGCAAAATCTGATTCATTCAAGTTGCCAAAGCATGTTCCACTTCCCGTAATATACATCTTATGATCGTGTAAAAAACTCATATTCGCGGAAGACCCTGTTGCTTTTCCCCGGTCAAACAGAACTTTTCCAATCCAAATGGCTTCCTCATATTTTGATTGCAAATCAGCCATTTATATCACCTCTTGTCATTTCCACCGCTTTAATGAAAAAGTCCTTATCACCAAAATTGCCAGATTTTAATACAAGACGTACTTTTTTATTTTCAACCGGCACCATAATCGGTACGCCGGGAGCAATACTATCTCCTACATAGTAAGCATTATATCCCAAGATCCTGGTTACTGCGCCGGACGTTTCTCCCCCTGCGACAATAACTCGGAAAAAGCCGTTTTCGACCGCTTTTTTTGCTATGTACGCCGTAGTGCTTTCCAATATGGCAGATATCTTTTCCATCCCGGCTTCTTGCGCTTCCTTCACTTTTTCAGGGCGATCAGAACTATAGATTAATATTTTTTCTTCTTGTAAGCTTTGAATTTCTTTCCATAAATCCTCTTTTGATAGTGTGCCGGAAAGCAATTGTAACGGTTCAATTTTGATTGCTTTGCCTCCAGAATTTATAAATTCTTCGATTTGCCGCAACGTTGCCGCGGAACAGCTTCCAGCCAAAATAATCGCTTTTCCGGAAGTCCCGCTTGTAATAATGTTCGTTTGATCGTTATCTTTTTTATATTTTTTTCCTAGCTCGCCCATCAAGCCGGACCCGCCAGTTAAGAACGGCAAATCTCCAAAAAGCTCTACGATTTTTTGCGCATGCTTTTCTTCCATATAATCAGGGATAACATAAAAATGTTTCTTATCCTTGCCGAATTCATCCATCATTTCCATAATTTCTTCTTTAGAACGCTCAAGACTTTCATAATTGAGCTTAATACTCGGATACTTGCCTTGTGGTTCCAGTAGACGGGCAAGATCTGAATCCCACATTGGTGTTAATGGATGATGTTTCATATGAGTCTCATGTAAAGGGACACCATTCACAATTAATTGCCCGTTTTTAACGATTCTCCCATTGATAGGAAGCGCCGGAGCAATAATCGTATATTTGATTCCATACGTTTCTAATACTTCGTCTATGATTGGCCCGATATTGCCTTCCTTTGTGGAATCAAATGTGGAGCAGTATTTAGCATAAAGCTGTTCTGCGCCATGATCCCGAAGCCATTGAAAAGCTTTCATGGATTCATCGACTGCTTTTTGCTTCTCAGCTGTCCTTGTTTTCAGCGCAATAACAACAGCTACATTGTCTTCCATTTTCTGCTCATGCAGTTCGGGAATCCCATTATACAAAAATGTTTTAATCCCTTGTTTCACCAAGAAAGAGGCTGCATCACTCCCCCCTGAAAAATCATCTGCTACAATTCCTAAAATGATCTTCCCCATAATACATTCCCTTCTTCACTTGATTTTGTTCATCATATTAACTGCCAGTAAGCAACCCCCGCCTAAAGAAGTCGAGAAAAAACACTCATGCAAGTAAGGGGGCAACTGCCGGTAAAAGTTCGATTGATTCGAGGCAAAAGAACAAGAAAAGCTTCGATAGTATCGTGATCGCACGAAAAAAAGCATAAGTTTTTTCGAAGAAGCCGGTCACAAAGAGGTCCAGTACGAGCGCAAGCGAAGCGAGTGGATGTCGCTGCCTAAGCTGCCAACAGGACGTTTGCGATCATAGTCTTAGCTCCCCTTCTCATCACCGGATTAAAGCACCGCATGAATCTTGTCTATTGAATAACCATTGTTGTTATTCCTGGAATAAAGGTAATGAGTAACAGAACAGTGATCATAATAAGCCAAAACGGCATTAATTTTTTTGCAAGCCGCATGATAGGAACCCCTGAAACATTGCTGGCAACATACATGGACGTGCCAACTGGCGGTGTCAATAAGCCAATTGTAAGGTTAATCACCATTATGATTCCGAACTGTACCATATCCACACCTAAACTCTGGGCAACAGGAGCCAATATAGGAGCCAATAACATAATGGCCGGGCCGCTGTCCAAAAACATACCTACGATTAATAACAGTAGATTGATAATAAGAAGCAACAAGATGGGATTATCGGTTATGCCCAATAGAAAAGCAGTAATCTTTTGCGGAATTTGTTCACTGGATAATAACCACCCAAACAAAGATGTAGAAGCAATGATTGTCGATATGACCGCCGTACTAAGTGCCGCATCGTAGAAAATTTTAGGGATGTCTTTTAATTTGATTTCTTTATAAATAAAGGCACTAATGAAAAAAGCATAAACGGAAATAATCGCTCCGCCTTCAGTCGCGGTGAAAACGCCCCCACGAATTCCTAATATGATGATAACAGGCATTAACAGGGACCAGACCGCTTTTTTAAAGCTTGTCCAAACACCTTTAGCACTTACTTTTCCTTCCTTGGGATAATCCTTCTTGCGTGCCACAAAATAGGAATAAATAAAGAAACCCACTCCAATGGCGACACCTGGAATAATCCCCGCAACGAAGAGATCGCCAATGGATGATTGGGTTGTCACACCATAAATAATTAAGGCAATACTCGGTGGAATAATAAGTCCTATGCTTCCAGATGCTGCCACTAAAGCCGCGGAAAAACCAGCATCATACTTTCTTTTTTTCATCTCGGGAACCATCACCGCTCCCAAAGCAGCCGTATCAGCCACCCCGGAACCAGAAATACCACCCATCATGATCCCACTCGTGGCAACAACATGAGCCAACGCTCCTTTAATATTTCCAAATATGGATAGGGCAAAATCCACAATTCTTTTCGTTATACCTCCGTGGCTCATAATGGAGCCTGCCAGCATAAAAAGCGGGATGGCCATAAACGGAAATGAATCCAATGCTGTAAAAAGGCGCTGACTCAATATAACAAGTGGATAATCTGCTGAGAACATGGCGCCGACAGACGATAGTGCCAAAACAAATCCAATTGGCACACCCAGTATTAAAAGCACGAGAAATAAGCCAAACAATATTGCCGCCATTACACGCCATCCTCCTTCCCTATGACCACTTGGATTGTTTCACTTAATACAAAGTAAATGAGCAGCAGTCCGGAAATTGGAATGACTATGTATACAATATCCATTGGCAAACCCAGTGATGGACTATGTTGTCTCGCTCCCAATTCAACTAAGTTAAATCCACTAATCGTTAAAAAAACGGCAAAAATAAGAACAAGCAGGTTATTAAATACCGCAAGAATTTTTCTGCTCAATCCTTTTAATGCTCGTACTAACATATCCAGGGCAATATGTGAACCGATTTTAATAGCTGCCGCCATACCTAAAAAAGATACCCAAACAAAAGTATATCTACCCAGCTCTTCTGTCCAAGAAAATGGATTGTCAAATACATACCTGGAAACAACTTGAGCTGTAACGACTGCGGTCATTAAAAACATTAAAAAGCCACAAATATAAAACAGTAATTTTACAAGAATACCATCAAGTTTTTTCATGGGAAATCCCCCCAACTATCGAAATGAAAAATGAAGGGAGCAAAGATAGACTCTACTCCCATTACTTTTTATCATTCAAGTTCTTTCATGATTTTATGGTAAAGATCCAGGTCAACTGTTTTTGCAAAGTCCTCATGTGTGGCTCTTGCCGCCTCTGCAAACTCGTCAATATTCGGTTTTGTTACTTCCAACCCTTCACCTTTCATTTCGTCGAGTAATTTCTCAGTTTGCTCACTAACTAATTTATTCTCAAATTCCGTAGCTTTCTCAGCAGCTTGCTCAATTATTTTTTGTTGTTCTTTCGTTAGTTTGGACCAAGTGCTGTCACTCATCGCCAATGTGACATACTCATATTTGTGCGCCGTTAAAGCAATATACTTTTGCACCTCATGAATTCGGCCACCATAAATAAATGGAATCGGGTTTTCTTGTGCTTCTATTACGTTTTGTTCCAATCCTGTATAAACCTCATTCCATGCCATCGTGGTCGGAGCAGCGCCCAGTCCTTTCCATGTATGCTCCATTGCTTTTATTTCTGGTATTCTCATTTTCAAGCCTTGCAGATCATCCAATGTATTGATTGGTTTATTGGCTGTAATATGGCGCGGGCCACGTTCCCAAAAGTCCAATATCCGAATATCGGAAGCTTTTAGAACTCGATCAACAATTTCCTGTCCAACTTCTCCATTGACGATTTTTTGATAATCTTCTTCATTGCGGAAAATATAAGGCAACTCCAATAACTGAATTGAGGGTTCAAAATTCCCTAAAACTCCAGCAATCAAGGCAAAGTCAACCGTTCCTACTTGCAATCCTTCTGCCATATCTCTATCTCCGCCAAGGGTAGAGTTAGGATAAATTTCAATTTTGATTTTTCCATCAGAAGCTTCTTCCACTTCTTCTTTAAACTTTTCAGCTCCATCTTGCCATAGGTCATTTTCTGATTGAATGTGACCTAGCTTTAACACTAACACATCATCTTTTCCATCCTTGGAGGATGACTTATCATTAGAACATCCCGCTATGATGAGACCAACCAAAATCATTAATGCGATTAACTTGTAAGATATTTTTTTCATGATGCTGCTTCCTTCCTGATTATTGATTTACTTCAACGATTACTTTTACTACGTTTTCTTTTTTCTCGCTTAGAATATCCAAGGCTTGTTGTGATTGATTTAGTGGCAAACGCTGCGTTATGAAATCACTAATATCAAGCCCCTCATTGATTAGCTTACATGCTTTTTTAAAGTCTTTTGTTTCATAAGTCATAGCGCCAAACAACGAGATTTCGTTAAAAACAAATTGATATGTATTTACTGGGATTTGCTGCGTAATCATGGCCACAATCCCAACTTCCCCTCTTTTTCTCACAATCGACGCAGCTTGATCCACAATCACCTTGGAATCTGCCGCTACAATCGCTACATCTACTCCCCTCCCGTTTGTAAACTCTAAAATCTTAGCCGCCACATCTTCCTCTAAAGGATTTAAAGCCAATGCAGCTCCATGCCTTTCTGCCATTTTCAAGTTAAATGGCTGAGTATCTGTACAAATAATGTGCTTGTACCCTGCTTCCCTCGCAGCAACCAATGTGAGCAGTCCGATCGTTCCAGAGCCAAGAATAGCAATTGTGTCTCTTTCTGGAACAGAAATTCGCTCGATAGCATGAATTCCAACTGCAAGCGGCTCTATTAAAGTAGCAATTTCGTCACTTATATGATCGGCTATTTTATACACTTTGTTTTGGGGAGCGTTAAAGTAATCAGCAAACGTACCACCCCAGCTCTCCGTTCCGGGAACACATTTATTGCTACATAAATTAATGAGGTTTTTTATACAGTACTCGCACTTGCCACAGCCAATATGTGGTTCAACCGTGACACGATCACCCACTTTAAAATTCGTGACATCATTTCCTATCTTAATGATTTCACCTGCTACTTCATGTCCTAAAACCGCAGGAGGCTTTCTAAATGCATGGGTTCCTTTAAATAAATGCAGATCTGAACCACAGACACCAACTGTTTTCACTTTAATTAATACTTCATCACCCTTTATTTCTGGAATACCAATATCTTGGATTTCCACTTTATTCGGTTCAACTACTACTGCAGCTTTCATCCATTTCCCTCCAACACGTACTAGATTACAAAATATATTATGTATGACATGTTTCACAATTTCATTTTAGCACACAACCAAATGCTTTCTAGCACATATACAGTGTTTTTTGTATCAAATTGAAACATTTTGCGATTTTTACTAACAAAATTTTCCATTGATCTGTTTTAATTTGATACTATAATGAAAATATGGTTAGTATGTTACGATAGGAAAAAGTCAAATAGATGGAGGGAGGCAGCATCATGAATAAAATAAAAATTCTGGTAATTGCGCCGTATAACGGAATGAAAGATCTCATTTGTGAAATTGCCGAAGACATGAAAGAGTTGGAAGTTCACGCTTTTGTGGGAGATATGCTGGATGGCGTAAAAATAGCAGAAGAAAAAAAATACGAGGATTTTGATGTGATTATATCAAGAGCGGGAACTGCTGAATTAATTAAAGAAATAACCCACCTTCCCGTGATTGATATTAAACTTTCCGCAATCGACATGATGCGGGCGATTAAATTAGCTAAAAGTTATTCTGGAAAGTTTGGAATTGTTGGTTTTAAAAGTATAACCGATACAACAAAAATCATTAGCCAACTAAATCATGGCGAACATCTGGAAATAAAAACGGTGCATTCCATTTCAGAAATCGATGACTGTCTTCATGAATTAATTGAACGCGGTATCAGTTTGATCATTGGTGATGTTATTACTGTCAAGCATGCCAAAAAAATGGGATTAAATACGATACTTGTTACATCTGGAAGAGAAAGTGTCATAACCGCCTTTACCGATATTATCCAGCTGTTTAAGCATATATCCACATTTAAAGAAAAAATTCTGTTAACTCACAACATTATTCGAAACGTGAATGATCATATAATCGCATTTAATGGAAAAAAAGATATCGCATTTTCCAATGTAGATGAACCAAAAGAAATAAAGGAGATGATCATTTCCGAAGCGGAAAAGCACGTCGATATGTTAACGCAAGAAAAGAAAGTAACGATTATGAAGCCATTGGGAAGTGAGTTATACCTTTTCCATGGAAAAATGATCTCATCGAACGGATTAAGCTATCCCACCTTTTACATTAATAAACAAAAATCGAAAATTAAGCCCGTTGACAAGTCGGTTATTTACACAAATGTCTCAGATGAGCCGACTATTCTACTGGATTCTTTGCCAACATCCAATAAATTATTTAAAAAAGTGATTCAAGACGCAAAAACTGTTTCTAAAACAAACATGCCGATCATCTTATTTGGCAAAAAAGGCACTGGAAAAGATACGTTCGCCAAAGCCATCTACCACGGCAGTAATTATCAGAAACAGCCCATGATTATAATTGACGCACATTATATGAATGAAAAAAAATGGAGTGCCATTTTTGAATCAGAAAACTCTCCTTTTCTCAATGAGAACTTTACATTTTATTTCAAAAATATGCATCTGCTAAATGAAGATAGCCAATTGCTTTTAGAATCTTATTTAACTAACACATACGTCCATAAAAGAAATCGTTTTATTTTTTCCTGTATGAGTGGTTATTCCCATTCCTTTGATCAGGGTTCTTTAATGCAATTTATTCAAAATGAATTATCTGCCTTCCCGTTGACTTTGCCTGCCCTAAATGAAAGAAAGGAAGATATTCCCAGTCTGGTAAGTATATTTTTAAGCGATTTAATGCCCAAATATGGAAAGCAAATTCTTGGATTAGAGCCGGAGGCAATCCACCTTTTGCAACATTTTCACTGGACATACAATTTGATCCAGTTGAAACGAATTATTGAAAAAGCCTTTTTATTAACAGATGATTTTTATATCGCTGACGAAACCATCGAAAAGGTGTTGGCTAACGAAAAAATAGAAGAGACTGAGATCATTAATCCAGTCCTCCATGGACATAAAACACTGGATGAAATAAATAAAGAAATTATTGAAAAAGTGTTATCGGATGAAAATTACAATCAATCAAGGGCTGCCCAGCGACTGGGAATAAGCCGCAGTACCCTTTGGAGAAAGCTGAAATATTAAACAGCCTCTCCTGTCAAGCCGGTTGTTTGCGACCGGCTTCCTGTTTGGGTCGCCCTGCTTGTTTAAGCTTTTACAGCCTCCTTTCCATCGGCCATATAACGGGTATGTCAAATTCGGCGCCAAAAAATATGCGGTCCTATTGATCCATAGTGACGATTGGATGGGAACTGTTGAAACTGTATTTCTTTTGAATGGCACTGTTAAAGATTAGTGTAGATATTTGAACCTTTAATAGCTCTGTTAAAGATTAGTGTGATATTTGATACCTTTTCAAAAACGTTGTTATAATTGGAACGGATATCCGCATTGGAGGGTTTAAAGATGAGTAAGGCGTTAGCAATTTATTACATACAGAGAAAGAACGAGTGTTTCAATGAATAAAACGCTATGTTGAACCTTCCTCTACTTCGCTGGTAAGAAGCACGTTTTAAAGAAGGCTTTGAATGCGAAAGTACAAAACATAACACCAAAGAGTTCTATGGACATTCTTTGTTTTTGAAGTGACAGAAATGTATCGCAGTCTACGCTTATCAAAATTCGCTGTATGGTATTTAGTACTCTATCGGAGCAGGATAGTTTAATCATTTTTACTATAAAATATGGTTAAAACACAAAAACAAATGGGTGATTTGCTGATATGAGAAAAATGATGGTTATTGGGGCGTCTGGGGTTCTTGGTAAATTAATTTGTATTGAATTAATACGGGTATTTGATAATCAAATAAAGCTAATAGTAACCGATTATAAAAACGAGAGAGGGAAACAGTTAGCAAATTCTTTGAAAAATGATGTTGAATTCAAATATTTAGATGTAAATAACATTGAGAATGTAAAGCAAGTTATTAAAAATATTGATGTTGTAGTAGTTGTATTAAAACAAAAAAATCCAACTATTCAAGAAGTTTGTATGAATAACAAGATATTATGTGTAGACGTTACCCCATTTTATGACTTTGTAGAGAAAGTAAATATTGTAAATCAAATGGCGGAAAATAATGATACAGGTTCTATTGTAATGTCAGGATTTTTCCCTGGTTTATCAGGATTAATGGTAAAAAAAGCTGTTTCAAATTTCGATGAAATAATAGAAGTTAATGTTGGATTGTTACAAAATACTAATGCTCAAGCAGGAATAACTGGAATGTTAGATATGTTAAAGATTGTTTCTCAACAAGTAAGCTTTGAAAATAAAATGATACCTGGATTTACTAAAAAGAGAAAAATGTATTTTGCTAATCACCTTAAAGAAAAAGAGCTTAGACTTATACATCATTCAGAAAAAATCGTCTTACAAAACCAATTAGCAATTCATTCTATAAATTATTGGACTTGTTGGAATGTTAATGCTTTCAATACATTAGTTTCTTTTCTAAGACAAATTGGATTTATTGAAGTAATTCATAAGTTAAATCATACATTTTTATCCCAAATAGTTAAACATAATCCAAATAAAAATGAAAATGCTTTTCTTACCGTTGAGGTAAAAGGAATCATTAATAACAAAGAGAAGGTAAAAATAGTATCTTTATCTACCTTTTCTGATTATCATACAACAGCAATGGTTACTGCTTCCTTAACAAAAATTGCTCAACAAAAAAAGTTGCAAGGTGTCATTTATCCTTTTGAGGTAGTACATTTAGATGAACTGTTATCTGAAATAAATTGCAGCAACATTGTAGTGGAGGAATTTGAAAAGTAAATTGCTATATTAGTAGACCTGCTAACGTATCCAGCTTTCGACTGAGACTTTACCGCCTAGTCGTTATAGTGCATTTTTCCAAAGTTGTTTTCTTATAAAAATGGTTTCACTAGTGTGATCTGTCCCCTTGAGTATAACGTAAAAATAAGCCCTGCCAGCGATGCAGACAGGGTTTATTTATATCAAGCTACACATCTGCGTTCGCCCGAGCCATAATCTGGTGAATAATCGAGGTTTTCGCATCCGCGTAATGCTGCACATGCCGCCACTTGCGTTGTGCCAAAGCGCGCTTGGCGCGTGCGTATTTGTCCCGATCAGTATGATTGGTCCGCAGCCAATCACGGAAGCGCAGCATTCGTTCGATCTCAGACACTCCTGCGCTGAATACGTGGAGGTTGATATCAATATCGGGTCCCTTGAACAGACGGTGCTCAAACCACTCGGGCTCGCGGATACGCAACATGTAGCCGGCTTCCTCCAAATCCGGGACATAGGCCGCCTCATCGGCTGCATCCGCCACGACCAGCAGCATATCGATAATAGGCTTGGCGCATAATCCTGGCACCGATGTCGATCCGACATGCTCTACAAGCAATGCTTCGTCGCCAAGTACAGTCCGAATCCGGTTCGCTTCTCGTGCGAATAACTTGGGCCAGCACGAATCATACTCGACAAGAGTGATGGGTGCGTTATGCGGTTGCCGCTCTCCCAGCGTGACCTTCTGAAGCTCTTCATCACTCTTGGCTATAAATCTCGAATCATCCTGCATCGCTGACATCTAAACTCCCCCTGCCGGTAAATTAGCTTTCAAGCGTACCATAATAACTGTTTATTGACAATAAATGAACGAATCCATCTCAATCCTCGACTCCATGGTTGGATTGCAGGCAATTCAATCATGCAGTCCTTTTGGTAAAAAGCTATTTTTCAATGGCGTTTTTTCTTTATGAAAAAGATCGACTGGTTATCTTGTATCATCCGGCATATCCTTTAAAAAGTGGCTCTACCCTTTGGGTGGAGTGAGGTGGAATCTCACCCTTCCCAACACTTGACATAGAACCAAAAAAGTGTGGAGCTGCCGAAAGTGGAAAACGATTGGCAAATACAAAGGTTGAAAAAGTATCCTAGCAGGCCTTCTTCCCAAACGGAATGATGCTTTTTTTATGGAGCATGATAGATTGGAAACAAAGACAAGCACTGTTCCAAAAGAAGTTTCTTTTGAAACAGCGCATTTCAATGGCTATTAAATCGTTACATTTCCGCTCCCAAGCCGGTATTCGATTTTACATCCAACTCATCGAATTTCTCAGCTGAAGATTCTGGCTTTGTGATTAATGTGACCACAATAGAGGTGAGGAAGCCTAACGGTATGCTGATGATACCGGGATTGGCCAGCGGGAATATGGCATTTTCCCCCATGACGCTGGGCCCGATAAATACAAGGGTTACAGCACTTACCATTCCGGCAAGCATACCAGCAATTGCCCCGGCTGTATTGAACCTTCTCCAATAAAGAGAGAAAATGATGACCGGCAAGTTGGCGCTGGCACCGACGGCAAAGGCCAAGACAACCAAATAGGCAACATTCATCCCTTTGGCGACAATGCCAAGTGCGATGGAAATGGCTCCGATTGCAAGAGCTGTGTTTCTTGCCACTTTAAATTGCTTTTTACTATCTACCTTTCCACGTTTAATGACGTTTGTATAAATATCGTGGGCAAAAGCACCGGAACCAGCGATAACGAGCCCGGCAACAACAGCGACGATCGTGGCAAATGAAACTGCCGAAATGAGCGACATAAAGATCTCTCCGCCAAGTGTTCCTTCTCCCCCGCCTATAAACTGCGCCAAAAGTGGAGCTGCCATGTTTCCGCCCTGGTCCGCCGCCCGAATGGCATCCGGCCCGACAAGAACCGACGCGGCAAACCCGACAAGAGCGATCATGATGTAGAAGACCCCGATTAAAATCATTGCCCATATTACGGACTTTCTCGCTTCCTGGGCAGAAGGAACCGTGTAAAAGCGAATTAAAATATGCGGCAGGCCCGCTGTTCCCAAAATAAGTGCCATCCCAAGAGACAACAGATCAACCGGATTTTTATACAGCAGTCCCGGAGATAAGAATTCCGCCCCGTTGCTGGCAACGACTTCTCCGAATAAACCTGATATATTGAACTTAAAAATCATCGCTACAAACAAAACGAGAATAAGCGTAGCAAACATTAACAACACCGCTTTAATGATCTGTACCCAGCTAGTGGCAAGCATGCCGCCGAGCATGACATATAAGATCATTAAGGCCCCAATCAAAATAACCGATATTTCGTACGGTATTCCCACCAATAGCTGGATGATGCCTCCCGCTCCCACCATTTGGGCAACCATATAAAACAATGTTACTACTAATGTGACCGTGGCAGTCATCATTCTGATGGGCCGCTCTTTGAGTCGTGACGCCAGCACGTCTGCCACAGTAAATTTCCCTGAGTTTCTAAGTGGTTCCGCTACGACATATAACACAATGACATAGCCAACCATCCATCCTACGGCATACAAAAAGCCGTCATACCCGTTCAATGCAACCAGCCCGGCAATGCCCAGAAAAGAGGCAGCACTCAAATAGTCGCCGGATATGGCAAGACCATTTTGCCATCCTGTCAGAGAACGGCCGGCTGTATAAAAATCAGAAGTACTTTTATTTCGTTTGGCCGCCCACAGCGTAATATAAATGGTTGCTGCTACAATTGCCACAAATAAAATAATGCCGAATGAATGCGCTCCCATATTTATGCCCCCTTTTGATGCCTGTACTTTTCAACGAGTGCTTTTGCTTTTTGATCAAAGCCTTTTGCTTTCAAGAAATAAACAAAGGCCAGTGCCCAAGCAACAAAATACAGGGACACCCCAAATAAATATCCGAATGTAATATTGCCAAAAAGGAATTTGCTCATTAACGGTTTCGCATATGCGGCCATTAATGGAAACGATAAATACAAACAGAAAAACAAAATAACGATTGGCCAAATAAATTTCATCTTGGAACGCTTTAATTCGACAAATTCTTTTGTGCAGGCGATTTTATCATAATTTGCCACTCTTTTGCACCCCCTATTATTAAAAATTTGTGAAAAAAGATTAATATAACTATATACAAAAAAGGGAGTGTGGTGGCATTATCGTCGTGATTTGCCTGAATATTTGTGCGAGTGGCATAAATATGTTTGCAAACGGTTACATTTATTCTTCAAGAATTTGGAACAACTTTTTTTGGGCATGGCGGCTTACTGGTATGCTCGTTTCTTTCCCATCCTTTAAAATCAAATTATAGGCACCGTTAAACCACGGCTTGATCTCCTGAATATAATCCAAGTTGACTAAATAGCTCCGGTGGGGACGAAAAAAAGGATAGCCTTTCAGTCTGTCTTCCAGTTCTTGAAGTGTCATTCTGCCGTGAAACAGCTCGTCTTTCGTATGAATTTCCACAACTCGCTCTACTCTCGTTGCGTAGCAAATGGTGTCAGGAGACAATACGACTACCCGCTCCCCATCATCGATCAACAACTTGGATTTCGTTTTGGAATTTACCGAACCACGGCTTTTTTCTTTTTGGGCGGCTTCTTGATTCAGCCTGCGCACCACCCTCTTAATCGCTTGCTTTAACCGTTCCTGATCATAAGGTTTTAATAAATAGTCCACTGCTTCCACTTCAAATGCGTCAACCGCATAATCATCATACGCAGTCGTAAATATAAAAAGTGGCGGGATTTTTTCTTTTTTAAAAATTTCTTTTGCCACGTGTACCCCGGACATTTTCGGCATTTGAATATCCAAAAAAACAACATCCGGTTTATATTTTTCATATAATTCCAGCAATTGTTCACCTGTTTCTGCGCTGGGACATAAAACAAGGCCCTCTTCCTGCTGCAACAAGTAAATGAGCTCTTCCCTTGCGAGGCGCTCATCTTCAGCAACCATTACCCTGATCATTAGGCCAGATGCCTCCTTTCTTGAGAAATAAGCGGAATATCAAAAAACACTTCGCATCCGCCCTTTGGGTGATTTCGAATCTGAAGTCTCGAATCCTCACCAAGCATTCCAATTAACCGTTGATTCACATTATACAAACCTGTGCCGCCTTCCCGCTCACTCTCGATCGGCGCATGTCCCGCACGGGAAAGTAATGTGCTCGAAAATCCTATTCCATTATCATACACAGTTATTCGAAGCTTCCCATGCATCTCTTTCATATCAATCCTTATGATTCCTCCTTTGGCAACGTTTTTTAATCCATGATGAATGCTGTTTTCCACTAAGGGCTGGATGGTTGATGGAGGAAGAAGTGCCTCCCCTTTTCCTTCATAAGGAGAAAAACTGATCGTAACCCGATCCAAGAATCGCGCTTGAATAATGGCTATATATGATTGGACATGTTCACATTCCTTTTTCAGTTCAACAAGAGAATTCGCAGCCAGGCGCAGATTAAATCTCATGAAACTTCCAAGCTGCACTGTTAAATGCCTTGCTTTTTCGGGATCCGTCCGAAAAAGAGTGGCGATCAAATGCAGTGTATTAAAGAGGAAATGAGGATTAATTTGGGCTTCCATATTTCTAAGTTCCGCATCACGGATGAGCGTTTGCAACTTTTCGGATCTCGCGACCGCAAGCTGATTAGACAATAATTTGCCGAGACCTTCAGCCAACACAATTTCCACGGCTCTTATATGCTGTGATTTTCTAAAATATAGATGGATCAATTGTATTGTTTTATTTGCTTCTTTTATCGGCAGAACAATGACCGCCTGTAGCGGGCAGTGGGGATGCGGGCAATGGATATGTTCTTTCGTATAAGCCACTTTCACTTCTCCCGTCCGCATCACTTCTTCGGCAACATCATCCTGCAGGGGGTCTCCGGTCTGGTGATGATCGTCCCCAAGGCCCACATAAGCCAATACTTTCTCACAATTGGACACCGATACCGCAGCCACTTTCAACCTTTTATACAACAACTCCGCTATTCCCCGAGCCATGTCAATCTGCGACTCTTTTTTCAAATATGGGAGCGCATCTTCTGCAATGGTAAGCGCCCTTTTGGTTTCTGAAGCTGCCTCCCGCTCCTGTTCATTAATCGCAGCGGCAATCATGGCAGTAAAGATGGCAATGGCAACACTGTTCGAAAAAACAAGCGGCAAGCTTACTTGATCGACAACATGTAAAATAAAAGCGGAATGGGGATTAAATATAAGCAGAAGTCCCATTTGTAAAATAGGTGGAAAGATGCCAATAAAAAGGGCCTTTAAAGGAGAAATGACCCGTTCCTGCGCAAAAAATCTGGCAGTCATTCCAACTAACAGACCTGTAAGAATATTAACCAGGCAGCTTGCCGAATAGCCCATTCCGCCAAGGAAAAAGAGGTGGATGCCGGCAATCCATCCTGCCCCCATACCAACGGCCGGCCCGCCTAACAGTCCGGCTATGACAATGGGAACAAGACTTGAGCTGACAAGTAATTGGTCATCCTCAACAGGGGAAAAGATAAAATTTGAGACGATTTCCCCATCCTCAAAAACGACACCCGATATTGTACCCACAATACCGAACAACCCGTAAATAACCGAATGCACAATTGTCGTTTTGACATCCATTTCCCGATCCAACAAAGATCGAAAGCCGGGAATTCGTGAAACTAAAAAAGCGGATATTAACAAAAGCCCGAGCCGCTGCACCAATATCATTGTCAAGAATCCCACCAGCCACGCCCCCTTGTGTCAATTCCGGTTTGAGCGCGCACGAAAGTTCTGGCAAATTGGTGTGCGTCTTCTTTTTTTCGCGATAAATATGTTCCTGCAACCGCCCCGATAAATCCGGCGGGAATGGCAATGATTCCAGGGTTTTCCAGTGGAATAAGAGCTTCCCTTGCGATCCATCCACTCTCGATATTCATAATATGCGGCCCAAAAGATACAAGAATGATGGATGTAATAAACCCGCAAAACATGCCGGCCAATGCCCCAGCCTCATTAAAGCGCTTCCAGTACAGTGTAAATATGATGACGGGCAAGATACTGGAGGCGGCAATGACAAAAGTCAGGGAGACGAGAAATGTAACGTTGATGTTTTCCAACCCGAGCGAAAATATAGTTGCCACAAGACCAATGCCCACAGCCGCGACTTTTGCCATTCTGAGCTGCTGCTTTTCTGTTGCAGTGCCTTTTTTAATGATATGGTGATATACATCATGCGAAAGAGCAATTGTTGCCGATATGACAAGGCCAGTAACAACGGCTACAATCGTTGTAAATGCCAAAGCAGAAATAAAAGCAAGCAAAAAGTCTCCCCCCAGCACTTTGGCAAGCAAAGGAGCGGCGAGGTTTCCAGTCGGGTCCGCGGCGACAAGCTGCTTCCAATTCACCAATGCCACAGTGCCCAAGCCCAAAATGAGTGTCATCACATAAAAACAACCGATGATCCACGTGGCAGTGATAACAGACTTTCGTACCTCCACGGTGTTTTTCACCGTAAAAAACCTGATCAGAATATGTGGCAAACCGGCGGTACCCAGTATGAGCGCCATTTGTAATGAAAACATTTCCAAAAAATCATGAAATAAGTTTCCTGGAACGAAAAACTGGTCAGCAAGCGGTGTTCCCAACTTTACCTGGCGAATTAGTTCAGCCACTTGCCAATCAAAACGCGCCAACACGAGCAAAGAGACAAGAAATGTTCCTGACATGAGCAGGACTGTTTTGATAATTTGCACCCACGATGTCGCAACCATTCCGCCCAGAATGACATATACAGTCATTAAGCTTCCAATGATCAATACTGATATCGAATAATCAATACCGAGCAGCAAGCGAATCAACAGTCCCGATGCGACCAGTTGCGGTATCATATAAAATAAAGAAACAAAAAACGTTCCCCCTGCCATCATCAGCCGGATTTTATCACTGGGAAAGCGGCTGCAGATGACATCTCCGAGAGAATATTTCCCCAAATTTTTGACAGGTTCCGCAACAAGAAATAACACAAATAAATACGACGCCAGAAAACCAATGGAATATAAAAAGCCGTCATAACCATGAAGAGCAATGGCACCCGTAATGCCCAAAAAAGAGGCAGCACTTATATAATCCCCCGCGATGGCCAGTCCATTTTGCACCCCTGTCAAATGGCCGGACGCCGTATAAAATTGAGATGTTGTTTTATCACGCATTGCGGCCCAGTGCGTAATAATGAGTGTGCATATGATGATACAAAGAAAAAAGAAGAAGTAAATATAATTCATTACCCATTCCCCTGTTTCAACAATTCAACCATCTTATCGTATCTTTTTAATTTTCTGTAATAGATCCAGCCAAGCAGCCAGGTCATGATAAATTGCAAAAAAGCGAAAATCCACCACCATGGAATGAATGAAACCTTATCCCCTACAACAATGAACTGGGGGAACAACCAAATGAACAATGGCAAACTGAAATAAAAAATCATGAAAAATAACGTAACCACTAAAAGAAAACGAGCCTTTTTCTTCATCAATTCCAGAAAGATTTCTTTTTCTTTCAAAGCCTGCACCACCAGACTCTTACATATATTTTACCAAAAAACATCCCAATATAAAGAATTTTTCAACTGTAGCCATTATTAGATTATACCATAATATTGAGAAAAAGAGATTGCTCTTTTCAACCCGAAAGTAAACAGACGAAAAAACAAATCGTCTGAGCCACCGCCTCATTTCGCATTTAAAGAAACTGACGGATGCTACGTCTTTAATCGCCAAAGCTCCCCATCGCTAATAACCAAATTTCTCACCGCCATAAAAAAGCTCCCCTGGTTAGTTTCTCCAAGAGAGACATGAAACAAGGCGTATAATCAGGATGTATACATACAGGTTCTTGCACATGAAGTGGGAAAAGGAGACACTCCGAGAAGTTAGCAACTCGAGTGAACATACAGGTTCTTGCACATGAAGTGAGTGCGGAATGATTTTTAAAACAAGCTGTTGCGGTGGACTCTTGATATATGAAAAATTTGAGGATACTTGGTGCCGATCTTCTTCACTCGTTTCTTCTATCCGTGTAATGCGCAAATGGAGTTCTTAGGGGTTAAAAACGCTCTGCTCACTTCTATTTATGGCCCGGACAGTCAATTTTAGAAATAGGGAAATGGTTATTTTTATCTGAATATCGAACAATACAGCACATATTGACTTTATCGTTTTTGGAATCGTCTAGGTTGGGGAATCGTGTTGTTCATTTAAAAAGAGGAACAATCGCGACTGAACAAAACGAGATGGCGTGAAAATGGTCACCAAGCACAGTTGATAGCCTTTGATGACAGAGGCTGTCCAATAGGTCGATTTTTCGGCCTTTGGACGCCTTCTGTACACTTTTAGGTCAGGTTGTTTTGCCTGGACTTCTTCTGCTGGGCCGCCACTTTCTGAGGCATCAGCTCTTCGGATATTTCGACGAAAGCATTTCGATTATTGAACATTCCACCCATTTTCTCCATTCCGGGAATGTTTTTATCTTTCATAAAGTCCTGGATGCGGCGCATATATTGCCCATTCCGATATTGGGTCAAGCCGTAAATGGCCGCACCGATTCCCAATGTGGCCAATAAAGAAGTCCACATTCTCTTCATAGAAATCCATCTCCTCCGGAATTTGGTCATTCAAAGCTTTTTTGCTTTGACATTTTTATTGTTTCTAGATTCCCGTATCATTATCCGGGTAAGTTCCAGGAGGAATCATCCAGCTTATGAAGAAGTGTGGTCACTTTTTTGAGGATCGATCTGCGGCAACGGTTGATCTGCGGGACCTTCCAGCACTTGTCCGTCATAAGAAAAGCGTGACCCATGGCACGGGCAGTCCCACGTTGTTTCCGCACTGTTCCAATTCACCTCACACCCCATATGGGTACAAGTTGTATCAACAACGTACAGCTTTCCGTCCGGTGTTTTATAAGCCCCGGCCCTTTTACCCTTGATCGAAATCGCCGCACCTTCGCCACTTTGAATATCTTTGATTTCTTTATCCGGCAATTCCAGTTTGCCTCCAACCAATTGGCCGGCAACGTTGATATTTTCCTTGATGATTTTTTTTAGGCTTGGATCGGCTTTGAATCTGGAAGGAGTATAGAGATGTTCATATCTGTTTTCTTTTCCCATTATTAAATCCCTAATGATAAACCCGGAAAGTGTTCCATGGGCCATTCCCCATTTGCGAAACCCGGTAGCGATAAACATATTTGGCTGAGTTTGAGATACCCTTCCAATATAAGGCACTTTATCTGGTGTAATAAGATCTTGCGCAGACCATTTGTACAGGATTTCTTTGGCCTGAAATACATTCATTGCTTCTTGCTTCAATGCTTCATAATGATCTTTTTCGGGAATCCCCTGACCCGTTTTGTGATTCTCTCCGATAACCAGCAGCATTTCTTCCCCATTAATAGTGACACTGCGAAAGGACCGTGTCGGCTTACCGGCAGTAATGTACATTCCCCCGGGAAAAGAAACTTCCGGACGAACTGCCAATACATAAGACCGATCAGGAAAAAGGCGCGCAAAATATCCTTTTCCATCGTGAAAAGGAAAGTGCGAAGCGGAAACAACATATTTGGCTTGTACTTTCGTATTATTTTTCATCCGGATGACAAGAGGATTGTCTTGCTCCATCCTCATCGCAACCGTCTGTTCAAATATTTGGACACCTTTTTTCTCCAAATTTTGAACAAGATGGATTAAGTATTTAAGCGGGTGAAATTGCGCCTGATTCTTCATCACAATCGCCCCAGACGTCTGAACCGGCAGGGGTATTTTATCGACAATGCCGCCTTCAATGCCCAATTTTTCATATGCTTTGGCTTCTTTCTCCAGTTTTTGCCGTTCGCTCTCTTTCGTTGCATAAACGTATGCATCTTCTTTCTTGTAATCACAGTCAATTTGATGCTTCCGGATATAATTTTCTATGAAATGGGCGGCCTCCATATTGGCCTCAAAATACAGCTTTGCCCCACTTTGACCAAAATGACTGATTAGTTCATCATAAATCAATTCATGCTGGGCAGTCACCTTCGCAGTTGTGTGTCCGGTTGTTCCATTCATTAAGCGAGTGGATTCAAACAATGCCACTTGAAAGCCTTCTTCGGCCAATAAATGGGCGGTTGTGATGCCAGTAATTCCTCCACCAATGACCGCCACTTCCACACTCATATCATGTTCAAGCTGGGGATATGAAGGAATATTCGTTGAATCAACCCAAAATGATTTCGGGTCTTTCGGAATGTTTAGCCCCTTTTTTCCTTCATTCATGTTCAAGTCTCCTCCTTCCAACACTCTCTTTAAACAATTCCCCCATTTCACGAGAAATATGTATATTTGGGCAGATTTATCTGTTTTTAAAAACAATGCACGATCAGTTCCCAAACCTTTCGACAATGGCCCAGTTTGGCTTGTATACTAGAGACTGAAGCATGTTCATCCTCTGCACCAATTTGTATATTTCTATCCACAATAAAGGCTCTATACTAAATGTTGGGGTTTCCACACAATTTGCCCCAAAAAATACACGCAAACATCCAATTCTTTTATACTTGAATTGTCGAGAAACAAG
>NZ_JAFBFH010000048.1 GCF_016909185.1 Siminovitchia thermophila | reverse complement strand
TCTAGGCAATTCAAGTATAAAAGAATTGGATGTTTGCGTGTATATTTTTATGTGCAAATTATGTGGAAACCCCAACATTTAGTATAGAGCCAGAACTTTCAATACAAAATGCTCATGAAATAACGAAAAATACGATGTAGATGGGATTCTATCTGTAAATTTCGCACATCTTTTACATCCAAATGACCCATTCCATACGAACTCCCATTATTGACCTTTGTAAAAGAGTTTCATTCTTCGGGAAAAATATACCGGATCATTTCAAGTTCTTAGTCTTACATTCATATTGTTAGATGTTGAAACTGTTAGGATGACGGCAGTAGATTTTCCCTTCATTGTCGTAGGAGGTTCCTGCATCTTTAGGCAGGATCTTTTTCATTGTGGTTGCGGCGGCACTACGGTTACGCGGCAGGTGCTTCGTATGGAGAGAGGGATTCTGCTTAACTCGTTGTATGTTCATTTTACTCATTATCATTGATGCTGTTTTGTTTATAAGTAGTCTGTCTTTCACAAACATAAAGTGGGTCGCATGGCAGCGACCGCTTTATCATTTTTAGACTGAGGGAAAAAACGTTTATTCTTCTAATAATTGTTTTGTATAACCAATAAAATCTGTAAAATAACCATCCACTTGATATTGTTTGACCCGCTTTTGTTCCTGTTTTTGTGTTGCTAAATCAGTAAAATAGACGTGAACCTCTTTTCCCTGTTGGTGCAACTCATTTACTACCTTTAGACTTACGTCAGTTGACTCTATCCCGATGGCTGGGTATGGAACTTCTTTTGCCTTCTGTAAATCAAATTCACCTTTTTTAAACAATAACGTTAACTGAATGGAAGGAGCTAATGCTTGCAATTTTTGTAAGCTTTGCTCGGAAAACGATTGGAATGAAACGTATTGCTGATCCAGTAACCCATATTCTTTTAATAACTCAACCAGCTTGTTTTCCATTATCGCTTTTCCATTCACTAGTCGTGTTTCAATATAGTAATGCTCGTTTTTTCCAAATACTTGAAACATTTCCTCTAAGGAAAGTATTGCTTCTCGTTTTTCTTCTTGTTGAAACACTTCAACAGTTTCAAACTTCATCAATTCTTCAAACGTGTACTCAGATACTTCCCCACTTCCATTGGTTGTTCGATCTATAGTGGCATCATGCATTACCACAAGCTCTCCATCTTTTGTCATGCGTAAATCCAATTCTAAAGCATCCACTTCGTCTTGGGCCGCTATTTTATAAGCAGTAAGTGTACTTTCATTAAAACGGTCATTCGCACCGCGGTGGGCATAGACTTCTGCTTTATCCACAAGCATTGGCTCCACTTGGGTTTCTGCTCTAGCATATAACAACCCTGCAAGCAATAATAAAATGAACAAAAAACCTCCAATTTTTTTAAATAAATGCTTCCCGTTCATTTCTATAAATCAATGCCTTTTCTGGAAAGTCTGTCATTATAGCAGCAACACGAAGATCAAACAATTGCTTCATATCGTTCGCATCGTTTACTGTCCAAGCACGAAGTCTCGGAAAAACTGGCTTCCAATGCGCTACATTGTTTAATATGGCGCTTTTAGAAATATGGACCGACTCTAAATGAAAGTAATCTAGATACTCATGCGGGTGTGGTAGCATGCCTTCTACTAAAAGAGCTATATCAGCATTTGGATCTAGTTTATTCATACGCATTAAAGTCGGCAAATGAAAGGAGGAATAGATCACTTTTCTATTATTCCCATATGATTGAACGATTTGGTGAACCGCTTCTTCAATTCCTTTATACATAAACCTGGTTGTTTTTAACTCAATATTCAGTTCAACTTCATACGGTTTTAGCAATTCTAAAACTTCTTTCAAAGTAGGGACTTTTTCCAAGCGCCATTGATCGACAAATGCATCATAGTGGGAAAATTTCACTCCGGCACTATATTTTCTTATTTCTGCAAAGGTTAGATCTTTAATGTAACCCGTGCCATCTGTTGTTCGATCCAAAAATTCGTCATGGATCACTACGATTTCTCCATCCTTCGTCATATGAACGTCTAATTCAATCCCGTCAACGCCCTCTCGAATCGCTTGCATAAATCCTGCTAAAGTATTTTCCGGATATGTCCCCATACAGCCTCGATGGCCATAAATCTTCGTAATCATGAAAGTCTCTCCTTCTGTACAAGCAAAGTATCTTATAAATTTTGACCAATCAAAATTTTCTTTCATTTGGATTTTAGGCTTGTGAAGTTGTTGCGAACTAACTAGAACAGAAAATTTATCTAACACATTTTCATCTATCATAACAACTAATTCCCCTATAAAGCAAAAAGCAACCACAGCCATTAAAAAATCTTTATACAGGAAGGGAATGAAGCACATCCACCTTCATTCCCTTTAAAATAATCATTCTCCTCTAGCAGCATTCGCTTGCTCAATTGCGTCATTCACTTGCTCTACAGCGGTAGAAAATGCTTCATCGACATCTCCGCCATTATATACTGTCTCCAATGCTGTTTCGATAATTTTACGCTCTTCGGGTATCATATCCATTAATCCGCCTTGTGTGGCCACGGATGGCTTCGTTGCCTGTAATTGCTCTACGGTTACTTGTAATTGCGGCATTTTCTCATAAGCATCTTTTACAACTTGCTCTTCGTACGCTTTAGGATTGATAGCAAAATACCCCGTTCCTACATGCCATTCTGCCTGCACTTCAGGCTTCTGCAAATACTTTAAGAATTCCCAAGCCGCCTGCTGCTCTTCTTCCGGTTTTCCTTTAGACATCCACAGACTCGCCCCGCCAATTACAACACCTTGGCGCTCCTCTTTTTCCGGATAAGGTATAAAAGCAACCCCCACTTCAAATGGCGCATTATCAATTACATCTCTGGCGGTTGCAGAGGACTGCATAAACATTGCAACCTCACCACTTAAAAACCCGGTTACCATATTATCGGAATTTATACCATAATTCGCAAATGTGTCATCATCCATCATTCGCTTAACCCACTTAAAAATAGACTTCCCTTTTTCATTATCAAACGCTACTTCTGTTGCTGTATCACTGCGTCCGTTATCATTATTTAATAATAAGCCACCCTGGTTTGCCAGCAGTTCTTCAAATAACCAGCCATAAGCTTGAAGCGCAAAACCTTTCATTTTAGGATTCGCCTCTTTAATCGCCTTGCCAGCTTCTTCTACTTCTTCAAATGTCTCTGGCGGCTCTTCAGGATTTAAACCGGCCTCTTTAAAGGCGTCTTTATTATAAAACATGACAGGAGTTGATGAGTTAAATGGCATGGAATAAAATTTCCCATCTACTTTATAGTAGTTGGTAATATTCTCCTCCAAATTACTCATATCATAACCTTCTTCATCTATAAACTTTTGAATAGGTTCCACGTTACCGCTGTTAATCATCGACATCGTCCCGATCTCATTGACCTGAACAATTGTGGGCGCATCATCTGTTCCACCTACGCTATGGTACTTGGATAATGTTTCCTCATATGTCCCTTGAAATTCGGCTTTCACTTGAACCTCATCTTGTGATTTGTTATATTTTTCCACAATTTCATCCAGAGCTACTTGAGCTTGACCGCCCATGGCATGCCAAAAAGTTACTTCTGTTTTTCCCCCTGATTTTCCGCCTTCTTTGGCTTCGGCTTTACCTTCATCCTCTTTGTCTTCAGATGCATTGCAAGCAGCAAGTACAAGCGTAAAACTTGCCAAAATCAATATAAGTAATTTCTTCACCCATCTCCACTCCTTTTCATATGTATATTTTATAAATCTTCCATTCTACGTTTTTCAAATGCATTTTCGTCATATTAGTGAAGCTTCACGTATGAGTTTTTCCATCTTCTACTACCGCAGGGTATGTTCACTCAGCCCCTACAAACTACTAGTGGCATTATTTTATTGCGCCTTCTGTTAAACCTTTTTGTAATTTCTTTTGTCCTAGAAACAGAAGAATTAATGTTGGTAACACGACGATCAACCCGCCAGCCATAATAACACCCCATTCATTGAGTTGTTCTTGCGACTGAAGTTGTTTTAATCCAATTTGCACCGTTCGCACAGTATCATCCGTGGTAGCCAGTAACGGCCAAAGATACATATTCCAAGAAGTTAGAAATCCATAAACACCTAAAGTAACTAAACTTGTTTTGGCGACGGGAAGAACAACCGTTAAATAAAATGTAAAATCTCCCATCCCTGATATTTCACTTGCTTCCTTTAACTCTTTCGGAATTTGTTTAAAATGTTGTCGTAATAAAAACGTTCCAAATGCCACTGCAAAAAACGGTAAGGACATACCTGTATATGTATTTAATAAATTCAACTCCCGAATTGTTTGGAAGTTAGGAATGATGGAAGCTTCAAAAGGAATCATCATTGTTGCGATAAAGATAAAAAACAACGTATCCCTGCCTTTAAACTCCAAGAACACAAATGCATAGGCAGCTAAACTTGATAACAGTAATTGTCCAATCATAATAAGGAGCGACACAATCAAACTGTTCATTAAATAACCAAATAAAGGAAAACGCTCAAACGCTTTGATATAATTTTCTAACGTCCATGTTTCAGGAAGAATTTTACCAGTCAAAATATCCTGACTAGACATAAAGCTCATTAAAAATGCCACAATGGCAGGCGCAAACAACAACAAAGCAGATACTGCCAGAAGAAGATAAAAAACCAGCTTTTTACCAAAAGACATGGTCATTGGTAATGCACCTTCCTCTCTCCCAGCTTAAACTGTAGCAATGTCATAAAGAGGATAATGAAAAACAGAATCACGGCTTGTGCGCTTGCTGTACCATAGCGATAATTTTCAAATGCTTCTTGATAGATAGAGTAAACGATTAAGTTCGTTTCGTTTTGCGGACCGCCGCGAGTTAACATGTCAATTTGACCAAATGTTTGAAACGCATTAATCAATGAAACCGTAATGACGAAAAATAACGTCGGGGACAGCATAGGTATTGTAATATGCCTTAATTTATACAAGTAACTAGCGCCATCAATTTCCGCACTTTCATATAAATGTGAATCAATTGATTGCAATCCACCTAACAAGATAAGAAAAGTAAAGCCAAGATTCATCCATATGGTTGAGATGGACACAGAAATGAGTGCCCAATCCGGGTCTGTCAGCCAGCCTATTGCTTCGAATCCCAGCGCTTCCAAAAGCTGATTCAGCCAACCTAGCGTCGGGTGAAATAAAAACATCCAAAATACAGACGCCGCGGCTACAGAAATCCCCATTGTAGAAGAAAATATCATCCGAAAAAAACCGATACCTCGTAGTTTTTCATTGGCAATAACAGCTAAAAACAAACTAATCAAAATCGTGCCTGGCACTGTATATAAAACAAACAAAAACGTTGATTGTAAGCTTTTTAAAAATATGGGCGACGTAAAAATGTTTTTAAAGTTATCGAATCCTACAAAAACAGTTGTCGCTCCACTGTTATCAGTAAGAAAAAAACTTAAATATAACGTTCTTGCCATGGGATAAAACAAAAACACACTAAATAAAATGATAGAAGGTAAAAGAAACAGCATTCCTTTGATAAATCGGGTTCTTCTTTGCTTTTTCTTCACTTTCATCAGATCAATTTGCGTATATTGGTCTGGCATCATCACTGCTTCTTTCATACAACCGCTACCTCTTTTTCCTTTACTGGAGAAGCTGCTTTTAATAAGAGACCTGAATCAGTATCAAAAAAGCAAAGTTTGTCATTGGATATATGTACGGGAACCTTTTCCCCAACTTTGATCGACCATTGACCTAACCATTTGGCCGTCCATAATTCTGCTCCTACTTCGAATGTTGCCAGCGTTTCATTGCCAAGTTGCTCTACATTAATGACTTCCAGCTTATGTGTAGCTTCTCTATCAACTGCTGGTAAAATATGTTCCGCTCTAATACCGACAGTTAGATTTGCGGTCTGAGCAATTTTTTCAGTAAGTTCTATAGAGCCCATATCAATTTCAAGGGAATCTTCCACCCGTAAGCTTTGATTGATTAAGGTAGCTTTTCCAAGATTCATTTTTGGCGAACCTATAAAAGAAGCAACGAATAAATTAGCTGGCTCATTGTACAACGTAATGGGCTCTCCAACCTGCTGGATTTCTCCGTTATTTAAAACCATAATCCGATCCCCCATTGTCATAGCCTCCACTTGATCATGTGTTACATAAATCATCGTTAAACCAAGTTTTTTCTGCAGTCTGCGTATCTCTATACGCATATGTGCGCGAAGCTTTGCATCCAGGTTGGAAAGTGGCTCATCCATTAAACAAAGAGGCGCTTCACTTACAACCGATCTGGCAAGCGCAACCCGTTGCCTTTGACCACCAGAAAGCTCTCTAGGCTTTCGTTTCAACAAGTTGGAAAGCCCCATCATATCAACTGTCGCTTTTAATCTTTCCTGTTGTTCCTGTTTACTAACTTTTTTAGCACGCAAGCCAAACAAAATATTCTGCTCTACATTTAAATGGGGATACAATGCATAATTTTGAAAAACCATCGACAAGTTGCGATCCTTTGGAGGTAAATGATTAACCACACGATCCGCTATTTTGAGCGTGCCCCCTGTAATTTCCTCCAAGCCGGCAATCATACGCAACAATGTACTTTTTCCCGATCCGGAAGGACCAACAAGAACGAAAAACTCACCCTTTTCAATGGAAAGATTAATGTTATGTAGTACATCCGCTTGTTTATCATAGGATTTGGAAATATTTTGTAATTCCACTTTACTCACTCTTGCTCCCCCTTTACCAATCTTTATTTAAACATAGATTGTTAGCTTTGTTGTCACTCTTAACTGAATATTTGTTTTACGTTAATTATCTTAACATTTGCTTAATATTGTATTTACATAGTTTGAAATATCCTGACATTTTTATAAAAATGGAGGTGTTATGGGGGCGTCAAACTTAGGGGTGGTGACGAGCTTACATTTTAAGGAAGAAACTTCCTACCTCACTTTAAATACGCTCGCTTGCAGGTGGGAGCTCAATGTTTGCGACATTTAAAAAGGGTAGGTTTTGTATATGACCGCGCTTTATATGGGGAGGTGAGCGTGATAAGCTACTCGTCTTGCGAAAAAGAGTATCTGCACACTTTGGCCCTCCGCAAGACACCACGCTCATAGAAGCTCCGTATCAAGTCACAAATTATCTGAGCATATTTATCGGAATTGCTGTAGAACATCCTGCCATTTTATTGAAATACAAACTCAAAACGAGAGAGGAACACAAGATCGGTTTTTATACCAATGGCAAATATTTTTAAAAACAATTTTTCATTTCAGTAGACCAAGCGGTGGCTAGTTTACCAAAAATACATAAGGGCCAACCTTATTTATGGAAAACTGTTGATCTAGTTTAATGTTTACATTAAGCCAATAAGTTTCTTTGCTATCCTATATCAATCCTATTTAACCAATCCTTCGTAACCTCTAATTCAATGATTTGTATTACCACTATTTGTGGTACGGTTCACCGTAGTTATTTAAGAGGCAAAAAAATAGAGACGAGAGACTTTTTCTCTCGTCTTTTTGTAAGAAAACTTACCTCGTGATAGTTTTCTTCAAGAAACTTTACTTCATATTTCTAAATCAAATGCACAGTAGGTATACATCTTCTGTTACAAGTCAATTGTGTATTTCTCTCCTTTATCTACAGCCCTGAGAAGTTCAACCACATGCTTAGAATACTTATGCATTTCTGTTTTGCCTGTTTTAATCAAAATATGATATTTATTATCTGTCTCTTTAATATTTACCCCTGTTTTTTTGTACATTAATTCAATTAACCTATTTGCACTATGCCAACTTGTATACCCAAGTTGCTCACCAATCTGGGTCAAATTATATGGGTATTGAAGATTCAACTGGCTCGGATCATCAAGCATCGCAACTCCATAAAGTTTTGGCAATGATTGATCATCACTGACTGCTCTTTCAATTATATCGAAGTCGACCTCTACGCTTCTTCTTGGAATATCACTACGCACCAACTTGTACGTTCTTGCAAGCAATGCTCTTAGTAGCTTGGGATGTACATTATCCCATGCCTTATTTGCACTAAATGCTTGAAATACCCAATCGAAGTTTTTAGCCTCAATATATTTAATCCTGATCTCTTTATTATTGATAAATAATACTTTTTCTTTTGACGGTATATCATTCTCAGTTAGGTTTTTATTATATTCTAAAAAGTAAATATTAGGTATTAAATCGCCATCAGTAGATATGATCTCATCTATGTCTGATAGTATCCTTTGAATATTTTTATCGTTTGCACTGTATCCAATAAACAATAGCGGATGTTCAGCAAAGAAAGTTAGTAATTTTGCACTTAAATATTTCTTCTTCTTCAAAAACATATCATAGTCTTCTTTATTAAACACAAGATCCATAAACTCATTAGTGCTTCCATGGATTTTAAAGATTTCACCGATAGACATTGTGTCAGGCTTTAATATTCTCTGACCAATAATAGGCTGATAATCTGTAAATATATTTTCAATAAACATGTCATAATTAGTAGTTATTATTGCATGTGGCTGAATTTCCTGTAAGTTTTTTAATTCCGAAAGATGTTGCTCTGATTGTACCCCATGAATGCTGTCTGGTGTGATGACATCCAATATAGATGCTATCATAAACTTGATATATGACGATTTCGGCGTGGATGCCTCAAAAAGTTTGTCTGGAAACTTCCCTCTATTATCCCATGCCCATTTACGATAATATTCGGTAAATTCACTTCCTATTTCTTCTAACGATCTACCATCTTGTAGGTAATAGCCTACTTCATGAGGCACGTAAGGACATGCCTTTTGAAGTTGTTCTAATAATTCAATCCAATTTGGAGCGTTAAAGTACCTTTTAGACAATCCAGAACCTATGAAAAGAACTGGCTGTGTACCAAGTTCATTTAGGCATTCTTTTATATCAGAAGTTACATCCGCCTCATAAACACTATAATTCATAAAATGTCCTCCTTTCCATTCGAATGAAAATCCTATTACTCAATTTCATCAAAAATACTTAACTGTTCTATTCTTTCCTTTGTAACTTTTTCATTTTCATTCGGTGATTTATTTAAAGGTTGTGTGATTATCTGTTTATATTTATCAACTGATTCTAACGCTTCGTCAAGAAGATTTGCCTTATACAAGGATACATACAATGCAACCGACTTTGCTTGGCAATTAATTGACTTTTGGGGGTTAAATTCAATATCAGTAAACGCATTGTATTCGACTACTTTTTCTGCCAATCGTTTATTTAAAGCTAAAGCATTTATATATAACCAATCGTAAAATAAAGTCTTCGGTTCAAGTTCCCACCTTCGGTTGAAAAACTGAAAATATATTAGGTCGCCGCTATTTTTTATACGCATATCTTTTTTAGCGTCTTTTGAAGTTTTCTCATAAAGGTCTAAAAACGGCCCTCCATTTTGAAATACTTTACTTGCTTGAAAAGCTGTTTCAACGCTAAATTCTTTACCACTTTTAGTGGTGATTTTGAGATTAAATGCACTTAGGGCAACGCCTAACTCGTCCTTTGATTTGCTCGATACCTCTAATAAACGCAATGAGTCGTCATACTTCCTGACATTATCATGGAAAGAATCTATGGATTTTTGCTTTTGAGAAACGGAAAACCCAGGAAACCACTCAAAGTTAATATCTTTTTCCATCACATAATTATTTTTATCTTTGCTTGCTATAAAAACTGGTCTTTTAGCCATCTTTTCCTACGCCCTCCAATGTTCAAAATCATTTCTATAGCTATATAATTTTGGATTAACAAAAGCTTTAACAGTAGGAGGCATAAAATGTTTGTACCTGTCTAAATGCTCATTACTTTTAAATGCTACTCCTAAAATTAATTCAGGTTGGATTATATCAAAAACTAATACCTCGGCCTGTGGATTAGTTGGATAGTTATCTTTTATTTTCAACTCTTGCCTTGATGGTTTTCCAGGATAATCCTCATAAAGTTTCTTTAAACCATCTACTCCCTTTCTATCAACTATAGGCATTGTGAACATTGTAGCACTCGCCGCATTTTCAGAGCAAAAAACGCAATCCTTTTCCCATAAGACCTGTTTATTTATCCCCAAAATTACCCATTCACTTTCTGGAAATTCTACTCTGTATTTATAAAACATTTTATAGTTTGGAAACTGTATTGATAAACAAGTAGCATCTTCACAACCATCATATCTAAATAAATCATTAGTTACACAGTCTATCCCTCTTTCGAACAAAGAGGCAACAGGAATAAGTCCATTAGATAATATACTAATCAAGTTCTCTATCCGAGTGAAATGGACTAAATACTTAATACCTCTTTCTGCAACAAAATTCTGTACTGACTTTTCCCCCAATAAATTTTCCCTCATAAAAATCCCCCTAAATATGAATAAATACCTAATAGTAATCTATAATAAAAAATCAACTGTAAGGGAGGTGTACCCATGAACAAAGACAAATTCCACACAGCAAATAGCAAAGATCGTATAGCCATCGTAAATGAATTACTAAAAAGAGAAGGTTTTGATTTACAAAAAGTAGCGGATGCTCTTGAAATGAACTATTCCACCTTTACAAAACTAATGCAAGAAGACGATTATGTTTATATCAAGCGGGAAAACCAGTATTACAAATTTGTTCGTGATGAGAGTCAGGTTTCCACTATTTCTGACCAAACCGATTCCGAAATGGACTATATTAAGAAGAACTTTTCCCTTTTGAAGAGTTTAATAGAACGATATAAACACAACGGCGACTTCATCATTGACAAGCGTATTTTCCGTTCCACCTCTAAAATCTCCAGTAAAAACTTCCGTATGCCTGATGACCTCTATCAAAACTTTGTAGCTACTTGTGAGAATGAATTTCCTCATCTGAAAATCCAAGACATAATTGCACAGCTTCTTCTTGATTTCACAGATAAATACTCCGACAAGTAAGAAGACAATTGAAAGATAAGGCAGTGCCAATAGCAATACTCGAATGGAACTGCCTTATTTAAAGGATCAATATTTTAAAATTAATTATCCAAGTACCTTTTTTACTTTTCCTTTCCAATCATTCCGATGAATAAGCCGCCATTCATGAAGATTATTTTGAATAATTTCTGCCTTGCTCATTTTAGACACGCTCTCCCAATCGCCTCTTACTATATAGGTTGCGTTTCCTACATTTGCACTTTCGAATACATATAATCCCTTATCTTTAAAACCAAATATCACATATCCAGAAAAACCGTTTTGTCCTATCGCTTCGAAATCTGGATTATAGTTAGCAATCGTTTCGAGTCTTTCCCAGATAACCATTTGTTTTGATTTCTTTCCTGACTCAACGATTTTCTTAAAACGTTCCTTTCTTTCTTCCCATGGCCATCCATTACTCTCTAAAAAGACCCAATTGTATCGCTTCAACTGTGAAGGTTTATAATAGGTATCCAATTGTTCCGAAAAAACTTCGCAATATCCAACTAACTCTAAAATAATATTTGCTCCAACTACAGCTTTCTCCAAGTCCGTTTCTTTGTTAAAAGTTGCGTTAATCAATAAAAACAATTCGTCATCTTTTGCTTCTATTACAATTTCAAATCCTGTCCCAGCTATAATCTCCTTTTTATACACTTGTCGAGGAATATCAACAAAATCGGTTACTTCCTCCGTTTGATCTCTCCCTCTGAACTCCCTGCGTGTAGAATACATAGAAACATAGATAGTTTCTTTAGGAAGGTCTCTCCTTGTAATTTCCTTACCCTCTACATTAAATCGAGTAAATCTTCCAACTACGGGCGGAAACATTGCTTGTCCAACTTCTAAAGATGGAAAACCTATCTTTCCTATTTGCTCTTTATTTTCTTTTGTAATTTTTACTCCTAACCTAAAAACTTCGTCAACCGACTTAACATATTTTTCAATAGATCTAATATAACTTTTTCCTTGAATCATTTTGCACCTTCTCCTCTCAATAAAAAAAGACAGCTCTAATCCAATTAGAAACTGCCTTTCCTTCTTATCTTGTTGTGAGTTCGTGTTGTTAAAGTTCTTGGACAATCTCTTCGTCGAGTATGGCTTTCCGCTTCTGCCAGTCAGGCATAAGTGTGAACAGCATGTTGTAGAAGTTATCGCTGTGATCGTTATATTTAAAATGAATCAGCTCATGTAAAACAACATAGTCAATGCAATGCTTAGGAGCTTTTATCAGCTCTGTATTAAGTAGTATGGTGTTTTTTTCAATTAATGCTGATCCCCAACGTGCTTTCATTGTTCGAAAGTCCAATGATGGCTTTCCTACCCCGTATTTCTGCATACTCTCACTCATTTTATCGAGGGACTGCTGAAATATTATTTGTGCTTTTTCACGATACCAGTCAGCCATCAGCTTTTCTTTTCGTTGAAAGTTTTGCAGGTCTTTCACATATAAGTAAATAAAACCTCGAAAATACTTGACCATTTCCTCTTCTGCCGTCTTTTCGACCCGCAGGCGGTATTGCTTCCCTAAATAGCGAAAAGATTCTCCGCTTACATATTCCCGTTCACTTCGCTTATGTGGCATGACTTCCTCGAAAGTTTTTACGTTCTTAACAATCCATGCCCCTTTGCTTTTCACAAAATCATAGATAAAGTCAAGTGGCACTTTTTCATTCGCTGATACTTGAATCGTCATATCAGGCTTGATGTTTAAATTGATATTTTTTACGTTTTTCCGTTCGATAGTAAAGTCAATTCGTTTATTGCTGTAGGAGATTTGATGTCTTTCCATGTTGTTCACAACCCTTAGTAACGTCTGATCGCTACTGTTTTGATTTGTTCAATCACCTTATCAATCGTATCATAATCAAGCTTGACACCCTGTTCTTTTGAAAAGTCGTATAAAAGGTCATCCAAGTCTTGTGCGATCCGATTGTGTATTTGCAGGTTATTGTGCCAATCTACCTTTTGATGTTGTTTGATAATTTCATCCATCTTCAAAGCTAATTCGCCAAGAAGGTCCTCTCCGTAACTTGCGGGTGTTTCCTTCGTTTCAGATAATATCTCTTTAGTCACGCCGTAAAAAGCTTGTGCATCTATATTTTCTTTAATGACGCTTGGATAGTCCTCTTTAGATTCACCAGTCCGATAATCATTCATAATATCTTTCATCTTGTTTAAGTATTCCGCTTCGGAAATCCGCTTATCCTTATACTCCTGAATCGCTTCCTGAATCCGCTCAGAAAACTTCTTATAATAAGCGGGGTTTTCATCCCATTTTGCATGGACACTTTTCGTTAGACGGGTCCGTATTGCATCTGCTTTAGCACGTTTCGATTCCAAACGCTCCAGTTCCTCCTCAAACTGCTTTTCATTGAGGATATCAACTGGGTTTGTTATACGAATGACTTGTTCAGCAGAGATATATTGATCCATTAGTTTTTGCATTTTCGCTTCATATTCTTTATGATCAATCGTATCCGAATAACGTAACTTCACGCTTTTTCGTAGTTCTTGGAAAAACTTCAAGTCCCTTTTGTATGTGGTAAGTTCTTCTGGCTGTAATGCGTTATAGATTCGTTCGGATTCCAATGCGATAGCAAGGTTGCGGCCGAACTGGCTTAGTGTATCATAAAACGTTTCTCTTTTTTCCTCGTCTTCTAACAATACCTCATACTCTTCTACATCTCGTTTATTTCTAATAGAAGAGAAGAGTTGTATTAAGTCAGAATGGTGCTGTCTAAGTGAACCAATTACACTAATAACATCATGGATTGCACCTTTTAAATCAGATGGATCGAAGTTTTCCAAGCCTGCCCCTGAATACATTTGTAAAGCTTCATCCAGCTTAGATAAAAGCCCTCGGTAATCAATGATTAGACCGTAGTCTTTGCCTTCATACAAACGATTCACCCTGGCAATCGCCTGCAGTAGCGTGTGTTCTTTCATTGGCTTATCAATATATAAAATTGACGCTCGTGGTGCATCAAAACCTGTTAATAGCTTATCCACAACAATAAGTAAATCAATATCGTCACCATGTATAAACTCATCTTTGATTGCATCTTCATAGTCTTCTGCCGTTCCATAACGATTCATCATCCGTTGCCAGAAACGTTGGATTTTGTTATTTGATTCCTCATCTATCGCATCATGACCTTCCCTTTGGTCAGGAGGTGAGATAACGACAGCACAGTTTAAATCGCCCAGCTCTTCAAAAGCTTCCAAATAACGAATGGCTTCCATTTTGCTGTTGGTTGCAAGCATTGCTTTAAACTGTGAACCTTGTGTTTTGTAATTGCGATAAAAATGTTCATTAATATCAAAAGCAATCATACTAATGCGTTGATCAGATGAGGCAATTCGTTCAAAATGACTCCATTTCTTCATTACTTCATCCTTTTGTTTATCATTCAGATGACGAGTTATCATTGAAAGTCGGTTATCAATCGCTGTTTTGTTGACCGTTTGATCAACCATTTTCCCTTCATACAGCAACGGAACAATTGCACGATCTTTTACGCCATCTGCAATTGTGTATTTATGAATGAGCTTACCGAATTTAATCATCGTACTTTTCTCTTTTTTCATGAGAGGTGTCCCTGTAAAGCCAAGATAGCACGCATTCGGAAATACTTTTTTCATTTTGATATGCAGTTCACCGTATTGTGTACGGTGCGACTCATCGACAAGTACAAATATATCTCTTGATTCAATTGGCTGTTGTTTTGTTGATGCTGTATCAAATTTATGCACTAACGTTGTGACAATATCGGTATTACTGTCATTAATAAGAGAAACTAAATGACTGCCAGTTGTCGCTCTGCTTGCTTTTAATCTCGTGTGATTAAAGGTTTTATGAATTTGCTTATCCAGCTCTACTCGGTCTGTTACGACCACCACTTGCGGATGGTATTCATTTAATTCTGCTAAAATATAACGAGCCAGCATAACCATCGTGAGCGATTTCCCAGACCCTTGCGTATGCCAAATGACACCCGACTGGCGATTTCCATTTTCATCCCGCTCTTCGATTGTATTCATAATTTCTTTAATCGCAAAGTATTGCTGGTAACGAGTCACCTTTTTTACGTCTTTGTCAAACAATGTAAAGAAACAAGTCAATTCCAGCAGACGCTCTGGGTGAAACAAGGAAATGATGTTTTTGTCTTGCATCGTTGGTAAGCGACCTGAAACCGTTTGATCTAACCATTGGTCGAGCCACGTTTCCTGCTCTTCCTTCCAAACAGACCAGAATTTCTTCGGTGTCCCACATGTCGCATATTTCGTTTCGTTTTTATTCGTCGACATGACAATCTGTATAAACTTAAACAATTGCGGGGCATAATCGTTTTTTTGGTTACGTATCATTTGGCTAATGCCTTGTTCCATCGAAATTGATGCTTTTTTGCACTCGATAACTGAAAAAGGTATACCATTGACAAATAAAACGATATCAGGGCGAACAGTCCCCCTACCATCAACCCGCTCTACAGAAAACTCCTCAACGATATGAAAATCATTGTTCTCGATATTTTCCCAATCAATGAATTGAATCGTAAATGACTTTTTAGAACCATCAGGCAGAAATTCGGTGTACGTTCTTCCTAACATCAATGTTTCATAAATGCTCTCATTCGCCTTTACAAGCCCGTTTGTCAGTGGTTCATCTAAATCACGCATAGCTTGTTGGATATTTGTATCGCTAAACTTATACGTGACACCTTTATACTGATAGGAGTTTAACTCTTTCAGTTTCTCTTCCAATACCGTTTTCAGCAAAACACTATAAAGATTCTCACGCATTGCTTCAGCTCGTTCTGCCTCTATGTATTGATATCCTAAGCCTTGCAATACCTCGATTGCAGGCTGTTGACTAATCGTACGTTCATCATAATTTTGTGGGATTGACATCTTTCCACCTCCATTTTTGGGAATTAAGGAACGGAGCAAAGGCATTACACCTTTACTCTGACTTTTCCTGTGAGCAGTTGTTGCATAAGACCTTGCTTTTGTTGTTTTAAATAAACTATTTCTTTCTGAAGGAATTCTAAATTTTTATCCATATTATTTAACACATTTGAAATAGCCTTTTGCTCATCCATGCTTGGCATTTTAATCTTATAAAAATTTAAAAAGTCCTTAGGTACATGGGGAATACCTGATCCCTCCCTTAATCGCTGGATTTTTCTTTCATTCATTTCGAGATGTTTCTGTAAAAATATATTGTGTATTGATTTACATTCCAGTTTTACAAATGTTGATCCTACCGCACCTTCTACTCCCGTAAATGCCATCCCAGCTCTTGACCCATCCCATAAGAGCAATACATCATTTTTCTTTGCAAATACCGTTGCATCATTAGAAAAGTTCTTAAATAGTCCAGATTCCAAATAATCCATATCTATGGCAGGGAACTTTCCATTTTCTAAATATTCAACAGCTTTTCCTTTAATTCTTTTCGATACTTTTGCTAAATTAACTTCCCTCCACTCTCCCTCAAACCCAGGCAATCTCACTTCACCCGTCAGCAACTTCTGCATTAACCCTTTTTTTTGCTCTTTTTTCTGTTCGATGAGCTTTTCTTTTAGCTCAATTGCCTTATCCCAAGTGGAGAGGATGGAGGCGATTTTTTGTTGTTCAGTTTTTTTCGGTATTGGTATTTCGGTATTTCTCACCTGTTCCAAACTTATTTGAGGATATGCTAATCCAGTTTTTATTACATTATAGTAATTTCTTACGTTAATTTGATTCAGCCAGTGATAAATAAAGTCTCTACTTATTTCACCTTTTTTAACTCTTATTCTTGCAACGTGTTGATTGATATTACCTTCATCTATGGCCTCAGGTATGATTGCTACCTTTCCAACATCACCAGTAATGGAAATTAAAATATCACCTTTTTGAATTTTCGACCTATTTAATGCATCATGAGCCTCTTTACTAATATATTGAAAATCACCATATACAAATTTCCCTTCTTTAATGCAATCGCTCTTAAAGAAAGGTATGCCTTCTTCCTCCCACTGAAAACCATAAGTCGTAGGGGTTGTACCCTTTGTAATAAATTCAGTAATTCCACTTAGTTTTGTTACTTCCCAATCCAAAGGGATGGATCCTATACCTTTTATTTTTTTTTCTTTAGACGTCGTTAGCATTTTCTCACCTACAATTCATCTCTTTTTTACTTTGTAACACTTTTCTACTTCAAAATTTCTTACTCGAAATTTCCTCTTCTCTACAACCGCTTTTTTTGCTCCAAAAATTGATCAAAATCGTCTTTCTTCGGCTCTGCTAATCGCTGTTGATGAAACTCTTCATATTGTTCATTCGCAAATTTCTCTGCAACTTTTGCTTTAATCTTCCCAGCATTCGTTAAAATTTCATGCTCATTGAACTCTTAAAACGCATCTAATCTTTCTGCCCAGTCTTTCATATACATCGGCTTTTTCTTTTTCGCTTGAGATTCTGCATAATCTAAGTACATTGTCACGATGCGGTTTAAATCACTTAGTTCTTCCTGTGATAAATAGTTTTTCGCTACTACGACATCTTGCTTACGTACTTTATCGCCTTTCCAACTTGTTAACCCCATATTTGGTTTTGATGCATCTGCCCGCTTCATGATCAGTTCGGAAGCGGTATGCCCATGAATCGCAAAGTGTAACTTATTCTGAACGGTTGCAAAGAACTCTCTTGCAATAGGTGTACTTGGATCGTAATCAATAGATGTTGCATAAATATCTGTGATCTTTTGGTAGAAACGTCTTTCAGAAGCACGTATATCACGTATGCGTTCCAATAATTCATCAAAATAATCCGCACCGATATTCCGCATTTCCTTTAGGCGTTCATCATCCATTGTAAATCCTTTTACCATGTATTCATTTAGACGCTCTGTAGCCCATTGACGGAATTGTGTACCACGATGGGAACGAACACGATAGCCTACTGCAATAATCATTTCAAGATTGTAAAACGCAACCTCTCGCTCCACTTCACGAGAACCTTCAACTTGAACTATTCGGTTTTTCCGAATAGTTGCCTCCTCTGTTAACTCACCTTCAGCATATATATTTTTTATATGCTCGTTAATGGTTGGGACACCCTTTTGAAAAAGCTCCGCCATTGCTTTTTGTGTCATCCAGACCGTTTCCCCTTCCAAACGTACCTGGATTTTTGTATCTCCATTTTCAGTTTGATACATTAAAAAATTCGATTCATTATTCATGTCAACACCTCGTTTCTTTAAAAGTAGGATGATGAATAAAGATTAAACACCCCTTGCCAGACCATTTTGCCAACATCAGCAAAATGGTCTAAACCTGTATAGGGGAAGCAAATTCTACAACCCTAACTCCTGCAAATACTTCTCCATCTGTTCTTCCACTTCTGCAAGCTCCTGTTTAATGTTCTGAATATTTTCTTTCACTTGTGCCATATCAACAGGCTCTTCTTCTTCAAATGTGTCCACGTAGCGAGGAATATTCAAGTTATAGTCATTTTCCTTAATTTCATCTAACGTAGCGACATACGAGTATTTATCAATTGTTTCCCAGTTGTCATATGTTTCTACAATTTTAGCAATATCCTGTTCTCTTAATTGGTTTTGGTTCTTTCCTTTTTCATAATTTCCTTCCGCAGACGCATCAATGAAAAGCACATCTTTGCGAGTACGGTTCTTTTTGAATACAAGAATACACGCAGGGATTCCAGTCCCATAGAACAACCCTTCTGGTAGTCCGATTACAGCATCCAGCAAGTTCATCTCAATGATTTGCTGACGGATTTTCCCTTCGCTTGCACCCCTGAACAATACTCCATGAGGCAATATCGTAGACATTCTGCCATTTTCCGCCAACGAATAGAGCATGTGCTGAACGAAAGCATAATCTCCTTTTGAACTTGGTGGAACACCCCATTCAAAACGTCTATGCGGATCTAAACTTGCATCCATTTTAAATTTACTGTCCGTATTGCCTTCACCTGCAAAGCCCATTGCCCACTTATCTAATGAAAATGGCGGATTTGCTACGATTGCTTGGAATTTCATCAACTTTCCATCCTCTAAATGAAGTGGATTTGCTAATGTATCACCCCACTCAATTTTTGCATCATCAATCCCATGCAAATACATATTCATCAATGCTAATGAATGTGTTGCCCCGTTGCGTTCTTGACCATAGATAGCCACTTTCTTATTCGGCACTTGGTTTGCGACACGTATAAGAAGAGAGCCAGATCCGCAGGTAGGGTCATAAATACGATCATTTTCTTCAGGTTTGACAAGGCGTGCTAACAATTCTGAAGCCATTGACGGCGTGTAAAATTCTCCACCCTTCTTACCTGCATCTGATGCAAAACGTTCAATCATGTATTGGTAAGCATCACCAATGACATCTTCATTTCCTACGACTGATGGTTTTAATGTAAGCTTATTAAAATCCTCCAATAAGGAACGCAACATTGCATTACGTTCTGTTGCCCTACCGAGAACTGCTTCGCTGTTAAAATCAATATTACGGAACACGCCACGAAGTTTGCCTGTATTTTCGTTCTCAAGCCGTTCCAATGCTTTGTTGATGATTTCACCAATCTCAGCATCATTGCGTTTGCTATACAAGTAATCAAATGTAGACTGTTCATCTAACACAAATCGCTCTCTTGATAACGCACGCTGAATCCGTTGTTCATCACCATCATAACGCTTTGTATATTCTTCTAAATGCTCCTTATACGCATCACTCAGATACTTGATGAACAGCATTGTCAGTATATAATCTTTATATGTACTGGAATCTACCTTTCCTCTAAATGTATCGGCCGCTTGCCATAGTACACCGTTAATTTGGTCTTTTGTCACTTTTTCACTCATGATATATCCTCCTTCATTTCACCTTTTATCATTTTCTTTGTTAATGCTGTGAACCATTTCTCTTTTTCTTCAATCAGTTGTGAATACAATAGCTTTTCTTTTTGATGCAGATTATATAGATTCACTATTGCCTGTTGCTTTGTTAATGGGATTCCTACTATCGGGATCGCACTTAATGCTGTTTTATTTGTACTTGGAATACGGGTTCCCGCTTGTGAACGTTCCAGCTCTTTTTTGACTTCATCCGTATTCAAGTACCATGCGATATACTCTGGTAAAAACTTATGGGAATCTACTTTAATAATAGCAAAGTATGATGGGACTAACAGACCTGTCGTTGCCTCATTAATGTGAATCGCAGTATGGGGGAAGCTTAGCCTGATTAATACATCCCCGTTCCCTGTGAAGTGTTGAGGATTTAATACATCATTGCTTTGGAATTCTTCAAACGGCTCATCATTCAATATTCCATTTTCAGTAATATTTTTTAACGTGATTAGTCGATAAGTAGCTTTCACATCTTTTGGAAACTCCGCCTTTTTCCTCGTTAATACCATACCTGTTTTGATTTCAGCAATCTCGCCAAGTAACATATTGCACCTCCATTCATTTGTTAAATCCTTTATTTAAAATATGTTAAATTGAATATATAACAAAATGGATTTTAAATCAACCTTATTTTTCTTGAAAAAAAACCTCGTGTATTTCACACAAGGTTCTCTCCCAATTAGCAATATAAAAAGCAATCTGCCATGTCCTCTTGCTTTATTCGGTAGCTGTCTTCGGTTTCATATACGTCTTCAATCATTATCGGCTGTTGGTGGTGTAACTTTCTTTCTTCCTTAATTATATAGTGATCGGCTTCATATGATATTTCTTTTTTCCCATATGTGTAAGGGCAGAAAAACAAAATAAATTTCTCAAATACTTCGGCAATCATTTCAAAAGTTTCATATAATGAATCCATTGGTTCAAAGTAAATACCAATTTTTCTATTATCAAATTGAATATCAGGATGTACCTTATTTTGGATTGACGGCTTATGTTGTAAAAATGATTCGTACCAATCTATTCTTTGCTTTTCAAAATACAGCTCTACAAATGCAAGTGACTTTGCATTTTTCCATGAGCATCTAAATAGCAAACCACTTTGTCCTGCTCCGACTGTTAGCGTATAATCGTTTAAATTCATTTTCTTGTCGTAATGAAAGTTTAAATAGAATGGTATACGCTCACGAAGAACAGCTAACATCGCTCTTTTAACGTCTTCCAGTCGTGACATATCGAATTGCGGTGCGAATGATAAAGCACGCCCAGCATGTAGCGGATGAATGTTTTCAACCGTATATTCCACAGTTAAAAGCTGTTTGATTTCGCTCAATTGCACCATGTTTTCATATACTTCAAGCTTGTACATTCGGTTTAACTGCTCTAAAACTTCAATAGCTAAAGGATTAATGGAAACTGCATAAAAATCTGTATAGTGGAAGTTATTGTTGTCGATCCAATTGGTAAGATCTTTTAATATTTCTTCATCGAATGATAACGCCAGCCATACGATGATCCCCTCTTGATTAGCCATTACCATCTTTTTGATTCTTTCCAAATAGGAACGGTTGGCTTTAGTTAATTGGATTTCCATATAAACAGGGATTCTTCGCTTTACATCTATCCCTATTAAATCAATGTTGCGATTGGCATGTCTTTGTTCCAATGAGATATAGCTTAATTCAAATCCTAATAGAGCTTGCCAGCCTTGATAGAAATCCTTTAAATAAATTGCAAAAATTGACTCCTTGTTGCTTCCGTTTTTGCTCATAATTCCATACCTCCTACATTTGTTTTATATTTTTGTCATTTATTTTTTACAAAAGAAAAGCACCTACCATTTCTTCTCTGGTAAGTGCTAATTTTTTCCGTATATACTTTTCAAAGGTGATAAATGATCGTCTCATTTCCCATCCAACCCTTTCATGTTTATGGCAAACTAATAATGTAGGGATTGGCATTTAATTTATGTATGGCCCGTAGGGCATACATAAATTAAATACGCCACTTGCCAACTCCTC
>NZ_JAFBFH010000047.1 GCF_016909185.1 Siminovitchia thermophila | reverse complement strand
TTACATGCGGGATAAAGTGAAACTTCATTCAGTAGGCGTTTTCTCCTTTTCCTACTGAATGTTAGTTGAACCAATCGGGCATTTAGGTGCCGTTTCTCACACTTAGACCTTTTGTATCTACTCAGGTCTTGATGTGGGAGTATTACGGCACCTTACATGCGGGATAAAGTGAAACTTCATTCAGTAGGCGTTTTCTCCTTTTCCTACTGAATGTTAGTTGAACCAATCGGGCATTTAGGTGCCGTTTTCTCCCGCTTGAACCTTTTGTATTCACCCAAGATTTTGAAGTGGGAGGCTTACGGCACCTTACATGCGGGATAAAATCGTAGGTTCGGATTAACCGGAACGACATTCAGACGATAGGCGCTTGGGTTCATGCTCGCGAGGGTCCGCCGTATCTTTGGAATCCAAGTGGCGGACCAGCTTACTTCCTTTTTGAGCGCATTCCCTTTAATAAAGTGATGTTTTCCAAATCGAGAAATCTATTATATGCTTCACTGTTTACACCGTATAAGGCAATTTTTCCCTGTTCATCATAATGTATTCCCCAGCCATATTTTTTCACTAAGGGGGAAGCCCGAAAACAAGCCTGTGGTTTTGAAAAAAAATGCTCTCGCATCTCTTCTGTATGATGCAATTCCATTTGATGTTTGATTAAATAGGTTTTAAATTGCACATCTTCTTCTGTATATTTGTAGGGATTATGCTTAATGAGCTCATATTGAATAGAGGCGATCGTGGGCTTGCCGTTTCTTGGAACAGGCTCTACAGCCGAATCAACCGTTGAATCCTCGGAACTTGTAATGAATGTATTTTTGTAGCTCACCGTAATCCCCCTTCGAAAAGTTTTTTCTCATCATCGTTCATTACTTTATAATTACGTACAGAAAAATGCCCATTCATCTTTACATACCTTCCGCGATAACGGAACTGTCTTAAAAAGTATATCTTTTAAAAAAGTACCATTCAAATGTTGAAATCACAACGTATTTGAAAAGAAAAGAGTGTCCAAAGAACAAAAGACGCCTAGACCCTGATTGGACACCTTCTACTTTAAGCACAATTTTATCGATGTCTGTTTTGCGTTTACCCCCGTAAGACGGGGACGATCTCAACAACTTGATGACTAAATTCCAGGGGATTCCTCCGCTACAAAGGCTTTGTGCTCAGCAATCCCCGCGCTTTATTCATCGTTTCTTTATATTCGAGCCGCGGTACGGAGTCGTGAACGATGCCGGCGCCGGCTTGAAGGTGCGCACGTCCCTCTTTTATAACAAGGGAGCGGATGGCAAGGGCGAAGTCGACATCGCCGTTCGCATTGACGTATCCGAGTGCTCCAGAGTATACACCGCGCTTTACATCTTCGAGTTCGTTGATGATTTGCATGGCCCGTACTTTCGGGGAGCCGGATACGGTTCCCGCAGGAAGCAAAGAGATTAAGGCATCCAACCCGGAACAGCCTTCTGTCAAGATGCCTTCGACTTCCGAGACGATGTGCATGACATGGCGATAGTACTCTATTTGCATATAGCTTCTAATGTCAAAGCTTCCGGGGACGCACACTTTTTCCATGTCTTCCCGGCTTAAATCAATCAGCATGCGGTGTTCGGACAGTTCTTTTTCATCCGTGATGAGTTCCTCCGCAAGTGCACGATCCTCTTCTTCGGTATGCCCACGTCGCCTTGTACCGGCAATCGGGTTCGTTTGGATTTTGTTGCCGTTTGATTTGATGAAGCTTTCCGGAGAGGAACCGAGAACCACATATTCTTTGAAGTCCACAAAAAACATATATGGTGAAGGGTTAGAGTTTCGCAGCACCCTGTAAAAATGAAACGGATCGGCTTTCACTTCCCCGCTCATTCTTTGTGAAAGGACGACTTGCTCCACTTCTCCTTTTAAAATGTAGCCTTTTGCTTCCTCAATACGCCTGATAAATTCCTCTTTTTCCATTTGCGGTTCAAAGTCGATCTGGCATTCTCCCAATGTTTCATCTGTATGGCCGTGGAAAACTTGCTCTTCCAGCTTTATTATTCTCTCTTCCAATTGTTCATTTGTCCGGCCTCCATCCAGGTTGATGGCCAAAATATAAATGGATTGAGCCAAGTGGTCAAAGACGATGACGTCTTCGTACACCATGAAATGAATGTCCGGCATGCCTATTTCATCTTCCAGTTCCTCGCCGATTTTGTTGTATTGGCGGATGGCATCATAGCCTACGTAGCCAACTGCGCCTCCGTAAAAAGGAAAAGGAACATCCAGCTCTATTTTGGGTACCGTACGTTGCAGAATTTGAAGCGGAAAGCCCGTTTCTTTTTTTACTACTTTCCCATTTTTTGAAACGATGCTCGTTTGATCTCCCTCACTGATTATTTCCATAATCGGATTTACGCCAATAAAAGAGTAGCGCCCTTGCTCGTTATGTTTCAAGGAGCTTTCAAGCAAAAATTTCTTCTTACCCTCCAATCGTAAAAATACTGTAATTGGTGTTAAAATGTCTCCGTTCAGCTTTTTCATTTTCATTCCCGGTTGGATTGTTTTGTTCATGTCGATTCTCCTTTACTATTTTTTAAAATAAAAAAGCCCCCGAACAAGCGTATCAATGCTTATTCGAGGGCGAACATTCGCCGCGGTGCCACCTCGTATTGGAAAAAGTCTTTCCATCTCGTTTCAGGCACGGGAATTTGAATTTCCGATGCCCTATCCATGTAACGGTGGAAGCCCCGTGTTTCCCTACTCATATTCAGAAAACAGCTCGCAAGCCCATTCCATTCGGGATTTCGCACCGGATTTCCACCAACACCGATTCTCTGTACCGAAAGTGCCCAAACGTACTCTTCTTGCTCAACGCGATTGTCATATGCTATTGTTTATCTTCCAAAAGACAAAAAGGCCCCTCATCCAAAGGACGAGGGACCGCGGTGCCACCTTTTTTAACTGTTGAAAACAGTTCTCTTCACAGCATGAGTATCTCATGCGTTCTCCCTTGTAACGACGGGATGTTTCGCCAAAGCCTACACCCCCGCAGGGTTCGGTTTGGAAGCTCGGAAGCCCATTCCCCGCCGCATTCACGCCGATTTGCACCAACCACCGGCTCTCTTCAGTGTTACGGAGGGTACTATTCTTCTTCATAGCCGTGCATTATGATTGTATTTGATATTATAAAACTTTTTTTGTATTGTCAATACTTTTTTTCTCATGCAAGGTGTGTATGATAAAATAAGGCGGGAATAGGGGGAATGCGTTGATGGGAAAAGAGCAACTGCTCATTGATATTTGCCTTTTGGCGGGGCGCATGATGGCACAAGCCGGAGCGGAAACATATCGCGTGGAAGACACAATGACACGTATGGCTGCAGCGGCCGGATTTCCGAACAGCCAAAGCTTTGTAACACCGACTGTCGTCATGTTTAACCTTGAACCAATGTATACAACGCATTTTGCACGAGTGAATGAAAGAGGTACGGATTTGGAAAAAATTGCACTCGTCAACAGCATCTCCAGACAGATGGTCAAAGGCGAGATCAACCTGAACGAAGCACAGCAAATGCTCAAACAGCTTGATGAAAAAAGCTTGTCTTTTCCTGCTTGGCTGCAAGTTGTGGCCGCCGCACTGGCAAGTGGGAGTTTTTTGCTTATGTTTAAAGGTATGTGGATCGACTATCTTCCAGCGGCATTGATTGGCGGAGCCGGATTTATTATATTACTGATTGCGCATTATCTCTCAAAGGTAAAATTGTTTGCCGAATTTTTCGCGTCATTTGTTATTGGCGGGCTGGCAGTTTTATCAGTTCAGTTCGGATTCGGAAGGAATCTTGATTTGATCATTATTGCTTCCGTCATGCCGCTCGTTCCCGGGTTGCTCATTACGAATGCAATCCGTGACTTAATGGCGGGACATTTTATGGCGGGTGTTTCGAAGGGAGCCGAAGCGTTTTTGACGGCGTTCGCCATCGGCGCGGGAGTTGCGTTGGTATTTTCGTTTTTTGTATGAGGCGAGCCCATGGCCGCCAAATTTTTCCATGTTTAGGAGTGTTTCTGATGTCGTATATGTTGACACAGATAGTGATGAGTTTTATATCAGCGGCGGGTTTTGGCATTATTTTTAACGCGCCGAGAAAATCATTGGTTTCGTGTGGAATTTGCGGAACAGTCGGGTGGATATTTTTTCGGACGATGACAGATTCTGGCATCGATGCGGTGCAGGCATCATTTGTCGGCGCTTTTGCGGTGGCGCTTGCCGGCCACGGATTGGCGAAGTATTATAAGACACCGATCATTATTTTCATCGTCGCCGGCATTATCCCGCTCGTTCCTGGCGGTGCCGCCTATGAGGCGATGCGTCATATCGTGAGTAATGATTATTCAGGTGCAATTCCGCTTGCTTCCAAAGCATTCATCATTTCCGGAGCGATTGCGATGGGCCTTGTTTTTGCCGAGGTGTTTGTCCAGCTTGTTTCAAGAATGGGAGCCAAAAAAGCATAGCCTTCTACAGTTTCTTTCGAATCCAGCGAATCGAATCGACTCCGCAATGCGGATGAATGTTTCGATATTCTTTTTCCAATTCCGACAAGGATAGTTGTAATAGGTCCTCTTTTTTCATAATCCTAATAGCCGTCAACTGAGCGATTAAGTCTTTTCGTCTGCTTTTTACCGCTTGAGCCAACTAAGATCCTCTCCTTTTCATCCTGATAGGTTTACTCTATTTTAAACCTCATAATTCCTATTTGTAAACTCATATTTAAATCTATCGTCTTCTTTATAGGTTCGCAAGAGCGGTTTCCCACCGTTTTTGAAACAAAAAAACACTTACAAGGCTGGAGCTTGTGAGTGTTTCTTATGTCATGTTATAGGTCAGATTGAAACTGCTTGTTTTTCTTTTTTTCCCATTACGGAAGTACTGTGAAGCGGTTGAAGCTTGGCGTCTGGATCAATGTGCAATTTCGCATTGCTGATTGCAATAGGCGCTTCTCCAAATCCGGTCGCGATCAACTTTACTTTCCCCTCATATGTACAAATATCCCCTACTTCCCTTTTTGGATAGAACATTCCAAATACTTAAACAGTAAGCTATCATAATCCTTTCTTAATATAAACCCTTACATTCTAACTTTTTAGAAAAATGTCGAAAAACCAGGTCGATTTAAGTAACTTTTTGTCAAAGAAAGTATGTTGGCAGAGGAGATACAGAGTGATCAAAATCAGAGGCCCGATCATGATAGTAGAAATCCTGCTAAGTCGAAGTTTTGGATGATATTCAAAAAACGGATGGCCAGGGAGGGGACGCAGGAAAGTCGCTCCCGTAGCCTAAAGTAAAGGTTATGATGGATTATTTTTCTTCAGGTATGTCACAGCCCTCATCCCCGCAAGCTGTCCCTTCCTCTCCAAGATCCTGTAAAACAGGTGCTTGTTCATCTTCATCCCATACCTTTTGCAGGGCATTGAGGAAGGTTTGCATCGGCTGGGCACCTGAAATCCCGTACTTTTGATTGATAACGAAAAATGGCACACCACGCACACCCATTTGCTGCGCCGCTCTTTCATCATGGCGGACCTCCGCCGCGTAAGCAGAGTCATCCTTAAGTACTGCCAGCGCTTCCTCCCGGCCAAGGCCCGATGCTTCAGCGATATTCGCTAAAACAGCATGATCGCCAAGGTGTTTGGATTCTGTAAAATAGGCATACAGCAATTTTTCCGCCATCTCCTGGCCTTTCCCTTTCTTTTTGGCAAAATGGGTTAACCTGTGGGCATCAAACGTGTTGGTTGGAATCAATGTATCAAACTGAAAATCCAGCCCCTCGTCGGCTGCCTGCTGACGGATGTTTTCCCCCATTTGCTTTGCTTTCTCCACAGTCATTCCGTATTTTTCCGCCAGCCTTTCATGATTGCTTTTTTCTGTGTCCCGCGGAGCGTCGGGATCAAGTTCAAAGCTTTTAAACTCTACTTGCACCTGGTAGCGATGGGCAAATTGATTTAATGCTTTTTCCAAACGGCGCTTTCCAATATAGCAAAAAGGACAGGCATAATCGGACCAAACTTCAATTTTCATAAGAGCACCTCTTTTACAGTTGTTTGGAGTTGAAACTGCCCAACACCCGGACATCATGGCCATACGTTTTTAAAATGGATATGGCCTTTTGCAAATTGATTTCGTGTGCGCCCAATTGCGCTTCAACGAAAAATCGGTACGTCCCCAACTTTTTCTTCGTCGGCCGGGATTCAATCCAAGACAAGTTGATATCAAGGGAGGAAAAGACATTTAAAATGATGGCCAGCAATCCCGGACGGTCTTGCATCGGCGTAATCAGGAGCATTGATTTGGTGGCCTCGGGCACCTCGGTATGTTCCTTTGAAATGATGATAAATCTTGTTGAATTCCCCTCAAAATCATGGACATTTTTTTTAGCGATCTCAAGGCCGAATGTTTTGGCCGCCCATTCGGATGCGATGGCACCGGCATGCTTATCGTCTGCTTTCACAAGCGATGCGGCTGCATTCGCCGTACTGCTGTAATGTTTTATTTTCGCATTCATTTTTCTGATAAAGTTCCGGCATTGCGCAAGTGCAGGGGCTATGGACCAAACTTCGCGAATGTCGTCAACATCTGCCCCTTCGACCGTCAACAGATGAAGCGCGACAGGCAAAATCGCCTCCCCTTCAATCCAAACATTGTTTGTGACCAATCCATCGGTCGTTAATGTGATCGTACCTTCAATCGCATTTTCAATCGGGACGATTCCTTTATCCATTTCCCCTTGCGCCACAGCTTCTATCACGTCAAAGATGCTGTCGTGCATAATCAGTTCCACGCCATTTGGCGGAAAATAACGAAGGGCGGCTTCCTCCGAAAACGTTCCCTTCGGCCCTAAATAAGCTACATTCAAAATTAACTTACCCCTTTAAGTAATTGATAAATTTGTATTTTAAGAAAAGCGCAAGCGCCTGTTGAACAACGTACAAACTCGAGCATTCCACAATGAGATCAGGCGAAGCTTCAAACAGCGAGAGCTTTTCCGCTGATTGTTAGTTGAGCTAATCGGGATTTGACTGGCAGTTGATTCCCCTTTACGTTTTTCGGTTACCTTGATAGTAAAGGGGCGGCGCAGTACCTAGCAGATTGCTTCAAAGTTCATGCATTCGCTTCGTTAGCATAACCTTTGTGGAGTTTTGTGTCGGGCTGAATTTGGCTTATCATGCTTTAAATTCACTCCCTCGAAAAAACAACCACGCAGAAAAAGCGGAACTTCTTCAAGGAGAGCGAAGTTTACAGGCGCTATAACTGGAAAACGCCAGTCGCCGGCCAACTCCGCGCGAATATTCATACAAATGTTATATTTCTCACCTTGTAAAGTAAACTTGCCAGCGCAAAGCCTTTGGGTACACAAGGGTGCCTAGCGGCACTTCTACTTTGGGATACACATTTTCATTTTTTACGCTAACCATTCATCACTGATCATTTGTGAAAAGGGCTTTGACTCGCAAAGCCCTGCTGCTGTTTTGATATGATGCCTCTTTTTCAATCCCGTTCCTTATTTGCTGAGTGCTTCTGTTAAAGATGGAACGATTTGTTTTTTCCGGGACACAACGCCTTTTAACACACATTGATTTTGGTCAAGTGAGACGTTAAAGGCCTGCTCAACCGATTTAGCTGCTTTTCCAGCCGCAATGGCGGTTGAGTCGTTTGTTAAAATGTCGGTCACGACAAAAAGGAAAAGGTCGAGTTCACGCTCGGCGATCACTTTTTCAAGCGCCTCTTCAATTTCAGCTTTGCGCACAAGTACGTCTTCGACGCCAACGGCATTGACTTGGGCAATTTCCACTTTTGCCTGTCCCATTTGAAACTGCTTGGCATCTTGCGACAACAATTCATCAACCGATTTTCCGCTCACGTCTGCCCCGGCTTTGAGCATTTCCATTCCGTATGCTTCCACATCGACACCCGCTATTGCCGCCAGTTCTTTTGCGGCTTCGATATCACGTTCGGTGCATGTTGGAGATTTGAACAACAGAGAGTCGGAAATAATCGCAGATAACATGAGACCAGCGATTTTCTGTTCAATTTCCACTCCGTGTTCTTCGTACATTTTTTTCAAAATTGTTGCCGTACAGCCGACTGGTTCTGCCCGAAAATAAAGCGGGTCGCTCGTTTCAAAGTTGGCGATCCGGTGATGGTCGATCACTTCAGCAATTTGTACTTCGGTAATGTCATCCGCACTTTGTTGACGTTCATTATGGTCAACCAAAATAACCTTTTTGGCTTCGTTGGCCACAGTGTTGACTTCACGCGGCGCCTCAACGTTGAAGTAATTGAGCGCGTATTCCGTCTCGCCATTAATTGGCCCAAGGCGAACCGCCTCAACATTTTCGCCCAATTTCGTTTTCAGGTCGGCATAGACAAGTGCAGAACAGATAGAGTCAGTGTCCGGATTTTTATGTCCAAAAATGAGTGTTTTTTCCATCGCTCTTCTCCTTACTCTCTTTATATATGATTTCGTCAATACCATTTATTTTAACATATTGAATGATTTTTTCCCTGCTTTCAACCCCCTATAATGTTAAAATAACACAATAGAGGGGGCGAATGAGCGATGAAAAAATGGATCGTTATGCTGCTTGTATTAATGGCCGGGCTCACAATGGCGGCTTGCAATAAGGGGCCACAACCAGAAGAACGGTTTGCTGCGTATGTTGATGAATGGAACGACCAGGATTTTAATAAGATGTATGATTATCTTTCGGCAGATGCCAAGGAAAAAGTCTCCAAAAATGATTTTGCCAATAGATATAAAAAGATATACGAAGACTTGAACATTAAAAATGTAAAAATAACTTTTAAAAAGCCTGAAGAAGTGAAGGAAAAAGATGGTAAAGTCCAATTTCCTTTTTCAGTCCAAATGGACAGTATTGCAGGCAAGATTTCATTTGACCATAAAGCAGTACTCACGGAAGAGGAACAGAATGATAATAAAAACTGGTATGTAAACTGGGATACAACGTTTATTTTTCCCGATCTTGAAGAGGGCGATAAAATCAGCCTTTCCATGACACCTGCGAAACGCGGGGATATTGTGGACAAGAATGGCGTCGGGCTTGCCGTTACAGGGAAAGTGTCGGAGATCGGGATCATTCCCGGAAAAATGGGAGACCAAGAAGAGGAAATCATTACGAAAGTAGCTGAGTTGCTTAGATTGGAACCTGGAAACATTAAAAAAGAATTATCTGCATCATGGGTACAGCCGGAACATTTTGTACCGTTGAAAAAAATACCGGGTGATGATACGGAGTTGCTTGAAAAAGCAACAAGCATTCCTTCCGTTAGTAACCGAAGCGTAGAAGCACGGGTTTATCCGCTCGGGGAGGCGGCGGCCCATTTGATCGGCTATGTGGGTCCGATCACGGCAGAAGAGCTGGAAAAAGCCGGTTCCGGATATCAATCATCCGATGTAATCGGAAAAAGAGGCTTGGAGCAGGTTTTTGAAAAACAACTAAAAGGAGAAAATGGTGTCAAAATTCTAATCAAAAAGAAAAACGACTCTGAGGCCGTACTGGCGGAAAAACCTGTAAAAGACGGAGAAAGCGTACAATTGACAATCGACTCGGGTTTGCAACAATCCGTTTTTAACGAGCTGAAAGACGAAGTGGGATCGGCCGCCGCTTTGCATCCGGTAACAGGCGAAACGCTCGCTTTAACAAGCAGCCCAAGTTTCGATCCAAATATGCTTTCTTTAGGCGCGAGTGCCGAAGAGTGGAAAGCATTACAAGAAAATGACAAAGAGCCGCTCCTCACCCGTTTTAAAGCATCCTTCGCACCAGGTTCGGTGATGAAGCCGATTACCGCGGCGACAGCCCTTGAAGCAGGCGCAGTCGATTGGAAAAAAACGTACGATATTAACGGCAAGTCCTGGAAAAAAGATTCCTCCTGGGGCGGCTATTCCGTTACCAGAGTGACAGAAGCAAATGGTCCGGTCAATTTGGAAAAAGCGCTCATTTTATCGGACAACATTTATTTTGCGATGGCGGCCCTTGACCTCGGAAAAGATAAGTTTACGAAGGGGTTACAATCGTTTGGGTTTGAAGAAGATATTCCTTCCTATGGATACCCGCTTGAGCAATCGAAAATCGGAGACATCGATTCTGACATTGCATTGGCAGACTCCGCGTACGGACAAGGAAAGATCCAGATGAACATTGTTCATTTGGCCGCAACATACACTCCTTTTGCGAACAAAGGGAACATGATTCAGCCAATATTGGTAAAAGAAGAAAAACCAGGAACCGTTTGGAAAGAAAAAGTGATGAGCGAACAGACAGCGACAGCTATTCAAGATGCGCTAGTGAAAGTCGTAGCAGATCCTAGTGGAACAGCACGTTCGGCGAGAATACCTAATTATCCGCTCGCGGGTAAAACAGGAACGGCCGAGTTAAAAGCAAAACAAGGGGAGAAAGGAAAAGAAAACGGCTTTTTCGTGGCATACAATCCGGAAAATCCCGAGCTGCTGATCGCCTTGATGGTCGAGGGCGTTGAAGGCCGGGGCGGTTCAGAAATTGCCGTCAATAAAGTGAAAAAGATATTTGAGGGGAAATAAAGAAAAGGGGTGGCCTTTTGGGGCCGTCCCTTTTTTGAACACATATTTTTCTTTGAAACGGTAAAAAAGAATGGACTGCCTGCCCGGTTGAATACCGATCCACACCCGCTGTCTTTTTTAAGTCTGTCTACTGGTCAAACCAGTACTAAGTCTGTTTACTAGTCAAAGTATGTCCGGCACTAAGCTTTTTCTATTTCAATTCTCCAATGAATGCCCGTTCCGATGCCATATTTTTTAGCAAAAGATTGCTGATTAATGGCAATAGCCACATTATCGAGCGAATTAATATATACGAGGGGCTCCCCTTTTTTGGTGGCCGCAAACGAGCGTCCGTAAATCATGGTTTCGTTATATACTAAAATAGAATTGTGCTTAATGGCTACATTTACTTTATCATTGTAGTCGATGTTCAAATCAATGAGCGCAGGTCTGCTGATATTCGTCCAAAGATTGCCGTAACGAACATCCAACACATCGACCATTCCGTATACTTTGCCGTTTTTTCGGTATGCGTCGATATAAGGCAGTGTCACAATGAGACCCAGATCCAGCTTTGGACCCACTTCCTCAAATGTCATTTTTCCCGAAGCGAGACGAGCGCCAGTATAGGCATAAATGTCCCTGCCATGAAATGTATGGGAAGCACCAGAGTTCGGAAGCCGGTTTATTGTTTCATCGATGAGTCTTAATTCCTTAATACCGATTTCTTTATGAACGTGAGTAAGCGTGCCGTTGTCCGGTGTCACGACCCAATGATTGGAAGCCGTTCGCGCGACGACACTCCGACGGTCTGTTCCAACCCCAGGGTCCACCACCGATACGAAAACCGAATTTTCCGGCCAGTATTCAATTGTCTGCAACAGCCGGTAAGAGCCTTCCCATATATCAAAAGGCGGGATTCTATGAGTCAAATCAAATATTCTGATAGCCGGATCAACACAATTGGCCACGCCGTACATAGCGCAGACAGCACCATCTGCCAATCCAAAATCCGATTGAAAAATTAAGGGGTTACCCACCGCTTTCTTCCTCTCCCATGATGTATTTGGGCTTAAAAAAATGTTGCGAATAATACGCTATCTTAATACACGGCGAGCCCTTTGTCAAAAGGTCTCCGCCTATTTTACACACTTTTTTCCAATTGAATGTGCGCAAATCGATTCCGGGGAGAGATGAAAGCATAGTATCCTTTATCTATTCTGATACAGGATGAATTTTTTGAATACAAACGAGTCAATGTTAAATGAAAAGGCATGAGCCCGGGACAATTCCAGGTTCATGCCCAACAACTTACTTCACATCCGTACTATTCTGATCAAGATCGTTCCAGCATCCGATCCAGCGCCATTTTGGCAAAGGTGGCTGTTTTATCATCAACTTGAATCACATTATGGCCTTCGCCTTCCATAATTGTATCGAGGCACCAAACAAGGTGCGGGAGATCGATCCGGTTCATCGTAAGACACGGACACATATGGGGATTAAGCGAAATGATGTGCTTGTCCGGGTGTTCCTGTATCAAGCGATTCACAAGGTTCATTTCAGTACCGATGGCCCAGGCGGACCCCGGCTCTGCTTTTTCAATCATATTGATAATGTAGGTTGTGGAGCCCGCCATGTCTGAAAGGGCAACCACTTCACGCCTGCATTCCGGATGAACGATGATGTTCATATTCGGATAATTTCTTCGGACTTCTTCGATATTTTTCACTGTAAAATTTTCGTGAACAGAGCAATGGCCTTTCCAAAGAAGTACTTTGATATTTTCCACCGGTCCATCATACTCCAGTTCGTCCGTGATCGGATTCCACACCGCCATTTCATCGAGACTGATGCCCAGACTGTAAGCTGTATTTCTCCCCAAGTGCTGGTCGGGCAAAAAGAGAATCCGCTCCTTTTGCTTGAACGCCCACTGAACCATTTTTTCAGCATTGGAAGATGTGACCGTGGCGCCACCGTTTTGGCCGACGAAAGATTTAATGGCGGCTGTTGAATTAACGTATGTGAGTGGCAGGATGGTATCGCCAAATATGTTTGTAAGCTTTTCCCATGCCCGTTCCGTCTGATAAATATCAGCCATATCCGCCATCGAGCATCCCGCCCGCATGTCCGGTAAATACACTTTTTGATTATCAACTGTCAATATATCGGCTGTTTCCGCCATAAAATGAACCCCGCAAAATACGATATGTTCGGCTTCGCGATTTTTCTCCGCCATTTGCGCAAGCTGCAACGAATCCCCTCTCACATCGGCGAATTGGATAACTTCATCTTTTTGATAGTGGTGGCCGGGAATGAACAGCTTTTTTCCAAGCTGCGCTTTTATATCACGCACTCTCGCTTCCAATTCTTGTGTTGGCATATTCCGATACTTATCCGGAAGTATATGAGACTGCTTTTCCAACGTTTCGAAAATACTCATACTCTGTCTCCTCCTAGTCTTGATAAATGATGTGATTACAACAAAAATGAGCTTGGACGACACAACCTCCCTCAGCAGGTTTCTCTCAATACACAAATGTCCACTTTTACGCTTATGTCGAACGAGGAAATCGAGTGTGTCAAAAAACCGAGAGAAATATAGTCCACTCCTGTTTCTCCGTAGTCCCTGAGGTTATCCATTGTGATACCTCCGGATGCTTCCGTTATGATCCCTTCGGGAACAAGCTTCACCCATTCGCGTATATCTTCGGGGCTTCTGTTATCAAACATAATGACATCGGCTTTTGCTTCAACAGCTTCGATCACTTGTTCTTTTGTCTCCGTTTCGACTTCAATGTTGATCATATGGCCTGCGCTTTCCCTGATAGCTTGGACCGCTTTTTTTATAGATCCGGCGAAGGCGATGTGGTTGTCTTTGACCATTGCCCCGTCGTACAGGCCATACCTATGGTTGTAACCCCCACCGCAACGGACGGCATATTTTTCAAGCATTCGCAATCCGGGTGTTGTTTTCCTCGTATCGCATACTTTTACCTTGGTTCCGCGCAGCGTTTCAACCGCTTTATCTGTTTTGGTCGCGATACCGCTCATCCGCTGAACCAAGTTCAAGATGACACGCTCACCTTTTAACAAGCTTTTGATTGGTCCGGAAGCAATGGCCAGCCGCTGCCCCCGTTCAACGCGCTCGCCGTCCTTCACGTTTATGTCAAGCCCAATCGCCGGGTCCAATACCGCGTATCCGGTTTGAATCACATCTTCTCCGCAAAAAATCCCCTCCTCCTTTGCAATAAAAACGACTTGGCCATGCTCCCGATGTGCGAAGATTTGACTCGAGACGTCACGGTCGCCGATATCCTCCAAAAAAAATTGTTCAAGTAGCAACCGAAGCTTCAGTTTGTTCATTTTGTCCCATCCTTTTTCTGCATTGTATAATTCTTTTTCCTGTCCATACGTGATTATTTTCACAAGGAAAGTCGAGACGAAAATGACCTCCCCTGCTTTCAGTTCTTTTTAAAGCGGAATCCGCCACAAGCCAGGCGGTAATCCCCATGAAAACCCGCTCTATCTCTTCCGTCTTCAAGTCGTCCAAACTTGCCGCCAACCATTGCCTGATTCGAGCATTTTCCAACCAGTAAATGTGTTTTTGCAAGCCCCTTTCCGTCCGGGCTATACCAACGTGATCCATCATCGACCTCTGGATGTCTTGCTTTTTCGGCAAACCCTCTGGCGGACGAACAAACTTCTTCTTTGGCTTTGCATCTAAAAAAGCTTCTTCTTTAAAAGGATTTGCCTGTACCCATTCGGCCAGGCTTTTCCCCATAAACAGCCCCTCCAGCAACGAATTGCTTGCAAGCCGATTCGCGCCGTGAAAGCCTGTTGAAGCGGCTTCCCCTATCGCGTACAGTCCGGAAACATTCGTCCTGCCGATCAGATCCGTCTTGATTCCGCCCATGAGAAAGTGGCTTCCCGGTGCAACCGGAATTCCGTCATGCCAATTGACGCCATTTTTTTCACAAAGAGAGGCGACTGTCGGAAACCTTTTCGAAAAGCTGCCCACATACGACACATCAAGAAATACAGGATTGCTCTCCCGCAAATGGTGATATATGGTTTGCGCTACGATATGTCTTGGCGCCAAATCGCCAAGTGGATGAACACCGTTCATGATAGGTCGGCCAGTGTCATCCACGAGTCTTCCGCCTTCTCCACGGACTGCTTCCGAAATAAGGCCGCGAGTCTGCCCGTCGATATATAAAAGTGTTGGATGGAATTGAATAAATTCCATATCGGTCAATTCGGCTCCGGCCCTGTATGCAAGCGCAATACCGTCGCCAGTAACGGAATGTGCGTTTGAAGTATGGGTATACAACTGGCCGCAGCCGCCTGTTGCCACTACTACATGCTTGGCAAAAAAACACACGACTTTTCCGTTGACATCCTTCGCTTTCGCTCCTGTACATTTCCCGATTGCCGAATCTATTATTAATTCATAAGCAAACATATTTTCAAAGACTGTGACATTGTCGGGGAGGTTGGCGACAAAGTGCTCCATAAGCGTTGCGCCGGTAGCATCTCCGCCCCCATGAACGATCCTTTTTTTAGTGTGGGCTCCTTCCATGCCGAGAACGATTTCTCCTTGTTCATCTCGATCAAAAGGACAACCTTCGTTTACAAGACCACAGATAAGCTTTGGCGCCTCTTTCGTAATAGTCCGAACGACATCAGGATTGTTATGGAAACCGCCGGCTTTCATTGTGTCAGCACCATGTGTTGATGGATGATCAGTTGGACCAACCGCCGCCGCAATTCCTCCTTGAGCCAAGTTTGAATTGCCATCTTTTAGAGAGGACTTTGTGATAATGATCACATTTATGCCACTGCGAATTTCTTTCGCCAGCTTTAAAGCGGCGATCCCGCTTCCTATGATTAAGACGCTCGCTTTTTTCATGATTCTCCTCCTGGTTGTTTACAGGTGTCTTGACACATATATTTACATAGATTTACACTTATGACAAGTTCTTTTTTATAAAAAGAGGTTTTTAACAAGAAAAGCCCAAGCGTCCGGCCTTAAGCGGGAAGAATGAGACAGATTACAAAGACAGACACTATAGGAAAATGGCCGTCTGCACCAACTTTTGAAACTGCTTCTTGAACATTTCAAAAAATGGGGCCTCAAGACGATAACGCCTAGCGGCTTAACATCACTTTTTTTGAAAAAACTTGCGTTTTTCCTGATGATTGCCCCGCAATAACGCCTTTCCTGTAAGAATAAAAACACAAGCGCAAGCGGCAACCATCTCGAAAAACGGATTTTTTCTTTCGAGCGCAAATATACTGATGAGCATTCCTTGTCCTGTCACTGCACCTGCGCTGCTGGACATTCTGTCCGATACATTCCAGAAATAATGTACTTGCCATGTCTAGTGCTGTATTTGTAGTCAACAACAGAAAGCGGGGGGAAATCGTGCAATATTTTGATTATGCAGCTTCTTGTCCTCTGGATGAAGAGGCGGCCAAAGCATATGTAAAAGCTTCTGCCGAATTTTATGGCAATGCAAGCAGTCTTCATGACATTGGAGACAAAGCCAGACAGCTTTTGGAACATTGCCGGGGAGAATTTGCCCAATTGCTCTGGGCTCCTAAAGATGGCATTTATTTTACAAGTGGGGGGTCCGAAGGGAACTTCCTCGCGATTCAGGCCTTGCTATCGGCTTCTCCCAAAGAAGGAAAGCACATTGTGACCGGCATGGCCGAACATTCATCGGTTGCCAATACAATGAAACTATTAAAAAAATCCGGTTACGACATCACATTTTTGCCGCTTCAACCAGATGGGAAAATCAATCTAAGTGAATTCCAGAGCGCTCTCCGTGACGACACGGTGCTTGTAAGCATCCAGCATGGAAATCCGGAGATCGGCACAATCCAGCCTATCAAGGAAATGGCAGCACTTTGCCGGCACAATGGCATTCTTGTCCATAGTGACTGTGTTCAAACGTTTGGCAAAGCAGATATGTCAACCATTTCTCCTATGGTTGACAGCTTGACGATTTCAGGACACAAGTTTTATGGACCGAAAGGGATTGGCGTTACATACATCAATCCTTCGCTGACCTGGAAACCTTTTTATCCTGGTACAACTCACGAAAGCGGATTTCGTCCGGGAACCGTCAATGTTCCTGCGGTGGCTGCCATGTCTGTTGCGGCCAAAAGAGCAGTCGAACAACAAAGAATACAGGCAGAACACTTTTTCCATGTAAGAGAAGCTTTTATTCAATCACTCTCACCTGCTGAGTCTGCTTTTATCATCTACAATTCCGATTTGCCCTCCACGGTCGGAATGCGGCTAAAAGGGCTGGAAGGCCAATTTGTCATGCTGGAATGCAACCGCCGCGGCTTTGCGATCTCCACTGGCAGCGCCTGCTCCGCACATTTACAAACACCGTCCAAAACGATGACAGCCATGGGCATTACAGGAAAAGAAGCGAAAGAATTTATCCGTATTTCTTTCGGGCGGGAAACTACTGAGGAAGATGTCATACAGCTTGGGGAGACGCTTGTAAAAATAGCCAACCAATACTAGCCGGCTTCGGATTTTTCCGGAACCGGTCTTTTCATTGCTGGTTTCTTAAACTTTATAGATATTTTTCTTATATTTCAGAAAAATTAGCTCTTATTTTTGCATTTCTTCTTTTAAAATCGAACGATTCTGGCTTTCAAATAACGATTCTAAACATATCTCCGTACAGGAAGATGAAACCGCTATCCGAATTGGTAACAGCCATGACAGAATAACTGCGTTGGATTCAAGATGTAAGAGCGTTTTTCCAAACAGCCAGCCCGAAATGTAATCAAGTAAAAAGACTCCTTTTTGCTGACCCGAAAAAGCTGAGGGACATTGTGGACAAGCCAAAATCAATAAACTTCCCGTAAAGAATAAACGAATGTCAAGGAATTATAAACAACTGACTTTGCCATTCCAAGCCAATCACTGCTTAAGAACATGAGTTGAATATGGCTTTTTTAAGCGTTCATCTACTGTTACCTTTTGACAGTATACTCAAGAAAATTGTCCAAAAGAAAAATCCGCCAATTCATTCAATGAAACTGGCAGATTGTTAACATTTCAATATTTTATTCATTTGTTACTCCTCTACTTTGCTTAAACACCGCTCACACTCATTAAAATAGCATTCATGCATTTCTTGCATATCTTCTCCGCATTGGCAACATTGTTTGGCTGGAATGTTCCGGTAAAATTCGATTGGCATCATTGGACGTATCCTCCCTTTTCGTTGTTAAGCATATTGTATTATAACAGATTAAAAATGTCAACATCTGTTATATATCTGTAGTGATTTTTTGTGGAGACAAATGTTCCACTTGGTATGTTCCGGTTTTCAGTTATGTTATTTCCCTTTCGCTGGCTGCATCATCGTTTATTATTTGACTGCGTCATTAGCTTATAGATAAGCAGGTGTTTATTTCTTATTTTGAAAAAAACACCTGCTTTGTTCACTATCTACGCAGTAGTTATGGCAGACTTTCACCCTGAAGTTACTGTAAAAACAAAGCGCAATTTCCGGGCAAACCATTTACCTCTATTCGTTACCGATAAAGCGGCTGAGCATCCTACATTCTTAGAATGAAAGCTATTTATTGATTGCCTAACAATTGAGAAGTCGATGTTGTCAGGGGATTTTCGACGCCCCCAGACCGATTAGCGGCTCTTTTCTTTTTCCTCGCTCCCTTTCTTCCAAATGTCCCAAATCGCCTTGCCGTCACTATACTGACCTTCGCCATATTCGGTCGGCAGCAGGTCAAAGAAAATATAATAAACAGAAAAATAGACAAATTGATAAAAAAACATGTGCTTCGGCAAATATCCGGCGGAAATAGCCGAATTCACCAAAATAATGGATAACAGATTAAAAATGACTCCTCCGGCCCGAACAAGCGTCTGGGTAATCCGGTTGTTCACCTTTAAACCTTCGTAATAGCTGTAGCAATCAACGAAATATAACATCCGCATCTTAAAGATTCCCAACGATAAGAGCAATCGGCCCTGCCCCAAGACAACTTTCGCTTTCCCGCCGAAAAGTAACGCGAAAAACAAGTGGCCCGCGGAATGGATGAATGCCACGAGCGGAAGCGTCAGGAAGAATGCCCAAACGAACGTAATCATGTCATTCCAAGTAAACATGAAAGGGTCTCCCCCATAAAAATAATCCGTGCAATCATCCCCTATCACAATCGGCCCAAGATTAAACGTAAAATGCATTTTTTTACAGAAAATGTCCATATTAACAAACATAGTCCATGTTGGCTGGAGGTACGCTCATTGAACTTCTTCAAAAAAAAGCAATTAATGAAAGCTAAACAATCAAAGGATGGGACAAAAAAGGAACAAGAGCTAGAGGTTTTCTCCAATAAAATAACGGAAAACAGAAAGCGTTTTGAACAATTATTTTACTATCCAACGAATAATGCCTTGAAATTCAGGGAGCTGTACATCTCGTCCATCAACCGGCATGCTCTCATTTTATTCGTTGCCGGAGCGGTTGATACGAAGATGATCGATCAGCAAATTATAAAGCCTCTTCTTGAACCACAATCACAATCTACTGTTCGGAATGAAATCAATATCGTAACGGATATTATGCATAATGTCCTGACGACTGCAAGCGGCAAAAAAATAACGAAAATTAAAGAAGCTGTTGAAAATATGTTGAATGGCAGCACTTTGATTTTGATAGATGGGCAAAGAGACGGAATCCTAATTGATACGAACGGTTTTGAAAGCCGTTCTGTAACGGAGCCGACAGCCGAAACCGTTGTGAAGGGGCCTAAAACGGCGTTTATCGAGTCCGCGCAAGTTAACCGTTCCCTTATTCGCCGGCAATTAAAAGATCATCACTTAATAACAGAAATTGTCACTGTAGGGACGAAGTCTCCCCAGCAAGTTTCGGTGCTATACATTCAAAACATCGTGGATAAAGAGCTTGTTGCCACGGTAAAAAAACGAATAGAGGAAGTTCAGCAGGATGCTATACTGGAAATTTCCATGCTGGAAGAAGTGATCGAAGAAAGGCCCAGCTCTTTATTTCCGTCATGCATGACGACAGAACGCCCTGATCGTGCCTGTTCTTTTTTACTCGAAGGACACGTCATTTTGCTGATGGATAACTCTCCCGTCGCATTGGTGACACCCATTACGTTTTGGTCATTGTTCCAAACGGCGGAAGATCAATTTTTGCGTATGCCTTACGGCAATTTTTCACGAATCATCCGCTTAATCGCCTTATTTATCGGCTTGTTGACTCCGGCTTTTTTTCTGGCAGTCACAACTTTTCATCCGGAAATGATTCCGACAGATCTTCTCCTTGCCATGGCTGGAACAAGAGAAAGGATCCCTTTTCCAACTCTTTGGGAGATTGTGCTGATGGAAATAACATTTGAAATTTTAAGAGAGGCCGGAATCAGGGTTCCCACCCCACTAGGCGCCACCATCGGAATTGTAGGTGCCTTAATTCTTGGCCAGGCAGCCGTAGAGGCGAATATTGTCAGTCCTATTATGGTCATTATTGTGTCGATTACAGGCCTGGCCTCTTTTGCCATTCCGGATATCGGCTTGAGTGTGATCGTCCGGATTCTTCGTTTCTGCCTGCTCTTTGCCGCCAATTTTCTTGGCTTCATCGGCATTGCTTTGGCATTGACAGCTATCATGGCCTATGCCGCTTCGCTTAAAGCTTTTGGTGTGCCATTCTTTTCGCCGCTTGCCCCTTATACTCCTTCATCAAAGGACTTGTTTTTGCGCCCGGTTTTAAAGAAACAGTGGCTGAGACCGCAAAACATGTCTCCGCAAAGAAAGATTAGAGCAGCGCCGAAAGGGGAGGCGAAAGAATGATCAAAGCTACCGATGGCAAGCTGGGGACGAGAGAATTGTTTTCCATTATTTTTTTGATGCTGGCCATTAAAGTAACGGACACAACCCCAAGCATTTTCCTAAACACTGGAATAAATGCTGGTTGGATGTTACCCATTTTTTCATTTCTTTTTTTTCTCATTCCCTTCCTTTTGTTATTGGGATTGTTTCGTAAGCATCAAGTCGGGCTGATTGAAATGGCCAATAAATTGACGGGAAAATTTTTTGGGGGCGTCATCACGTTTATATTTATCAGTTTATCTATGGCAACAACTGTAATAAACACCCGCAGTTATGCGGATATTGTCATTACCATGTATTATCCGCACACTTCGGTGTTTATGATCTTGCTGGTTGCGATGGCTACGTGCCTTCTTGTCGCCATCCGCGGCTTGGAAACAATTGGGAGTACAGCCTGGCTAATCACACCAGCTATCCTTGTTTCCGCTGTGCTTCTTATCATTTTTGTAACAAAAGATCTGGAACCGGGGTTTATTTTTCCAATTGCCGGCCCGGGGATGTGGGACCTTATAAAAGGGGGAATCAGCTACAGCTCGTTTTTGGGAGGGGATATTATTATCCTTTTCCTGCTTGCTCCCTTTGTGCGCACTTATAAATCTTTTCAAAAAGCATCCATTTGGAGCTTCAGTGTGAGTTCCGCAAAAATGGTTATTTTTATGGCGGCATTTATTATGATGTTTGACTACCCGTCAGTTGAAAGTATTGCTTATCCGTACCATCACCTGACTAGGTTGGCTGCTGTTGGAGCGTTGTCTAACCATGTGGAAGCTATTTTTCTGGGATTGTGGTTTATGGGGGCGGCTGTTCGTTTTGCCATTTATATTTATATTTGTGCATTTTTACTGGGCAAGTTGATCCGCTTCAACGAATTTGAACGGCTTTTGCTGCCATTAACAGGCCTGATCATTTTGTTGGCATTAATGCCAGACAATTATTTTCAAGGATTTGAAGCAAGGAAACTGTTATTAAAGATTGGTTCAGGCTTTTTCTTTTCTCTTCCCGTGCTTTTATGGGGAATTGACCGCTTTAAGGGGAGGAAGAAAAAATGAAGCGTTTTTTTCTGCTATTGTTTAGCGCCTTTTCGATTATATTTTTGACAACGGGCTGTGGAGATAAAGAAGAACTGGAAAGGCAGGCCTTTGTCATCGCACTGGGGCTGGACAAAGATGAAAAGGATCACTTGATATCGGTCACCTTTCAGGTTGCCAATCCTCAAGTAAATACCTCAAAAGCCGCGGAAGCACAAAACGAACAGCCGTCTAATATTATATCTGTTTCAGCTCCAGATATATTTTCTGCAAAAGAGCTTACCCAGTCTTCCCTATCCAGAAAAGTTACCTTTGCCCATTTACGGACTATTATTATCGGGGAAGAGTTGGCAAAAACCGATGAATTTCGCCACATCATTGATTCTGCTGTTATTGACCCAGAACTGCGGCGGGAAAGTATTATGATCGTATCGCAAGAAAAGGCGAGTGATTATATTCATAAAAACAAGCCGGCGCTGGAAAGCAGCCCGCATAAATATTATGAATTCATGGAGGAAAGATGGGACAGTACAGGGCTTGTTTCAAAATCCAATTTAAATAACTTTTACCATCGGTCGGAAGGAGAGCTAGCCTTGATCATCTATGCCACAACCAAAAGAAATGAGACCGTTCATACAGATGAAGATACGTATAAGGCCGGGCAAGTTCCTCAAAAAGCCGGGGACCCTGTCCAGATGATCGGTTCTGCCGTCATGCAAAACAGAAAAATGATCGGTACCCTAAACGGGGAGGAGACAAGGATGGCTTTGCTAATAAAGCGGAAATCACCGATAAACTCGTTTGTTGCTTCGTTTATAGACCCTTTAAATGAGAAGTTCAGAATCTCGGCAAGGGTCATAAAGGACGGGCATACAAAAATTAACGTATCTCCTAATCAAGACCCCTTGAAAGTTGCTGTTTCTGTTCCAATCAAATTACAAGTTAGGTCCAACCCCGGGCTCACCAACTATACGACAAATGAAAAGAACCAAACCATTTTAAAAAAGTCGATAGAAAAGCAGTTGGAAAAAGATGCGCTGAAACTGATCAAAAAAACCAAAGTGGAATATAAAGGGGAACCGTTCGCTTGGCACATTAATGCAAGAAAACATTTTTGGACAATGAAAGATTTTCAAAAATATGATTGGGAGAAGCACTATCAGCATGCAAAAGTCGATGTGCGCTTTAAAGTAACGATCGAAAACTTTGGGGCGCAAATCAAGCCGATCCCGATAAAACCGTCAGAAAAGGACTGATCGCCCGTGCAATTTTTGTTCATTGGCATCCTTACCTTATTTTTAATGTATTACACATGGGGATTGACCAAGCATGCTTGGAAAGAGGGAAATAAATTTGGAGCGGCTATCATGGCAATCATGACTGCCGCTTTCCCGATCCTTTTTTATTTTAGCGGTTGGAAATAAAGTGAAACTTCATTCAGTAGGGCTCCTACTGAATGTTAGTTGAACCAATCGGGCATTTAGGTGCCGTTTTCTCACACTTGGACCTTTTGTATTTACTCAAGATTTTGATGTGGGAGGCTTACGGCACCTTACATGCGGGATAAAGTGAAACTTCATTCAGTAGGAGGTTTCTTCGATCTCCTACTGAATGTTAGTTGAACCAATCGGGCATTTAGGTGCCGTTTTCTCACACTTAGACCTTTTGTATTCACTCAAGATTTTGATGTGGGAGCCTTACGGCACCTTACATGCGGGATAAAGTGAAACTTCATTCAGTAGGAGGGTTCTTCATCTCCTACTGAATGTTAGTTGAACCAATCGGGCATTTTAGGTGCCGTTTTCTCCCATTTAGACCTTTTGTATTTACTCAAGATTTTGATGTGGGAGCCTTATGGCACCTTACATGCGGGATAAAGTGAAACTTCATTCAGTAGGAGGGTTCTTCATCTCCTACTGAATGTTAGTTGAACCAATCGGGCATTTAGGTGCCGTTTTCTCACACTTAGACCTTTTGTATTCACTCAAGATTTTGATGTGGGAGCTTACGGCACCTTACATGCGGGATAAAGTGAAACTTCATTCAGGAGGAGGGTTCTTCATCTCCTACTGAATGTTAGTTGAACCAATCGGGCATTTAGGTGCCGTTTTCTCACACTTAGACCTTTTGTATTCACTCAAGATTTTGATGTGGGAGT
>NZ_JAFBFH010000046.1 GCF_016909185.1 Siminovitchia thermophila | reverse complement strand
ACCTTAAAATTTAGGGGGTGGCAAGTTTTTTGTTTTTAAAGCCTTTAAGATCAAGGGATTATTAACTTTTTACTATGGAACTTTTGACAATACGGTTGGTTCAATGGGGAGTGGAAAATGGAAAAAATGAATATCAATTGCCTTTGGAAGATGTCAAGTGGCTTCCACCCATTCCAAAGCCCTGGAAAAACATCATGTGTGTGGGAAAAAACTATCGAGATCATGCGATAGAAATGGGGAGCGAAGCAGATATACCAAAGCATATGATTGTGTTTACGAAAGCTCCTACGACAGTGATTGGCCATAAAGATAGCATCGAAGCCCATGAAGAATTGACGAATGAACTGGATTATGAAGGCGAACTGGCGGTAGTCATTGGCAAACAGGGGAGAAATATAGCTGAAGCAGATGCGCTTGATTATGTATTTGGCTATACAATCGTGAATGATATTACGGCTCGGGATCTTCAAGTAAGGCATAAGCAATACTTCCTGGGGAAAAGTCTTGACTCTTCCTGCCCAATGGGACCGTGGATTGTCCATCATTCGGAAATCAAAAATCCCAACGGATTAAATATCCAGACGAGGGTTAACGGAGAAATCCGCCAGAATTCCAATACAGAACATTTTATCTTCCCTATTGAGGAAATCATTGCAACTCTTTCACAAGGCATGACACTGGAACCCGGCGATATCATTGCGACAGGAACGCCGTCGGGGGTAGGAAAAGGCTTTAAGCCGCCCCGTTTATTAAGCAAAGGGGATGAAGTCGAGATTTATGTTGAAGGAATTGGAAAATTAAACAATACTGTGAACTAAAGGCTTGACAATATTTTGCCGAACCCTTGTATGCTAAGATGGTGAGAGGATAGATACCAAAAAATGAGGCAAGTTTGAGGAGGTTTGACTGATGTTTGATACGACACATGCCCATATTACAACATGGGTGATCGCACTTATTCTTTTTGTTGTTGCCGTGGCTTTATCTAACGCCGGCAACGAAAAAGGCAAGAAAATTGTCCAAATGATCCTTAGGATTTTTTACTTGCTCATTCTCATGACTGGAATATTATTATTTTGGAAACACCAAGGCTACAACCCGGCTTTATACGGAATGAAATTTCTTGGCGGCGTCATTGTGATTGCGATGATGGAAATGATACTTGTACGTATGTCAAAAGGAAAAGGGACAGGATTATTTTGGGGTGTCTTGATCATTGCCTTTATTGTAACGTTTATTCTGGGGATAAAATTACCGCTTGGATGGAATTGGCTGGCATAGAACTTGGGAAAAAACCGCTGCATATCGGCGGTTTTTTTTAATTCTTGAAAAGGTGAACAATTAGTAGTGACATAGCAGGACAAAATTTATTAGAATAGTAATAACAAGGATATAGTCAAAAAATGTCGTAAAATAAAACGGTGGTGACTAGCGGGTTGAAAACGACATATGCCTATCTTTACAAGAATGAAAATGAATTGAAGGAATTCATACAAGCACATTATCACGAATTTTCCAACAACCTTCTAATCCAAGCGAATCTTGTTAATTGGCCAATTGAAAAAATTGATCGATTGCGGCGTTTATTTTCCACTCTTTTACCCCGTGCAGTGATGATTGGGAGCAATTCTTCTGGCTGTTTATTTGACGGTATGAATGAGCAATCCAGGCTATTTTTTACACATTTTAAAGACATAAACATAACATCTTCTCTATTTAAACTTTCCGATAATGATTCCATAAATGACTTTGTAAAAGGTCTTACATTTGACAGGCCAAAAGCGGCCATGGTGATGGCGAATAAATGGACCGGGATGCTTGAAGAGTGCCTGGGCCTGTTTGAACATCACCTGCCGGAAATCGCCATTGCCGGCGGAATATCTGGAAGCGGCACCATTATTTTTACAGAAACGATGATCGCCGAAGAAGGAATTGCAGCCGTCACTTTCAGCGGGCAAAACTCGGCAGTCCATATCGCTGTGAAGAAAAGGGTGGTGGAGCCGAATGTATCAGGTGATGCAAAAGATTTTTCACAAGAAACAGACAGCCCAATTCCAACTAAGCCGCTAAACATGCAGTTGGGAAAAAAGACTGCTACAAAGCTGCTGCCAGCCAAACATTACACGACAAGAAAAGGTAGAACGGCCGTTTATGATGATACCAATTTCGTTATTGGTTTCGTCAGTCAATTGCAAGGGTTGTCAAAGCTTCATAGGGCAAATACTGGACAGTTCCCGTGCTTGCAAAAAATTGTGAAGCATCCCGGCAAATCCGCAAGATGGCATCATGAAAAGGACGTATTTTTATATATTTCAAAGCGGGCTGGCGCCAAGATGAGGGAATGCTTGGAGCAATCGCCAGAAGAGGCTTCGCAGTATGATCAAGAAGAGCGGTACCACTTGATTCATTCAAAGGAATTTTGTGATTCCATCATACAGAACCACCCGGATATCATTTTTACAACAGATTTACATGGTCATTTTCATATGGTGAATCCAGCTTTTACAAAGCTATTTGGCAAAGAGACAGCAGACCTGGCAGGGAAAAGCTGGCTGGAATTTCTTAATCCTAAGAAAGGAGAGAGACTGAAAAAGAATGTTGAGATCGCCAAAACGGGACAGGCAGTTCAATTAGAATTGGAACTTTTATGGGGAAAGAAATTAAAAACGTTTGACTTGCACGTCTTCCCTATTTTCGTAGATGGTGAATGTGTGGAAATATTGTTTTTGGGCCGTAATATGACGGAACTGCGGCAAATGGAAAAAAAGCTTGAACAAATGGCGTACTATGATGAGAAAACAGGGCTGCCGAACCAAAAAAAGTTGGAACAAATTTTGAACCAATGGATTAAAAAAGCCGAAAGGGGAAAACAGTCATTTCCGATCTTGTTTATCAAGCTGGATCGCATAAAAACCATTAATGATGCGTTTGGACATCATATCGGTGACAAAGCGCGGATACAATTGGCCTCCAGAATCCAATCTTTACTGCCAAGCGGCTCTTTTTTGGGGAGGTTTTCGACTGATACATTTACCGTTTTGCTTGGAGGGGAAACGGATTCAACCACGGTGATGTCCATTAGCCAACGTATTTTACAAACCATTCAAGAACCATTACTTTTTGAAAATCAAGAATTTTATATCGCTTCAAGCATTGGGATAAGTGTGTATCCTTTTGATGGGCAGGAATATGCAAGCTTAATGAAAAATGCGGACGTGGCACTAAGCCGGACTGATACTGTAACAAATAAAAATGTTGTTTTTTATTTAAATGAAATGAATAAGGAAATGATTGAGCGGGTGGAGCTGGAAAGAAGCTTGCGCAAAGGGATCGAAAACAATGAATTTTTCCTGGCTTATCAGCCAATCATAAACCCGGTGACCAATGAAATTGTCGCTTGTGAAGCGCTGCTTAGGTGGGAACATCCCGAATGGGGGATTGTGTCGCCGAAGAAGTTTATTCCAATTGCTGAAGAAACAGGGATGATTCATACGCTGGGCAAGTGGATTTTAAAAACCGCCTGTTTGCAGGTGAAAGATTGGCAAAGAGACGGTTTTGAACATATTAGTGTATCTGTCAATGTGTCAGCCCATCAGCTGCAAAACAACCGATTTATCGACAATATTAAACAGGCATTGGACGAATCAGCACTTGCCCCCCGGTATCTCCATTTGGAATTGACTGAAAGTGTAATGATTGACCGATCATTAACGACCGTTGAAATGTTGCGTGAATTGATGGAAATGGGCATTCATATTTCGATAGATGATTTTGGGACGGGTTACTCATCTCTTAGTTATTTAAAACATTTTCCAATTCATACGTTGAAAATTGATCGTTCTTTTATTCAGAATCTCAATAAGCAATCTCCGGATCTTGCCATTGTTCACGCCATTTTGACAATGGGACATGGGCTTGGGTTGAGAATTGTTGCGGAAGGAATCGAAACGACTGAACAACTGCATATGTTAACGAGTCTCGGTTGTGATTTCGTTCAGGGATATTTGATAGAAAAGCCGTTGGAAGCAAGGCGTTTTACACACTGGCTGGAAAGGAAGCGGAAAAACTCGAATATTTGAACGCCCCGGTGCCAACTGCCGGGGCTTTTGATTTGACATCAAGCCCCCGCCACATAGTTGTAATAATTATAAAATTGACGAAGGGCTATAAAAAGAGATAATCTTAAGGCGGAGTAGTTTTAGGGAGGTAACGGAAGTGGGTAAAAAAATATTGGCATTCCTGCTTGTTCCGTTTTTGCTTTTTTACGCTTTTCCAGCAAGTGCCGACAAAAAAGAAGAACGGGTATGGGAAGAGGAAATTGTCTATTCACTCATGATCGACAAATTTAACAACGGAGACCCCGCAAATGATAGGGTTCATGAAGCGGATGAAGCCGGTTTTGAAGGCGGGGATTTCAAAGGGATTACCGCAAAGCTTGATTATTTACAAGAGATGGGATTCACAACCATTTTGCTGTCGCCTGTTTTTCAAAATGATTCAGGTGGTTTCCATGGTGAAGCGGTAACAGATTTTTACAAAACAGAAGAACATTTTGGCTCTACTGAGGATTTGAAAAAACTCGTTGAAGAAGCCCATAGGCGGAAGATGAAAGTCATGCTTGAATTTCCGGTTGATCGGGTGGCAGAAGCTCACCCTTGGAATTCAAACCCCGAGACGAAAGATTGGATTAAAGCAGGTGCCGATAACGGCGGGAGCGAATGGAATAAGGGGCTTCCAGTGATTAATTTGGAAAATGAGGAAGTAAGGGCCTACTTGATCGAGGCGGCCAAATGGTGGATGGATGAAACACAGGTAGATGGATTCAGCCTTCAATATTTGGATAATGTTCCGTCAGATTTTATAAAAGCATTTACATCTGAAGTGAAGTCTTTCAAAAAAGGGTCCTATCTGATTGGCGCAGTTAATGAAGGAAGTCGGAAAGAACTGGCCGAATTGGAGGCAGCCGGGCTTGATGGGATAAAAGATATCCAGTTGAACAAGCCGATGAGGGACGCTTTTTCCAAAATAGATGCTTCCTCCTCTGCGTTATTGGATAATTGGAAAGAAAATGTAAGCGCCTATGATCAACCAAGCTTATTTCCGGCTTATTTGGATGACAAAAATACCGTGAGATATACGCGGGATATGGTGGATCAAAAGCAATTCCCCGGTTCCCGATGGAAGCTCGCGCTGTTTTATTTGTATACTCAGCCACAAGTCCCCATTGTTTTCTACGGTTCGGAAATCGCAGTAAATGGCGGGGGTCCGCCCGATAATGTTCCGTTGATGAGTTTTTGGGCAAAAGAAGAGCTGATTGAATTCATTGGAAGATTGGCGGAGATTCGCAGTCAGCATCCGGCACTCACCCATGGGACAATGGAGCTTTTATATGAAAAAGATGGAATGCTCGTGTTTAAAAGAGAGTATCAGGATGATACAATCGTTGTGGCCATCAATAATACGAGTGAGGACCAAACGGCTGTCATTCAAGCGGCTGATTTGCAGGATGGAAAAGAGTTGCGCGGATTATATGGTACGGATATGGTTCGAAGTGAAAACGGCGAATATAAGATCATTGTGGACAGAGAGATGACGGAAATCTATGATCTGGTTGACAAAAGCAGTTACAATATACCGTTTATCATCGCGCTATTTGCTGTATTTGGTTTCTTTATCGTGTTTATGTATGCTGCATGGAAAAGAGGAAAAAAACACAATATGCGGCCATGATCATTATAAACAAGGCTCCCGAAAAGGTTGTTCGGCAGCCTTGTTTTTTTATTGTTAAAGTGAAAGAAGCATAAATGAAACGAAATGTGGATTCGCGTGCTGAGAAAAAAGCACTCGTTGCCATTGGACACCGAGTGCTTACCATTGTCTATATTGACCTCCTCCGAAATTCAGCCTGAATCGCGTTCAACCCGAATGGGAAGAGCTTTCCTAGCGATAATTGATAAATTGAACGTCGATTGGCAAATCCGCGGAGCGGATGGCGCTGATGATTTGTTGCAGGTCATCGCGATTTTTTCCTGTTACACGGATTTGGTCATCTTGTATTTGGCTTTTTACTTTTAATTTGCTGTTTTTAATAATGGTATTGATTTTTTTGGCATTGTCTTGATCAATGCCTTGGATAAGCTTGGCACGCTGCCGGACTGTGCCGCCTGCCGCATTTTCGGTTTTCCCGTAGTCAATGTTTTTAATCGGCACTTCCCGTTTGATCAGTTTTCCATGGAGTACGTCTTTCACTTGAGATAATTTAAATTCGTCGTCCGATATGAGTACCAACTCATTGTTCTCCAAACGAATGTCGCTTTTGCTCCCTTTGAAATCATAACGATTTTTAATTTCTTTCATCGCGATATTGATCGCATTGGAAACTTCGGACATATCGATTTTGGAGACAATATCAAATGAATGCTCTTTAGCCATTTTATACCTCCTCCATTGATGGTTTTTTATTGAGAAAAAAGAAAGCAAGTGTTCCTGGCCCGGCATGAGATGCGACGACAGAGCCGATCAAGTTAATGTAAAACTTTTTTGCCCCAAACCGTTCTTCAATCATTTGTTTGACTTCAAGCGCGGTTGCTTCATCATCTCCGTGACTGATGCCAATCAATTGGTTTTCCAAATCAACGCCTCGCTCCTCCATTACATCAAGCATTCGCTTCAGCAGTTTTTTCTTACCGCGAATTTTTTCAAGAGGGACGAGCTTTCCATCTTCCACATGCAGGAGGGGTTTGATATTTAAGAGCCCGCCAATAAACGCGGAAGAGCGGGATAATCGTCCGCCTTTGGCCAGGAAGTCCAGATCCTCGACCGTAAACAAGTGTTCCATATGCTGGCATTGTTCCTTCACAATTTCTACAATGACGTCTTTTGGCTTTCCTTTTTTTATAAGATCCACCGCAGTCATGACCGCCATGCCGTATCCGACAGATACGCATCTGGAATCAATGATTGTTAAATCAAGGTTCGGATATTTTTCTTTTACTTGTTCGCACATCATGACAGCCGTTTGATATGTGCCGGAAAGTTCCGAGGAAAGTGCGATGTAAATGCCGCTCTCTCCCGACTCCGCAAGCTCGATAAACAAATTCTCAATAAATTGCGGGGTAGCTTGGGATGTTTTTGGCATTTTCCCAGCCCTGATTTCGTTGTATACCGTTTCCGGCTGTATGGTGATCAAATCTTTAAATTCCTTGTCATCAATATGTACTTGCAAGGAAATAAGTTCAACGCCATGTTCTTTAAAAAAAGCAAGCGGCAGGTCGCATGAACTGTCCGCAAATAGTTTCGTAGACATAAAATAACACCCTTCGTGAAATAGTAATAATATGCATTCCGCTGTTTTTAGTGTATATGCTTTCATAAGAAAGCTCAACAATTGTTTTTAAGGGTGAAAACATGAAAACTGTTTCGGTGTGGGAAATGATAAAAAAAATAAGCATCATTACATTCGGGGCTCTCTTAGGAGCATTGGCATTAAACTTTTTTCTGATTCCGGCAAATGTGTATGCAAGCGGTTTTGCCGGGGCTTCCCAACTATTGTCCAGAATTTTGGCCGACTTTGCATCAATCCAGGTATCGACTGGCATCCTCTTGCTGCTTTTCAATATACCCGTCGCCATCCTGGGCTGGTTAAAAGTCGGCCGTTCATTCACTTTATACAGTTTTCTTTCAGTGGTGTTGACAACCGTATTTTTGGAGTTCATTCCCGTTCAGGAAAGAGCCGAAGATGTGATGCTATATGCCGTTTTTGGCGGTGTCATTGCGGCAATCGGAATCGGAATCACATTAAAGGTCGGCGCTTCAACAGGGGGGCTCGATATCATTTCCATGGTGTTGTCGCGGATGAGCGACAAATCGGTTGGAACGTATTTTTTTATCTTAAACGCCATCATCATTTTGACAGCCGGCGCATTATACGGATGGGATAAAGCATTGTACACGCTGCTTTCGGTGTATGTTTCCACAAGGGTTATTGATGCCATTCATACCCGTCATCAAAAGCTGACTGCCATGATTGTCACCAAGAAAGCGCCTGCTTTACAGAAAGCGATTTATTCAAGGCTGGTGCGCGGGATTACGATTGTGCCGGCGAAAGGCGCTTTTTCAAATGAACACAGAGACTTGATGATATCGGTCATCACCCGTTACGAACTATATGAACTCAAAAAAATCATCAAGGAAGTCGATCCTAATGCTTTTACCAATATTGTGGAAACCGCGGGCGTCTTGGGTTTTTTCCGGAGAGATTAGTTATGTGAAAAAAGGGAGCGCTAGCTCCCGTATGATTCAAATACCGCCTAGAGACGACTTTTTCATATACTCAATTTTTTCTTTTTCTGCTTCATCCAAGGTTGCCCGGTAAGGAAATCTTTCGGCATGTTTTTCCACCGACACTTTCCCCTGCTGGGTAAAGCGTTTTGATTTGCTGTTTTTAGCCACTAAACCGCACCACCATTCGAACAGGATGTGAACACAAAGCGTGTTCAAGCTTTATTGTTTGCGAATCGTTGCAAAAAACGCAGGCAATCCATTTGTATGTTTTGGAAAATAACATTCGCTCATGTTAGACTGAAATCAACAACGGGATAACCGAAGGAGTGGTCGCTTGATTGAGATTCATCGGGAAATTTTAGCGGGAATTCCAGCATTGCATGCCGTAAAGTCCGACAATATGAACAAAAAACTACCGCTTATTTTTTTCGTTCATGGCTTCACATCAGCAAAGGAACATAATTTGCACTTTGCTTATTTATTGGCCGAAAAAGGCTTTCGGGTTATCCTTCCAGATGCCAGACTGCACGGTGAGCGGACAGATGGCCGGCCGGAAAAAGAAATGATGTATGAGTTTTTGGATATTGTGATCCATACGATAGCAGAATTGGATCAGATGAAAAATGCCCTGGCGACAAAAGCGCTGATCAGTGATCACATCGGGGTTATCGGTACATCGATGGGCGGCATGATCACCTTTGGGGCACTCACTCAGTACGACTGGATTAAAGCCGGGGCATCGTTAATGGGAAGCCCGACATTTGAAACATTTGTCAGGGGACAGATTGAGGCATTGAAACGAGAAGGAATTAACCTCCCCCACACCGATAATGAATTGGAAGAAATGTATCAAACGGTAAAAAAGTATGATGTCAGCGTGCAGCCCGAAACGCTGAATGACAGGCCGCTGTTCATTTGGCACGGGAAACAAGATGTTGTTGTGCCGTTTGGCCCTACATATGATTTTTATTTGACAGTCCGGGATAAATATAAGAAATATCCCGAACGGTTACAGTTTTTAGCGGATGAGCGGGCCGGTCATAAAGTCACCCGGGAAGCATTTTTAAAAACGGTGGAATGGTTCACAACATATTTACAATCATAAGGCTTTTCCGTGTGAAATTGGCTTCATTTTGGTATGATAAGAATAGAATCCTGATTTCTTGAAAGGAGTGGGGACCGATGGATGAAGCGTTGAAAGAAAATATTTACGGTGCCTTGGAACAAGTAATAGACCCCGAACTTGGAATAGATATTGTCAATCTCGGACTCGTGTACGATGTCGATTTGGACGAAAATGGTACCGCCAAAATTACCATGACCCTCACATCTATGGGGTGTCCGTTGGCACCAGTTATCGTAGACCAGGTTAATGCGGCTCTTGCCGATATACCGGAAGTGAAACAGACAGAAGTCGATATTGTCTGGAATCCTCCATGGACAAAAGACAAAATGTCACGGTACGCAAAAATTGCACTTGGCGTAACCTGATATTTGACACACAGCGTTTATAGAGCGGAGCACCTGTAAAGAGGCGGCTTCGCTCTTTATTGTCATCACCTTATCAAGTGTGGAGGGGGTTAAAAATGGACCTAAGCAAAATGACTCATACGATGCAGGAAGCTTTTGCAAAAGCTCAGCAAATTGCTGTTTCTCATCACCATCCGGAAATGGATATTGTTCACCTTTGGAAAGCGCTCCTTGAAAAAAGCGATAGCTTGCTGACTTCCTTGTATGAACGGCTGGGGCTGGCAAAAGAAGCAATGATTGGCCAGATCGACCAATTGCTCGATCAAATACCTGAAGTATATGGACAAGGTGTTCAAGGCGGGCAATACGTAAGCAGCGCTCTTGGGGAACTTATCCGAAAAGCGGAGGAACAAAGAGTCGCCTTTAAAGATGCTTACTTATCGGTAGAACATGTTGCATTAGCCCTTTTAGATATGGAACATCACGACATTACCCGTTATATTACGAAACAAGGCATAACGAGGGATGTTTTATTGAAAGTAATTACAGAAATAAGGGGAGGACATCGTGTGGAAAACCAAAATCCTGAAGCCGGATATGAAGCATTAAAAAAATATGGAAGGGACTTGGTGAAAGAGGCAAAGTCGGGCAGGCTGGACCCTGTCATTGGCCGGGATCAGGAGATTCGCAATGTCATCCGAATCCTGTCCAGAAAAACGAAAAACAACCCTGTCTTGATCGGCGAGCCCGGCGTCGGGAAAACAGCGATAGTCGAAGGACTTGCCCAACGGATCGTCAGACGGGATGTTCCCGAAGGGTTGAAAGATAAGACGATTTTTGCTCTTGACATGGGTTCATTAATTGCCGGCGCCAAGTTTCGGGGAGAATTTGAAGAAAGGCTGAAAGCGGTACTTCAAGAGGTGAAAAAAAGCGAGGGCAAGATCCTGCTCTTTATAGATGAAATTCATACAATTGTCGGCGCAGGCAAAGCGGAAGGCGCGATGGATGCCGGAAACATGCTCAAACCGATGCTTGCCAGAGGCGAGCTTCATTGTATTGGCGCCACGACTCTCGATGAATACCGGCTCTATATTGAAAAAGACGCCGCACTGGAACGCCGCTTTCAAAAAGTGCTCGTTCCCGAACCTACGGTGGAAGACACGATCTCCATATTGCGCGGACTGAAAGAGCGGTTTGAAATACATCACGGGGTTAATATTCATGATCGTGCCATCGTGGCCGCCGCCACCTTATCGGACCGCTATATCACGGACCGCTTCCTGCCTGATAAAGCGATTGACACGATTGATGAGGCTTGCGCCAACATCCGGGTTGAAATTGATTCGATGCCAAGTGAACTTGATGAGATTACAAGACGTGTCATGCAATTGGAAATTGAAGAAGCGGCTCTTGTGAAAGAAGATGATGAAGCAAGCAAAGAGAGATTGGATTTATTGAGACAAGAATTGGCCGATTTAAAAGAAACAGCCAAGGAAATGAAGGCAAAATGGGAGAAGGAAAAAGACGAGATTTCCGTCATTCGTGAAAAACGGGAGCAGCTGGAAAAACTGCGCAGGGAGCTCGAAGATGCTGAAAATGAATATAATTTGAATCGAGCTGCGGAACTGCGGCATGGAAAAATTCCGGCTCTTGAAAAAGAGTTAAAACAAATGGAAAGAACTCTCGAAAGAAAAGAGGCGGAAGAATCTCGGCTCGTAAAAGAAGAAGTCACCGAAGATGAAATTGCTGAAATTATTTCCCGGTGGACCGGAATCCCGATCACCAAGCTGGTGGAAGGCGAAAGGGAAAAACTATTGCGCCTGGAATCCATTTTGCACAAGCGGGTCATCGGCCAAAATGAAGCGGTCGCGCTCGTCAGCAATGCCGTCATTCGCGCTCGCGCCGGAATTAAAGATCCCAATCGTCCAATTGGTTCATTTATCTTTTTAGGCCCTACAGGTGTCGGGAAAACAGAGTTGGCGAAAGCGTTGGCGGAAACGTTATTCGACAGTGAAGAACAAATGATCCGAATCGATATGTCCGAGTACATGGAAAAACATGCTGTATCCAGGTTGATCGGCGCGCCGCCGGGTTATGTTGGTTATGAAGAAGGAGGTCAGCTGACAGAAGCGGTTCGGAGAAAGCCGTATTCGGTCGTTTTGCTGGATGAAATTGAGAAAGCCCACCCGGAAGTGTTTCATATTTTGCTTCAAGTGTTGGATGATGGAAGAATCACCGATTCTCAAGGCAGGAAAGTCGATTTTAAAAACACCGTCATTATTATGACATCCAATATAGGATCGGCGTTTTTGCTGGAAAGGGAGCAACATGAAGACCACATTGATGAACAGACAAAAGAACGCGTACTCAGTCAGCTCAAAGCGTCTTTCAGACCGGAATTTTTAAACAGGGTGGATGAAATTATTCTGTTTAAGCCTTTAAACTTGGAAAACATAAAAGGAATCGTTGAAAAATTGACGGAAGAACTCAAAGAAAGGTTACGGCACCAGCATATACAGATGAACATGACAGAGGAAGCCAAAAGCTTTATAGCCCGTGAAGCGTTTGACCCTGTGTATGGCGCGCGTCCGCTCAGAAGATATCTGCAAAGCAATGTGGAGACGAAGATCGCCAAAGAAATCATTGCCGGCCATGTACATCCTTTCGACTCGCTCCTCGTTGAATTAAAAGACGGCGAGCTGGCGGTAACAGTTCAGAGATCATAAACAAAGAAAAAATAACTCGCCAATGTTTCGGCGAGTTATTTTTCTTCCACCGGCTGTGGTAAAATAGCCGATGCAATGAAGATTAAGATAGAGACTGCAGCAGACAACATAGAGGCCGTTTTAAAATCATAAGTGGATCCGATCATAGATCCGCCAACGTACATGACCATATTGACAAGCAAAAATGTCCAAAAAATTGTAACGATATATCTCAAACTCTTCACCCCATTTCAAACCCACATAAAAAATCCACGATATATTTACCCCGATAGTATAACATAAATAAATCAAATGGTACAAACATTCGCTGTCGGCATTTCCACATCTGGTGGTAAGTCCTTGTCACTTTGGCATATGTATGAAGTAGGAAAAAGAGAAGGGAGTTTTCATGTATGAGACATGCCGTAGTTTATGGAGCGCGCCAGCCATTTGGATTTGAATTATGTTCACAACTGCTTGAAAAAGGATATGTTGTGCATGCCGTTGACCATCAACATTGGATGAGGGAGGAGGATGAAGAAAAATGGCTCTTTATTGGCCGCAATGCCAATTTGGTCTATCATGAGATCGCAAGGGAAGAAGACCAAGCCAAACTTCCATTTCAACCTTCCAAAAATTGTCTCATATTTATTCCTATTATTGATTATGTCATGCGCCATGTTTCACATGTAGCTGATCAGCTTGTTCGGCAATTAACGTTTTTGTCCCATATGGAAATGTTGGAAGAAGCATTCGTGTTTTTCATTTATCCTCCTGCTTCACGTTTGCATCAGGCTCCCTTTTTCAAAAATCTCGATAGCATTTACTCAAACTTTCAAACGAATCAAGTTTCTGTTAACGACTTTTTCCTGTCTATAGAGATAGAAAAAGAGTCAGTCATAACCAAGGAAGAGTGCAAGCGTGAAGTGGAGAACGTGCTTTCCAGATCTGAAGAAAAGCTTGTTGGCAACTAGGAATAACGGCATTAAAAAACAGAGAATGGCTTGGAAGGCCCTGACAAGTTTCGAAACATCGGCGTGCTCTATAATGAGGGTGACAATGAAGAAGACAGGTGGTATAATTAGCACCAAGTCTTAATAGAAGATATCATAATAAATTCATTATGTTTGTAAGGGAAAGAAGGGAATTACCTATGAATGCAGGTATTATTGGCGTAGGAAAATACATGCCCGACCGGGTTGTGACCAATAAAGAGCTGGAAACGATGATGGATACGTCCGATGAATGGATTCGGACGCGAACGGGGATTGAGGAACGAAGAATTGCCCCTGACGACATTGATACATCGGACATGGCTTATGAAGCAGCCAAAAAAGCCATGGATCATGCCGGAGTGCAACCGGAAAATATTGATATGATTCTTGTTGCGACGGTGACTCCTGACCGCCCGTTCCCTTCGGTTGCGTGTATGCTGCAGGCGAGGCTGGGCTGCGTCAACGCATCCGCAATGGATGTCAGCGCGGCGTGCGCTGGTTTTATGTATGCCGTAGCAACAGCGAAACAATTTATAGAAAATGAAGCCTGCAAGAACATTTTAGTTGTAGGTGTTGAAAAACTGTCAAAAATCACCGACTGGTCTGACAGGAACACGGCTGTCCTTTTTGGGGACGGAGCCGGAGCGGTCGTAGTGGGGCCCGTATCCGAGGGCCGGGGTATTTTGGCATTTGACCTTGGCGCAGACGGAACAGGCGGCCAACATTTATACCAAGATCAATATATCGTGATGAACGGAAGAGAAGTATTCAAATTTGCTGTCAGGCAAATGGGGGAATCTTCTGTCAAAGTTCTCGAAAAAGCCGGCTTAACCAAAAATGATGTTGATTTCTTGATCCCTCATCAGGCCAACATTCGCATAATGGAAGCGGCCAGGCAGCGCCTTGAGCTCCCTGAAGAAAAAATGTCCAAAATGATTCATAAATACGGCAACACATCCTCTGCTTCCATCCCAATGGTGATTGCCGATGAAGTGGAAGCGGGAAAAATAAAGGATGATGATGTTATCGTTTTAGTCGGTTTTGGCGGAGGTCTCACATGGGGGGCCATTGCTTTAAGATGGGGCCGCTAGGCGCTTAATATCTTCTTGAAATAACATAAAGGAGATGATGCAAAAGATGAAGAAAAGAGTAGTTGTAACCGGAATCGGCTCCATATCGCCGGTTGGGAACGATGTAGAAACAGCATGGGGAAATATTGTGGCTGGAAAATCAGGGATTGGGCCCCTTACACGATTAAATCCGGACGATTTTTCTGTGAAAGTAGCTGCAGAAGTAACAGACTTTGATATAGAAAAGTTTATTGAGATAAAAGATGCCCGGAAAATGGATCGTTTTACCCATTTTGCGTTGGCATCAGCATTGATGGCTGTTAAAGATGCGGGGCTGGTCATCGACGACAACAATGCGCACCGGATCGGTGTATGGATTGGTTCCGGCATCGGGGGAATGGAGACATTTGAAAAGCAATATGAGATTTTTCAAAAGAGAGGCTACCGCCGGGTCAGTCCGTTCTTTGTCCCAATGATGATTCCGGATATGGCGACAGGCCAAGTGTCGATTTTTCTCGGAGCCAAGGGCGTCAATTCCTGTACGGTGACAGCATGCGCAACAGGGACGAATTCCATCGGGGACGCTTTTAAAGTGATTCAGCGTGGTGATGCCGATGCCATGATTGCCGGCGGGACAGAAGCGCCGATCACTCAAATGTCGGTAGCCGGTTTTTGTGCCAATAAGGCATTATCGACAAATCCTGATCCGAACACGGCAAGCAGACCGTTTGACTTAAATCGCGACGGTTTCGTCATCGGTGAAGGGGCCGGTGTATTGATTCTGGAAGAGCTGGATCATGCGCTTAACCGCGGAGCGGATATATATGCAGAAATCGTCGGATATGGCTCCACGGGAGATGCCTATCATATTACAGCGCCGGCTCCCGGTGGTGAAGGCGGCGCGAGAGCGATGAAATTGGCTCTGGAGGATGCGGGTATGAAGCCGGAAGACATTGATTATATTAATGCCCATGGGACAAGCACGCCTTATAATGATGAATTTGAAACGAACGCAGTCAAGCAAGTGTTTGGCGAACATGCTTATAAATTAGGGATTAGCTCCACAAAATCCATGACAGGTCATCTGCTTGGGGCAGCAGGGGGAGTTGAGGCCATTTATTCTGTTTTGGCTATTAAAGACGGCATCATGCCGCCGACGATCAACTATGAGACACCTGATCCAAAATGCGATCTCGACTATGTGGTCAACGAAGCCCGTAAGCGGGACTTGAAAGGGGTTCTGAGCAACTCTCTCGGATTCGGCGGACATAATGCTACAATCGCCTTTAAAAAATATGAGTAAGTACAAAAGATATAGCCAGAGCAATCGGGCTATATCTTTTTTGTTTTACTTCGTATTTGGAACGCTGTCACCTTTTTTCTAGGCTTTCGTACAATATCGAAGGGGAGGAGACGGCATATGGGAGTTATTGAAACGAATGATTGGCTTGAGCAGCATTTTTTCAATCCAGAGCATGTTTGCGGCATGGCTTATTCTGAGGATAAAGAAGGCGGCCGTTTTTACCACTATTTGCGCCGATTCGGAATGTACGAACCGTCCAGGGCTACATTTGGCTTTTTTGAAGAGCTGAAAAGGCAAAACGCATGGGAAAAAATCGGTAACATTTATCAAAAATACTATAATAAGTGGAAACAGCATAAGATTGATATTTATATTTTTCCGATTAATCCAACCCGACAATTTCTCGAAGGTTTAAAAGGACGTTCGGGTGCGGCGTTTCCCAAAAAGTTGTTTTTGTTTTTATCGCCGACGGAAGATGAAAAAAATTGGGAATCCTTGTTCGTGCATGAGTATCATCACGCAACGAGGATGCATCATTATAAAAAAGATGTAGATCATTACCATTTGCTTGATTCACTTGTATTTGAAGGGCTTGCCGAGCAGGCCGTCCAAAAATATTGCGGAAAAGAATATCAATCTGAATGGGTAAAACAATATAATCCTGATATGCTCCGGGTATTTTGGGAGAGGCATTATCAACCAAATCTTGAACGGAAGAAAAATCATCCCCTTCATGATCAACTCTTATTTGGCAGTGGGCCAGTTCCTCCGATGATGGGTTATGCGATTGGAGCTGATTTGGTCAAAGGGTATAAAGGGCGCAGGCCGCTCACAGTCCAGTACTCTTTTCAAATTCCTTCAGAGGAGATACTAGCAAATAATTCCCGATACAACCCGCCATCTTAGGCGCTTTTTTTTTGGGGAAAATGTATAGAACAGGCATGGCCGAATATAATGAAGCAAAGAAAATTGTATGATAAACACACCGGGGGAATTGATATGCTCTTCAGAACATTCCTTTATCTGGCAGGATTCGGATTTGCGGTTGCGGGAGGGTTCAACATTATCGCCTATTTCAATTTGTTGGTAATGGGCGCCAGTTTTGCAGAATATATTCTTTTTATTTTAAAAAGACCTGAATGCTATTTGTTTGTCGTTGGCGTCATGATGATCTCACTTGCCGTGTTTGGGTTTCAGACGGGCGAATAGTCCCTCGTTAGAACTGGATATATAGGAATAAATTGACTAAAGCCTGCCCATACTGAAAAACAAATAGTGATGAAGTGAGGGGTTAAGATGCTTTATCTTCATGATGTATGGGTTAATTGGTTTGAAGGAGAAGAAAATGGGTATAATGTATGCCATTTTCACGAGTGGAGAAGAGGAGAAGACGTGATTGAACTGTTAGATCAAGTTCCGCTGTTATATATCGATTCTCTCCTTTTCAACCATATAGAAAATGATATGGCCGATTTGCCCGAGGCATTGTTGAATGAAATTTATAAAAAGGCCTATTTGAGAAAGAATCATGAACGAATTGTGTTGGACTATTGTTTTGTTGTAACAGATGGACAAGGAATTCTTGCTGTAGATACGGTCGGATACTCGATACCGCTGCGAAAAAGCAGGCTCATTCCCCGTCAGGAGCAGTTGGTGTATGAGATGATCGCCAATAATCAGCCCGAAACGTTTACATTTGAGCCGTTAACCAAAAAGAAAGAGTACCATATACTATCGCCGGACCCAATATTAATGCGCGGTTTGACAAGAAAAGAAAGACAGTTAAAACAGTTGCTGTTTATGGCGCTGGACCAGCTTTACTCGTCAAAAAATACGGCAGAAGTAAGATATTGGTATACAGAATGGTGTCCTCATCTGTACTCTGAAATACAGGAGATGGATTTTGAAAAGGTGTGGAACGACCTTTATGAGGCAACAAAAAAAGGATGGTCGGAAAAACATCAATTATTGTGTGAAAATATGATTAAAGGCCAGCCATTCTTTGAAAAGCTTTGGGAGATGGAATGTGATTCAAAAGTAAATTGAAGCCCAAAGCCGCGAAAAAGAACAGTCTGGGACATAAGGAAATACGAAAGAAGCTCGATGATCCTAATTTACATTTTTGAATCATCGAGCTTTTTTGTCATGCCTAATTTTTACTGAGAAAATGGATGGAATTCATCAATAACAGTATTGACTTTATATAGTTAGCCTCTTTATGCTTAAAGTTTTAAGCTAATGCATACTAGGACCTTTTTCTGCCGAGCCCCATCGCATTTTCCATCTTCTTTAACATACGGTTGGCTTTTGCCCGCGCTTTTTCAGCTCCTTCATCCAAGATGTCATCGAGTTCCTTGGAATCAACCAATTCGCGGTATCTTTCCTGAATGGGCGTTAATGCCTGGAGGACGACCTCAGCCAAATCCGCTTTAAATTCCCCGTAGCCTTTGCCGGCATATTGGTTCTCAAGCTCTTCAATTGTTTTATTCCCCAAAATTGAATAAATGGCAAGCAGGTTCGAAACACCGGGTTTATTTTCGCGATCAAATTTTACCAAGCCATCAGAATCTGTAACGGCGCTTTTAATTTTCTTTTCAATTTGTTTCGGCTCGTCCAACAACGTGATAAAGGCTTTTTTATTTTGATCCGACTTGCTCATTTTTTTCGTTGGCTCCTGCAAGGACATAATTCTGGCCCCAACCTTTGGAATGCGCACGTCCGGAATCGTAAAAATGTCGTTGTATCTTCGGTTAAATCTTTCCGCAAGGTCGCGGGTTAATTCGAGATGCTGTTTTTGGTCTTCTCCAACAGGAACAAGGTGAGTGCCGTAAAGCAGAATATCGGCAGCCATTAAAGGCGGATATGTTAACAATCCGGCTGAGACGGCTTCTTTACCCGCTGATTTGTCTTTAAATTGTGTCATTCTTTCCAACTCGCCGATATATGCGATACATTGCAGCATCCAGCTTGCCTGCGCATGAGCGGGTACTTCTGATTGGATAAATAGCGTCGCTTTCTTATGGTCGAGCCCCGCAGCAATGTACAATGCGGCTAGGGAACGGATATTTTTTCTAAGCTCCAGACGGTCTTGCGGCACAGTAATTGCATGTTGGTCTACCACGCAAAAATAACAATCATATTCATGCTGGAGCTCTATAAACTGTTTAATGGCTCCCAGATAGTTGCCAAGCGTAATGACACCGCTGGGCTGAATACCAGAAAAAATCGTTTTCATCTTAAAATCCTCCTGTATACGCGAAAACCATTTTACCCGATCATGGGCGAAATGGTTTTTATAACAACTTTCTTGCGTATTCCATAATAAATGTTATATGTATTCGAAAAAACTTATGTTCTTATTATAACTTTTGGCCTGCTTACAATCAAGCCAACACAAGAACACCCAAAAAGAAAAGGAGGAAAAAAGGATTTCTTTCCATAGAAATTATTGCTAGAATAGGTAATGAATTTACCTTGGATGAAAGGCATCTGGGAAAAGGAGCGAACCATATTGAAAGTCAAAAAGATACTGGCAACTGCGGGGCTGATTGGAATGATTGCGTTACCGGCCCAGCCAGTTTCGGGTAAAGCATCTGATCAAGTACATACAAACCCGCAAAGACAACTGGCTGTTGAGTTGAAAACCGTTCCTGTGGACTCACCCCGCTTTGTGTATGATTCCGGCTTAAAGTTTGAATATCCCGACGCGGTCCGGGGAATTTATGTGACCGGTCATTCAGCAGGAGGAAGCCGTTTTAATGAGCTCGTTAAGTTGATAGAAACGACAGATTTAAACGCCATGGTTATCGACATAAAAGACGATTGGGGAAATGTGACATACAAAGCCGATAAAGATTCACCTTATGCAGGAATCGGCCAAAGTTATATAGAGAATCCAAGAGAAATGCTAAAAACAATGGAGGAGAAACAGATCTACCCCATTGCCAGAATTGTTGTGTTTAAAGATTCTCTGCTTGCGAAAAAAAGTCCCGACCTTTCTTTTCAACAAGGGGGGAAAGTCTGGGTCAACAACCGAAAGGAGGCATTCGTCAACCCGTTTTTAAAAGAAGTATGGGACTATAATGTGGGAATCGCCATAGAGGCGGCAAAGCTCGGATTTAAGGAGATTCAGTTTGACTATGTCCGTTTCCCGGAAGGATTTGAAAAGCGTGATCAACAGCTACAGTACGGGATGGGCGAATATGAAAATATGAAGGAAGACAACGTGCAAAAGCGCGTTCATGCTGTTACCGATTTTGTTGCCTATGCGCGGGAAAAACTAAAGCCATACGGTGCAAAAGTGTCCGTAGATATTTTTGGCTATACCGCAACACTTCCGGAGGCACCTGGAATCGGACAAAACTTCAGTAAAATATCCGAAAATGTAGATGTCATTTCCTCGATGATTTATCCAAGCCACTGGACGTCATACTTTGGAATCGCCAAACCTGATTTAGAGCCTTATAAACTTGTGCATGAATATGCAAAGGTGGAGAATGCAAAGTTATCCAAGTTGGAAAATCCTCCTGTTTCGCGCCCTTGGATTCAAGATTTTACGGCATCTTATTTGGGAAGCGGAAATTATAAAGTGTACGGAAAAGCGGAAGTTGAAGCCCAAATAAAGGCATTGTATGATTCAGGAATCAAAGAATTCCTGCTATGGAATGCGGGTAACACGTATACGAAAAACGTGGATTATACACCGGATCAATAATGTGACAGTTATTTACCCATATAAAATAAATCATTTTTATGTATGGAAATGGGGTGGATGGATAAATTATACAAAGAGAATGTTTAAAAGGTAATCAGAGGTGGTAATAAGAAATACATCCATATGTAACAGTTTAATGAAAAGGAGAGATACAGAGCGAAAAATTGCCAAAATCACCTATTATTTCTGCCGATATTAGTGTATAATACATAATAGAGAGTGTTTATTAAGATTAATTATAATATGGGTCTTTAGACGGGCCTTGCATATACAATTGTGCATTTCAATTTATGAATGGGAGTGTGGATGAACATGGTCACATTATACACCTCACCAAGTTGTACATCATGCCGGAAAGCGAGAACGTGGTTGGAAGAACAAAACATTCCATATGTTGAACGGAATATTTTTTCCGAACCTTTGAGCCTTGAGGAAATCAAGGAAATCTTGCGCATGACCGAAGACGGAACAGACGAGATTATCTCGACACGTTCTAAAGTTTTCCAAAAGCTCAATATAGATTTAGATTCTCTGCCGTTGCAGCAGCTTTACGATATTATTCAAAAAAACCCGGGCCTCCTTCGGCGCCCGATCATTCTTGATGAGAAAAGACTCCAGGTGGGCTACAATGAAGATGAAATTAGACGTTTTCTGCCTCGTAAGGTAAGAACGTATCAGCTTCGCCAAGCTCAGAAAATGGTGAATTAACACTGGTACCATGCAGGCTTACATGACAACACAGACTAACAAATGAACCCGACCTTCATGCGAAAGTATGGAGGTTTTTTTTATAAGGTGAACAGTACCATTTCAGTATGAATATTCGTACGATAAACTGGTGTACGACGATAAGCAACTTCTCCCTCCCATTATCGAAAGCTCGGCTTTTTTCACATGGCCATTTTTATGGGGGAGGAGATTCGGTGCGCTACGATACGTCCATGCTTATTCGAAGAAGTTTTGTTTAGTTTGTCGCAAAGCTACCTGAAGCTTATCTCTAATGGAGCACATGCATGAGACTTTAAAGCAAGCTGCTTGGCTCTTTTGCCGCCGTGCCTTCCCTTTTCTCTGCTCCAATGTGTAAGCCGCTGGCCGCAAGGGAATAAGGGAAGAGAAGGAGTGAAAGTCATCGGACGGCTGATGGTCTGCAAGTTGCTTCCATTTAGATGAATAAATATGCTTGATTTATCTTCATATATTGGTTAAGATAGGCGCAACATCATCTTGGGCGTTGCTAGGCATATGATGATTTATGAAATGGAAACATATTTTGTTTCCCTTTTCCATTTATTTATCATAAAATAAGAAGTACAAGGGGAAGACTATTACTTACTGTATTTAAGTCCTGATGGTTGGTCTCCGGGAAGTAAGATCCCTTCACCTTACTACCCTATTATAGAAGGGGGAGTTGTATGATGGAAATTGAACGCATTAACGAAAATACGGTGAAATTTTACATTTCATATGTCGATATAGAAGAAAGGGGCTTTGATCGCGAAGAGATATGGTACAATCGCGAAAAAAGTGAAGAGTTATTTTGGGAAATGATGGATGAAATTCATCATGAAGAGGAGTTTGTCCCAGAGGGGCCGCTCTGGATTCAAGTGCAAGCTTTGGACAAGGGCTTGGAGGTCCTCGTTACAAAAGCCCAGCTTTCCAAAGATGGCCAAAGGTTTGAATTGCCGATTCCGGATGACAAGCTTAAGGACTTGCCGATTGATGAAAGAATCGAGGAGTTTTTGGACCATCATCTTCATCTGAATCAATATGACCGTTCGGAAGATGACTTGCTCGAATTTGTTCTCCTCTTTAACGATTTTGATGATATCCTTGATTTGGCAAGAACGCAAACTACGAGTGATTTGGACACAAAGCTTTTTTCATATGAAGGCAAATATTTCCTATATGTTAAGTTCCCGGATGAGGAATATGATGAAGAAGAAGTTGAAGACATGTTAAGTGTTCTTTTGGAATATGGGCATGAATCGTCCTTTACGATTCATCGTTTGCAAGAATACGGAAAACAAATCATCAGCCAAGACGTATTTGCCACATTAAATAAACATTTTTCCTAACTGAGCCGATTTCTTGCAGAAATCGGTTTTTTTATAGGTTGTACATGGAGTCGTCCAAGTTATAACAAATAAATAATACGATAATTTCGAAGAGGGAAGCCGTTTTATTTTTGTATCAAGTCGCTAAATAGTACAGAAAAATGTGAAAAACAAGGAAGATTTGCTCGCAGGCACTTTGATCTATTTTGAAGACAGTGTTTAATGGCCACTCGAAAAACTACTATTCTATCGAAAGCTTCGAAAACTTAAAAATTCGTTAGTATATTTTGCGATGAAATGAAGTGAAGGGAAAGGGTATTGCCAGATGAAAGTGAGCAATTTTCATAATCATTGGACTTATGCTATAATGTTGAACAAATGGACTCCAACGTTTATTCGTCCATTTTTTAAGTCCAAAGAGTTGAAAGGAAGTGTTAATCTGTTCACAGCAGTTAATGAAAAGGGAATGGCGGTTAATCTTGCAGAGATGGAACGCCGTCATGTAGGTAAGTTGCGAAACATCCGCTTCTACTGCCCCGTTTGTAAAGAGCCCCTCGTCCTGAAGGCAGGATCTGTCCGTATTCCCCATTTTGCCCACCGTATCAAATCCCAATGCTTCACAACAGAACCCGAAAGCGCCCGACATCTCCAAGGAAAGAAAGATTTATTTCGATTTTGTCTTAAAAACGGCTATGAATCTACTTTAGAACAGTATCTCCCCGAAATTCAACAGCGTCCCGATGTTTTGGCCATTAGAAACGGGAGGCGCTATGCAATTGAGTACCAATGCACCCCCATTTCTATCCGTTCCATACAACAAAGGTCTGATCGTTACTTAAAGATCGGCATTACGCCCATATGGATTATCGGCGGTTATCCATTTGTGAAAAAACTGAAAAACTCCGTCTATGAGCTTACCGATTTTTATTGGTCCTTGACGAAAAGAACCGGTGCAGATATCACCTTAATCGGCTACGAACCTGTAGACAGCACCCTGTTTGTATTATCAAATTTGGCTCCTTTCACCTCCAAAAAAGTATTTGCCCGCCTGGAAAGTATCCCACTCAACAACTGTCGCATTCCTTTTTACATTCAAGACCAAACGGCTTCTTTTCCGTATCTACATTGGTTGAAGGAAAAGAACAAGTGGATTCAACAAAAAGTCAGATATGGAACAATTGTTCATGGAAGTTTTCTTAAAAACGTATATAAATCGGGGAATAATCCTTTTTTATTGCCGGCTGTATGCGGCCTCCCGGTTCCGTATATGGAAAGCTTTGCTTCCGCTCCGATGATCTGGCAGTTTTATGTTTGGATCGATTGTTTGCAAAAATTACCTTTTGGCAAAAAGATTTCTTTAAAATACGTCCTGTATAAACTTGGACGGCGGATCGATCGTGAAGATGTTCTTTTACGACAGTTGCCGTTTCACGACTATCGCAATTGGGAAAAGGCCGTCGCTTTTTACTTGCGGCTGCTCGTTCATTTGTCATATTTGCGAATTGCGGGGGAAGACTTATTTGTAAAGCGAAAAATGATCAACAGCTTGAAGCATACGGAAGATCGGACAGAGGAGGAATATATTTTTAAAGTTCTCATCAAAAGTTCCTACACAAACAAAATAAATAAAAAAAACAAGCAATGTTTCCTGTTTGGGGAGCAGGAAAAATGAATATTTAAATAGAATGATTATAACATGGGCGGAATTTCGCATTACAACTTGAATGGAGGATAACAGATGACAGAGGAGAATAACGTAAAAACTCTTCCAAGCCGATCGGAAGTGTCGGAAGAATTAACATGGAGATTAGAGGATATATTTGTGACGGATGAGGAGTGGGAAAAAGAGTATGCTGCCATCCAGCAAAAGATGAAAGAAGCGCAACAGTTTAAAGGGAAATTGGGCGAAAGTGCGGCAACATTGTATGAAGCGTTGCAATTTCAATCAAAACTGTCGGAACGGATGGGTAAACTTTATACATATGCTCATATGCGCAACGATCAGGATACGACGAATACACATTATCAAGGGATGAATGCCCGGGCGGAAAGTTTGTATTCACAATTAACCAGCGCTTTTTCATATATCGTTCCGGAAATACTCAATATCGAAAAGGAACAGCTTGCGCAAATTTTAAAAGAAGAACCGGCATTACAATTGTATGAGCATGCGCTAAACCGTATTAACCTGAAGCGCGGGCACGTGTTGGACGCAGAGCAGGAGGCGCTTCTTGCCGAAGCCTCGGAAGTAATGGGGGCATCAAGCACCACATTCAGCGTGTTAAACAACGCAGACCTTGAATTCCCGGTCATAAAGGACGAAGAAGGAAATGATGTGCAGCTTTCGCATGGAAATTACATTCGTTTTCTGGAGAGTCGGGATCGCTCCGTCAGAAAAGAAGCATTTATGAACGTGTACCGCACGTACGGAAAATTTAAGAATACATTTGCCAGTACTTTAAGCGGTTCTATCAAGCAGGATAACTTTTATGCCAAAGCGAGAAATTATCAAACGGCAAGGCAGGCAGCTTTGGCAGCCAACAACATTCCTGAAAAAGTATATGACAATCTTGTATCAACGATCAATAACAATCTGCACCTGTTGCAGCGCTATTTGAAGCTCCGCAAACAGATTTTGGGACTTGAACAGTTGCATATGTATGATTTATACGTACCGCTTGTAAAAGAAGTCGACATGAAAGTGACATACGAGGAAGCGAAAGACATTCTCCTTTCCGGCCTTATTCCTCTAGGAAAAGAGTATGTCGGGATCTTGCAAGCAGGATTTGAAAACCGCTGGGTGGATGTTGTGGAAAATAAGGGGAAACGAAGCGGTGCCTATTCTTCGGGCGCATATGGCACGAATCCTTATATCCTCATGAATTGGCAGGATAACGTCAACAACTTATTTACATTGGCACATGAATTCGGACACAGTGTGCACAGCTACTATACAAGAAAAAACCAGCCATATCCGTACGGCAATTACTCCATATTTGTCGCGGAAGTGGCTTCCACATGCAATGAAGCACTACTTGGAGATTATATGCAAAAAGCGACTGATGATAAACAGGAGCGTCTATATTTGATTAACCATTACTTGGAAGGCTTTCGTGGAACCGTTTTTCGCCAGACGATGTTTGCGGAATTTGAGCATTTAATCCACCAAAAAGCTCAAGAAGGGACTGCCTTAACCGCAGACTTCCTTACAAAACAATACTATGAATTAAACAAAAAATATTTTGGCGAGGACCATATCCATATTGACGAACAAATCGGGCTTGAATGGTCGAGAATCCCCCATTTTTACTATAATTATTACGTTTATCAATATGCTACAGGATTCAGCGCCGCAACTGCCTTAAGCAAACAAATATTGGAAGAAGGTGAAACAGCTGTCGGGCGATATATCAACTTTTTAAAAGCGGGCAACTCTGATTATCCGATCGAAGTGCTCAAACAGGCAGGGGTTGACATGACAACAACAGAGCCGATCGAAGCGGCATGTAAAGTGTTTGAAGAAAAACTGAATGAAATGGAACAACTGTTAATGTCCTAATACGCAAGTAGGATCAACAACGAGGCTAACTATATAAAGTCAATACTGTTATTGGTGAATTCCATCCATTTTCTAAGTGAAAATTAGGCATGACAAAAAAGCTCGATGATTCAAAAATGTAAATTAGGATCATCGAGCTTCTTTATAATCTTCATCAGTTTTCAATAATATACGAGGCCGGGACACAACTAAATCAGCTGATGAAAAAACGAACAATAAAGTGAAACTTCATTCAGTAGGGCTTCTACTGAATGTTAGTTGAACCAATCGGGCATTTAGGTGCCGTTATCTCCTACTTAGACATTTTGTATTCACTCAAGATTTTGATGTGGGAGTTTTACGGCACCTTACATGCGGGATAAAGTGAAACTTCATTCAGTAGGCGTTTTTTTCCATCTCCTACTGAATGTTAGTTGAACCAATCGGGCATTTAGGTGCCGTTAT
>NZ_JAFBFH010000045.1 GCF_016909185.1 Siminovitchia thermophila | reverse complement strand
TGTTTCTAGGCAATTCAAGTATAAAAGAATTGGATGTTTGCGTGTATATTTTTATGTGCAAATTATGTGGAAACCCCAACATTTAGTATAGAGCCGTTTTTATCTATAATTTTTTTGCTGTAGACGATAAAAAGAAGCCTCAATACAGAAGGCTTCTTTCGTATTATATCCGTTTTTATTTTAATGAGATCCAAACGCTCTTGACTTCAGTATAATTGTTCAGGGCGTAAGATCCCATTTCGCGCCCAAGACCGGATTGTTTGAATCCTCCAAACGGAGACGCGGCATCAAAGGCATTATAGCAGTTCACCCATACCGTACCCGCGCGTAAACGGTTTGCCACGTAATGGGCTTTCGCCACATCTTGCGTCCATAAACCTGCCGCCAATCCATACTCCGTATTGTTGGCGCGATCAATCAGTTCATCAAGATCTTCGAAAGGCAAAGCAGCAATAACCGGTCCAAAAATTTCTTCTTTTGCGATCGTCATGTCGTCTTTAACGTCTGCAAAAATGGTTGGCTCCACGAAGAATCCTTCTTCACGCGGCTGTTGGCCCCCGGTGAGCAGCTCAGCCCCTTCGTTAATCCCTTTCTCAATATAGTTAAGTACCCGATTCTGTTGTTCGGCAGAAACAAGCGGCCCCATTTGAGTATCTTTATCAAGGCCGGATCCCTGCTTAATACTTTTAGCATGGGAAGCCATATCAGCGACAACGTTATCAAAATGTTTCTTTTGAATAAATACGCGTGATCCGGCAGAGCATACTTGCCCTTGGTTAAACATGACGCCATTCAATGCACCTGGAATGGCTTTTTTCAAGTCAGCATCAGGCAGAATAATATTTGGTGATTTTCCGCCGAGTTCCAGCGTAACTCTTTTGACTGTTTTGGCGCAGCGCTCCATAATGAGCTTTCCGACTTCAGTGGACCCCGTAAAGGCAATTTTGTCCACTTCCGGGTGGTCTACCAAAGCTTGTCCAGCCGTTTCTCCAAATCCCGGAACAATGTTAACCACTCCCGGCGGAAATCCGGCTTCTTCAATTAATTCTGCTAAGTATAGGGCGGATAGCGGCGTTTGCTCCGCAGGTTTCAACACGACCGTACATCCAGTCGCCAGTGCGGCCCCCAATTTCCACATCGCCATTAACAGCGGGAAATTCCAAGGGATGATTTGTCCGACTACACCGACAGCTTCATGACGGGTATAGTTAAAAAACGGACCTGAAACAGGAATGGTTTGTCCTGTAATCTTTGTTGACCATCCTGCGTAATAACGCATATGCTCAATAGCAAGCGGCAAATCGGCATTTGTTGTTTCACGAATCGGTTTTCCATTGTCCAATGTTTCAAGTTGGGCCAACGCTTCCTTGTGTTCTTCCATTAAATCGGCGAGCTTGTACATTAATCGGCTTCTTTGGGCAGCGCTCATTTTTTGCCATTTGCCTTCATCAAAGGCTTTGCGGGCTGCCTTGACCGCTCGATTGATATCTTCCGCTTCTCCTTCATACAGGGTTGCGAGAGTTTCACCCGTTGCCGGATTAGGGGTTTCAAATGTCTTTCCGCTTGCACTCTCAACAAATTCTCCGTTAATATAAAGCTTTTTCGTACCCTGTAAAAACTTTTCCACTCTTTCGTTGACTTCCAATGCTACTTGACTCATTGAACTCCTCCTTTAAAAATTTTCCCAAGGATGGTAATATAAATAGAAACCGCTTCCAAATATTAGTATACTATGAATATAGGAAATATACAAACAAAATAATTAGGCAAAAATTACCAAGATACGACAAATAGTTACTAGTAAAAGAATATTTAGTATATAAAAACTAATTCTTTACTAATTCAATGCAAACAACTTATAATAATGTTGTGACAGGAGGTTTTATTTTATGTTTGATGAAAGAGCTGCATTAAGATTTAGACTGGAGCAAATGAAAGACGCGGAAGAAAGGTTGATCGTACAAATTCAGAAAGAAAGAGCTTATATTTTTAGCCGTTTAAGAGAACTTGATGCCCAAACATCTGCCGAGACCGGGACGTCTGAACAAGATTTAAAATTTTTAGAAAGATCACAGCCTTATTTGCAAGCTCCCCAACAAGATGGTGAAAAGAAAGAATGGACTGGATCCAAGATGAGAAGGGCGCGGCCCTCCAGGAGAAGCAAAACGACGAAAATGCGCGAAGCCGCGGTAAATATTTTGAAGCAACAAACTTCTCCCATTCGCGGCATAGATTTGGAAAAATTAATAGAAGAGCGCACCGGCTTTCAAATCGCCAATATGACAACCTTTATGAACACCATTATGAAAGCGGATGAAAGAATTATCAAAGTCGGACGGGGCTTATATTCTTACCATAAAGAGCCGACGAATAATCCACTTGGTCCCATCATACTCGGGAGCGAAGAAAACGACAATTCGACGAATAGCGAATCTTAAAGCCTGCTGAAAAGCATGCTTTTTTCTTTGATACGGGAAGTTTGGTAAAATAGAAGGGCTACAAAGCCAAGCAGTTGGAACTAAGAAAGGATTGTTCCCATGTTATTAAATGAACTTCCACAAAACATTCAAGAAATGATTCAAGAAAGAAACAAGTTATTTTCCCACTATGATCAAGAACAAATCGGAGAAAACGGCTTTTTATCGGATGATTCTTCCATTTTGAGTGATGCGGTCATCGCTTTATCATTGGGAAAAAATATCTTATTAAAAGGTCCGACTGGTTCCGGAAAAACAAAATTGGCAGAAGCTTTGTCCCATATTTTCAGACAGCCTTTGCATAGTGTAAATTGTTCCGTCGACACCGATTCTGAAGCATTGCTCGGATTTAAAACAATAAGCGAAAAAGAGGGGAAAAACCGCATTGAATTTGTTCCGGGTCCCGTCGTAAAAGCGATGGAGAGGGGGCATTTATTATATATCGATGAGATTAACATGGCCAAACCGGAGACACTCCCGATTTTAAATAGCATCCTCGATTACAGAAGAAAGTTTACAAACCCGTTTACAGCAAACGTGGTAAAGGCAAAAGAAACCTTTGGTGTGATCGCCGCTATTAACGAGGGATATATTGGAACAGTTCCCTTAAACGAGGCGTTGAAAAACCGGTTTATCGTAATCGATATCCCTTATGTCCAGGGAGAAGTATTAAAAAAAGTTATTCAACAAGAAAGTCTTTTAAAAGATGAAAAATTAATTCAACAATTCATTCGTTTTTCTGATGATCTCCTTTTCCAGGTAAGAAACGGCCAAATTCCCGAAGAAGCTGCATCCATCAGGGCGTTATTAGATTCTTGTGACTTGGCGGTTTTTATGCCGCCGCTTCGCGCAGTACAAAGAGGTATTGCCGATAAACTGGAAGAGGACAGAGAGAGAGCAGCAGTGATGAATATAGCCGCTACGTTATTTTAAAGGGAGTGGTTTCATGCTATACCACTTTATCGATTTCAACGACAAAAAAATCAACTCCTTTCTTTTGTTGGAGTTGGAAGATTTGGCGAAAACTCTGGCCAAAACCAATCAATACAAGGTGGATTTTGGAAAATTATCGTATATAAGCTTTCAAGAGAACAAGATATATGTAAGCCATTTTTGGGATGATCGTCCCCAAAAAATAAAAATAGATGGAATGAAAAGTGAAATCTTTTTGCGGGCTTTCGGAAACATCCATTTTACTGATTTTCGCGAGATTGAACCCTTCTCCAAGTTTGCGGCCGAGACCAACATTCCAAGCTTCGCCCGACAATTGTTTATGTTGGCGGAAGATGTAAGGATTGAAGAAGAGTGTAAGCGTAAGCGCACGGGGATGAATAGGGAGTTTCACACAAGACGTGCCGTTTATATGGATTACTTTGAATCGCAAATGAATGTGAACCTTGAAAAAAACTTATGGATAGACGCTTTTTTTAATTTCATTTACGCAGTTTGGAATACGAATAAGCCCTTTGCGACTTTTCCAGCTTTTCCCGTTGAACTCGATAGGCACATACCATTGTTTCTCGAGAAGCTGGAAAAAATGTATGAAGCCCAATCCACGAAAGATTGTGCCATTCTTTGTGCCGAAGTTGTTGAAAAGGCTGAACTGCTTTTTTCGGATGATATGATCAATGAGTACTTTCACTTGCCCGTATTATCCGGCAACACCCTGATGAAGGCTCGAACAGGTAAAGCAAGAAAATCTTTCCTTGAAAACAATGATCCAGCAGATGCCAAAAATAAAGACGTGTTCCAAGAGGAAATGAAAACGTGGCACCGCGAGACAGAAAAAGAAGGAGACAACCACTTGTATTTTAACCTGGAAAGGGGAACGAAATCGAGTTTGCCAAAGGGAAATGCGCGAAAGGGAGAGCCGGGCCAAACTGAAATGACGATCGTTCGGGGAAAAAGCGGAAAGTCAGCTTCTAAAGCGTGGGCAAATACAGAACTTGAAGGAAACGAAGGAATCGAAACAACAGACGAACCACATCGCTACGGAGAGGTGAATAAACAGGCAAAAGCCATTTTTATACCTCCCCAAACACCTGATGCTAACGATAGAGAGCAATACAGGAAACTCAGGGAAGGAGTTTTGTTTTATAAAAGAAAACTAAAAAATATCATCGAACAAACGTTGGAAAAGAAAAAAACCGGACAGCTTACAAATCGGAAGATAGGACGGCTCGGAAAAAATCTCATACCGTATTTTATTGAGGATTATCCGAACTTATTTTATAAAAAAACCGAACCTGTCAAAGAGATTGATGCCGTTTTTAGCTTATTAGTTGATTGCTCTGCATCGATGTCAGATAAAATGACGGAAACGAAACGGGGGATTATTTTATTCCACGAAGCGTTGAAGTCTGTTCGTGTACCTCATGAAGTGACGGGATTTTGGGAAGATGCGGATGAAGCGACAAAGGATGAACAGCCAAACTATTTTGACAAGGTCATTTCGTTTTCCCGTTCTCTAAACGAGAGTACGGGGCCTGAAATAATGAGACTGGAAGAAAAAGAGGATAACCGTGACGTTTTTCCATCCGTGTAACAAGCGAAAGGCTGATCCATAGGCCGGAAAAGCAAAAGTTTCTTCTCGTTTTTTCCGACGGGGAACCGTCTGCATACGGCTACCATCAAAATGGGATTATAGACACCCATGAAGCCGTAGCAGAGGCCAGAAAGAAGGGAATTGAAGTATTTAACATTCTGCTTTCCAATGACGGAATTGATCCGGGCCAAGAGGAAGTATTTAAAAATATTTATGGAAACAGAAGCATAATGGCGGAAAAAGCGGATCAACTTCCCGATATCCTTTTTCCGTTGCTGAAAAAATTACTCAATCAATCGCTCAATGACTAGCATCTGATAAAATAATGAATGCCGTCTATTGAAGAATTAAGCATGCCCCACCGAACGAAACTGAAATCATATAAAAACCGGAAGTGCAGGTAAGAACCTCACTTCCGTTATGGCCGGCGCTTTCCGTCCAGTTTAACACGGTTAAACCGCGCCTGTCGCTTTTCTGTTTGATTTGCTCTAGGCACCAGGGGTGTAAGTTTGCTTCGCGGCTTCAATCGAAACATTTCTCTTTCAGAAGCTCCAGCGCTTGTCGCCTCTGTAATGGTAGCGCTTTTCGCTTTACCAGCCACGACTCGCACCGCCACCACCACTTGAACCGCCTCCGCCAGATCGCGGGAATCCACCACCGCCTCCGCCGCCACGACCACCGCTTTGGAGGATGGCGGCAAGCATTCTGAGCATTGACAAACTGAGAGCTCCGCCAAGAAATCGAAAGTCTAAAAATACAAGTCCGGCGAAAATCAGGAAAAATATAATGACCGTCAGCAATGAAGGTCCGTCATCTGTTTCCGTATATTCAAACCCTTTTGCATCGGCCTTTTTATCCAGATTGTATTCTTTTCCAACTTCATTAAACAATTGTTTATACGTATTGATGATTGCCGAATTGACTTCATCTTTTTCCAAGTAGGGGAGGGCGTAACTGTCCAAGATTCGTCCAACTTTTCCGTCAGGAAGAGCCCCTTCAAGACCATACCCAACTTCAATGCGGATTTTTCGGTCATTCAGAGAAAGCAGCAACAATACCCCATTGTCTGTGTTTTTGCCGCCAAGCCCGTATTGGCGGAAAGCTTCCAATGCGTATTCCTCGACTGTTTCTTTTCCAAGCGACTCAACGGTTAAAACCGCAATTTGCGCTTCCGTTTGATCGTCCAAATATTTCCCCAGTTCCACAAGCTCCTGCTTTTCCTTTTCTGATAACACATTGGCGAAATCTTGTACATAAATATCTCCAACTGGATCCGGTATATTAGCTGCAAAACCCTGCTGTCCTTGGGCAAATAAAAGGATGGGAAAAAGGAAGAGGAGGGAAAAGAGGAACCTTTTCATTACTCCCCATTCCTTTCAAAATCTACATCCGGCACATTTTGCGCTTCTTCATCTGCTTTAAAGTACTCCTTCTTCTCAAACCCAAATATGGATGCTGTAATGCGTCCCGGGAACTGTCTTACCTTCTTATTGTAGACTGTCACTTGATCGTTGTAATCCATTCTCGCAACCGCGATCCGGTTTTCAGTTCCGGCAAGCTCGTCCATCAACTGTGTAAATTGTTTATCGGCTTTTAATTCGGGATAATTTTCAGAGATGGCGAGCAGTCTGCTTAAAGCGGTCGTCAGTTCGGCATCTGCATTTGCTTGCTCTTCAGGCGTTTTTGCCCCGATCAACTTGGATCTTGCTTCCGCAATGTCACTAAAAACTTTGTCTTCATGACTCGCGTATCCTTTCACCGTTTCTACTAAATTTGGGATCAAATCGGCTCGTCGCTGGAGCTGATTTTCAATTTGGGCATGTGTCTTCTCGACCTCTTCCTCAGCATTGACAAATCCATTATAGCTCCCAAATAAAGGGATCAGGATAATGGCGAGTACCACAACAATCCCAATAATCGCACTCAGGCTTTTTCTCATTTCTTTCACTCCTTATTAGTCATTATACCGAATAAAGCCTTATAAGGTTTCATTTTTTTCTTAAAAAGAGCTTATCATTCAAATATAGTTTGTTAGTCCAAACAATAGAAAAATGATACAATTTCCATATAGCGGCGAACAGTTGGAATTGGAGGAGATTTAATGGAGGGATTACAGGACAAATTGAGGCGTCCTTTGCAGGATTTGCGGATTTCCGTCACAGATAAATGCAATTTCAGGTGTCAATATTGCATGCCTGCTGATATATTTGGGCCTGATTTTACGTTTTTGCCCAAAGAGGAAATCTTGTCATTTGAAGAAATAGAAAGGCTTGCAGTTGTCTTCAGCAAATTGGGTGTCAGGAAATTGAGAATTACGGGTGGCGAGCCGCTGCTTCGAAGACATATCACCTCCTTAATATCACGCTTAACGAAAATAGAAGGAATTGATGATATCGGATTGACGACTAACGGAGTCTTATTGACGAAAGAAGCGGAAAATCTGAAGCAAGCAGGACTTAAAAGGGTTAATGTCAGTCTTGATGCTCTGCATGATGAGATATTTAAAAAGATAAATGGCCGGGGTGTGAGTTCCAACGTTGTTTTACGTGGAATAGAAGCCGCCATTCGCGCAGGTTTAGGGGTAAAAGTGAATATGGTTGTACAAAAGGACGTCAATGAAAGTGAGATCATTCCAATGGCCGAGCACTTTCGGGATATGGGGGTCACGCTTCGTTTTATAGAATTTATGGATGTAGGCAATACGAACGGCTGGAATTTTCAAAAAGTCGTTACCAAAAAAGAAATATTCAACAAGCTCGCCGCACACTTTGAATTGGAGCCTGTAGATCCCGATTATTTTGGAGAAGTAGCCAAGCGGTACAGATACAAGGATTCAAAAACGGAGATCGGATTCATAACATCTGTATCGGAATCCTTTTGTGGCAGTTGCACAAGAGCGCGGATTTCGGCTGACGGAAAATTTTACACATGCTTGTTTGCTTCCAAAGGACATGATTTGCGGAACATTTTAAGAACCTATCCAGATGAAGGTCCGCTCGTTGACAAAATCCGTTCAGTATGGGAACGAAGAACAGATCGTTATTCAGATGAGCGGACAGAAGAAAGTGTAAGGCGCAAAGAGAAAATTGAAATGTCTTATATAGGTGGATAACATAGTGAGAAGATGAGGGGGAAGCCGATGGAAATCAGAAAGCCGATTTGGGTGCGGGATGCAGTTGCAAAGATGATGGAATATAAGAAAAGGGGCGAAACGGAACTTGTCTCCATCGATGAGTGTGATGGCCGCTTTTTATCGGAGCCGATCATTGCAGATCATGATGTTCCGCCCTTCAATCGTTCACCTTACGATGGGTTTGCGTTAAGATCATCCGATACCGAAAATGCTTCCCGTGACAACCCGCAACGGCTGCAAGTGGTTGATGAAATAGGGGCAGGCCAAGTGAGCGGAAAAACAGTCGGTCCCATGGAAGCGATCAGGATCATGACAGGCGCGCAAATCCCGGGAGGGGCCGATTGTGTTGTGATGTTGGAGCTTGTAAACGAACTGAAAGAAAATGGAGAAAGCTTTATTGAAATCAAACGCGTGATGAAAAAATGGGATAATATATCCTTTCAAGGGGAAGACGCGAAAAAAGGAACTCCGCTTATCGACAAAGGCGTCCGTATCAACCCAGGAATCAAAGCACTGCTTGCCACGTTTGGCTACAGCAAAGTGCCTGTCGCCAAAAAGCCGCTTATCGGCGTCCTCGCGACCGGAAGTGAGCTTCTTGGGCCGGAAGATGACCTGGTTCCGGGGAAAATCCGCAACAGCAACGGGTATATGATCGAATCACAAATATTGCGTGCGGGTGCGCAATATAAAAGGTATGAACAGTGTGCCGATGACTTGGAAAAACTGCGCGACACGATTATGCAAGCAACTGAAGAGTGTGATGCCGTCATCACCACTGGGGGGGTGTCCGTAGGCGATTATGATCACCTTCCGGAAATATATGAACAAATCGGTGCCCGCCTCCTTTTTAATAAAATAGCGATGCGGCCGGGAAGTGTAACGAGCTGTGCGGAAAGGGATGGAAAACTATTATTTGGTCTATCGGGAAACCCTTCAGCTTGCTATGTAGGATTTGAGTTGTTTGCAGGGCCCTATATTAAATATTGGCTGCACTCGGACAGGCCTTATTTACGGACGATTCGAGGCACGTTAAAAAGTGATTTTCCGAAACCGAATCCTTTCAGCCGATTTGTTCGGAGCCGTATCTTGTTTGAAGATGGCAAAGTGTATGCCGAACCGGTTGGGCTTGATAAGTCAGGTGTTGTCACATCCCTTGCTTGGGCCGATTGTTTCATTGTCCTTCCCGGAGGAACGAGAGGGTTTCAGGCGGGAGATCACGTTGATATGATGCTTCTGGAAGATGCCGAAGGAAGTGACAAGCCATGGCAGGAGCCAAGATTTTCCAAATAACGGGATATCAAAACAGCGGCAAAACAACGGTAATGGAACAATTGATTGCCACATGTAAAATCCATGGCCTTAAGGTGGGGACGATTAAGCATCACGGTCACGGCGGTTTTCCAGAAAGAATTTCAGTACAAAAAGATTCGGAAAAACACCGCCTGGCCGGTGCAAATGTGACCGCTGTGGAAGGCAACGGTATATTGCATATAGAAGCCCAAAAAAGTTCGTGGGAACTGGAGGAAATCATTCAATTATACAACGATATCCCAGTGGACATTATTTTAGTGGAAGGTTATAAGCATCACGGCTACCCCAAGGCAGTATTGTTAAGGGACAATGAAGATGTGGATTTGCTGGGAGAATTACATCACATTGAGGCGATTATTTGCCGGGAGCCATTACAATTGGGGGCAAATGTTCCTTTATTTTTGCTGACTGAATTGGAACCTTTTCTGGAGTGGTTTGTGGGTCAATATGTATATAAAGAGAAAGACCGGAAATGAAGGCCGGTCTTTCTTTTGTTTTAATGTAATTTGTTTTCAACTTCTTTACATACTTCTTCAGCACTCAATCCACTCGCTTCAATCACAGGTACTTTTGTCGTGGTCGTTTGCATGCCCATGATGTTGGAATCCATTCCGGTGACAACACAGCAGTCACATTCGTCCAAATCCGTCGCATTCGATAATGAAACAACTTCATAGCCTTTTTGCTGAAGCGCTTCCGTAACGTTCGTTAATCCTTCTTCCACGCCAACTTTCTTCATCAATCAACACCTCCTTGCTAAATATCCATGTCCAACTGTTAGGAAAAATAAACAGTAAGAGAGCTTTTTGATGGAGTCAAAAACGGGAGAATTGTATAATCAAAGACATGTCTTTGTAGTATAATGAAAAGCGTGGATGATAGTTTGGGGGATTAAACATGGTTCAAAAATGGGAAGTCATAATCATGAAAGGTGAAAATGAACCGTGGTGGTTTTTTCCTGATTGGAAAAACGATATATTGGCCACATATGTATGTTCGGACAAGAACAGCGCCTTTATGAAGTTTGGTGCTCTATACAAATTATTCGTTTCCCGTTTTGATCACGTAAAAATAAAAAATACCTCCATGGTGGCGTTTTGGAAAGATGGAGATTATGTTTACTGTGATCCTTGCGACGAAGATTTGCAAATATATTACGGCCTGCTCATATTATTGAACGGGGAACCTTATCATTTGTCAAAAATAGAAGAGCAGTTTATTTTTGGCTAAGAAAGAGAGTTATTATGAATAATGCGTTGACTTCAAAACAACAAACACAGTTAACGACCGTATACGGAGTGCTTTATGCGATCAGCGGCAGCCATTTGATAAATGATTCCATTCAATCTGTTGTACCGGCGATGAATCCTATTTTTGAGCAGCATTTGCATCTGTCATTTGCGCAAATTGGTTGGATTGCTTTCGTGTTAAACATGACTGCATCTGTCATGCAGCCGGTGTTTGGCTATTTTGCCGACCGCAAAGCAACGCCTTTTTTGCTTCCGGCAGGCATGTTTGTCAGTACGCTGGGGCTCATCGGTTTTGCTTTATCGTCCCATTTTTATATGATATTGGCATCAGTCTTTTTCATTGGGATTGGTTCGGCTGTTTTTCATCCGGAAGGGTCGCGTGTTGCTTATATGGCAGCCGGGTCGAAGCGCGGGCTTGCCCAGTCCATTTACCAGGTGGGAGGCAACTTTGGCCAGTCGCTTGCGCCCATTTTTACGGCCTTCATTTTCGTCCCGCTTGGCCAAAAGGGGGCCTTGGCTTTTATAGCCATTACGACAGTAGGCATTATCATGTTGATGTTCGTATCCAAATGGTATAAAGCCCAGCTGCAAACCGCCGCTTTTTCGAGAAAAGGAAAAACGGTTCATAAGAATGGGTATCCGATTCATCCCAAAATTAAAGTGGCCATTGCCTTGCTCGTTTTTCTTGTTTTTGCCAGATCCTGGTATGTAGCGGGCATCAACAATTTTTATCAATTTTATTTGATGGAAGATTACGGATTGACTGTCCGGCACGCGCAATTATATGTCTTTATCTTTATGTTTGCCGGTGTCCTTGGTACATTTTTCGGCGGACCGTTGGCAGATCGGTTCGGGAGAAGAAATATTCTTTCCTTGTCAATGATCGGGGCGGCACCATTGACGCTCGCCTTGCCGTATGTTCCGCTTTCGTTTATTATACCGATCTTTTTTCTTATCGGCTTTATTTTACTTTCTAGCTTCAGCGTCGCTGTTGTATACGCCCAAGAACTGCTCCCCAAAAAAGTGGGGATGGTATCCGGGCTGATTGTCGGACTCGCATTTGGCATGGGGGCGGTTGGTGCAGTTGCATTAGGCATGCTTGCCGATTTATATAACATCAAATTCGTCATGATCCTTTGCAGTCTTCTTCCTTTGGCCGGTATTTTTACATGGTTGCTGCCAAGCGATGATAGAGTAAGAGAACTGACAAAACATGTGTAGTGTGTAAAACTCCGGGATGGTCCCGGGGTTTTATATTTATCAAATAAAGGATATTGGAGAGAATTTATCGAATAATTAGTAAAATATGTGAAAATCCGAAAGGAGTGCTTATGTCAAGAATGTTGAAAACGGTACCTGAAAACAGCCTGCGCATTTTGGATATGGATGTTACTACTTTAATAGATTTAATACATTCCGGTAGAATGTCATCTGTTGAAGTTGTCACAACGTACATGAAACATTTGGAACATGTCAATTCAAGAGTGAATATGCTTGTCGAAGATCGCTTCGAGGAGGCGCTGGAGGAAGCAAAAGAAGCTGATCGTCTTTTGGAGAGCGGAAACAGTAACGGTACATTGACTGGTGTCCCGATCAGCATGAAAGAATCTTTTGATGTAGCAGGCATGAAAACGACTGGCGGACTTACCAACAGAGACGGGATCGTTGCTGATAAAAATGCGGAGGTTGTCTCAATCCTGCAAAAAGAAGGGGCCATTATTTTAGGAAAAACAAACACCCCGACCCTTTGTTTTTGCCAGGAAACAGCTAATAAACGATTCGGAAAAACAAACAACCCTTGGGATTTGGAGAAAACCGCGGGAGGTTCTTCCGGAGGAGAGGCGGCATTGATGGCTGTTGGGGGCGCGGCTGCGGGAATCGGATCAGATATAGGGGGCTCTATTCGCTTTCCCTCACATTTCAACGGGGTCGTCGGCTTCAAGTCTGGAAATGCGCAAGTTTCCGATATCGGCAGTTTTCCGGATATTGTTCACCCCATTCAAAAAAGAATGCTCGGCATCGGTCCGATGGCCAAATCCATAAGGGATGTCCGGTTCATATACTCGTTGATTGCAAAGCGACAGGAAAGCCCAGCAAAGAAACTTTCCGATATCATCATTCATAAGCTTCCGGCAGGCGCTTATCCGCTTGAAAAATCTTCCGAACAATTGATACAAAAAATTGCGGATCATTTGAACAAAGTATTTTTGGTTGGAATTGAAGACCCTCCTTATTTTAAAGAGAGTGCCATCATCTGGCAGCAAATCATGTCAGTCGATGGTGGAAAATCGGTTGCGGATGCCGCCGGTTTTCAGGGGCATGGGGAAGTTGTGAAAGAATATGTGAAGGAAGCAATCACCAATCGTTCGGATTACCACCGTTATTTCACATGGGCGCTCATTGGTGCCAAAATGTTCAAGCCAAGTCAAAAACGCGTCAGGGATCTCCAGAAGATCATCGAAAAAGGAGATAAAGCCATTGCTGAATACTTTGAAAATAAGATTTTGCTGTTGCCGGTTTACCATCGGACTGCCCCGCCGCACGGAGAATTGTATTCCGAAATATTTTCCATTAAAAAGACGTTTAAAAAGTATATGCCGTATATTGCGTATGCAAATGTGTGGGGATTGCCTTCTCTAACAGTTCCTGCCGGGAAGGATGAGAACGGCATGCCCATTGGCGTACAACTCATCAGCAAAATAGGAAATGAAGAGCAACTTTTTGCGGTTGGTGAAATCATTGAAGAAGAATTTGGCGGTTACGTCCGCTGCGAGGCTCATGATCAGGAAAGTGAACGCTCTTGATTTTTAATTGGACAAAATGTAAAATACTCATTGTGTAAGAGTAAAGTGTATATCTTAGTGCCTTCACGCACTTGGAAAAAACGCCTAAATACATTTATATCTTGCAAATATAAATCGATAGGTGGTATTTGACATGTCCAAAGAGTTTAGGGTGTTGCTTTATTATCAGTATGTGACCATTGATGATCCTGAACAGTTTGCCGCTCAACACTTGAAGTTTTGTAAAGAGCTGGGACTGAAAGGCCGCATTCTCGTGGCAAAAGAAGGGATTAATGGCACGGTTTCCGGAACTGTCCAGCAAACAGACAAGTACATGGAAACAATGAGAAAAGATCCGCGTTTTGCGGATATCGTATTCAAAATAGACGAGGCAGACACGCATGCTTTCAAAAAAATGCACGTTCGCCCACGGAAAGAACTTGTTACGCTGCGGTTGAAAGATGACGTCAACCCACGGAAAGTGACGGGCACATACCTCAGTCCGAAAGAATTTTATGAAGCGATGCAAGATGACAATACAGTCGTCCTTGATGCCCGCAATGATTATGAATATGACCTTGGCCATTTCCGGGGAGCGATTCGCCCAGACATTAAAACATTCAGGGAGCTTCCTGAATGGGTTGAAAAAAACAAGGATTTACTTGAGGGCAAGAAAATTTTAACGTATTGTACGGGCGGCATACGCTGTGAAAAATTTTCCGGCTGGCTGTTAAAGCAAGGGTTTGAAGACGTGTCTCAACTTCATGGCGGAATTGTCACATATGGGAAGGACCCAGAAGTGCAAGGGGAGTTATGGGATGGCAAATGTTATGTGTTTGACCAAAGGATTTCGGTTCCTGTCAATCAGAAAGAACATGTCATCGTAGGGCGTGACTATTTTGACGGCAAGCCGTGTGAAAGGTACGTAAACTGCGCCAACCCGGAATGCAATAGACAGTTCCTATGCTCCGAAGAAAATGAACATAAATATATGAGAAGCTGTACGGATGAATGCCGTGTACATCCGAGGAATCTTTATGTAAAAGAACATCAGCTCACAGAAGAAGAAATACAGGACAGGCTGCAAAAGCTGGAAGAGGAAAAAGCATCCTCCGTGTAACGAATGAAACCCGTCATCTTTTCCAGGTGGCGGGTTTTTAAATATGGTATGGTACAAACATATTCAAATGTGCGATAATGGAGATGTTGTCAAACAGTGAAAGAGAGGGGAACGAATGCTTAAAGAAAAATGGTTTAAAGGATTAACGGCCATTATTATGGTTTTCATCATTATTTATCTTGGAACAAAAATCAGTTTTATATTCACACCGCTTGTGATCATATTTCAATCATTGTTTCCTCCTATTGTCCTTAGCGGTATTCTTTATTATTTGTTAAGGCCGGCAGTAAATCTCCTCTCTAAAAAAATGCCGCGAACCCTCGCAATCATTATTGTATTTTTGGGGATAGCGGGCGTAATGACGGGAGCAGTATTTGTCATTGGTCCTGAATTGCAAAAACAATTTAATCTCTTGATCGACAATATACCTGCTTACTCCAGCAATATTCAGCAATGGTTTCATTCAACGACTCAGAGCGATTGGTTTTTACGTTTCCAGGAAAATGATTATTTCTCGATCGAAAAGATCACCGATTATATTGAGCAAAACGCCAAAGGCATGCTGCAAGACGCGGGTACAAGAATTGCCGGCGCAGTTGGTTTCATAGCCAATACTGTCATGCTGCTTGTCCTCGTTCCGTTCGTTTTATTTTTTATGTTGAAGGACGGAAAGCAAGCTCCCACTTTTTTATTGAAAATATTGCCCAAAAAACATCATGATGAAGCAGAGAATATTTTAAAAGATATGGATGAGGCATTAAGCGCTTATATCCAAGGTCAGCTCATCGTAAGCTTCTGTGTGGGTGTGACAGCCTATATCGGTTATTTAATTATCGGATTGGAATATTCGCTTGTGTTGGGAGTTGTGGCGATGGTGACAAACGTGATTCCGTTTGTCGGTCCATGGATTGGGGCTTTTCCAGCTGTGATTGTGGGACTATTAGACTCCCCATTGCGTGCGGTCTTAGTTATTCTCGTCATCGTCATCGTCCAACAAATTGACGGCAATATCACTTCTCCTCTCGTCATGGGGAAAAAACTGAATATCCATCCGTTAACGATCATTTTTGTCTTATTAATCGCTGGAAAGTTTGGCGGTTTGCTCGGGCTGATTTTTGCTGTTCCTGCCTATGCATTGATCAAGGTAATCGTCAGCCACATGTACCGTTACGTTAAACTTGAATGACACCGCCGTTTGGCGGTATTTTTTTTGTCATTTTTTTCTTTTTATAAATACGGACAGATTATCGCAAAATAGGAACGTTCATGAAAACATTTTTAAGGGGGATCATATATGACTGTTATCACCAACTTGAAGACAACACTGGCCGGTTTAAAAAGCGCTCAGGCTAGCCTTGAAGGATATGCTTTACAAACAGATAATGAACAGGCAAAACAGCTGTACAAGACAGCTGCTCAACAAACTCAGTCTGTGATAGACCAACTGGAGCCAAGGATTCAAGAAGTGATTCAAGAAGAGCCGCAATATGGTGAGTAATCGTAAAAAAGGGGGCAGAGTGGCGAATCATTCTGTCCTTTCCCATAAGAGGTGAATACAAATGACGATCATATCAGATGTAAAGACGACACTTGCTACTTTGGAAGGCATCCAGGCTTCGTTCAGTAAACTGGCGCTCACATCTTCCCATACTGAAGCCAAGCAGATTTTCCATGAATGTATGATGCAAACAGACCCGATTATCCGTGACTTGAGATTAAGGGTCGAATTGTTGAAGGCTGAAGAGTTGCAGTATAGAAAATCGTAAACAGGAGGGAAATGATTGGAAATCCCTGAATGGCTAAACATTGTTCTTCGATCACTATTTTTAGTCTTTTTTTTATTTTTATTGACAAAATGGCTTGGAAAAAAGCAATTGTCCCAGCTTTCATTCTTTGAATATGTAGCAGGAATTACGCTGGGCAGCATTGCCGCTGAACTGTCGACCGGCTTGGAGCGAAACATGCTGCCTGGCATATACAGCATGTTTGTTTGGGCGGGCATTCCGTTTATTGCCGGGTTATTAGCGCTAAAAAGCAAGAAAGCAAGAAACTTTATTGAAGGGCAAGAAGTAGTCGTCATTAAGAATGGAAAAATTCAAGAAGAAAGCTTGACCAAAGAAAAATATACCGTGGAAGAGCTCCTTCATCTTCTCAGGAAGAAAAACGTTTTTAATATTGCTGATGTTGAATTTGCAGTCCTTGAAGCAAACGGCGATTTAAATGTCATGTTCAAAAAGGAAAAGCAGCCGATCACTCCCAAAGACTTGCAAATGGAAGTTGCGCCGGAAAGGCCTCCACACACTGTTATCCTCGAGGGAAAAATCATGGATTCGGGTTTGTCCGCCAGCGGAATGACAAGAGAATGGCTGGATGTAGAGCTGAAGAAACGAAATATCGCGCTTGATAATGTATATATCGGACAAGTAGATCCGTTCGGACAGTTGGTTGTCGATATTTATGATGATAACATGCAAGTTCCTCAACCGAAAGACAGGCCGATGTTATTGAGCGCATTGAAAAAGTGCGGCGCCGACTTGGAGACATTTGCACTGGCGACAGAAGATGAAAAAGCAAAGGAAATGTATAGCAGAAACGCTAAGAAAATAGAAGAAATTATTCAGAAGTCAGAACATTTGTTGAGACAATAAAAAAGGTCACCTTGAGGAAAGGGACCTTTTTTAACGTCGATAAACCTATGCGTTCACATACAAAGCAACTTTGGCAGTAAAAGCTTGGCGCCCGTGAAGTTGTGTGGAACAGCTATTTACGAATACATGGTTGCTACTTGTTTCTGTAATGGTTCGTTCTCCAAATATTCATTATATGTCATATGCTTGTCGACGACTCCTTTAGGAGTCAATTCCACAATTCGATTTGCGATCGTTTCGATAAATTGGTGGTCATGGGATGTGAAAATGATCGATCCTTTAAAATTGATCAATCCATTATTCAGTGCCGTGATCGACTCCAAATCCAAATGGTTCGTCGGTTCGTCCAGTAACAGGACGTTAGCGCCGCTAAGCATCATTTTCGAAAGCATGCAGCGAACCTTTTCACCACCAGAAAGGACAGATGCTTTTTTCAATACTTCCTCTCCGGAAAAAAGCATTCTGCCGAGAAAACCTCTTAAGAAGCTTTCAGTTTCATCTTCTGGTGAAAATTGTCTCAACCAGTCAACCAGATTTACATCTACCCCATCAAAAAAGTCTGTATGGTCTTTCGGGAAATAGGAATGCGAAGTCGTTACTCCCCATTTATACGAACCGCTGTCAGGCTCCATGTTTCCCGAAAGAATTTCCAGCAGCGTCGTTTTGGCGATCTCATTTTTCCCGATTAGGGCAATTTTGTCGCCTTTATTCATGGTAAAGCTGATATGATCCAATACATTGACACCGTTTATTTTCTTGGAAAGACCGTCAACCGTTAGCAAGTCATTGCCGATTTCCCGATTTGGCGTGAACGAAATATACGGATAACGCCTGGAAGAGGGCTTAATATCATCAAGGGTAATTTTTTCAAGCAGTTTTTTCCTCGATGTGGCTTGTTTGGATTTGGATGCATTGGCACTAAAACGCGCGATAAATGCCTGCAAATCCTTTATTTTCTCTTCTTTCTTTTTGTTTGTTTCTTGCGCCATCCGTTGCGCCAATTGGCTTGATTCATACCAGAAATCATAATTCCCGACATAAATTTGGATGTTGCTGAAGTCGAGGTCGGCAATATGGGTGCAAACCTTGTTTAGAAAATGTCTGTCATGAGAGACAACAATAACTGTGTTTTCAAAGTTAATAAGGAATTCTTCCAGCCATTGAATCGCTTTGATATCCAAGTGGTTCGTCGGCTCATCCAACAGCAAAATATCGGGTTTTCCAAATAAAGCCTGGGCCAGCAATACTTTTACTTTATCAGCCCCTGAAAGTTCAGCCATTTTTTTGGCATGCTGGTTTTCAGCAATTCCCAAGCCTTTTAACAAAATGGCGGCTTCCGATTCGGCTTCCCATCCATTCAGCTCTGCAAACTCGCCTTCCAGTTCGGCCGCACGCATTCCATCTTCTTCGGAGAAATCTGCTTTCATATAAAGAGCATCTTTTTCCTGCATGATTTCGTATAGGCGAGCATGGCCTCTGATGACTACTTGGATGACCTCTACTTCCTCATATTGAAAGTGGTCCTGCTTTAAAACGGCAATTCGTTCATTGGGGTTGATCGTTACAACTCCTGTTTGCGGTTCGATCTCACCGGACAATATTTTAAGAAAGGTGGACTTGCCGGCTCCGTTTGCTCCGATCAAACCGTAACAATTTCCGGGCGTGAACTTTATGTTTATATTTTCGAACAGTTTACGGTCTCCAAAACGAAGACCCACATTATTCACCGTAATCAATTATAATCAAATCCTCCATAAGAAATTCCTACCCATTATAACACTTTTAGTTGTTCGTTTGGATAGAAGGAAACATATATTTTTAAAAATACTTGCCAAAATTCTATTTTTTAATGTTAGCAGCCTGAATCCCGACAGGTGTGTCAAGTGGTGCAGGCGAAAAAAGATGGACTTTTGCTTGACTCAAACTATCAAGTAAGTAAGAAAGCCGCAGATGACAGGGCGCATGATCGTTATTTGTCGCCGATCCCGCCGGTAAAAAGCTCTCCTTGCCTTGAAGGAAAAAACGGGGAACACAACACTCTCTGAACGGTCATGGAATGATTGATTGGGTGGCGAGGGTTATATTCCACCCTCGGGCATAGTTCGCGGATCTGTTTCTGTCGGCTCCGAAACTCACTAAATATTTCCTGAAACGAGGTTGCGTCATTGGCGGTTTTACCGGGCTTGATGATAAAGAATAACAGGGCACTTTACTTTGTCGGCCTTTGCCAGGACTTTTCAAAACGGTATTTTTTCGGTATGTTTTTTACAAGACTTACATTCTTTATTTATCATAATGTAAAGTTTGGGGAGTTTGTCAATCAATAAAAAAGAGGGTTGCATATGGATAAGTCTGCAATACTAATCGTTGAAGATGAAGAGAAGATAGCTCGCGTGATTGAACTGGAACTGTCTTTTGAAGGTTACGACATTGGAAAAGCTTTTAATGGACTAGACGGTTTAAGGATGTTTCGGGAACAATCATGGGATTTGGTCATCCTCGATATTATGCTTCCAGAAATGAGCGGAATCGAGATATTGAGGCGAATCAGAAGCAGCGACAAGCAAACGCCGATCATATTACTGACTGCGAAAAGTTCAGTGGAAGATAAAGTATCGGGGCTGGATTTGGGCGCAAATGACTATGTAACCAAGCCGTTTCAAATGGAAGAACTGCTTGCAAGAGTGCGGGCTGCATTGAGGTCAAGCAGACGGATGACCAATGATCATGTCAGTGAAGGATGGATACAAGTTGGAGAATTAAAATTAAACGAATTATCCAGAGAAGTAAAAAGAGGGGAGGAACCGATTAATTTGACACAAAGAGAATTTGATCTGCTGGCCTTTTTGATGAAGCATCCCCGCCAGGTTTTAAATCGAGAGCAGTTGTTAAACGGGGTTTGGGGATATGATTATCTGGGAGATACAAATATTGTTGACGTATATATTCGTTATGTAAGAAATAAAGTGGACAAAAAATATCATGAGCCGCTCATCCATACGGTTCGGGGAGTAGGCTATGTATTAAAGGACAGCCAATGAAATTACAAAGTAAAATCAACTTATTTTCTACCGCGATGTTTATTGTGTTATTACTGCTCATCAATAGCGCGATTTATTTTTCTTTTAGCCGAATGTTATATGACAGCGCGCTGGAAAGAGTTACAGGAGAGGCGAAGCAAACGGTTAAAGGAATCAACAGGGTAAAAGGGTCCATTCCAGCCGATGATTTATTAAGGGCTTATGTCCCGGCAAATGGCATGCTCCAAGTCGTTACTGCGGATGGGTCACGGATTGCCTCTGTCACAACAGCCGAACAAAGTGAACTCAGAAAGAAAATCGGGAAGGTTACGAAGGATGAACAAAAGAAAATCATGACGTTTAACGGCACTCCCTATGCAGTTGTTTCCATTCCCATGATTTGGCGTGATGGCGAGGTCGTAAAGCTGCAATTGGCCGAGAGCATGGGCGCGGTTGAACGTAACTTAAACACTTTGCGGGCCGTCTTAATTGCCGCCATGCTGCTGGCGTCCATTCCGGTCTTTTTATCGTCCCGCCTTTTAAGCAATTTCATCACTTCTCCCATTGCCTCACTTACTCGGACAATGAAGGAGATTCAAGAAAGCGGCCGTTATAAAAAAATTGAACTCCCAAAACAATCGAAAGATGAGCTTTATCAAATGGGAGAAACATTTAATAACATGATTGCGCAACTGGAGGCTAATTACCAAAAACAGGAGCAGTTTGTGGAAAATGCTTCCCACGAATTAAAAACACCGCTGACTGTTATAGAAGCTTATGCCGACCTTTTGCTCAGGAGGGGTAAGAATACTCCTGAACTGTTTGAGGAATCAGTAGAGGCGATTCATTCAGAAGCCCATAGAATGAGAAATTTGATTGAACAGCTCCTATTATTGGCCAAGCATGATGAACAGTGGAACGTTGAAATGGAAAACGTCGCTTTGAAGGGATTTGTGGAAGAATCAATCAAATCTTTTCGGGAAGGGTTTAAACGGGAAATAGAACTGTTTATAGAAGCGGATGCAACCGTCGTTACCGACCCGCAAAAACTAAAACAGTTATTATATATTTTTTTGGACAATGCGCAAAAGTATAGTGACAAAAAAATAAAAGTGAACGTGAAAATTCGCCATCATCAGGCTCTCATTGAAGTGATTGACTTTGGGATGGGGATTCCCAAAGAGGAACTTTCTAAAGTGTTCGACCGGTTTTATCGTGTGGAGCAGTCAAGGGCGCGAAAAACAGGCGGGTTTGGTTTGGGACTCCCGCTTGCCAAGGAACTGGCAGCCGCAATTCATGCCGACGTAAAGCTGGAAAGCGAGCCAGGAAAGGGAACAACAGCGCAAGTTTGGCTGGACATGCCTGCTTCTCATTAAATTCTCATCAACAACAGGTATAATAGGAAAAAACGTATGGAGAGATCCAAATGAAAAAGGTTAAAATAGGCCCAACCCCCATCGTCATTGCCACCGTTATCTTCCTTGGCTTCCTATTGTGGCTTTTCTTCAATGTACTAAAGCCTGCAGATTCGTTAACTATAGCGGAAGCAAAAGAAATTGTACAAGACATGTATGGCGGAGATATTACCGAAGTCAGCGAGACGAATGAAGCATATTTGTTTACCATTAAGACGAAATCGGGGCTTTATGATATTTATGTTCAACGGAAAGATGGAGACATTTTAAAAGTCGACCAGAAAAATCCGGAACCAGCGGAAGCTCCCAATGAACAAACTCTGCCTGAAGATAAAATTAAAGAAATCATTCATGATCAATATGGAGGAGAAATCAACCGGTTAGAAAAAAAGCGCGAAGGGGACCGCTACTTTTATTATGCGGTTTTGAATGATGGCCAGTCGAATCAAACAATAAAGGTGGATGCCCAAACCGGAAGCATTGTGGAGTCTAGTGGCAAAACAAGCAATGGCATCACTGAACAGGATGCGGCCGGCATTGCTTTACAACAAGTAAAGGGCAAAGTGGAAGATGTGGATTTGAAGGAATCGGATGGCTTGAAGTATTATTTAGTAGAGATTGAAAGTGATCAAGATCAAGAAGCAACTGTTCAAATTCATAGCATTACGGGAGAAGTTCTATCTATTACTTGGGATGATTAACATATGATGAGTCATTTCTCATCAATTTCTCATTTTATTATAAGGGAGTCCTCATCTTTGGACCTTACGATAGTATCAGAAAGACAAAAGGAGGACTTAGATCATGAAAAAACGAAACATTTTGTTTGCAGGAATAGCCGGGGTGGTGTTATTGGGAGGCGCGATAGGGGTTGGAGCCAATTCCATAGCCGGTGACAAAAATCCCGAGAATACAGGAAGCGCCATTTCTATGGATGAAGCGAAAAAGATTGCGCTACATGAAGCAGGTGGAAAACTAAAAGAAATTGAATTGGAAAAGGACGACGGCCGCCTTATCTATGAAATTGAATTAATAAGTGATGAGAAAGGCCGTAAAGTCGATATCGATATTGATGCAAAAACAGGAAATGTCATCAAAGTAGATCAAGATGACGATCATGATAACGAACCTGTAACAAATAAGGAAGCAAAAGTCTCAATGGAAGATGCCATCGCTGTTGCTGTCAAAGACACGCCTGGTGAAGTTGAGGGCTCAGAGTTTGATCCAGAAGACGGTTATTACGAGATTGAAATCCAAACGGGCAAAAATGAAGTAGAAATAAAAGTTGATTCAGAAACGGGAAAGATTATCACAAAAGACAATGACTAATGATGATTCATTTGTTTTGCTATATAAATGTGTTGGACGTTGTGAGATGAGGGACTGGGACATAACTAGCCAAAAATAATTACAGAAATGGTTCCAACCATCGAATTCGGATGGTTGGAACCTTTATAATTATCGATATATATAAGGTTTCAATAAGAGGTAAAAAACTGAGTAGAAATGAGTGGCGGAGTTTTGAAAATAATTAAGTATGCAGTCATTTTTTGTTTTAACTTTCGTTGCCTTACTAGCTATCGGAGAAAGTTATATGTTTCGATTGAATAACTTTTATAATGAGTATCCAAATACAACTATATATCCTCAAAAAGGGATAAGTGATGCTGAACTGCTCCATGATGTACAAGAGGCTGCAACAAAAAATTCCGTTGACTTTTTTGTTTTCGAATACTCCCCCCTTAATATTTTTTATTCAAAATATACTATCTATGGAACCAAGGATGCAGAAAAAAGTATCAACGAGAAGTCTCGAATTTTTGAGAAATATACAGTTGAATTCTAAGTAAACCTAATCCATTGGAATCCTTTTATATCAATCTTTTATACGCTTATAAATTGATGGAAGTGTATGAAAAAGGATTCAAAATGATCTTACTTGAGCCAATTTGAACCAAAATGATAGATGTTAGTTGAATACTTTTTGCGAATAAAAGCTGATCCTATTCGGTGAAGTATGGATTTAAATCCATGTATTTCATCGCAAGGAATTATACTAAAATGATTGGAACTAATTTTTATTCTAATATGACTGTTATTTGTAATTTTTTTTATAAATAATATATGCATATACTCATGTATACTAATTGATAATATTCCACCTAAAAGATAGGTTAACGTGTATAAAATAATGTTAACTTTTATATAAAATAATAATAATGAAACAATAAAGAAAAGGATAAAGAAATAATTGCACCATTTCATATAAATTAGAACGTACTTAATTACGTTAATAAATGTGATAGCATTAATATTTATTTTTTTATCTACCATAATCTTTTACTTTACATTTTCTCTTTTCTTTTTTCTATTTATATAGACCTTAGTTAAAATTAAATAGAAAAACCAAAAAAAGATAATTGTTAAAATAATGGGTGTTAAATTATCGGTATTCACCCCTAGAGTTGTATATAAATCCCAGCCGTCGGTATTTTCATCGACTTTTACAAATAACGAATTGAAAAATGATGTTGTATATCCAATTTCATCATGAGTAAACATCAGCTTGATCAAACTAATTACTAAGATTATTACCGTACTTATCACAGCTGACACTAGAGTTCCAATGATAATATTAACTATCTTCATGTAAAAACTCCTCCTTTAGTTTTTTTAATCCCAAACAACTTATGTATATAACGAAAATATATAAAATCATCATTAATATGCTATTGTACAGTTTTGAAAAATTTAAGAATTGTAATATTAATGATATAAATCCTGAAATTATTACGATTATTAAAAATCCAATAATAGGTGAGAATGGATTGTCCTTTTTTGCCGGGAATAGAATTCCAATCAAAGTTGAAAGTATAATGATTAAAAGTAATTGACCAAAAATAATTAAAGTATCATAAAGATTAACGTTACCTTTATTTATAATAAGCCCTAATATCAATATTGGTAATGAAGTTATTAATATGTATAGATACTGACTGATAATTAGATTAATATAATCTTTAATTGCACTATAGTTAAATCTATAGTAATTTATTCTAATTGAATCAGTTTGAGTATAAATATACAGTCCTGATGTAGTAACTAAAAACATGGCATATAACGGATTCAATATATCTAGAATAAGCAAAGAAATCGATAAAAAATATGCAATTATAAGAGTTGTTATGTTTTCCACTCTTCTCGATATTTGTAAAATATACAAATTAAACATAGTTAGTCTAAGTTTAGTAGGCTTTTTAATTTTTAAATATAGATTATCTTCTGATCCGAAATTATTAGGAATATAAAAAAGAATGAACAATAGTACAAAAATGATTATTACAAAAATTAAGGATGTAACAATAAATCCATAATTACTATACAATTCTATGTAAAATTGGGACCAATGATTAAATTCTCCAGTTTTAAAGTTTATATTATTTATAGATTGCATTATATCTAGATATAATATTGCCAACATAACAATAAAACTTAGAATTGAAACGAGTGCACTTACTTTTTCTAATTTAATTAAATTTAATACGTATATGATTATGGAATTAATCAGTTGTAATAATAAATACCCTGTTAGACTCGTAAAAAAAATTGTGCAAATTAGTAAAGGAATATATTGAAAGTTAGTGCGTAATACTACTGCAATAATAACGGCGATACTAATTAGAAAAATAATAGTTAAAGACATAAGCAATTCAAAAATAATAAATGAACTATTTCTTTCATTATGTGTAATTGGCAACTGATTTGTTATTTTTAAGAAATTCCCTTTTTTCAAGAAAATCATTCTAGTAAGAACGAATATAATCATCGTCCAAACGATAATATTTACACCTTGCATTTTAATAATAAAATATATAAAGTTCATTTGTTCGGAAACATCGGTGTCATCTAAAAAATTATATAGAAAAAATGTGGTTACCGTAATAGTTACTACTGTGGCAATAAAGATGAAAGCTTTAAATATTTTCTCCTTTAATATACCCACACTTAGAATTCTTCTTAAAATAAATAGGAAATATAGCTTTTGTAAATTAAAAATATTTTTCAATTTCATTTTTCATGCCCTCATAATCTATAAGCTCTTTAAAAACATTTGTTAAATTAGAACCAGTCTTGAGAATGTTTTCAATAAGATCATCTATGTATATTACACCATTATTTATGAGTAACACCCTATATCCTATCTCTTCAACTAATTCTAAATCATGGGTACACATTATTATGGAACCACCACGTCGTTTGTATTGTTCAAATAATAGTTTGGTTGCTTCTTTTGCTTCCACATCTATACCATTCAATGTTTCATCTATAATAATAATTTTATTGTTAATCATAAATGCACTAACTAATTGAATCTTTTTCCTCATTCCATGAGAATAATTTTCTATCAATTGATCTAATTTAGAATCTAAAGAATAATAATCTACTAAACGAAATAACTTTTCTTTATCCAACGGTGTATCATAAAAATCACATATCATTTCTATATATTCTTTACCTGTTAAAAAATCCGGTAAAAAATCCTCACTAGATAAATATATAATTTCTTTTTTAACCGATGGATTATCATGGAAAGATTTATTAATGAAAATAGACCCTTCTTGAATCTTAAGTAAATCTACTATTAACTTAATAAGCGTTGTTTTTCCACTTCCATTGGGGCCAGCAATTGTTAATAGTTCTCCTTTATTTAAATTAAAACTTACGTTGTTTAGAACCGTATTTTTTTTGTCATAAAAATAAACAATGTTCTGAACGTTAAGCATATATCCTCCTATAAGATTAATTATAAATAGTAATTTGTACGAATGGATTTTTGATAAAGTCCATATTGACTGCCTTTTTGTGACAATGTTCTTTACGACAAAAACTTTTTCTGGAGGCAAATCAATAAGGCCCACATCCATTTCACATTGAAAACAAAAGAAAATACAAAATCTAATTGAAAAATGTGTTCAAGGTGATCTTTCTAAAAACATCTTACAAGGCGTTTAACCAACTGATGGAAAGAATACATTCAGGCAACAGATTGAACGGTCTAGTGAGTGAATCAGCTAATCGATTAATCGGAACTGTCCTTATCGACATTTATGACGATAGGCCTAGCTCATCTAGCTCATCAAGAAAATATAGTCAATTTTAAGAAAAGTTTTTTGGGGGCACCCCAAAAAAATTGTTAGGCTATTTTACATAAGATTGTGGACTCGACTCCTTATACTTTTTAGTACATAGATTATGTATTGATACCAACATAACAATCAACCCTATTAGTGTCAATACTGGTTAAAAGGTTCTGGTGCGACAAAATATGACAGAAAAATGGAGTTGATATTTCGAGCGAATTCACTAGGACAAATCAAATGTGATGCTGAACAAGCACTAAAGAACTAAATAAATATTAAAATTAAATCTCAGCATAAAGGAGATGATGTCACATGAGCATAAACATGGCTACAAAGGATTATCCATATCTTTTAGCAAGGGAACAAGCATAAGATTTTTAGGTATAGACCCAAAGTCTTTTGATAAATATATTCGGCCACATGAAGAGCTAGATCGTTTCATGATTGGTAAGCGCGAACGCTAGACAATGAAGTCTTTAATACACTTTATCGAAAAACACTCCGTTTAAAATGTCGACAGTTGATAAGATGCTGGTTAGAAATACAATATAGTTGTTTTCAACTAGCATCTATCAACTTTATTTTTGAAAAGGATTGATAGTATGGCTAGTATTGTAAAAAGAGGAAAGTCATATCGAGCACAAATTTCTTTGTACAAATATGGAGAACATAAAAAACTAACTAAAACATTTCCGACTAAGAAGGAAGCAAAAATTTGGGCTTTAGAAATGGAATTAGCGAAAGGAGAAGGAAAAGAACTTGCTCACATAACAACAACATTTGCGGACTTCTTTGAAAATTGGATTTATCTTGTAAAGGTTAATGACGTTAAAGAAACGACATTTCAAAATTATGTTCGTACTTTAGGCATTATTCAAAATTTATTTCAAAATATCCAATTAAAAGATTTAAATGATATTGTTGTACAGAAGAAGATTGATAAGTATGCCAAGACACATTCTCGAAAAACAACACATGAGGTTCTTCTTAAAATTAAAACATCTTTACGTGATGCAGTCGAAAGATCAGCATGGCATATTGCACTGCTGAAGATGTATATGGAGGAAGTGGTTATAGGCCGACACTAAGCCTCTTAAGCATCATTTTATGGAGAGACGTATGCAATCATCTTTTTTAAAAAAACAAGAAATTGTAGAAGATAATGGAAAAAATTTTATCGTTTTTTTCATAGGGGAGAAGTGAGAAGATGAAACAAACAAAGTTCAAAAGCTTGAATATTCATTACAATAACGAAATGCATATTTTTATGAATAACGATACAAGTAAAATGATATTTGTTTCAAAAGATCTTGATGAAATACACGCATTTTAGAGATAAATGAAAACCAAGAGTTTAAGATCCATCCAAGGTGGAATGTGAATTTTTTCATTAGTCGAAATGAGATAACGGTTGATTTAAATGATTCTGAGGAAGAACAATAACCTGTAGCTTCTTTTATTTTTCAGCGGAGATGTTCATCAATAACCTGCTAATAAGGAGACCGGACGGTTCTTTCAGTTATTAAACCATGAGCCAGGGACAGGTTGGAAAAATGGCGGTACCGGTATAATTCATCATAAATGGCTCATGTTTCCAGGATATGTCGAGAATCCCCGAAGGAATCCATTCCACCCTACATTTTTTTCTTGCGTAAATAGGGTATAATAGAAGTGATGAATAAGAAAGGGGATCTAGCGATCATGGCTTATAGAAGAGGGCCTCAGGAGCCGGTACCTGAAGAGGAAACAATTGTTTGGTCATGTACGAATGAACAATGTTCATGTTGGATGAGGGATGCCTTTTCTTCAGAAAATAAAACGATTTGCCCCATTTGCAAATCGGAAATGGAACAGGAAACAAGGGTTTTACCTGTTATCACGTAATGGTTTTAGACGATCCGTCCTGAATTTCGGGACGGGTTTTTTATTGTGGTTCTATGTCAAATGTTGGGGTGGAGTGAGATGGAATCTCACCCTACCCAACATGACTTCCAATTTTTTTATACTTATGTAAAAGAAGTATTC
>NZ_JAFBFH010000044.1 GCF_016909185.1 Siminovitchia thermophila | reverse complement strand
GCGGGATAAAGTGAAACTTCATTCAGTAGGCGTTTTTTTCCATCTCCTACTGAATGTTAGTTGAACCAATCGGGCATTTAGGTGCCGTTATCTCCTACTTAGACATTTTGTATTCACTCATGTTTTGAAGTGGGAGTCATACGGCACCTTACATGCGGGATAAAGTGAAACTTCATTCAGTAGTAGTTTTCTTCCATCTCCTACTGAATGTTAGTTGAACCAATCGGGCATTTAGGTGCCGTTATCTCCTACTTAGACATTTTGTATTCACTCAAGATTTTGAAGTGGGAGTTTTACGGCACCTTACATGCCGGATAAATTGTCCTAGTGTATCATACGCAAGCTTTTAGCGTCGTCAACATATGTGGACTCCTGCGGGAATAGCTCGAGCTGAAGATCACGCAGGAAAGCGACCTTTGCTTTCTGAGGAAGCTGAAGAGACCTGCGGAAACTGAAATATGTTGACGTAGTGATGATGGGGATTTTTTTACACAAATAAACCGAACAATTATAATGAATTGTTCGGTTTTTGCTTATGTCCCAGCCTCGTCGGCATTATGGTTATTGAAAGCCTTTAAATTTGTTGCGGTTATTCAAGTATGAAAAAAACACTAAAATGGAAAGGAATAAAATGGGAGAAGATATATACAGTGGTATTAACCGGATTAGAGCAAGCATTTGTACAGAAAAACTGATTAAAAAGAAAAGAATCATTCCGGCTATATATGCCTTTCGCATCTTTTGAAATCTCTCCTTTCAGTTATACGAGAGCTTATTTAGAGGAAGCGTCTGTTAACAATGAGTATTCATTGTTGTCCCATTTTATACGAAAAAAGAAAGGCCGTCTCGGCCTTCCTCGAAAGTAAAATATAAAACTTGCTTTGTCCTGCTCCGGGCAGGAAGTCTAGTACCGCGCGCAACCATCAAAGGAAGCAGCATGCCGTGAATCATACACGCCGGGCTTTTCGGAAGATGCGGCTATGAAAGGCGGCTAGCGCTGTTAGTTGCCGTCCTGTCTTGGTACGATTTGCAGCTGCGAAAGCTCTACATCTGTTTTCCTGCGATACATACGCCAGGCTCACCATTACCGATGCTCCGTAATGAACGAAGCGCTCCTATTGTTCATATGCAATATATTTCCAATAAGAACCGTTCTGTGTTTGAATTCTTTTCACTCTGCGCTGTAATTGCAGCTTTTTCATTTTTCTTTCGATTGTTTGGAAAGGCATATCATAGATCATGGCCAAATCCTGAGTGGATATCATCGGATTTGCGGATAAATAGAGCTCCAGCGGCGGAAGCTCTGTCGGCTGGACGTACCCGCCAAGCATCTCCGTTAAAATATGGACATAAATATCATATGAATACAGGCCGCTGATTTTAAGGCCTTCGTCCTCTATGCGCTCGTTGAAAAAGACGATAGCCGGCATTTCTGCCACATTCATCTCAGTAGCAATGATGACATCACACTGGAACGCTCTGGCCGCGCTCGATGAATACAGATCGCGCAGAAACTCTTTACAGTCCAGCCCCACATGATCCGCGCATTGTTCCAAAACATACAGGTCTGTAATATCCTCCTGTTCCATAAAAAGCAGTTCTTGAAGCCGACGCAGATAGCGTATTCCAGCCCTTTTTCCTTGCAATTCGGCTGCCTTGATGCTGATGGCGGCCAAATGGGGCATATGCTTCATTTTTTTGGAAGGAGTCGATGAGTTTGTCAGCTGTTCTTTTCGGTTGTTTAATTTACACGAATTTAAAGCCGTTAAATCGCCAGCTAATACATGCTTTATTGTGAAGTAATCTCCGTATTGTATTTGAAGTTTTTTTACAATGGGCGAAAGCATCCAGCAGTCCATACAAAACGGATCTACAAACACATACATTTCTACAGGCTTGTTTTGCATATATTTGGCTTTAAGTTCTTTCTGGGATTTCCATTCCATCACGGCACTTCACCTTGCACCTTATCAGGACTATTTACCATATGGTTGGCGGTCAATGCAAGCCGGGAAAAAAAGTGCTCCCGAATGGGACTATCGAGCTTTACCTCATCCATAGCGGCCGACATGCAAGACAACCAGGCCTTTGCCCTCCGTGGAGTAATTTCATGAGGCAGGTGCCGGGCACGCAACATGGGATGTCCGTGCTCTTCTGTATATAATGGAGGTCCCCCCAAGAATTGTGTTAAAAATTGCTTTTGTAATCTGGCTGTTTCGGTTAAGTCTTTAGGAAAAATGGGGATGAGTTCGGGATGATTTGCCACCCTGCGGTAAAAGGCGTCCACAAGGGAAGAAAGCTTTTTTTCCCCAATTGCGTCATACGGCGTCATGCGCTCTTCAACCATATGAATCGCTCCTTTTTCTAAAATGTATGTACATTGTAACAACGTGTAAAAAATAACTCAAATAAATAGCCTTTTTGGAAAAAAAGGGAATTGAAATAAATAAAACCCCCGTGTAAAGGAACAGGGGTTTAACTGTAAAATGATTCGGTTACTTTTCTTACATAATTTTGTGTTTCTTTAAATGGGGGGATACCTCCATATTTGTCGACGTTTCCGGGTCCCGCGTTATAAGCTGCCAAAGCGAGCTGTATATTTCCATTATATTTATCCAGCATGTTGCGGATGTACTTGCTGCCGCCCATAATATTTTCCAAAGGATCGAATATATTCTTAATGCCCAGGCCGCGGGCGGTTGCGGGCATCAACTGCATCAATCCGGAAGCGCCCGCTTTGCTCACCGCGTTCGGATTAAAATTGGATTCATGGCGAATAATGGACTTAATCAGCTTTGGCGGGAGATTATATTTATTTGCCGCGGCGTCAATCATTCCTTCCAAGCTGTTTATGTGCTTCATGTCAACCGCTGGCAGCGGTTTGTTTGTTTTCGTCTGCACTTGATTCTGAGCCAATGAATGAATGAGGCCAAGCGTGTTCATTTTTTCGGGATTCTTCGCCGCTTCAGCCATCACATTGTTTATAGCTTCCCCAAGCAAACTGCTGAACGCCTCGGTTGAATCTTGTAGCATGTGGTTGGCCGTTTGTGTTGTCAATCTTCTCAGTGTCTGCAATTCCATTAACAAATTTATTTCACCAAGCTTGTTCAAGCCTATTCACTCCAAATATGTAAATTTCGCATCATAAAGTCTCTTAATTTTATTATCGGCTTTCTTAGTAGGAATGTTAAGTTCGTTTAGTAATTGGAAGAAATTTTTTTTCCCTTCATCTATTTTGCCTTCAGGAATTTCGTATTCCACTTCAAAATCTTCTCTCCCCAAGTACAGACTATGGTCAAATTGCAGGCATCCTGGACCAAATGGCCTTTCCGCCCGTCTCGTCTCAAGCGAACCGAAACAGATGAGCCAGTTGGGATTAATATCAATTGCCGCTAATTCTGCTTTCACTTCGCCTTCGGGGAACATTTGTTTATGTAAGCATGCATTGGCTTCAGCGGGTGATATCTCTTGATTGATTTCCAGCAGTCCAATCGTCTCTGTTTTCTTTTTTAATGTCAGTTCATAAAGGTGATCCCTGTTTCTGATTCTCAGTGCCGCCGCCTTTTGTTTCAGCAAAAATGTATCCGTATCAAAGTAATGATTCACCTGTTTGGCAAAGTCATCCCTTGTTATGTGAAAAACGCTTAGCAGTAATTCAAAATGTTCTTTTGTGACCATGTTTTTAAATTCGATTTCAATATGTCTTCCCAAAGTTTCATCGTCCTTTCCATGTCTATGTTTTATTATGTGCTGTTTGCCCGGGTTGTCAATGTTCAGTAACAGGGCTTTGTGCTAAAATGGGTTCATGTAATGAGAATCAGTGTCTGTTTTTAGAGGTGAATTGCATTGAATCAGTGGGACCAATTTTTATCTCCATATAAACAAGCCGTTGATGAGTTAAAGATTAAATTAAAAGGGATGAGGGCACAATTTGTCGGAGAACATATTCATTCTCCTATTGAATTTGTTACCGGGAGGGTAAAACCCGTCGCAAGTATTCTTGTTAAAGCGAATTTGAAAAACATCCCTTTGGAAAAGATAGAAACGGAAATGCAGGACATTGCGGGTTTGCGCATCATGTGCCAATTTGTCGATGACATTAAGACGGTCGTGCACTTACTTAGACAAAGAAACGATTTTCGAATCGTAGAGGAAAGAAATTATATTTCCAATAAAAAACCGAGCGGATACCGTTCATATCATGTCGTGATTGAATATCCCGTTGAAACGATCAATGGCGAGAAGAAAATTTTGGCGGAGATTCAAATCAGAACATTGGCCATGAATTTTTGGGCAACAATCGAACATTCACTCAACTATAAATATCAGGGGGAGATTCCCGAAGACATTAAAATAAGGTTGCAAAAAGCCGCCGAAGCTGCATTTCGTCTTGATGAACAAATGTCGCAAATTAAAGAAGAAGTTCAAGAAGCGCAAGTATATTTTACAAAAAACAAAGAAGTTTTTGAACGGACTGACAGAAATTAACTTGGAGAGGGTGGAGACGTTTGAGATTCACAGTCATGTCAAAAGGAGATTCGACTTCAAATGCATTAATGCAAAAGATGATTACATATTTACAGGATTTTGAGCTGATCTATGATGAAGAGCAACCGGATATCGTCATTTCGGTCGGTGGTGACGGGACCCTTTTACATGCATTTCACCGCTACAGTTCACGGTTAGATAAAACGGCTTTTGTCGGGGTACATACCGGCCACCTCGGATTTTACGCAGATTGGCTTCCGGAAGAAATTGAAAAACTGGTGATCGCCATTGCCAAAACCCCCTACCAGGTAGTGGAGTATCCGCTCCTTGAAGTGATCATACGTTACAGGCATGGAGGAAAAGAGACGAAGTATCTCGGATTAAACGAATCAACCGTGAAAAGCATGGAAGGAACGCTCGTAATGGATGTGGAAATCCGGGGGGAACACTTTGAGCGGTTCCGCGGCGACGGTCTTTGTGTATCAACCCCATCCGGAAGCACGGCGTACAATAAAGCGCTCGGTGGAGCTATTATCCACCCGACGTTGCACGCCATCCAGTTGGCCGAAATGGCATCGATTAACAACCGGGTATTCCGGACAGTCGGCTCTCCGCTTATTTTACCGGCGCACCATACGTTAATGTTAAAACCGGTCAATACGAATGACTTTCATGTTACGATCGATCATTTAACGGTCATGCACCGGGATGTGAAATCAATTCAATTCCGAGTCGCTGATGAAAAAGTGCGCTTTGCACGTTTTCGCCCCTTTCCTTTTTGGAAGAGAGTGCATGATTCGTTTATTTCAGACGAAGGATGAGCTAACACGATATGCGACAATATAAGCTAAGCTGGATCGTGAAAAGCAGCGAAAATGAAAAAACAATTAAACAGTTTTTAGTGGAAAAACAGATCTCGCGGAGAGCCCTGACCAAAATAAAATTTCAAGGCGGCTCCATTAAAGTAAACGGGATAGAGAAAAATGTCCGTTACGTGTTGAAGTTTGGAGATAGGCTTGAGGTGGAATTTCCGGAGGAAGCCAAAAACGAACAACTCACAAAAGAAAACATTCCTCTTGACATCCTTTATGAAGACAGGGACCTTTTGGTCGTCAATAAGCCGCCCCAAATGAACACGATACCTTCCAGAGAACATCCGGGAGGCAGTATTGCCAATGCACTGGCTTATTATTATGAACAAAAGGGGATATCAGCCGCCGTTCATATTGTGACGAGACTTGATCGAAATACATCCGGCTTGTTACTCGTGGCAAAGCATCGGCATGCGCATCATTTATGTAGCATTTTACAACAGAAAAACGAAATCGCCCGATCATATGAGGGCGTTGCTTCAGGTGTCTTTAGCAAGAAGGAGGATGTCATTGATGCCCCGATTGGGAGAAAGCTTTCCAGCATTATCGAACGTGAAGTAAGAGATGACGGAAAGCGGGCGGTAACAAAATACGAAGTATTACAACAGTTCCATGACGCGGCGCATGTGAAAATATGGCTGGAAACGGGACGGACCCATCAAATAAGAGTCCATTTTTCTTACATAGGCCATCCGCTGTTGGGGGATGAACTATATGGAGGGCCGACAGATTTGATGAAGCGGCAGGCGCTTCATTGCAGTGAATTGCGGTTTTTTCATCCCTTTTTACATAAGGAACTACACTTTAATGCGCCGCTTCCTCTTGATCTAAAACAAGTGCTTCATTTACTGGAATAGGCTTACTCGTCAAATGTCTGGAATTTTTCTTTTACAAAAGGCATCGTTGACGGAACGGAAACAGTTGTCATTTCGGGATACCGAAATGCTGTTAATGCTCCCCCAAAAACAGCGCCGGTGTCAATATTGATGGTGTTTCCGACCATGCGCGGTGTATGGACCGGCGTATGGCCATAGACGATAAAGGGTTTTCCCGTATATGATTTGGCCCAGTCTCGGCGGACAGGCATTCCGTCAGGAAGAACTTCGCCGGTAATATCTCCGTAAAGCACAAATGTTTTGACCTTATTGTTCGACTTGCCGATCATTTCTTCTTTAATACCGGCATGGGCAATCACGAGATTTCCGTCAGCCAATACTTGATAAAGCGGGGCATTTTCATATAATTCCATGAACTTTTTTTTATAAAGAAGTCTTTTTTCCGTAGAAAGGCTGTTTAATTCGGCCACCGTCGTTTCCAAACCATGAGCTATTTTTACATTTCTCCCCAGAAAATAGCGGTATAGTTTGTTACAATGATTGCCTGGAACATAATAGGCTTTATGATCTTTCCGTAGCCCCCAAACTGTATCAATTACTTTTAAAGAATCGGGTCCCCGATCAGCCAGGTCTCCGACAAAGCCCAGGACTCGCTCCGGATGAACGGGCTTGTCATTTCTCCATGTATAACCAAGGTGTTCAGTAAGATTTTTTAATTCTCTGTAACAGCCATGAATATCGCCTATAATATCGATTTTCACCTGCATCACCTTTCTTTACATCATAAATTGTAACGAACAGAAATGATTTATTGCAAAAAAATAAATGATATAAGCGACAATTGATAAAAGATTTGTTAGGATAATGAATACGAATGGGAGAGGAGGCGTGTCGACAATGGAACTACATGATGACGAAAGGGAACAAATAAACGAAGAGTTGCTGCTGCATGCTCTCGCAAAGAATGATATTAAGCAGTTCAGGGAAAACTTCCTAAAACTGCATCCGTACGACCAGGCAAAGTTTTTTATGAAAATTGAATTCGACGATCGGCTGAACATCTATTATTTCTTATCACCGAAAGAAGTGGCGGATTTCTTTGAAGTTCTTGATATAGAAGACCAGGAATATAAAGATATTTTGGCTGAGATGGAACCAAATTATGCTGCCGACATGCTTTCCTTCATGTACACCGATAATGCGGTAGATGTGTTAAATAAGCTTGATAAACGCCAGGCAGTCAGCTATTTAACGATTATGAACAAGGAAAGCGCGCAAGAGATCAAAAATCTTCTGCATTATGAAGAATCTACCGCCGGAAGTATTATGACGACGGAATTTATTGCCATTTCCGCCAATCAAACGGTCCGTTCGGCCATGCATATTTTAAAAAATGAAGCACCTACTGCCGAGACGATTTATTATGTCTATGTTGTCGATGATGACCATCGGCTCGTCGGAGTCATTTCTCTTCGTGACCTGATCATCAGTAATGACGATGCGATGATAGCCGATATGATGTCCGACCGTGTCGTATCTACGACTGTCGATGAAAACCAGGAATCCGCCGCGAAGCAAATGAGGGATTATGATTTGTTGGCACTGCCAGTTGTCGATTTTCAAAATCATTTATTAGGGATTATTACCGTTGATGATATCATTGACGTTATTGATGAGGAAGCGTCTGACGACTACTCTAAACTCGCGGGTGTATTTGATGTTGACACCGTTGATAAAAGTCCATTTACCGCAGCGAGAAAACGACTTCCTTGGCTGATCATCCTGCTGTTTCTCGGTATGTTTACAGCGAGTCTTATCGGCAGGTTTGAAGCGACATTGAATGAGGTTTCCATTTTAGCCGTATTTATTCCATTGATCGCTGGAATGGCCGGAAATACGGGGACCCAGGCTTTGGCTGTCGCCGTTAGGGGAATTGCCACTGGTGAATTGGAAGAAGAAAGCAGGTGGAAGCTTGTACTGCGGGAAGCGGGAACAGGCCTGATTACCGGTTCTATTTGCGGTATTATGGTTTCCATTATCGTATATCTTTGGAAAGGGGAACTGTTTCTTGGTTTTTTGGTGGGGGTCTCCATTCTGGCTTCTTTATTTGTTGCCACCTTGGCAGGTTCCCTTGTTCCTCTTTTGATGCATAAGTTAAAAATTGATCCCGCCGTTGCATCGGGACCATTTATTACAACGATGAACGATATTACATCAATCTTGATTTATTTTGGCTTGGCGACGTTATTCATGGGCTATCTCGTCCATTAATGCTTGAAGCGGGGTGTGAATATATGGAAAATGAATCTTCTTTGCTTTCTCTCGTCATTGTCCTGTTGGTCGCTTTTTTTACTCCGCTTCTGCTCCACCGTTTGCGGCTCTTTTTTATTCCGGTCGTGATCGCTGAAATCGTTATGGGGCTGATTATCGGAAAAAGTGGATTTAATTTGATTCAGCATGATATGTGGCTGGACACGCTATCTGTATTGGGCTTTATCTTTTTAATGTTTTTAAGCGGTTTGGAAATCGATTTTTCTGCTTTTAAAGGAAATCAGCATAAGGAACTGGCGAACGGAAAGAAGGAACCCAACCGCTTGGCGGTTTCCTTCACTGTTTTTATAGGCATTTTCCTTATTTCGCTGTTGCTAGCGTTTATCATGAAAATGGCCGGGTTGATGGAAAATGTCTTTCTCATGACGTTGATCATCTCCACGATTTCCCTCGGTGTCGTTGTACCCACTCTAAAAGAAGCGAATCTAATGAAGACAAGCATTGGCCAAATCATTCTGCTGATAGCGGTCATTGCGGACCTTGTCACGATGATTTTATTGTCTGTTTTCGTTTCACTGTCAAGTGAAGGCGGCGGCCAAATGTGGCTTCTGCTTATTTTGTTTGCCACGGGGGTTTTCTTTTACTTTATCGGCGCCCGTTTTAAGAATAAATATGTCATCCCGCGCCTTTCAAGGGGAACAGTGCAGATCGGGACGCGGGCAGTATTTACGCTCATTATCGTGTTGGTCGCATTATCTGAGTCGGTAGGGGCGGAAAATATTTTGGGGGCTTTTATCGCGGGAACCCTTGTTTCTTTGCTTAACCCGAACAAGACGATGGTTCGGCAGTTGGATTCCTTCGGATATGGATTTTTTATTCCCATATTTTTTGTCATGGTGGGAGTAGACCTTGATTTATGGACTTTGTTGAACAATAAAGATATGCTTTTATTGATTCCGCTTTTACTCCTTGCACTATTTATATCTAAATTTATCCCGGTGCTGTTTTTAAAGCGTTGGTTTGATACAAAAACTGTCGTAGCGTCTTCTTTTTTACTAACGTCGACATTATCCTTAGTCATTGCGGCCGCAAAAATCGCGGAACGAATGAATGTCATTTCGCATGAAATGAGCGGAACTTTGATATTGGTAGCGGTTATTTCATGCATTGTAACACCTATTTTATTCAAAAAATGGCTTCCGAAAGAAAACGGGGAAGAAAGAAAAACACGCGTCGTATTTATAGGTGCCAACCAGCTTACCTTGGCGGTTTCAAAAGAATTAAACAGATCTTTGTATGACCTTTCACTCATTCATAAGAAAGTTGAAAAAGCAGACTCACAAACGACTAATTCTGTTTTTGACATTCATGAAGTGGAAGGATACGATGAGGACATTCTGCAACAAGAGGGAGTATTCGAAGCGGACATTCTTTTTATCTCAACAGGAGATGAAGAGTTGAATGCTGTCATCGCCATGGCGGCAAAGGAGCGGGGGGTAGAAAGGGTCATCGCCAGAATTGAAACATTGACGAGCGCATCGGGTTGGATGCCGAAGTCCGCGGTAGAAAGGGTCATCGCCAGAATTGAAACCCCTGATCTGGGCAAGCCGTTGGCAGAACAGGACATTGAAATATTTTCAACGATCCTTTCGACAACCGCTTTAGTCAAAGCGTTAATTGAATCGGCTAATATCGCCAAAATCATGACAAATCAGGATACGGCCTTACATGAGATTCAGATGCTGAATCCGCATTACCATAAGATGACTTTACGGGAATTTCCGTTTACGGGGGATGTTATTATCGTCCGAATCTTCAGGGGAGTCGATTCCATTGTTCCCCACGGCGATACGGAGCTGCTTATGAACGACCGCCTTGTTGTGACCGGCTCTCCCCAATATGTGGAAGAATTAACTCGTGAACTTCAATTTAAGGAATAATATCTTTACAGAATAAAAAGCGCTCATGTATGATTAGTACTAGGTGCTAATAACACGTTATCATTAGGAGGTCATCAATTATGTTGTCATTGGACGGAAAGACATTTGTGGTGATGGGGGTGGCAAATAAAAGGAGCATTGCGTGGGGAATCGCCAGATCACTGCACCAGGCAGGCGCTCGCCTTGTTTTTACATATGCGGGGGAACGTTTGGAAAAAAGCGTCCGGGAGCTGGCCGAATCGTTGGAAGGTAATGAATCCATCGTTTTGCCATGCGATGTAACAAAAGATGAAGACATTGAAGAATGCTTCAGCAACATTAAAGAAAAGGCAGGGCCGATTCACGGGATTGCCCACTGCATCGCATTTGCCAATCGAGAAGAGCTGGTGGGTGAGTATTTGAATGTCACTCGCGATGGATTTCTGCTTGCCCATAACATAAGTTCGTACTCGTTAACAGCGGTTGCCAAAGCAGTACAAAAGCTCCAGGCAATGCCTGAGGGAGGAAGCATCGTCACGATGACGTATCTCGGTGGAGAGCGGGTAGTCACCAATTATAATGTGATGGGTGTGGCCAAAGCCTCACTTGATGCGAGTGTTAAATATTTGGCCAGTGATCTCGGTAAATACGGCATTAGGGTGAACTCTATCTCTGCCGGCCCGATCCGCACGCTGTCAGCAAAAGGAATCAGTGATTTTAACAGTATTTTAAAAGAAATTGAGGAAAAAGCGCCACTCAGAAGAACGACGACACAGGAAGAAGTGGGAGATACGGCATTATTCCTGTTCAGCGAATTATCGAGGGGTATTACCGGCGAAAACATTCATGTTGATTCTGGATACCATATTATGGGGAATTAATATAAAAAAACTGCCGCATTTTGATGCCGCAGTTTTTTTTGTTGCACAAGTATAAACCTCTAAATCGGGATGTGCATACGCTATTATGAAACAAATATTTGAGGGGTGTTCCTAATGCATCAAAAACCAGTGACGAAAAAGCCTTTACTTTTTATAAATCAGCCAAAAATGAAAGAGCCTCTGGGACAAATGCAATCCAGCTTCACTTTTTCACCGGAAAAACCGGTCCAAATACCAGATTCAACACAAGTTGAAAGACATCCGGTTCAAAAAACAGATGAACGAGATTCAGTTCAAGAAAACAAAAGAAACAGGAAAAGAATCTCCGTCGAAGAACAGTCGCTTATATTTGAGGAGCCTGTCAAAGAGGTCCCAAAGCAGCCGGAATCATCTGTCAATCAGCAGCCTTCAAAAGGGTTACAGCCGGTAAAGTCGTTTCCAAGCATGACAATTGATGAAAAACTAGATTATATTTTTTCAAGCCCGCAATTTTACTATTGCGCTTTTAAGACAAAAGACAGCGAATTTGTTGGGAAAATAAAGGAGCTTCATCAAGACAACATTCTGATCATGACGACAAAAGGAATTAGGCAAACGATCGAGAGACAAGATCTTGTTGCGATCCGGATTATCGGTTAGAGTAAAGGACGGAATGGCGAGGGGGTCCATTTCCGTCCCAAACATTTATTCACAGATTTCCAAATCCACGTCGGCAATACATTGTACTGCACAGAAGCAGTGAAGGTCTACCGTAATACAGCTGTTGCTTGCACCCCAGCTCCTTACTTCGCAAAGATCATGATGGTTGATATGCCCACTTGGTGTTAAAATATCAACGACAGTTTGACGGTCTTTTTTCAATGGAATCAAAACCCGCAGCGTGGCACAACAATTATCAAAGATTTCTTCAACTCGGAAAAAGACGGAAACGCATTTACCGTGATGACCTCTGAACAATGCTTTAAATAATTCGCCATTTTTATTCGTCAATGTGAATACGCGTGTATCGGCATGCATTCGGCCTCTTACACCCAATTCACCGAGAGGTTCGATGAAGCAATTTGTCGTACACCTTTCGCATTCTTCTTCAACAGCCTGATCTTGAATATCCTTGATCGCCTTTACAACCTGGCATACACAATTTAATTTGCACCCACAGTCTTTTTTCCGATCATGATGATGGTGGTGGTGCATCCCCATTGATTCAACCGAAGAAGACTCTCCTCCAAATGTCATGGACGATGACTCCATTTCTTCAAATTTCATAAATCAAATTCCTCCTTTAATTTAGTGTATATGGTCATTTACATTAACAACATATTAATGGGTAGGTAAATGAGTAACGGACAATCGCCTGTATTGCATAAAATAGGCAAAAGGAGTGGTTGGGGACATGGATATTTCCTGGATGGAATTGGGATTGCTCAGCTTGGCCATATTCCGCTTAACAAGGCTTTTTGTGTATGACGAAATTATGGAATGGTTGAGAAAGCCTTTCATGAAGGAATATGAAGAGGAGAATGAAGCGGGAGAAAAAGAAGTTTATTATATGCCTATTGAGCGCGGATTCAGGGGTTGGGTCGGATCGCTTCTGAGTTGTTATTGGTGTACCGGCGTCTGGATTGCTGCTGGATTATATGTATGTTACGTCAGCGCGCCCATTATTGCGGAACCCATTATTGTCATCTTCTCACTGGCCGGTCTTGCTGCACTAATTGAAACGATCGTTCAGGCAATCATTTCGGATTAAACTGGGATTTTCGGAAAACAAAAATATCCACCGGAACATAAATTATAATAGGGGTGGCAAATCATTCCAAAACTAACCGGGGTGTGAAGGCATGAAAAAAACAAACAATCCTCATGTAATCAAGCCGGCAAGTAAGAGAAAAAGAAAAAAAGGCTGTGGCTGTGGCTCCCCTAAAAAAAAGCCGCGTTATTATTAATCAAAAGGCTGGATGAAATCTGTTGGTTCATCCAGTCTTTTTTTTATTTCATTTGAACCGTTCATATTTTATGAGGAATGGTGAAAAATAAGGTTACAGTACATTTCTTACGGGGGTTATTATGTTTATTCTATATACAAAAAAGCCATTTATATTGATCATATTCGCTTTCATATTCTTGACAAGTTGTTCTTATGATGGCGGTAAAGAGCATGAAAAAAGCGATACGGCACTGTTCAAAACGACAAAACCCGCACCGGTGGAACTGAAAAAAAGAGAAGAGAAAGATTCTATTGCCTACCAAGTGCGCAAAGATGTTTCCAAGGTGGATGAAATATATGATGTGGCTGTTTTGGAAGGCGACAAACAGATTGTAGTCGCCTACAAAGTGAAGCATCTGAATCGCTTTCGAATGAAGAGTATTGAAAAAAAAATTACGGACAAATTAAATAAAAAATATCCTGGTGATGATTTCATTGTTTCAAGCGACTATAAAATTTTTCTTGAAACAGTAAGGTTAAAAGAAGATTTGGATGGCGCGAACATGTCGAATGAAGAAGCTGAAAAACGCTTTAAGAAAATCATCAAACTAAAAAAAGAAATGACTTAGGAGCATCAGCATGTCAAGCAAAAATAAAACGAAAACACCCAATCAAATCAAATACGAACAATTGCAGAGCAAGCATGAAGAAAAGCGCCCCATTTTCAAAAACTGTGTTCGGGCTTTCTTTGTCGGCGGAAGCATTTGCGTCATTGGCCAGGCAATTACATATTTTTACATTTACTATTTCGATTTTACCGAACAGACTGCTGGAAATCCAACTGTCGCCACAATCGTCTTTTTGGCCATGTTGCTTACCGGTTTTGGCATGTACGACAGGATGGGACAATTCGGAGGAGCAGGCAGCGCGGTGCCGGTTTCCGGCTTTGGAAATGCCGTCATTTCATCGGCGATTGAACATCGAACAGAAGGCTTTGTGTTCGGTGTTGGCGGAAATATGTTTAAATTGGCCGGATCGGTTATCGTCTTTGGCGTTTTTTCCGCCTTTGTCATTACATTGATCAAAACGATATGGATTACATGGGGGGGATCGTAATGCTTACAGGAGCCCAAACATGGGTTTTTAAAACAAAGCCGGCTATCATATCCACCGGAACTGTAGGAGGACCGTTTGAAAAAGACGGCCGCTTGGCAAAAGACTTCGATAAGTTTCATCAGGACTTATGGATGGGAAAGGATTCTTACGAAAAAGCGCAAACAGTTCTCCTCGAAGATGCGGTCGATATTGCCCTGAGAAAAAAAGCATTAAAAGAAGACGCTATTCAATTTTTTTTGGCCGGCGATTTAATCAACCAGATAACCCCAACGAGTTTTGCCGCCAGGAAGAATCAAATTCCCCATTTAGGACTGTTCAGCGCCTGTGCCACTGCAACACAAGGGTTGGCCCTATCCGCCATGATTCTCGATAATGATGGAGCAAACTATATTTTAACTGGAGCTTCAAGCCATAATGCTTCTGCAGAAAGGCAATTTCGTTATCCGACAGAGTATGGAGGGCAAAAGCCGCCGACTGCACAATGGACGGTTACTGGCGCGGGTGTTGCATTGCTGAGCAAGGGACAGGGACTCAACAGCCCCCACCCCCGGATTGTCTCTGCAACGATTGGAAAAGTGGTGGATATGGGATTAACAGATCCCTACAATATGGGAGGAGCGATGGCGCCCGCAGCAGTAGACACGATTACGCGCCATCTTTTTGATTTGAACATCGACCCCTCTTATTATGATCTTATCTTGACGGGCGATTTAGCCAAAATCGGCAGAGCCGCAGCCCTTGATTTGCTTCATCAGCAAGGGCTGAAAATGAAGGAAGAACAGTTTCTTGACTGTGGTTTGATGATTTACAGTGAGGAACAGGAAGTCTTTGCCGGTGCCAGCGGACCGGCATGTGCAGCAGTCGTAACTTATGGGCATATATTAAACGAAATGAGCAAAGGAACTTACAAGAAAGTTTTATTTGTGGCGACAGGAGCGCTTTTATCCCCGTTGTCATATCAACAGAAAGAGACCATTCCATGCATTGCGCATGCTGTTGGAATTGAATGTATGTGATGAGGAGGTAAACGGATGCTAGCAATGTTTTTTTGGGCTTTTGTGATTGGCGGCTCCATATGTGTAATTGGACAGCTTATGTTCGATGTAGCCAAGCTAACACCGGGACATACATTAAGCATCATGGTTGTGGCCGGGGCAGTTCTTGCCGGTTTTGGGCTATATGAGCCACTCATTGATTTTGCAGGTGCCGGAGCAACCATTCCTATTACTAGCTTTGGAAATTCACTCGTAGAAGGAGCGATGCAAGAAGCGAAACGACATGGGATTATCGGGGTGATAACCGGCATGTTTGAAGTCACATCTTCGGGTATTTCGGCTGCCATCATATTCGGTTTTCTCGGGGCTCTTATTTTTAAACCGAAGGGATAAGCGGATAGATACTGGGCATTGCCCCGATCTTTTGAATTTGGTTTTCCTGACTTCACCAAAAAATTCCTCCTTCATAATATATAAAAGATGTAAAGGAGGGATAGGGAAGGAATGGATAACCAGTTTTTCAAGAACATTGAAAAAAAGACCGGAGTAAGTATGGATGAGGTACTTAGACTCGCCAACTCATTACAAGGTGCAAACTTTAAAGATGAAAAGACAGTCAGAAGAGTGATACGCCAAGTGGCCAAGATTGCTAATAAACCGGTTTCCAAAGAATTGGAAGACAAAATGGTCAAAACCATTACGAAAGATGGAAGCAAACTGGATATGGGAACTATAACCAATATGTTAAACAATAGATAATGAATGGGGCTTGCGGACATTGCTGCAAGTCCTTTTTTTAATGAGCCAATTTGGCGCTGGCAAATTATGAAAAAAATGTTTATATTGAAACAAACGAGGGTAAATAAATAAAAACATCACAATCAAGGAGGGACGAACAATGGGTTACATTGCTCCTGTAACTGCATACCAATACGAGGACTACAAGCGAAGGATTGAGCAAGCCGAACATATTCAGGATCCGATGCCGGTTACCCCAACAGCAAAAGTGGAGCGCATTTTTGGAAGGAGAATATTGCCATTTTACCAGGAGGGCAAATATTACCCCGAAAAGAGCAAACAACAGGCAAAGGAATTGTTGGACCCGACAGGAAAAGGCCGATACGTGAACGAATATGTCTAGTATCATGATTGAAAGGGTGTTTCTTATTGGAGTTCATCAGCGTATCGGAGCATTGCCATTACTTTAAAAGTGCGGTCAACATCGGTTATGTTTTCAAGGATGGAAAAGGCATGTTGATTGATTCCGGCTTGGAAAAAAGTACCGCCAAGAAAGTTCTTAAGCAATTAATCAAAAGAGAACTGCCTGTCCATTACTTGATAGTGACCCACGCCCATGCCGATCACTATGGCGGGGCTGCGTACATAAAAAAAGAGGCGCATGTCGAGGTGTTTGCGCCACCACTTGAAGCCGCTATCATGGAAAATCCAGTTTTGGAGCCTATTTACTTATGGAACGGGGCTTTTCCAATGAAAGCGCTTAGAAACAAATTTCTGGAAGGACAACCTGTCAAAGTTGATAGTCTGCTTGATTGTGGGGAGCAGGCCATTGGTCCCTTTCAGATCACGGCTATACATCTGCCCGGTCACAGTTACAGTCAATGCGGGATATTGGTTGAAGAAATTTTTTATGCGGCTGACAGTTACTTTGAAGTTGAAGTACTGCGCAAGCATAAAGTTCCATTTATTGTCGACGCGAATGCAGCCATTACATCGTTGGAAAAAGTCCTGCGGCTGTCTTGCTCCGGATTTGTGCCTGGACACGGAGAGTTTGAAAAAGACCCCACTTATACGATTCGCGCCAATATTGAATGTCATGAACATGTAAAAACATTTATACAAAATCTAATAGAAAGTGTTCCTTCGGGCGTTTCGATGGACACCATACAAAGAAAAATCTTGGAACATTTCGATCTTAAGGCAAGGGAAGTGGGGCAATGGCTTTTGTACAGAACTTCTTTTACAGCATACCTCTCTTCCCTGGTAGAAGATGGTAAAGTGAAATTAACTGTAAAGGACAATGTACTTTGGGTGATAAGCACCAATTCCCTGGATTTGTTATGAATCCAGGGGCGATGTATGTTTGAGCGTTTTTTTCATCGTGCGGTGGGGTATTCCTGCGTCAAAAAATTCTTCCGAAACGACTTCATACCCTTGTTTTGTATAAAAGGGGATGGCCGAGGTTTGGGCATTCAACACGAGCTCTTTTATGTAAAGATCGCTTGCAAATTCCTCGATTTTTTTCATCACTTTTAGGCCGGCACCTTTTCCTCTGTAAGATGGAAGGATGCAAATTCTTTCCACTTTCCCTTTTCCGTTCAAAATACGAAACCTGCCGGCGCCGACAGGTTTGTTTTCATCATAGAGGACAAAATGTGATGAATCGTTTTCATGATCGTCTATCTCAATTTCAAGAGGAACATGCTGTTCCTCAACAAATACTTTCTTTCGAATGGCATAGGCATCCTGAAGCTGGTCTTCTGTTGTTGCCCGAATCACTTCCATTTACTGGGGGTCCTTTCCGAGGCGGAATGTTTCATACACCGTCCAAGAACCGTTTTCCAATTGGTATACAAGATGGAAGCGATCGACGATTTCTTCGTGTTCTAGGCCAAGCATTCTTAATTGGCTATACACATCCGAATGTTCATCGTTGGACAGCTTTTGTCCGATCGTAATATGTGGAACGAATGGATGTTCGGGTCTTTCGCCTGGCAACGTTTCATATAAATCTTCGGATAGGCCTTCCAGCACGGGGTCTTTTTCCGCTTTAAAGTGGATAGTGTTGTTCAACGGCTGGAAAGAACTGACTTTCCGGATTTTTAATGTAAAAGGTTCATATTTTTTAGCAATTTCTTCTAAATGATCAGTGATTTTTTCCACATCCATATCTGTTTCGAATGCAGTTTTCAATGTTAAATGTGGAGGAATCAGTGCATAATTGGGGTCATACCTTTTTCGATAGGAGTTTGCCAAGTCCTGTAATTTCTTGGATGGAAAAATAACAACGCCATATTTCAAATTGTCTACCTCCTTATTGTCAAAACTTAGATAAATGATACAACTTATGTTTAACTATAGCAAATTTCATCCTATTTTCCTATAGGACTGAAGAAAGAGTTATATCTAGGGAAACATCATTTTTAGCGCTCTTTTTACATCAGGCTGCCAATATGTCCACGCATGACCTCCATCAAATTCATCATAGAACGAGGTGAAGCCCGCTTCCATAAAGGCCTCATGCAACTCTCTGTTGGGTGTTAAAAAATCCTCCACCCGCTCGGGCGAAAATCTCACCTCATTTTCTTTTTTTCCAACAACATGGTAAATGTCCAATAAATGAGGTTCAGTGTGGGATTTTACTTCGGAAAGAACCTTGTCGTTCACAAATGGCGAATGAAGGATGACTTTTCCGAATATGTTTGGGTAACGAAGGGCAGTCATTAATGATACTGTACCCGCAAGACTATCCCCTATTAGTGTTCTGCACTTCCCGATGCAATATGCCGGATACTCGCTTTCGATCCACGGCAACAGCTCATGGGCCAGAAAACGAATATAAGCCTCATTTTTTTCTCCGTCCGGGTGGTATTTGTTTCGACGATCTTTTACATTTTTATAAGGAACGCCGATTATGATGACATTTTCGATTTCATTATTGTGAATCAGTTCATCCGCGAAACGGGGAAGGCGGCCCAATTGAAAGTAGTCCCTGCCATCTTGCGCGATGACAACAGAGTGTTTGTAAAGCGGCGAATAGCCGGGGGGCAGATAAATCAGGAGCGAAATTGTTTCATCCAGTTCCCGACTTTCAAATTCATATTCAGTAACGGTTCCTTGACCCTTATTCATACATTTATTTCCTCCACATTCCATAATTGAAAATGATATGTATGATTTTACCACAAGCCTGCGTTGAAATAAAAAAATGTTTCTCGTCCCGTTTATTGAGGTAAAGCTTGACCAGGCAAGGTATATTCAGCAAAGTTATTGCTTGATTCCAGATAGTAATGTGTTAAAATCGTTATTGTTAAATAATAAAGATGAGGGGGATGCTTCAATGAAGAAAAGAAATCTATTATTTGTAACCGCTTTAATGTTAGTGCTTTCATTTATGCTCGCCGCCTGCGGCGGAGGAGGAGACGGTAAAAAAGAATCGAAAGGTGATGGCGGAGACAAAAAGGATTATGGGATTAAATTTTTAAGTATCGCAACAGGCGGTACGGGGGGCACATATTATCCATTGGGTGGAAACTTTGCCAACCTCATTAAAGATGCGACAGGGATCGAGGCAAATGCTATTACTTCAGGGGCTTCAGCGGAAAACATGGCGCTGATTAAAAAAGAAGAAACCGAAGTGGCATTTACCCAAACAGACATCGCCACTTACGCGACTGAAGGTACAAGAATGTTTGACGGCGACAAAGTGGAAAATATGAAAGGCCTCGGAACTCTTTACCCTGAAACGATTCAAATCGTAACGACTGAAAAGTCGGGTATCAAATCTGTTGAAGATTTAAAAGGAAAAACGGTATCGGTTGGTGAATCTGGTTCCGGTACGCTGGCAAACGCCGAGCAGATCTTGGAAGTGCATGACTTGACATTGGATGACGTTAAAGCGCGTAACTTATCGTTCGATGACTCCACAACAGGCATTCAAGATGGAACCATTGATGCGGCCTTTATTACGGCAGGTACACCGACAGGTGCGGTAGAAGGGCTCGCTGCAACAGAAAAAGTGTCCATTGTTCCTATTGCCGACGACAAAATTGATGCACTGATTGAAAAATATCCTTATTACGCAAAGGAAACAATCAAATCCGGCACTTATGGGTTATCTGACGATACAAACACAGTAGCCGTTCAGGCGATGCTCGTCGTTCGCGATGATTTGTCTGATGACCTTGTTTACGAAATCACAAAATCGATCTATGAAAATACGGATAAAATCGGCCATGCAAAAGGTGAATTAATTAGTGCTGAAAAAGCATTAGAGGGCATGGCTATCGACTTGCATCCTGGTGCAAAAAAATATTTTGATGAAAAGGGCATTTCATCGGAATGACACAAAATCCTCAACTGAGTGAATAGGCCGGCCGCTTCACGGTCTATTCTTTTCTTTGTCTTGTTCTAGAAGACCAAATGGAGAATATGATGCAAAAATGTAATAAATATGGTGGTTGGGTCGTTTTTACTCTCATGATCGGGGCTGTTTTGGCGGTTATCCCTTTTCAACAGGCAGTCACCTTTGAAGCTCGAAAGAGCGGGGAGCTCCTGGCGTATTTTCTCTTGCGGGATACTGACAAAACCTTTCAAATCGAATATACACACTCTATTCATCAATCAGAAGTGATAGAAACATATCAGGTGGAAAATAGCGGGGTAATTCGCCAAATAGAATTGGAGTATGAAGATACATCCATAGGGATGCCGTCCGAATCGGAAGGAGGGGGAGACTTTGAAATGAAAGATGGTAAATATTATATCCGTGATATGAAGCGTGACTTTTCCTGGATAGACATAAGTGTTGGTCAAGTAAATGCCAATCACAGGTTGTTGATTCAAAATAAAACCATCCCGCTTTCTTCATTTTCAGCTCCCGGTTCCGTTGTAAGAGTGAAAAAACAAAAATTGGCACTATGGCAGCTCTGGAAAGGAGTGAACCTGCTTGGCAGATCAACAAAAGTTTGAAGTTTTATCAGAAGACGAACAACAGAGAATATTGGAGAAATATGACCCAGAGTCGGCAACAAGAAAAGCAAGCGGCCCGACCGGTTGGATTATCTTTTTTGGCTTGCTTGCTTTTTCCATATTCCAGTTATATGCATCCATTACACAATCTATTCCGCGGCAAATTCTGCTATCGATTCATCTTGGATTTGCGCTTTCTTTGATTTTTCTTTTGTTTCCAGCAAGTAGAAAAATCAAAAGGAAAAATAAGGTTCCTTGGTATGATATTATTTTATCGCTTATATCCGTTGGAATTGGTGCTTATTGGCCGATGATGATCGAAACGATTGTCAATAGAGTAGGAACGTTGACACCTATCGACTTGACGGTTGGCGTTCTCGCAATCTTATTGACACTTGAGGCGACACGAAGGGCAGTAGGAATGCCGATTACGGTTATCGCCATTCTGTTTATGTTATATGCGTATTTTGGACAGTCAATGCCAAGCTTTTTGGCTCATCGGGGACTGAACTTTGAAAGCCTTGTCAATACGCTGTTCTTTACTTCACAAGGCATCTTGGGGACTCCGCTTTACGTATCGGCGACATTTATTTTCCTTTTCTTGCTGTTCGGGGCATTTCTTGTCAAAACAGGTGTAGGCCAATACTTCAATGATTTGGCGCTTTCGATTGCGGGTAGGCGGGTAGGCGGACCTGCCAAAGTCGCCATTTTTTCCAGTGCCTTACAGGGAACGATCAGCGGCAGCTCGGTCGCGAATGTTGTGACATCAGGTTCCTTTACAATTCCCATGATGAAAAAGCTTGGTTACCGAAAAGAATTCGCTGGAGCGGTTGAAGCCGCTGCATCGACCGGAGGGCAAATTATGCCTCCAGTCATGGGAGCCGCAGCATTTCTAATGGTTGAATTTATCGGGATTACGTATTGGGAAATTGCCAAAGCGGCAGCGATACCTGCTATTCTATATTTTTCCGGCATTTGGATCATGACCCATTTTGAAGCGAAGCGTGTTGGCCTCAGAGGGCTTGCCAAGGAAGAAATGCCTGATAGAAAAGATGTATTAAGTAAAATTTATTTATTAATTCCGATTTTATTGATCATTATTTTACTTATGTCCGGTGTTAGTGTCATGCGCGCTGCCCTCTGGTCCATCATCGGCACAATTGTGGTCAGTGCCATTCGCAAAAGCACTCGGATCGGATTTAAGCAGATGGTGGAAGCACTCGTTGATGGTGCCCGGACCGCTCTTTCCGTGGCTGCGGCTACCGCCACTGCCGGGATCATCGTAGGTGTCGTGACCAAAACAGGACTCGGGCTGAATCTTGCGAACGGCTTGGTCGGTTTGGCCAACGAAAAACTATTATTAACGTTGTTCTTTACCATGTTGACGGCCATCGTGCTCGGAATGGGATCGCCGACAACGGCCAACTATGTCATTACCTCTACAATCGCTGCGCCAGCCATTATTTTATTGGGTGTTCCTGATTTATCGGCACATTTGTTTGTTTTTTATTTTGGTATTGTGGCAGATATTACACCACCGGTTGCGTTGGCAGCTTTTGCCGCCTCGGGGGTTTCCGGGGGAGAACCAATACGAACCGGTGTGAACGCGGCCAAATTGGCGATCGCCGCATTTATCATACCGTATATGTTCGTCCTTTCTCCCGAGTTATTAATGATTGATACGACTGTTCCTTACATGATATGGGTCATCTTTACGGCATTTACGGGAATGATTGCTATTGGCGCGGGAATCATTGGCTTCTGGTACAGAAAAATGTACTGGTTTGAACGCATTATCGCGATCATTGCCGGTCTCATGCTCATGTATCCGGAAGGTATGTCCGATACAATCGGTCTTGGATTGTTTATTGCTTTGATCGCAAGCCAAATCATTACGAAAAACAAAGGAAAATACAAGGCAGCTTAAAGTCAAAAAGCGAAAAACCAAGATTAAACGGTTTTTCGCTTTTTTTGGGGCTGGGGCATAACTAGGCAAAACGTTGGCGCTGGGACAAAACCCTCGAAAGCCTAAATCCTCCCACCCTTTGGAATGCACTCGTCTGTTTTGGGGTTTTCGAACGAATCTTGGAAAATTCTTTAATTTAAACGCTGACTCCAGATAATGACGCGCGCTTTTTTTGATTTACTCACGACTTTTGGAAATTGCCATCGACTTTCTCTACAAGCTGACCAAGCGCTAGGCGTATGGTTCTGGAAAGCTTATCGCGAGGTATTAAAAAAACCCCACTCTTGGAGTTGCTTTTTTGAGTCGCCAGCGAAATTTATATAACAAAGAGGGTACGCTTATGTACTTCGACAGTTCAGCACCAGTGAAGCGAATTGTAAGGAGTGCTTTGAGCTAACACCCTCTGAGAACTTGCTGGATAAAGTTGAGGAAAAAGCAACGGAAGCTTCACCTTATTTTTGCTTTGGGTAGTCAGTCCGTGAAAAGGTTTACAGATAAAAATAATAGTGATATGTTATGAGAACAATGTAATATTTTATTAAATAGCCAAAAAGGCTATATATCTATCAGATCGGGACAGTCCGCTCATTTGGCCGTTTTTGATAGGAAAAAGCGTTGTCTTATGAGGAAGAACAACTACGCGCCTTTCAGGCCTATTTTTTGATCAAGGATCAAGATGCTGCCTGCGCCGAAATGCAATAAGATCAAATATTGACCGTACAACATTCTCTAAAAAAGGAAGAATAACAGAATAAAGCGGGTGTCCCAGGGGTGTAGCGTATCAGCGGCGGCGGCACCTTTTCGTTCATGGTTTGTCTATGCTATATGTGGATTCTTGCAAAGGAAAAAATGATCGAAAAAAAGGAACATCAATGAGGTCATTTATGGTCGGAGAAAGGAGAAATCGCCGTCCTTTGGACAACTGAAATCAAATTGTTCTATTATGAAATAGCTGAATGGACTGGCAAGGAGAAAAAATACACGCTATATCATTGGCCTTTTCAAACTGGCGGCTCCATTTTTGGCAAACGTTCATCAAACCCCTTGCCAAAAATAGGAGAAGACAAACACCAGCATATGGAGCATACAAAGATGGAGTGCATAAACATTCCGGTGTATAAACTGGTTGCCAAATATTTTTAGAATAATAGTTGACATTATAAAGAATCTATTATATATTAATAAATGTCGATTTCATTAAATAGCGATTCCGTAGCTCAGCTGGGAGAGCGCCACCTTGACAGGGTGGAGGTCGCTGGTTCGAACCCAGTCGGAATCACTACACGGGCGTCAAGCGTTGTTATTACAGCGTTTGGCGCCTTTTTCTATGCGTTGACATAGGCGGAGACTTAGGCGACAGGGTAGCGGTATATCACACACTTTCCGAAATAGGGAGGTGTGTTTTTTTATGCGGAAAAGGAACGTTAGAAGAGCCACCGAAAGTTTAGACGATTTATTCGATATATTTATCGCTATCAAAGATGCGGAAGGGCGGGCACCGTCTACTATGCAACAGTATCGGGAGAATTACGGATTCTTTACCGAATACCTGGACAAGCACGGCATCAAGAGGACGCCTAGCGCTATTACGCGCGACACCATACGAGATTACATAGTATTCATGCGGAATGATTGGATCAGATTCGAAGGCCATAGCTTCAAAACGGAAGTTGAACAAACCGCCGGCCTAGCGCCAGCAACAATAAACACGCGTTTAAAAACATTACGGGTAATGTATCGCTGTCTAATGGACGAGGCGCTAGTCGATAGCAATCCGATGGAAGGCGTCCGCAATCTCCCGGAGCAGCAGGAGAATATCGAAGTATTGACCGCCGAAGAATTGCAGCGCCTTCTAAACGTACCAAACCGTCGGAGCTATGCGGACTTTCGAGATTACGTACTAATGAATCTATTAATTGACGGAATGATGCGGATTAGTGAGGCGATCAATTTAAAGGTAGACGATTTTAACCTCTCGGGACAGTCCGTCGTTATTAGAGCTGCAATCGCTAAAAATAGAAAAACGCGAACCATTCCGATAGAAAGCCGGACGGCTCGATTAATAAACGAATTGATTATCGAAAATAAAGCCGACTTCGATAGCGATTATATATTTCTTACCGTTTATGGCGGGCCGATCAGCCGCGACCATTTTCGGAAGCGTCTTAATGATTTCGCAGAAAAGGCTGGCATCAAGAAGAATGTGCATCCGCATTTATTTCGACATACGGCGGCCACTATGTTCTTAGAAGCTGGCGGCGACATTCGGCATCTGCAAATGTTACTCGGTCATTCTGATTTGCGTGTACTTCTTCGATATACCCATCTATCTAATGAAGCGCTAAAACAGCAGCATGAGCAGTATTCACCGATAAAGCAAGTATTAGGCAAGCGTAATTTGCCTCGGAAAATTAAACGGAAAACACAATAAAATAAAAAAGCCCTCCGCAGATTAGAAACGAAGTTCTCCGCAGAAGGCAGCGCGCACACCCGTGCCAACGGGTATATCGCAAGACTATTAACGTTAGTATATCGCAAAAAAGGCGAATATGCAACGTTTATTTAAGTGCGCGCTGTCAACCGAACATATGTTTCTAGTTGCGATGGGCTACCGTAAAGGAGCCGTCGAAAATGTTACTAGCAAACGAAAATACATATCGCAGCCTATCCACGTTTCAATCAGTCGAAGAAATGGACGAAGCAATCAAAGCGCACAGGTCGGCGCATAAGCTATCCGAAACAGAGCGCGCTGTCCTGGACGTAATCAGCCAGTACGCGTGTAAATACGTCGGAGTGTGCTATTTATCGAAAACTAATATCGGAAAAGCAGTCGGCAAGGTACGTCGTACTGTTATTCGAGTATGCCAACGTTTAGAGGCGCTCGGCATCATCAAACAATACGAAACTAAGCGCGATGGTGGGGATCGGAGACAGTCGACGAATGTTATCGTTATACAATCTGCGGAAGTTCTCGCAGAAAGCGAGGACATAAACGATATTGTCGGAAATTCCGATAATAATTCGGTTCTCCCAAAATGGGAGGAACGAGCAAACGAAGTCACACCGGACATGTCACGCCATAAAACTCCGTCTAATAAACAAAACAATAATACATATAAAGAAACGCCTTCGACGGATTCAATAATCAAACGCGGTCTTAAACACGCTATCCCTGCGCCCATTTACGATGCCCTAGCGCCCTTTCTAGGCGGTCAGGAGCTTTACGATACCTACGGCATACTATTGCGTGCCAAGGCGTCTGTAGACCGTTCTATCACGCTAGAAACGCATGGACAAGCCTATATTGACGCATTCATGAACGTTGTCAGACTGTATAAAGCGGGCAAGGTGCGGAGCCTGTCCGGTCTACTTTATCGCACATGGCAGGCGGTTACTTCGACGATTAAAAGACGCGTCAGCGTGGACAAGCATCCGGTATTATACGACTGGCTTGCTTAAATTCGCAGTCACAACGTATATAGGCGTGTGTATTAGTTCGTTTCCAAATCTGGAAATGATTCTTTCGGACGCCCGTCACAACGTATATAGGCGTGTGTATTAGTTCTCGGGAACCCGGATTCCCCGAATCTCTCCACAACCTGTCACAACGTATATAGGCGTGTGTATTAGTTCGTGCAAATTTTGCACAAGGTTAAAACGGTCGATGGTCACAACGTATATAGGCGTGTGTATTGCTTCTTCGTTTCCATGTCCTCCGATTTTCGGAGAAGATCGTCACAACGTGCGAACATGCTGCAACTACTCAAGTATCGACCTACGTAATCGACGGATTAAGCGCGTCGTTATGCGGAATGTGAAACGTGTTTAGATACAGAAGTATCGAGGACATTCCCGAAGATGACATACCGGCATATATCACGGAAACTAAACTGAATAGGGATGATTTAAAAAACGGACAGAAAGCGGCACTAGTGATTCGGCTGCACTATAAAGATGGGGGTGCGCAAGGGAAAAGAACGGACTTATCCCAAGATTGGGAAAAGTTAAATATCCACGAAAAACTGGCTAAAATGGCAGGAATCAGTAAAGGCTCTATCGGGAATCTAATAACGGTCTACAAACGACGTACCGACCTATTCGAGCGGGTATTCAACGGAGAGTATTCGATTAATCGGGCATATACGCAGATGAAGGCGGACGAGCAACCGGAAGGCGTTAAATGCGCTAATTGTTCTCCGCTTGTCGTTCCGAGCTTACCTGCGGATACTAGGCGTTGGAGTTGCGGGATGAGGTCGTGGAGTTTTAGGATTCGCTTTGTCGTTCGCTCATCCTTACCGATTGCCTCCGCGATGTCACCTAGGCCATTTTGTCCTAGGTTACGCCCTACCCCGTTCCGCACTCCCCAATACTTACGTAGAAAATCCGCCTGCCTTGCGAGTTTGATAGGGTCAGATTCCGCTTGTCCGCGTCTTTTATTTCCCGAATACTTCCGATTATTTCCCGATAATATCAGGCGAGCGCCCTTGACGCGTGACCCCCTCCGAAACTTCACCCCTCGATTATACCGTCTATTTAACGATTGTTTTATGTACATAATAGGCGTCAATCGTCTATCAACGTTTACAGCCGAATAAACTACTTGCATTTGTCTATAAAGTCGTCTATATTAATAATTACATATAACGTATGACAAATAGACGGAGGGGCTTTATATGACGAATAGGATAATCGGATATGTAAGGGTAAGCACGGACGGACAAGACGAGGCTTTACAGATCGACGCATTAGAACGCTATGCAGAGGCGCAGGGCAAGGCGCTTGTACTATACGCCGATAAGGTATCTTCGCGTAAGGTGCGCCTGCAATTAGACGAGGCTATGAAGGCTATGACTAGCGGCGATACATTCGCAGTATATAAGCTGGATCGCCTAGCGCGATCAACGCGGGAGCTTTACGAGCTTACCGACGCAATGAAAGCGCAAGGGGTTGAGTTCGTCAGCTTGTCCGATAGCATCGACACGAACACGGCCAACGGGCGCGCTATGATGGGTATGCTCGCGGTATTCGCGGAGTTTGAGCGTGACATCATTAGCGAACGAACACGAGCAGGACTCGAAGCAGCTAAGCGCAGAGGAAGAACCGGAGGAAGGCCAGCGATAGACAATAAAACAAAGCGACAAGTTAAAGCGTTATTCGAAGCAGGAGAAAGCGCGACAGATATTGCTAAGGAATACGGGATCGGACGCAGTACAATCTATAAGATATTGAACGAGGAAAAGACCGCTGGGAAATAACCCCCGGCGGCCTCTATATTTCCCGCGCCTCGCCTGCTACGGTCAATTTGCGACCAAGAATTTTAAAACGTCAGCCTTCGAAAATTGCGGAATAAAATTTTAAATATCGCAGGGTTGAACGGTTATTCTTCGATATGTTCAATCGTTATTAGTTCGTTTATATCGTCGATATTAAGGGCTTCCGCTATTTGCTCGATTACATTGCGTGGAATTTGCTTACTTCTATCGTGGTATAGATCGTGTATAGTTGCCGGCCGTATTTCGGTTAAGTCCGCTAACTGTTTTTGAGTCATGCCGCGCTTGTCCAAAACCTCTTTTAATTTTATCGTTATTCTTCGCTTCATTATCGTTTCCCCCCCTCGTTTTTTCTTTATTATACCGCATGAATTACGAAAAAAGGAATTTAGTTGTTGACAATTACGAAATTCGGAATTATACTGTATATAACGATTACGAAAATCGTAATTAATACAAGGGAGTCGATAATATGATTCACGCAATCGAGGGCCTGCGCGCCCATATCCGAGCTACTGCGGAATTATTACACAAGAGGCCGGACAATGACGATCTAAAGCGCGAACTCTACGCTATGGTATCGGCGGTCAATGTAATGGAGATTTACACCTATGGTCGGCACGTGACGAAGTATAACGACATTATCGAGGGGGAATCGAAATGAAACTTATATCATATCGGAGAACGGCG
>NZ_JAFBFH010000043.1 GCF_016909185.1 Siminovitchia thermophila | reverse complement strand
TGCCAGTAAAAGCCCGATTGGATCAACTAACAATCAGCGGACAACAGCTGATTGAAGTTTCACTGTATCCCGCTTTAACTGGCAGTAAGTCCCCGGTTCAACGCATCGAGATAAAACGAGAACCAGTGCGGGATCAACTGCCAGTAAAAGCCCGATTGGATCAACTAACAATCAGCGGATAACAGCTGATTGAAGTTTCACTATATCCCGCTTTAACTGGCAGTAAGTCCCCGATTCAACGCATCGAGATAAAACGAGAACAGTGCGGGGCAACTGCCAGTAAACATCCGATGTGTTTGGGTTAACATGACAAAAGCTTCGACAGCATTGTCACACGAAGAAAAAGCGCAAGTTTTTTCGAGCGATGCTGCTGCCTGGTCCTTGCTTTGCCAACAGAACGCTTTCGCTGTTAGCCATTGTCCTGCTTCTCATCAGCGAATCAAAACCTCGCTGATTGAAGTTTCCTTCAACCGCTCAAAACTTTCGAAAAACGAAATGATTTGCTTGTAATATGAATTTGTTCCATATATGTTAAGATTAGGCATTTTAATACACGTTGTAACGAAAGGTGAACGCAAAATGCAGAACAGGAAACGTGGGCATCAAACAGCACTATGGACAAAGTCTTTTACAATGCTTGTCATTGCCAGCTTATTTTTATTTATGAGCTTTCAAATGCTCATTCCGACATTGCCCCCTTATATTAAGTCATTGGGCGCTTCGGGGTTTGAAATCGGAATGATTACTTTAGTGTTTTCGGTTGGTGCGGTATTAACCAGGCCGTTAATCGGATACATGCTAGAGTTTCGGCCGCGTAAACCGCTTGTATTAATTGGAGCTGGCGGATTATTGGCCGTTACCATTTTATACCCGCTCACACAAATCGTCACGATTTTGTTGTTGTTCAGGCTGCTTCACGGATTAATGTGGGGCTGGTCGTCAACTGTTAACGGAACAGCTGCTGTTGATCTTGTTCCTAATGAGCGGTTGGGGGAAGGGATGGGATATTATGGCCTTTCCATTACGGTCGGCATGATTATCGCTCCCAGTCTGGGAATCTATGTATATCAAAACTTTCCTTTTACAGTATTAATTGTCATTTCGGCCCTGCTGGGATTCATTGCTTTCATTTTACTTGCTTTCATTCAATATCATACCCCTGACAATATCCTGATTGCCAATCGAAAAAACCTGCAATTTTCCATTGTTGATTCTCTAGTTGAAAAATCTAGTTTGACACCGGCGGTCATTACTTTTCTCGCAACGTTTGGATACGGAACGATTGTCACTTTTATCGTCATTTTTGCTGAAGAAAGGGGCATAGCAGAAATCTTTTTATTTTATTTGCTTAATGCCTTAACAGCTACTTTGATCCGTCCGATAACCGGGAGATGGTTTGACCGGAAAGGTCCTATCCAATTAGTTGCTTTTTGTTCACTCTTAACCTTTATTTCTATGTGGATGTTGTCTTTTTCGAGCAATTGGCTTGGCATTGTGGTGGCGGGAACGTTGTTTGGAGCCGGGTACGGTTCTTTAATTCCCGCATTGCAGGCCTGGGTGCTGGCCATGACCCCCCATCAGCGCAGGGGAGTAGCAAATGGCATGTTCTATTCCGCGATTGATCTTGGAATCGGATTAAGCGGTCTCGTTTTCGGCTTGATTGCCCTGTTTGTCGGTACTGCGCAGTTGTTTCAAATTTCGAGTTTCTTTTTCCTGATTGTGGTCTTCATAACGCTCTCCGTAGGGAAAAAATGGCAGAAAGAATCGGAAACAAGAAAGAAAAGGGAATTTCTGCTTTAAGGTACGTGAAGAAAGGCGACTGTAATGCTTTTTTAGCGATTATCCTTTGTCGTTCATTGTCCTTTATTAACTTATCGGAAATAAGCCAATCGAAGCATGACGAATGTAATGGCCTGCAATAAACTTGTAATTAAACGAAAATATTCTTGTTAATGGATTGATATGTTCCTCTGATACGATAGGCATCGTTAGTTAGTATTCAACTAACAAAAAAGGAGGAACAAAAAATGAGGAGAAAAATTTTCGCGCTTATTGCAGGAGTCGCGCTCGTGGGCTTTTTTTCCGGGAAAGTTTCTGCCGCAACGCACGTCGTACAACAGGGCGACTCATTATGGAGCATTTCTCAAAACTATGGAACCTCTGTAAATCAGTTAAAGGCGATTAACAACCTAAATGGTGATCTTATATATCCAAATCAGCAGTTACATATATCTGCCGAGGAAAAAACGGAAAGTCAAGATCAGTTATATAAAGTTGCCGAGGGAGATTCCCTGTGGAAAATAGGAAACAAGTATGGCGTGTCTGTTGCGGATTTAAAAGCTTGGAATAACCTGTCTTCTGACATTATTCATCCTGGACAGTCGTTGGCAGTTTCAAAGGGAGCTGCTCCAGCCCCCGAGCAAAAACAAGCCACAAACAGCCAAGCTGTTCAACAGAACAAACCGGCGCCCAAAGCACCTGCGGCAAAACCCGCACCCGCTCCTGTTCAAAAAGAAGCGCAGCCTGCCACCACCGGCAGTGAAGCTTCCGGAAAGGAAATGACCGTAACGGCTACCGCATATACAGCATATTGCAATGGCTGTTCAGGTGTTACTGCCACTGGAATCGACCTGCGTTCCAATCCGGGCATGAAAGTTATAGCTGTTGATCCATCTGTCATTCCACTTGGTTCCAAAGTATATGTGGAAGGTTACGGTACAGCTATTGCCGGGGATACCGGCGGGGCAATTAAAGGAAACAAAATAGATATATTCATGCCCGATAAAAATGCTGCTACACAATTTGGCAGAAAAACAGTTAAAATTAAACTGTTACATTAAATAAGTCACTTAACGAACCCAACCTGATCAGATCCGGTTGGGTTTTGTTTTATACAAGCCGGAATTGGGGTACGATAACTCCAAGGAGGGTGAACATATGAATTTGTCTTTGATTGGTGTGTATGATTCGGAACAAGATGTCATCAATATGGTAAAAACATGTGAATCAAAAGGATTTAAAAGCGAAAACTTTTCTGTATTGGCATTGGAAGATGCGAAAATAAATTCCATACAAAAAGAAACTCACATCCAGCACCAACATTCGCCCAGCGAAGAAGCGTTTGGCATCATCAGCGGCTTTCTTACGGGAATTAGCGGCGGATTTATTGTGCCCGGATTGACGGTTCCCGGACTTGGCCCTTTGTTGGCGGCGGGTCCTCTTGCTTCTTACTTTGAGGGAACAAGCCACCAAGACGTGAAAGATTTGCTTTTATCGTGTGGATTACATGAGGAAGAGGCAGATGCATGCTATTCCCATTTAGAAAGCGGAAAAATCCTTCTATTTTACGCCGGAAAGGAATGACACTTCCCTTGAAAAAAAGTCGCTTCTCTCCCATAATAAAGAGCGGATAAGTCCTTACAAAGGAGAGAAACACAGCGTGAAGAAGCAAATCCAAAAAAAGCCAAGCTCGTCCAAACGGCAGTCAAGGCGGCGGCATACCATCTTGCTTGTATTGATAAGTGCCTTTTTAATGTTTATGGCGCTTTATACATATACAGACAATCAAATAGAGCCGCCGCAATTAGAGGATGAAGTGCCTTCGAATTTTATCCCCATTTATAAAGCGGCGGAAAAAGAGTTTGGCGTACCTTGGTATTTATTAGCAGCCCACCATCGTGTAGAAACTATTTTTTCAACGATGGATCCGATGATCTCTCCAGTCGGTGCGGAAGGCCATATGCAATTTATGCCTTGCACTTTTGTAGGGTGGGCACACCCGACTTGTTCCGGATTAGGGGAGGGCAATATTCCCGAAGAGGAAAAGACGGATCCCGCGGTGATTAAACAGTATGGTGGCTACGGAATCGATGCCAATGGAGATGGAATTGCTGATCCTTTCGACTTGGAAGACGCCATCTTTAGTGCAGCCAACTATTTGGCTAAAAATGGAGCAAATAACGGCGAACTGCGAAAAGCGGTCTATGCATACAATCACAGTGAAGAATATGTTGATGAGGTTTTATATTTCGCTAAAAGATTTCAAGAGTTGGAAAATAAAACGGGAGCAACAAGCTCCCGTTTTTAAAAGTGCGTTATTTTCTTGCCATCGCTCCCATAATAAGACTTAATACGAGTACAAGAATGATGGCTCCGATGAGTGCAGGAACAATGGCCATATCGGCTATCGTAGGTCCCCAGTCTCCAAACAAAGCGCCGCCAATCCAAGCGCCAACAATTCCGGCAATAATGTTTCCAATGATGCCACCCGGGACATCTTTTCCGAGTATTAAACCCGCTAACCAGCCAATAACTCCACCTATAATAAGATAAAGAATAAAGCTCATGAAGATCATCTCCTTTTTAGGAATTTATTTTATTGAGTGGATATGGTTTTATTATTGCCCATTCAATAATGCGATAAACATATTTTACTTTATGTATCTAAAAAAATACTTGCAGGGAAGGGACATCATGGGGAAGAAATTTTTTTCTTTTGTTGTGGCCATATTCATGCTCTGGGGATGTTCTGCCGAAGAAAGTGGACAAAGTAAAAACATAAAGGGGATGGAAGCCACTGTTGTTCATGTTGTTGACGGTGATACGATCGATGTCCAACTCAAAGACGGACGGAAAGAACGTGTCCGTATGCTGCTTATCGATACACCGGAAACGAAACACCCCAGGCTAGGTGTGCAGCCTTTCGGCCCGGAGGCATCTGATTTTACGAAAAATGTACTATATCAAAAACAAGTAGTCTTGGAAATGGATGTATCCGAACGCGATAAATATGGACGGCTCCTCGCTTATGTGTGGCTGGAAAATGAAAATGTTAACCGCAAATTATTGGAACAAGGATTGGCGCGTGTGGCCATTTTTCCTCCGGATATAAAATACTTGGACGAATTTGAAAAAGTACAGGAGGAAGCCCGCCAAAGCAAACGGGGCATATGGTCACTAGAAGATTACGTTCATGACCGAGGCTTTCAAGATTCCCCGAAAACAACAGGGGAAGCGTCTAAAAAAGACCGTGACGGCTGCGATATAAAAGGAAATATTAATAGCAAAAAGGAAAAAATTTATCATTTGCCGGACGGCCAATATTATGATAGTGTCATTCCGGAAATGTGGTTTTGCTCCGAAGCAGAAGCTGAAAATGCCGGTTTCCGTCCATCCAAAAGATAAATGAAAAATGGGTGCAAATATTTTAATGTATCATGAAAAAATTTTTAAAATAAGTATTGCTTATGAAAAACGATAACTTTCTTATCATTTACTTATGTCAAATGTTGTAATAAAATATATGGGTGGAGGTAAACGACTAAAGAAGTGTTGTTTATCGGTTTTCGGAAATTTAATAAACATAAAAGGGGTAATTGAAATGGCGCAACCAAAAAACGATATTTTTAATGCCCGTTCGTCATTTGAGATTGACGGAAAAAGATATCATTATTACCGCCTTGCCGCATTGGAAGAAGCAGGAGTAGCGACGGTTTCCCGTTTGCCGTATTCCATTAAAGTGCTTCTCGAGTCTGTTCTTAGGCAATATGACGGCAGGGTCATTACAAAAGAGCATGTTGAAAATTTGGCAAAATGGGCGACAGGCGAAGTACAGAATGGAGAAGTTCCATTTAAACCTTCAAGGGTTATTTTGCAAGACTTTACCGGAGTTCCTGCAGTAGTCGACCTTGCCGCACTAAGAAAAGCAATGTCTGACCTTGGCGGGGATGCTGAAAAAATCAACCCGGAAATACCTGTCGACTTAGTTATTGACCATTCTGTCCAAGTTGATACGTATGGTACGCCAGAAGCACTGCAAATTAATATGGATTATGAATTTGAGCGCAATGCTGAACGCTATGAGTTTTTAAGCTGGGCTCAAAAGGCTTTTGACAACTATCGCGCAGTTCCGCCGGCAACAGGAATTGTCCACCAAGTGAACTTGGAATATTTGGCGAATGTCGTTCATGCCATTGAAACACCAGCAGGCGACTATGAAGCTTATCCTGATACTCTTGTGGGAACGGATTCCCACACGACGATGATTAACGGGGTCGGTGTACTCGGATGGGGTGTCGGCGGTATTGAAGCTGAGGCCGGAATGCTTGGCCAGCCTTCTTATTTCCCGATCCCTGAAGTTGTCGGAGTGAAGTTGATCGGTGAACTTCCAAACGGAGCTACAGCAACTGACTTGGCATTAAAAGTGACAAACGTTCTACGTACACACGGCGTTGTCGGCAAGTTCGTTGAGTTTTTCGGTGACGGAGTCGCTTCACTGCCGCTTGCAGACCGGGCTACGGTTGCCAATATGGCACCTGAATACGGTGCTACATGTGGGTTTTTCCCGGTAGACGAAGAAACATTAAACTACTTGCGTTTGACGGGACGCCCGGAAGAGCAAGTCAAGTTGGTTGAAAAATATTTAAAAGAAAATGACATGTTCTTCACGATAGACAAAGCAGAGCCGGTATATAAAGACATTGTTGAAATCGATCTTTCCAAAATTGAAGCAAACTTGTCCGGACCAAAACGTCCGCAAGACTTGATCGCACTTTCCCAAATGCAAAAAACATTTAAGGATGCATTGACAGCACCTGTAAGCAACCAGAGTTTTGGATTGGATCCTGCTGAAATTACAAAAGAAGTGACCGTTACATTCGAAGACGGCTCGGAGTCCGTGATGAAAACCGGCGCTCTTGTCATCGCTGCGATTACAAGCTGTACGAATACATCCAACCCTTACGTCATGCTGGGAGCCGGTCTGCTTGCGAAAAAAGCGGTTGAAAAAGGCCTGCAAGTGCCTAAGCATGTTAAAACGTCCCTTGCACCGGGATCAAAAGTCGTTACAGGGTACTTGCGGGATGCCGGCTTGATGCCGTATATGTCCCAGCTTGGTTTTAACCTTGTCGGGTATGGCTGTACAACATGTATCGGAAACTCCGGTCCGCTGAAAGAGGAAATTGAAAAAGCCATCGTGGAAAACGATTTGTTGGTAACATCCATTTTATCAGGTAACCGCAACTTCGAAGGGCGCATCCATCCGCTTGTGAGAGGAAACTATCTGGCTTCTCCTCCGCTTGTAGTGGCATATGCCCTTGCCGGAACAATCGACATCGACTTGACGAAAGACCCGCTCGGAAAAGACAGGGACGGCAATGATGTGTATATGAAAGATATTTGGCCATCCAAAGAAGAAGTGTTGGAAACTGTCCAAAAAACGGTTACACCTGATTTGTTCCGTAAGGAATATGAGCATGTATTCAGCGACAACAAGCGTTGGAACGAAATCAAAACGAGCAACGATCCACTTTACAACTGGAATTCAGACTCAACTTACATTCAAAATCCGCCGTTCTTTGAAAACTTGTCCAAGGAATTGGCGACGATCGAACCGCTGACAAACATGCGGATTGTCGGTAAATTCGGGGATTCCGTCACAACGGACCATATTTCTCCGGCAGGAGCGATCGGCAAAGATACGCCTGCAGGAAAATACTTGCTGGAAAAAGGCGTTCAACCGCGCGACTTTAACTCATACGGTTCTCGCCGCGGTAACCACGAAGTCATGATGCGCGGCACATTTGCCAACATCCGCATTCGCAACCAGATTGCACCTGGAACAGAAGGTGGTTTTTCCACATACTGGCCAACAGGCGAAGTCAGCTCCATGTACGATACATGCATGAAATACAAAGAGGATGGAACGGGTCTTGTTGTGATTGCCGGAAAAGATTACGGAATGGGTTCATCCCGTGACTGGGCAGCCAAAGGAACGTATTTGCTCGGCATCAGAACAGTAATAGCTGAAAGCTTTGAACGGATCCATCGCTCTAACTTGGCCATGATGGGCGTATTACCATTGCAATTTAAAAAAGGCGAAAATGCCGAAACACTCGGTTTGACAGGCAAAGAGGTTATAAACGTCCACATTGATGAAAATGTGAAGCCGAGAGATATAGTGAAAGTAACAGCTGTTTCCGAAGACGGAAGCAAAAAAGAATTTGAAGTACTTGTGCGTTTCGACTCGATCGTTGAAATCGACTATTACCGTAACGGAGGCATTTTGCCTCTCGTACTTCGGGAAAAGCTTGCCCGATAAAGTGAAAGGCGGGGGTGGTTCATCCCCGCCTTCTCATGATTCAATCTTCATCAATATCTAAACTCATAAAGGTGGGAAATATTTTTTCATCACCACTTTATGAGTTTTTTTTATGGCTTGATGCAAGATAACGTAATTTACGCCAGCCCTTTTGATAATGCTGTATGGGGGGCGCGAAAAAAGGGGAAAAACATCTTGCCTAAAAAAGTTTGAAAATTGGTTTAATTCAGCGCGAAAATGCGCATAGTAAAAAAGAATAATGAAAAGAGGAGTGAAAAACATGAAAAAAACTCGAAGAAAATCATTAATGGATCTTGTCCAAGAAAATAAGGAAATGCTTTTAAGGGATATGGATGCGCTGGAAAGGATAGAGGATCGCTTAGAGAAAAGACTCGTGAGAAAGCTTTGAAAAAGGGCACATACTTACGATTAATAAGGCAACAATAACGTAAAGAAGGGGGAGAAACATGAAAAATCAATCCAGAAATCAACAACCGTTCACCCCTAATAATCCGGGGGAAAAGCCAGTCGCCATTGATGCCAATAAAGGGAAGAAAATGGCTGATAAAACAGGTCGGCACCCGGATGTTATTCAAACAAAAGGAGAATAACCTGAACACAGGAGGTATTTCAGATTGGCAAACAACAGGCCAAAGCCCGATAATCGCACCGACAACGTAGAAAAATTACAAAAAATGGTTCATGACACGATTGAAAACATGGAAGCTGCCGAGGAATCGATGCAATTTGCCGAAGGAGAACAGAAGGCGCAAATTGAGCGCAAGAACGAGCGCAGAAGAGAAAGCATCGAAGGAATGCGGGAAGAAATCAAAGACGAAGCAGCCCAGCAAAACAAATAGTCCTAGCAAAAAGCCGGTGTATGACCGGCTTTTTGCTCTTAAAAATGTGATTGATCACCTAATACGAATATTCCAGAAACATTTTACAACAGATGCTGTATAGAGGAAAAACCGCCCTTGAAATTGAATCGACTGAGGCTTGGAAGGAAACTCGTCTCATGCAAGTAATTCAATGTTTTCCTGAGATTTTTTGAGTAACAATGCAAAGTTTAACAAACTTTTCATTTTTATATAAAGAAAATTCCCACCCCCTGTTAATACAGCCATAGTATATCGAGGGTGAATGGTAAAAGAGAGAAACTTGTTCAGCGGTTTTAGTACATTCACACGCTAGTGGGGATATTGCGGCATTTGGGTAAAAATACAGAATTGCTTATCAGGAATTTTCTATTCAATATTCCACTCGAACCATCTTCCGTGACCATCAGTTGAACCAATAGTTTGATTGTATTCAACACCATCAATAAAATAATCAAGATGCAGGTTTCTATCCCACATATTGTTATAAAGATGGAAAACGTCTCTTTTGCTCCCGATTGTTTTAATCTTATTTAGAAGATCGTACTTTAAATCCTCCGGTATTTGATTTGCAACATGAGTATGGAAAATACAAATGGCAGTGTTTTTAGGAAGTGTTTCTACAACTTCTGTTAAGAGGGCTACTCCATCTCCTTCAAGAAGTTCAACGGGATTTTCATTAAAACACTTAGCAGACTTTTCAAAAAGTTCTTTTCTCTCCTTATGTTCAGGCCAAATAAGGGATTTCAACCACAAATAATCTTCTGAGTTGCTTAAATCACTTATATGTAAATCTATTCCTAGCTTTGAAACTACTGGAGGACTTTCTTTGAACAATAAAGGAACATTATCCCCTTTTACTTCAGAAGTTATATGAACATTTGAAAGTTTATTTCCGTAAACTACATTGTTTCCATATGAATAATTGTAATGGTTCCATAAAAGCTGAAGGCCTGCACTCGTTCCAATTTCAATTAAAGATAAAGGTTTTTGTATTTTATTATAAACATAACAAAAGGTAGGATACAGGTAAGCACAACGCCTTACTTCGTTAGTTTGTACTAACTTAATTGTAAGAAGTGAAATAATTTCATCTCTATAAATCTGACAAAAATCCTTGAAATGAACAAAGGCTCCTTCTATCTCTTTTGGATCAGGAACAATGCTTGGATAGTAATCCCTTAATAAATGATCTCTGCCTTTTAACAATAGGTAATGAACAGCACCCAAAAGCAAATTTGGAACTGGCTGGCCAACTTTAGCAAAAGAACATAATTCCAGTATTTCATCATCTTCAGCTATTTTTCTAGACAAAAGTTCATATAACCGACTTGAACCTTTACATTCAATATCAGCAAAATTCTTAAATCGCACGGATAATTGTGATTGATCCATTTCAACTCCCCTTTTTATTAACTTATTTTAACCATTTCTTGTTTCTTGGCGTTGTTTCATTGGACTGCCCTGTTTGCATAATACCAATTATGTTAATAATCTTGTGATTTGAGCAAATATTTTATTCCGCAATCGGGTCTTTGGAATAAGGAAGATTATTTGTTCCCTTCCGGTAGCTTTCTATATAATGAGGCTCTAGACACATTTGTAATTTCGCAAATTTGATTTACAGTCATACCTCCCTCTTTATAGAGTTTTACTGCATAATTCCATTCCTGCGTGATTCTTATGATACTTCTTGAATAGCCCTTTAAACCTTCCTTCTTTCTTTGCCAACTCAATTCCTTGGCGTTGTCGCATACGAATAAGATTTCGATCTAATTATTAACACCAGCTATTACCTAATGAGGAATGGAATTAGAAACGGTACAAATTAGCCATTTGCATCGTAATCGGTTGTTACAACTATCTCGCTTAGTTTTAATAAAGATTTGTTACACCATATGTCGCCTTTAGGTTGGGAACATATCAATTTGCTAGGAGAATACCATTTTAATTCAGAGAAAATGGTCTCGTTCAGATTCTTTAAGAGCATTGAAACTTCCTTAACGTTGTTAAAAATAGGGGGATCGTCCCGAAAATGTGCTTAGCGTTGTAAATCCGCATTTTCCTGACGGTACCCCTAAATGAGTGATTACTCACAATTTCCAAAGAAAAATGCCCGTTTGATTGTATCCTGAAAAAGGTTATTTCAGTTGATCCTGTTTACGTAAAAGAAAAGCTAAAGTAAGATAGCGGGGATTGCCATAATCAAATTCTCCTTGTAATCTTTTAAAATAACAAGAAATGTACATTTATATTAAGATTAGCTACAGCTAACATAATAACATTTTTACGTTTTTCCCGTAATGTTCGTTGGTACCTGTTTGATTTTTTCACTCAATTTATGTTAACAGGTAGCTGTTTGCCAAACTGTCAAGTAGGCAGTGAAAAAACTATAATTGTACCGAACGGCAGGGGCCGTTTTAGGCAAAAATGGGATAATCGGATGATCATGTTGAATACCCCGTACATTAAATACACACCACACTAATATCCGGATAGAATACACAACCTCTATCTGTATTTTTAATAACAGCGTTTGCGTATATCATCACCACGCCAGTCTTAGGGTTTACACAATAATAAGTATCAATTTCCACCTTCACGTTAGAGAGTGATTGTGTAAGGTTTAAAAATAGGATTCGATTTTTTCCATAATTGACAAACCCATATATAGTTAAGTAAACTAAACTTAATTAATAAACAAAGGAGGGATGATCAATCAGTGCACGATTATGCAATAATGATCGACAAAATCAATCAAAAATTTGAGCAGTTCAAGTTGTTAATATTACAAGAAACCAAAGAGGTTGTGGAATTAGAGGACTTTCAATTAACTCCTCAACAAGAAATTGTCATGTTTTATATCATTCGTAATGAGCCTGTCATTGCAAAAGATATTGCAAATCATTTCGATATTTCCAAGAGTGCAGTTAGCCAAGTCATTTCCAAGCTTGAAGAAATGAAAATGATCGTTCGCCAAGAGAATGCAATAAACCGTAGAGAGACCTTCATTTATCTTGGGAAGAGGGGGCAAGTGTTTCATCAGCTGCTAAAAAAATCGACGGCATACTTGTGGAAAAATATTACTCAAAAGTATGCTTAACAGAGCTAAAAAATGTTCTTGATACATTGAATAAGATTGTCGGAACTACAAAAAACAAAGGGAGTTAAACATGGAGAACCATTTGCAACAACTAACCAATCGTATATATTATTTACCGGATGATCCTGAAACAGATCGACCGGTAATGTCTGCTATATGCGGAACTGACCAAACTTTAATTGTCGATGCAGGAAATTCTGCTAAACATGCCAAATTATTTCTTGATGAACTAGACCAATGGCAAATAACGAATCATCATGCTGTCGTATTAACACATTGGCACTGGGATCACAGCTTTGGAACAAATCAGTTAAATCGGTTAACCATAGCCCATGAAAACACAAAAATGCATCTTGAAAAAATGATGGAATATGATTGGTCAGATGAAGCTTTAGATCATCGTGTAGAAAAAGGTTTAGAGAATCCGTTTTGTTCAGAAATGATAAAAAAAGAATTTGGAGCAGACAGAGAAATCACTATCACGCTACCTCATATTACGTTTAAAGACAAATTGGAGATTGATTTAGGTGGTATTCGGTGTGTAGTCAAACATGTAGGTGGAGATCATTCTGATGACTCATCACTTATTTTTGTAGAGGAAGAAAAAGTACTTTTCTTAGGGGACTGCTTGTATCCAAGTATTTACACCAAAAAACCGGAATATAAGATTGATAATGTTAGACGCCTTTTGAAAAATATTGAAATGTTTGATGCCGAAATGTATGTGCTTTCGCATGAATCTCCATTATCAAAACATGATTTTATGGGGTATACATTTTTATTACAGCTCATTTGTGATGTATCAGAAAAACATCAAAGAGACCATTTGAATTTGGTGAATGAGTTGTCTACTCGACTAAATCGTAAGTTAAATCAGTTAGAAGAAGAAATTGTAGATTGTTTTATGAACGGGTTATCAGTTAGTTAAACGAAAGAACCATTAAATACTAAAAAAACGAGTGATACCAAAACAAATCATGCCTGAGAAGAGAAAAGCTCAGGCTTTTTTTAATAGGGTCATTATGGAAACAAGATGAATCAACTGTCATCATAGGCTTTTAAATGTTCCTAATGAAGATCGTGCGAAGGCCATGAACGGAACCCTCTACCATACAAGCTAGCAATCAACGAATAGATCAGAGCACCGTCATTCAACTATCTCACGACAAAATGTTGTTCCACGTTCCAGTGGCAGGGTATAGATCAGAGAAAATACGCCTCAAAGTGCCAAGGTACATATATCATGCATGTCAAATAAGCATTGTTGACGTATAATAGATGTGAGATATTCACTCCTGTTAGATTCTTTGCAGTGATATACAGGGGAGATGTTCCATTTTCGTTTCCTTGAAAGCTTTGAGGCTTTTATATAATGAAATCATCTATTATATTTTTGAAAGGTTGGTCTTTAAATGAGCCATGTTGTCGCACATACAAACATTGAAGTACGCTATGCGGAAACCGACCAAATGGGCGTTGTCCATCATTCCAATTACATTATTTGGATGGAGGTTGGACGCACGCAGCTTATGAAAGATTTAGGTTTTTCTTATGCGGAGATGGAAAAAAGCGGAATCCTCGCTCCGATTATTGATGTTCATGTTTCTTATAAAAAGCCGCTTACATATGGAGAGGAAGCGACCATTCAAACATGGATCGAAGAATATGACGGGTTCAAAGTAGTATACGGGTATGTTGTCTTGAACAAAGACGGCGAGATCGCCGTTTCGGGCACGACCGCCCATGTTTGTGTAAAAAAAGAGACTTTCCGTCCTGTTAGATTGAGCAAAGTATTTCCTGATTGGCATGATGCTTATGAAAGGGCAAAAAAGAAAAAAGATCATTAGGAGAGATTTCAGTGGCTTTTGGGATCACAAAGGAGCAGCTAAAGCTCTGGAAAAGAAAGATTGATCAGGGAGATGTAGCTTTTATTACCCACTATTGGCTGGATGACCGTTTTCCGGGGGCTAAAACGGTGACAAAGGTTGGATGCAAGGATATTGAACAGCTTGCCCGTTGGGGAGCGCGATACGGTTTGAAAAAAGAGTGGATACATATCCGCAAAGACGGGTATTCCCATTATGACCTGTTGGGAGACAAGCAAAGAATGATACTCAGGGCAGAAGGGAAATTGGACCAACTGGAATGTTTGACATAGCCCTATACTAAAAAATTGCCAAACTAGCGAGTAAATCGTAAAAGTTGTGAGTAACAGCTTCGGGTTTTTGAGTAAATTGTAAAAGCGGATAGTCATACTCAAAAATGGATAGTGTTACGGAAAAGCGGCGAGTAAATGGACCAAATCGAATCGTAATAGCGCAAAAGTCGGGAGTAAATCGAAAAAGTTGCTTGTAAACCCAATAGCAAAGTGTAAATGGATTTTTCACCATATGTTCTTGAATATACACAAAAAAATAAGAACAGTTCCGAAAGGCATTATCCGAATCTGCTCATTTCTCTATCCAAATACGGCCAACACTCCTGCAAAATGCACAGCTCTTGTCGAAATGTCTCAGAAAGAAACGACACGCTTCCTTATATGGCTTGCCATGTTGACAGAAAACGCCAAAGGTGTAAAAAGGTGCCATCTTCGGCACCTTCACATTAATCATATCGGTAAATCGGTCCGTCCGACTTTTCATCGTAATCTACCAAAAGGTCATGCTCATTGAAAAACCATACATCTCGTTCTTCGATAAAGTATTGGCACCCATCTTTGTTGACTATTACCGCCGGATCCATTGGCTCTTCTTTGTTCATTCCAAGAGAAAAGCCTTCGTGAAACGGACCGGACCCTCCATATCTCACAAAAAAACGGATGTAATCTCCTTCGTTTAAGTCCAATTCCTGTTTAAACCATTGTGCAGCTTGATCAGTAACTTTAATTTGCATGTTGTAACCTCCTGTCTTGAGCCCAACCTGTCCAGTTGATCAAGGAATGTGCATGAATGTATTGATGCTTCTAGAGTTTTCATTTGTCCATCCGTGCTTTGCGGCCTGATCAATAGGAAAGACACGATAATTTTTTCTTCCTTCATTCCCAGTAAAAGTCGGGTGAAAGTTTACTTTTTCTATAGTGGTCACTGTATTTCCCGGAATGCCAACCTTTTTTACGGTGATTTCAATCATTCCGCCAATGTCCCTGTAATTCAAATCTTGGCCAGATAAAAAATTGCCCAAGGAATAGACAACCATACCTTTTTTCCCGTCTTTTTGCTTTAAAAACTGTATGGGCTGAAGAACATGCGGATGATGTCCAAGAATGATGTCTGCTCCATTAAAAATGAATTCTTTTGCGAGCTCCTTTTGTGTTGCATTGGGTTGGCGGACATACTCATCCCCCCAGTGCAAAGCGACAACAACGACGTCTGCTTCTTTTTTCACTTTTTCAATATCAGAAAGAACGTTATGCTTCTCAAGCTTACTTACTAAATATTCTTTCCCATCGGGAACCCGTAGACCGTTAAAATGTTCAGCGTAGGCCAAAATGGCGATGCGGATTCCTTTTACTTCTACTATCCTAATCCGGGCTTTGTCTTCGGAGCTTTTAAAGGTTCCAGTATAATTCATGTTTTTCTTTTCATAATAACGGATGGCGTTTAAAATGCCGCTTTCTCCCTTATCAAGGGAATGGTTATTAGCTGTTGTGACAAAGTCAATCCCTGCATCCTGCAATGCATCTACAATTTCATGCGGGCTGTTAAAACGGGGATAGCCTGAAATGCCGAGTTCCTCTCCTCCCGGGATCGACTCCTGGTTGGCAATCAATAAATCTGGTTTTCGGAGTAACTGCTTGATGTGAGAAAACATCGGCGAAAAATCATAACCATTATGTGATCGCGCATCATTATACAACTTGTCGTGAATAAGAATATCCCCTATTCCGGCAATCGTGGCTTCCGTTTCGAAGCTTTTGGGTCGAAGATTAATCTCCTTAGCCGGCATAGTTTCAAAACCCTGATGAGGTGAATGTCGTTTCCGCTGTTCACTGCTCACCCCATAAAAAAATAATACGCTGGCCAGGCCCAAAAAAACGAGGAACAAATATACTTTATTTTTCATATAGAAAACCCGTCTTTCAGTCAATTGTTTGTTATATCCATTTCACTTTTGGCTCCGTTTTATCCCTTATTCGTTTTAAATTGGCCCTGTGCCTGTAAATGACAAACAGCTCCAGTGCTGAAACAACCAACACCAGCACCCAGTCACCAAGAATGATGCAATAAATAATGCCAAATAAGCCGGCCACCATTGAAGATAATGAAACATATTTTGATATTTTTAGAGTAAGTAAAAATCCGCTAACAAGAACAATAAATAGCCAATATTCATATCCCAGAAGCACACCTGCCGATGTAGCGACAGCCTTTCCCCCGCGAAAACCGGCAAACACCGGGAATGTATGACCTAGCACCGCAAACACACCCGCGAGCAAAGGATGCATATCAACGCTAAACAGGGTGGGCAAAAACGTAGCAGCCGTTCCTTTTAAAATATCCGCTGCCGTAACGGCTATCCCGGCTTTTTTACCTAATACGCGAAACGTATTAGTCCCCCCTAAATTGCCGCTGCCGTGTTCACGGATATCAATTCCATAAAATACTTTTCCTACAATTAAACCGGAAGGAATAGAACCAATCAAGTATGATAATAACAAAACAACGATTTGCATCATCAGCATTTGCCCCTCTTTCTATTAATCCACAAAAATGCTTTTTTATCCCGCATTAACTGGCAGTACAATCCCCTGCTCCAAAAATCAAGGTAATACAGGAAGCGAGCAGCGAGGATCTACTGCCAGTAAAAGCCCGATTGGATCAACTAACAATCAGCAAATACCTTGCTGATTGAAGTTTCACATATCCCGCATTAACTGGCAGTACAATCCCGCTCTAAAAATCAAAGGTAATACAGGAAGCGGGCAGTGGTGATACAATTGCCAGTAAAAGCCTGATTCGGCCAGTTTGACAGGACTAGGAAAAACTTCGACGGTATTGTCATCGAAGTAAAAGCCCGATTGGGTTAACTAACAACCAGGGAATACCGGCTGATTGAAGTTTCACTTTATTGTACCATGTCCCCATCATAATTGTGTATACGTAATCGCTTGCATGAAAAACAGGAGTGAATTACGATATGATTAAGACGAGACTTATTGAAGGAGGATATGAAATGGCGATAGAAAATCCAACAAGAGAAGAAATGGGACAAATTTTGAAAAAAGCAAAAAGAATAGCCGTTGTGGGCCTTAGTGATAATCCTGAAAGAACTTCATATATGGTATCAGAGGCAATGAAAGATGCTGGTTACGAAATCATCCCTGTTAATCCAACTGTAGATGAAGTGTTTGGCATCAAAGCTGTTGATTCATTAAAGGAAGTTGAAGGACATGTTGATATCGTCAATGTTTTTAGGCGTTCTGAGTTTTTGCCGGAGATTGCGAAAGAATTCGTTGGAATTGACGCAGATGTATTTTGGGCCCAATTAGGTGTGCAAAATGAAGAGGCGTATGAATTTTTAAAGGAAAAGGGCTATACTGTCATCATGGACAGATGCATTAAAGTGGAGCACGCCTTAACAAAATAAGCGCCACAGCGGGTATATGTTTAGTCTATCGTATTCGAAATCGCCAAGGCGTACCATTTTACACGCACTCTAAGCCTAATGTCGTTCACGCAAATCTTTTTGGAAACCTCCACAAGGCACGCAACCCGTCTTTGCTTGTTTCATATCAATTCAAGCAAACAGATCAACTGGTTGCGTGCTTTTTTGCAAATTTAAAAAATGTGGATGCTTGTCAGGCATTTGATACAAGAAGCTTTATAAATTCAAAGGAACGCAATGTTTTGACTTTCCGTCCTGCTGAAGGACGGTCTTTTCATGTTCATCAAAGAAAATGAAAATGACAGAAGGGCGGCACTGATGAAACAGCAAAAAAAGAAGTAAGCCGGAAATAACACTTATGAACATTTCGGCAAACTCTTGAGACGTATAATCCCTTCACCATTTGCAAAAAGAGAGCTTCCGGATATACAATAAGACATGCTTGGAAAAATATGATATAGTACAATATGCGAACAAGTGTTTTATAACTGGAAAGCTCTATGAAAGAGGAGTCGTTTTATAATGAGTAAAAATATGACAACGATGGAATATAACGAAGATTCGATTCAAGTGCTGGAAGGGCTGGATGCTGTCCGAAAAAGGCCCGGCATGTATATAGGCTCCACGGATGCCCGCGGTCTTCATCACCTTGTTTATGAAATTGTCGACAACTCGGTGGATGAAGCTTTAGCAGGATATGGCGACCAAATTATCGTTACGCTGCATAAGGATCACAGTGTAAGCGTGGAGGATAAAGGGCGCGGTATGCCTACCGGAATCCATCAAACAGGCAAACCTACTACAGAAGTCATATTGACCGTTTTGCATGCAGGAGGGAAGTTCGGCCAAGGAGGATACAAGACGAGCGGAGGCTTGCATGGGGTTGGCGCTTCTGTTGTGAACGCACTCTCTGAATGGCTCATCGTAACGATTAAAAGAGATGGTGTTATATACGAACAAAAATTTGAAAATGGCGGAAAACCGGCCACAACGCTTGAGAAAAGGGGAACGACGAGGCAAACCGGAACCAAAATCCATTTTAAGCCCGACCCGGCTATTTTCAGTACAACCACGTTAAATTATGAAATCTTGAGCAGCAGGCTTCGGGAATCAGCGTTTTTATTAAAAGGGCTCACAATTGAAGTCAATGATCTGCGCAGCGGGCAGCACGAAGTATTTTGCTATGAAAATGGCATTGAAGCTTTTGTGGAATACCTAAATGGAGAAAAAGATGCCCTTCATTCTGTCGTTTCATTTGAAGGGACGGCGAATGACATCGAGGTAGATTTTGCATTTCAATTTAATGATGGCTACGCCGAGAATATTTTGTCTTTTGTAAACCACGTCCGGACAAAAGACGGCGGAACACATGAGGTGGGCGCGAAAACGGCGATCACAAGAGCCGTCAATGATTTTGCGAGAAAAACAGGATTGCTGAAAGAAAAAGATAAAAACCTGGAAGGTTCGGATATCCGGGAAGGTTTGGCTGCTATCTTATCCGTAAGAATTCCAGAAGAATTACTTCAATTTGAAGGACAAACAAAAGGAAAGCTGGGAACAGCCGAGGCAAGATCCGCTGTTGATACGATTATATCGGAACAGCTGGCCTACTTCTTGGCCGAAAACCCCAATGTCAGCTCCATGCTTGTGAAAAAAGCGATTAAAGCGGCTCAGGCACGGGAGGCGGCAAGAAAAGCCAGGGAAGAGGCGAGAAGCGGAAAACGCAGAAGGAGATCCGACGCGTTGCTTTCAGGTAAACTCACGCCCGCCCAGTCGAAAAATCCGAAGAAAAATGAGTTGTATTTAGTGGAAGGAGATTCGGCGGGCGGTTCGGCAAAGCAGGGAAGAGACCGCAGGTTCCAGGCAGTTCTCCCGCTGCGCGGCAAGGTGGTCAACACGGAAAAAGCGAAGCTTCAGGATATATTTAAAAATGAAGAAATCAATACGATTATCCATACGATCGGCGCAGGCGTCGGACCGGAATTCAATCTGGAAGACGTCAATTACGATAAAGTTATCATCATGACCGATGCCGATACGGACGGAGCCCATATTCAAGTATTGCTTCTTACCTTCTTTTACCGTTATATGAAACCCTTGATTGAAGCCGGAAAAGTATTTATTGCGCTCCCGCCCCTTTATAAAGTAAGCAAAGGAACTGGAAAAAAAGCGATTGTCGAATACGCATGGACAGACGATGAATTGGCAGATGTAACAAAAAAGGTCGGCAAAGGATATATGTTGCAAAGATATAAAGGTCTTGGTGAAATGAATCCCGATCAACTGTGGGAAACGACGATGAACCCGGAAACAAGAACGCTGATCAGGGTGCTGATTGATGACGCGGCAAGTGCGGAAAAACGTGTGACGACGCTAATGGGGGACAAAGTGGAACCACGGAGAAAATGGATTGAAAACAATGTTCAATTCGGCATGCAGGACGACATGAATATACTTGAAAATGAGAACTTGACATCAGAAGGGGGAGCTGTTGATTTATGACGGCAATGGAAAGATTTCAAGATTTGCCTCTTGAGGAAGTACTGGGTGACCGATTTGGCCGTTACAGCAAGTATATTATTCAGGAACGGGCGCTTCCGGATGCCAGAGACGGGCTGAAACCGGTACAGCGCAGAATTTTATATGCCATGCATCAAGATGGAAACACCGCAGACAAAGGTTTTAGAAAGTCGGCAAAAACGGTAGGGAACGTCATTGGGAACTATCACCCGCATGGAGATACATCAGTGTATGAAGCAATGGTTCGTATGAGCCAAGACTGGAAAGTAAGAAACGTATTAATTGAGATGCACGGAAATAATGGAAGCATAGACGGTGATCCGGCTGCGGCAATGCGTTATACGGAAGCCCGTCTTTCCAAGCTTTCTTCCGAGCTGCTTCGAGACATCGAAAAAAGAACAGTGGAACATGTACCAAACTTTGATGATACATCCTCTGAACCGACTGTGCTTCCGGCGCGGTTTCCAAACCTTCTCGTCAATGGCTCCACAGGTATTTCGGCAGGTTATGCGACCGATATTCCCCCACATCATCTCGGAGAAGTGATCGATGCCGTCATCATGCGGATGGATAAACCTGGGTGCACCGTCGATGATATCATGACGGTCATCCAAGGCCCAGATTTCCCTACAGGGGGCATTATTCAAGGTGTGGACGGAATCAAGAAAGCGTATGAAACTGGAAAAGGAAGAATTGTTGTCAGAGGCAAAACGGATATTGAGACGATTCGCGGAGGAAGAAAGCAAATTGTCATCAGTGAGATTCCTTACGATGTAAACAAAGCCAATCTTGTGAAAAGGATTGACGAATTTCGAATCGACCGGAAGCTTGAAGGAATTGCCGAGGTTCGGGATGAAACCGACAGAACCGGCCTTCGGATGGTCATCGAGTTAAAAAGAGAAGCGGATGCCGAAGGAATCTTGAATTATTTATTTAAAAACAGCGATCTCCAAGTAACCTATAACTTTAATATGGTTGCCATAAGAGATCAGCGGCCAAAGCTGATGGGAATTCTTGATCTTTTGGATTCCTATATCAAACATCAGAAAGAAGTCGTCGCCAACCGTTCCCGCTTCGATTTGGAAAAAGCATTGGAGAGGCAACATATCGTGGAAGGTCTCATGAAGGCTCTTTCGATTCTGGATGAAGTGATAGCAACCATCCGCGCCTCCAAAGACAAACGCAATGCCAAAGACAACCTTATATTGAATTTCGCCTTTTCTGAAAAACAGGCAGAGGCGATCGTATCCTTGCAATTGTATCGTCTGACAAATACGGACATCACTGCTTTGCAGAAAGAAGAAGCAGAATTGAAAGAGATAATCAAAAAGCTGAAAGAGATTTTGGACAGTGAAAAGAAATTATTAAGCGTCATTAAAAAAGAGTTAAAAGCTATCCAGAAAAAATATGCTGATGAACGACGTACGATCATCGAGCATGAAATAGAGGACATTAAAATTAATTTGGAAGTCATGATTCCAAATGAAGATGTCATTGTAACGGTGACAAAGGAAGGTTATTTAAAAAGAACAAGTTTAAGATCATACTCCGCTTCAAATGGCAGCGATTTGGCGATGAAAGAGCTTGACCGGCTCTTGCTTCAAGAAGAATTGCATACAGGAGACACTCTTTTACTTTTTACGAACAAAGGAAACTTTTTATATATTCCTGTACATGAACTGCCGGATATCCGCTGGAAAGACTTGGGTCAGCATATATCGGGAATCATTCCTATCGAACAGGATGAAGTAATTATAAAAGCTCTATCCATTAAAGAGTTTCAAGAGGATCAATTCCTTGTGTTCTTTACGAAATATGGCATGGTGAAGAAAAGTCCACTGAAACTCTACCAGCCGCAGCGCTATTCGAAGCCGCTTGTAGCAGTTAACTTGCGGGAACATGATGCTCTCATCAATGTTCAACTATCCAGCGGAACAGATGATATTTTCATCGTGACGAAACTCGGATACAGTCTCTTATTTAATGAAACAGAGGTTAATCCGATTGGAGCCCGAGCGCTTGGGGTAAAAGGCATTGATTTGAAGGAGAAAGATATTGTAGTTGGCGCAGAAGTGATTAAAGCCGAAACGGAACCTGCCATTATGATTGTGACGAACCGCGGGGCGGTTAAGAAAATGAAGTTCACAGAATTTGAGAAAGGCGGGCGCGCCAAAAGAGGAACAGTCTTGCTCCGCGAATTAAAAAACAATCCGCACCGGGTTATTGGAGTGGCCGTATTGTACGAAAACAAGCCCGTCTTTGTTTTAACTGAAAAAGGGAACGTTGAGCAACTTCAACCAGCTACACTAAAATTCAATGACAGATATTCGAACGGATCGTTTTTGATTGATGAAAAAGAATATGGACATTCAATTGAAATATGGGAGGATGCGGAACCCATAGAAGGATAAAACAACCTTTTGGTTGTGAATAACGGCACTCCGATTGTTAGACACGGTTTAACAATTGGGGTGCGTTTTTTTATTTTCCGCGCTGAAATGATGCACCGTAATGAGCTATGTTGTGGGGAATTTAGCTTACCGAAGTGCTTATTACTGGCCAAATTTTCTTTATATATAAAAATGTTATAAATATACTATTGAATTAATTTTTATACAGCGTATAATATATAACATCTAAAGAATAACGGAAAAATTTGGAGTGGATCACGTTTTAAGGGAGTGTTGGTAGTGAAAGTGGGAATTATTGGGGCAACTGGATACGGGGGAGCGGAACTGCTAAGAATTTTACAATCTCATCCAGCTTTTACGATAGCAGCGATTTATTCATCATCACAACAAGGAAAGGATATAACTGCCCATTATCCTCATTTATCGCATCTTTCTATGACATTGGATGAAATTCATCCGGAAGCAATTGCCAAACAAACGGATATTGTGTTTTTGGGGGTGCCATCGGGAATTTCTGCTGAAATTGCCCCGTCGTTATTGAAAGCAGGATGTACAGTAATTGATTTATCGGGAGATTTCCGGTTGAAAAATATAGAGCAGTATGAAAAGTGGTATAACAAGAAACCGGCTCCGAAGGAATGGGTAGATCAAGCAGTTTATGCCATGCCGGAAATAAACCGATCGGCCATCAAACAGGATACGAAGTTTATATCCAACCCTGGTTGCTACCCTACAGCCACGTTGCTTGGCTTGGCGCCTGTTGTCCAAAACAAGCTGGCGAAAGAAGGGTCTATTATTATTGACGCCAAATCCGGTGTTTCCGGCGCTGGACAAACAGCGAGTTTTGGAACGATTTACAGCGAACTCAATGAAAATTTCAAAATATACAAAGTGAATCAACACCAACATATACCGGAAATGGAACAGATGCTTTCAACTTGGGGATATGAAGCTCCGATCACGTTTAGCACTCATCTTGTTCCAATGACCCGGGGCATTATGTCAACGATTTATGTATCACTTGCTTCATCCGTGGACCAAGCCAAGATAGAGCAGTTATACATGGAATTTTATAAAGATGAACCTTTTATTCGCATCAGAAACAATAACCAGTTCCCTGCAACAAAAGAAGTGTTCGGTTCCAATTATTGCGATATCGGATTTTTACTGGATGAACGGACCGGCAGGCTAACAATTGTGTCAGTGATCGACAATCTGATGAAGGGAGCTGCCGGGCAGGCGGTGCAAAACGCCAATATTTTATGTGGACTGGACGAAACAGCGGGACTACAACTTTCCCCCGTTTACCCATAAATTCAGGAGGGAAGCAGTCATGAGTAAAATCATTGTCATTAAGTTCGGCGGAAGCATGATCGATTCACTGTCTGACGAATTTTATGAAGGAATAAAAAAACTAAAGGACGGCGGATGGCAGCCTTTAATCGTACATGGCGGCGGACCGGCTATTAATCAAATGCTTCACAACTTAAAAATAAAGTCCGAGTTTCATAACGGCTTAAGAAAAACAACAAAAGCGGTTATGGATGTGGTAGAGATGGTTTTATCAGGAAGCATGACCAATACGATCGTCAGAAATGTAAACAACCACGGGCTGTCTGCCATCGGAATGACAGGCTTTGACGGACCTTTACTTGAAGCAAAGCCGATTGATTTTGAAAAGCTCGGTTATGTCGGAGAAATAACACATGTCAATAAACATTTGCTGCTAAAAGTAATGGCGCTGGGAATGATTCCAGTCATTTCACCGATCGCACCTGGAGCAGATGGCAAAATCTCTTATAATATTAACGCAGATACGGCAGCGGGATCTATTGCCACTGCCTTGGAAGCGGAAAAACTATTATTTGTCACAGATGTTCCCGGCATTTTAAAGAATGAACAATTAATGGAAGTAGCAACCAAATCAGAAATTCTCGACTTGATAAATGAAGGAACGATTACGGGAGGCATGATTCCAAAGGTCAAAGCCGCTCTGGACAGCCTTGATGAGGGAATGAGCGAAGTCATGATCGTAAGTGGAAATGCCCACATAGTCAGTGAAGGAAAAATTATCGGGACAACGATAAAGAAAGAATTGGAGGAAATCCCGTATGTCTCATCTATTTAACACATATGCCAAATGGGATGTAGAAATCTCATCCGGCTTAGGAACAAAAGTGATTGATACAAATGGCAAAGATTATTTGGATTTTACTTCCGGCATTGGTGTATGCAATCTGGGGCATTGCCATCCCGAGGTTGTTGGCCCTGTTCAAGAACAGTTGGAAAAATTGTGGCATACATCCAACTTGTTTCAAAGCTCTTTGCAGGAACAAGTGGCAGAACTGCTGGCGAACCATTCTTGCGGAGACTTGGTATTTTTTGCGAACAGCGGGGCAGAGGCCAATGAAGCAGCTATTAAATTGGCTCGCAAGTTTACCGGAAAACCGAAAATTATTACGTTTCTCCAATCATTTCATGGCAGAACGCTTGGAACGATCGCGGCAACAGGACAAGAGAAAGTAAAGACCGGCTTTGGCCCGATGCTTGAAACATTTCATCATGTGCCATATAACAACATCGAAGCAGTTAAAGAGGCCATAGATGGACAAACGGCCGCAGTCATGCTGGAAGTGATTCAAGGCGAGGGAGGCGTCATCCCTGCCGACCATGATTTTCTCAAAAAATTAGAGCAAGTGTGTCACGATAACGGACTCCTGCTAATCATCGACGAAGTTCAAACGGGCATTGGCAGAACAGGAAAACCATTTGCCTATCAACATTACAATATTTCGCCGGATATCATTACATCAGCGAAGGGACTTGGAAACGGCATACCTGTCGGAGCGATGATTGGAAAGAAAAAGTTAAGTTCAGCATTTGGACCGGGCAGCCACGCCACTACATTCGGTGGTGGACCACTTGCGATGACAGCTGCCAAAGCGGTGCTTAACATCGTGTTTCAGGAACATTTTCTTCAAGAAGTAGAGGACAAAGCGGACTTTTTTGCAAAACAGTTAACGAAAATGAAGGATCGGCTTGATGGCTTGGTCAACATTCGCCACAAAGGGCTCATGTATGGCCTCGAATTTAAGGAAGATGTCGGCTCTTTGGTTACCAACTTAAGGGCGAACGGACTTCTTGCATTAAACGCCGGACCAAATGTGTTAAGAATGCTCCCTCCTTTAACAGTTACTTATAAGGAGCTGGAGGAAGCATTAAATATAATTGAAAAGACAGTTTAATTTTTTTACATGGAAATGCATAAAAATGCAAATTTAAAAATAAAAATACGAAAGCGGGGAAAGGAAGAATGGAAGGATCCTTACTGCTCGCTAATGGTGAACGATTTACAGGCCAGTGGCATGGAAAAAACAGCGACTCCTTTGGAGAAATCATTTTTTATACAGGTATGGGACGGATTCAAGAATTTATCACCGATCCGGCAAACAAAGGAAAAATAGTGGCAGCGACATTTCCGGGAATAGTAAATGTCGAATTGGATAAAGAACAATTTGAAAGTGATCAGATTCAAATAAATGGACTGATCATCCAAGATGATTTATCCATACCGCAAAATGCCGGTTTGTACCATGAATTAATGACGGCAAACATCCCCATCTTGGCTGGGGCAGATACCCGGGCCATCGTCAAAAAGGTTAAATATGCGGGGGAAATGCCGGCTGTTTTGACACTGGGCAGCAGCAACCAACTATTTCCGATTGATCAAAAAGAAGGAAGAGCAGATAAGAAAAAAGTTGACATGATCTTAAAAGAGGGAAAAAACCATATCGTCATCATTGATTTTGGATATAAAAAATCTTTGCTGAAACTTCTTAAAAAAATCGATTGCAAGGTGACGATTGTTCCGAATCACGCTACGAAAAAACAGATAGATTCACTGAATCCGGACGGTTTGATTTTTTCCGGAGGATACGGAAATCCATTGTTATGGGAACAATACTTAAACGAATATAAGCACATGGCCGTAAGCTACCCGGTTCTTGGTTTGGGACTTGGCCACCAAATTTTGGCGCTTTCTTTCGGCGGCAACGTGGAAAAAATGCGGACGGGACACAGAAGCTTCAAAGAGCCGATCATCGATTCAACAACACAAAAAGTATATATGTCCGTTCAAAATCATGGGTATGCTGTCCAAGACAAACAACTTAATAAGAACGGATGGCGCATTTCCTTTAAAAATGTTCATGATGGAACCATTGAAGGGCTTGTTCATGAACATTATCCGATAGCAACGTATCAATTTCACCCGGATCTCTATGATCATCCGCTGAATTCGATTGTATTTCAAACTTTTTTCCATCATCTTGGAGAACGCAAAGGAGCAAGAGTGTATGCCTAAAAAGAAAGACATCAAGAAAGTATTGGTCATCGGTTCCGGGCCGATCGTTATCGGCCAGGCTGCGGAATTTGATTATGCCGGAACGCAAGCATGCATGGCTCTCAAAGAAGAAGGTTGCGACGTCGTTTTGGTCAATAATAATCCGGCGACCATTATGACAGATGAACAGTTTGCCAAAACAGTTTACTTTGAACCATTGACCATTGACAGTATGACAGAGATCATCAAAAAAGAGAAGCCTGATGGAATCCTTGGAACACTTGGAGGACAAACAGGGCTCAACTTGACTGTCGATTTATATAAACGGGGCATTCTCGAACAGTATAATGTGAAAGTGTTGGGTACATCCCCAGAGTCTATTATTCAGGGGGAAGATCGCCAGGCTTTCCGCAAACTGATGCATGAGCTGAAAGAACCTGTTCCCGAGAGCGAAATTATCCATTCGGTTGAAGAAGCCATCACATTTGCAAAGCAACAGGGTTTCCCCATTATTATTCGCCCGGCATATACGTTAGGCGGAGGGGGAGGAGGAATTGCCTCCAATTGGGAAGAACTCCGTTCCATTGTGAAAAAAGGATTGGATTCCAGCCCCATTACACAATGTTTAATTGAAAAAAGCATTGCGGGCTTTAAAGAAATTGAGTTTGAGATGGTCCGGGATGCCAATGACACATGCATTGCGATTTGCAGTATGGAGAACTTTGATCCGGTGGGCGTCCATACAGGTGATTCAATTGTCATCGCACCACAACAAACCCTTTCTGACAGTGAATTTAATACGCTTTATAAATCGGCGGTGAAAATTATTCGCGCATTGGGAATTGTCGGCGGCTGTAATATCCAATTTGCCCATGACCCACACAGTGATCAATACTATTTAATCGAAGTGAATCCCCGCCTAAGCCGGTCTTCTGCCCTTGCCTCGAAAGCGACGGGTTATCCAATTGCAAGAATAGCCGCCAAACTCAGTTTGGGCTATCATCTGCATGAACTAATCAATCCGGTTACCGGCACGACTTTTGCCAGCTTTGAACCAGTGGTAGATTACACGGTTGTTAAAATGCCGCGTTGGGCTTTTGATAAATTTCCGCAGGCACAGCGCAAGCTCGGTACCCAAATGAAGGCAACAGGAGAAATAATGGCCATAGACAGGCTTTTACCCGCAGCATTTCAAAAAGCTGTCAGATCCCTTGAATTAAAAACATGCGGCTTGGAGCTGGAAGGATTAGCTTCGTACACTGAAAGGCAATTATGGACTTCTGTTTCGCAGGCGGATGATGAACGCTTCTTTTCCATTCTGGAGCTCATGAGAAGAGGCGTTTCAAGCAAAGAAATCCAAGAAACAACTCACATTCATATGTATTTTCTTGATTGCCTGCAAGAACTTGTTCAATTGGAAGCACAAGCAAAAAAGAAAACATTGGAAACAGTGTCACATGAATTTTTAAAACGGCTAAAGGAAAAAGGATTTTCCGATCAATGGCTTGCTAGGATATGGAAAACCACCCTTGCTGCAGTCCGGGAAAAACGGATTCAAGAAAACATCACCCCTGTTTTTCAAATGGTTGATTCTTGCGCGGGAGAATTTCCGGCAGCGGCTCCTTACTTCTACTCCACATGGAAAGGAGAAGGGGATGTCGTCAAAAACAATACGAAGCGCAAAGTGGCCATTATCGGGTCGGGACCTGTCAGGATTGGACAGGGGATCGAGTTTGACTATTGTACCGTTCATGCGGCATTATCTTTGAAAAAAGCCGGCTATAAGACGATTTTGATCAACAATAATCCAGGTACGGTAAGTACGGATTTTCAAATCGCCGACCGCCTCTATTTTGAACCGCTTCATTTGGAGGACGTCTTAAATATTTTAGATTATGAAAAGCCCGACGGCGTCATTGTACAACTGGGCGGCCAAACGGCCATTAATTTGGCGGATGGGCTAGAAAACTTTGGATTTCCCCTATTGTCCATTTCACAGGATCAAATCGATCAAGTGGAAGACCGGGAGAAATTTTATCAGCTCTTGCAAGAGCTTTCCATTCCCCATATTCCGGGATTGACAGCTCATGATGCCGATGAATTGCTGGAGAAATCGGAAAGGATCGGCTTCCCAGTGTTATTAAGGCCTTCTTATGTCATAGGCGGACAGGGAATGCTCATTATTCAACAAAAAGAGGAATTGGAGCAATGTAAAAATTCCATTCAATATCCGGTTCTAATAGATGCGTATTATCAAGGGGTTGAAGTAGAGATTGACGCATTAGCAGACGGAGAAAACATATTCATTCCCGCTTATTTTGAACATATTGAAAAAGCCGGGGTCCACTCAGGAGACAGTATTACGGTAACTCCTCCTGTAAATATAGGTCATCAAGTAAAAGAAACGATTTTCTCATACACTGAAAAAATCGCAAAAAAGCTGGCATTCAAAGGAATCTTCAATGTCCAGTTTGTTGTTTATAAAGGAACGGTCTATGTGCTTGAAGTAAATCCGCGAGCGTCAAGGACGGTGCCGATTGTAAGCAAAATTACCGGAATCAATTTAATTGATGAATGCGTGAAAATACTAACTGGTTCAGCATTGTCTGCTGTTGTTCCGACTCAGCTACCATTTTACACCGTGAAGCACCCTGTTTTTTCCACCGGAAAACTTGAAGGGGTGGATCCAGTCTTGACACCCGAAATGAAGTCTACTGGCGAGCTGATCTCCATTGGAAACACGTTTCATGAAGCAATGGCCAAAGCGGTTCTTTGGAACGAACATTTGACAGCAAATGCCGAACAGTTAGCCTTTTTCGTCGACGAATGCCCAGATCAGGAAAAATGGCTTGCATTCATTACTGAATCCGGTTTTCAGGCGGTTACCGAAACTGCGGAATTGCCATTTGCCGAGTGGATAAAACAACAAAGAGGGGCCATATTGGTAAGTCTTGGTCATTCTAAACATTCCGTTCAAAATCGGAAAATCGCTTCTTTGGCCCAAGTCAACATATTAACCGAAAAAGAAACACTGGAAGCTTATTTATCAGGCTTGCAGCAACAAATAACTGAGCCAAAGTCAATGCAAGACTGGCTTGGAAACTGTGAAAAGGAAGTGCTGACATAATGATCGCCTCACAAGTGAACCTGAAAGGAAAACATTTACTCACGTTGGCTGATTTGTCTAAACAAGACATCATGCAATTAATCATGGATGCGATAAAACTAAAAGAGATGCAAAAGAAAGGAGAAAACCATCAATACTTAAAGGGAAAATCACTTGCGATGATATTTGAAAAATCATCTACAAGGACGCGAGTTTCCTTTGAAGTCGGAATGACGCAGCTCGGAGGACACGCTTTGTTCTTGGGCCGCAATGACATGCAGATGGGGAGAGGGGAGACAATCGAAGATACCGCCAAAGTGCTCTCACGTTATGTGGACGGTATTATGATTCGCACATACGAACATGATACAGTTGTGACGCTGGCGGCAAACGCCAGTGTGCCTGTCATAAACGGGTTGACGGACGACTATCACCCTTGCCAAGTACTGGCCGATTTAATGACACTTTACGAAAAGAAAGGAAGCTTGGAAGGAAAGAAGCTTGCATATATCGGCGACGGAAACAATATGACTCATTCCTTAATGATCGGCTGCGCCAAAACGGGTGTAAGCTGTTCTATAGCCGCACCTAAAGGATATGAGCCAAAAGCAGCCGTCATTGAAACTGCCATGAAATTTGCGGAAGCAACAGGAGCGGTGATCGAAGTGACAAACAATCCAGTTGAAGCCGTTTCGGACGCTGACGCAGTATATACGGACGTATGGACGAGCATGGGATGGGAAGCAGAGCAGCAGGAAAGGGAAAAGGCTTTCCAACAATTTCAAGTAAACAGCGAACTCATGGCTCACGCAAAGAAAGATGCCATTTTTCTCCATTGTTTGCCTGCCCATCGCGGAGAGGAAGTCACTGCCGAAGTCATTGACGGACCGCAATCCGTTGTATTTGATGAAGCCGAAAACCGCCTTCACGCCCAAAAAGCAGTATTGGCGGCACTGATGGCCGATTGATTACTGGCAGTAATGGCAGCAAGATCCCAATCAGCAATTGGGTTTAGGCTAAGGCTACTTTTTAAACTTGTTCGGTAATTGGTTGAATACCATACAACAATTAGGAAGTTACCTTTTCAATCAACATTTAATTAAACAGAAAAGAAAATGCAACCAATGAAAAGGTTGCATTTTCTTTTATTCCACTCCTTTTTTGGCTCTATACTAAATGTTGGGGTTTCCACACAATTTGCCCCAAAAAATACACGCAAACATCCAATTCTTTTATACTTGAATTGTCGAGAAACAA
>NZ_JAFBFH010000042.1 GCF_016909185.1 Siminovitchia thermophila | reverse complement strand
AGGAGTTGGCAAGTGGCGTATTTAATTTATGTATGCCCTACGGGCCATACATAAATTAAATGCCAATCCCTACATTATTAGTTTGCCATAAACAAAAATGTTGCACACTCAGGAGTTCCGAAAAATGGTTCTAGATCAATAACATTCACAAGAGAGTATAATACTTCTACACTTTATCAATATACACCGTATAGAGTATTGCTTGTAAATTCGGATACTACTAACGTCTCATACAGTTTGTGGATAAAATAAGCACTTCTTAAAGAGGAAAGCACCAGTAAGGTGCTTTTCTTATGCTTAATCAACATTACAAATATAGCGCTAACCTTTTTTAATTGGTAAGATATCCCTATACATAACGTGTAGGGGGCGCAATGTGGAAAGCGACATTTTAGATCCGATAAAAGATAAATTGGATAACATATTGATTCAAGTAGTATCATGGTTAGGATTTGCAGTATTGGCTTACGCAATAGTATTTATGGTATTACGATTAATCAAAGTGCCTAAGATCATTAGCAATGTGATTGCGGTAATCGTATTTGCCTTTGTAATATACAAAACATTAATAACTACTTATATGCCTGGAATTATTAAGGGGTAAATTGTTGCAGGAAATTATCTCCTTTTGTCGAATAGTTTCGATGGGAGGGGTATGAATGCGAATGAGTGAATTTGGAGAGTTAAAAAATTTTATTTTGTTTGTGAAATTCACAAAGAAAGAGTATGCAAAGTCAATATTGGGTGGAAATTTGTATATGAATAATATTGGCTATTTTATAGGTTTAGAAAAGGATAATAGAATAAAAGGCGTAGGTGATAAAAGGGAAGCAGGTTTAGTTAGAGAGGCTAAAGATCTTATTATTGTTGATATGGAAACTAATAAAGTTCTCTTTAAAGCTCCTAAGGGTGAAATAATACAAAGATATGAAAAGTCAGTAAATATTCCAATATTTTGTTATTCAATGTTTACAGCTGATGATTTCGTTGTATTGGAGGACAATAAAGAAAATTTAAGTTTCAAGTTAGACATCGGGAAAGACACAGAGAAGTTTTTGGAATTTGGCGATACAGCTATTATATTTCCCAATAACTTTCACCATCTACTTATTGATTCTGCTGAAAGTCATAAATTACAAGGTCGTGTTAATAAGGTCTCATATGATAAGTTTGATAAAATTAATGAGGAAAGAGAAAAGTTATTTCAGTCAGGAACATCCGATATGTTCTTTTGGAAACATGAGGATTTCAAATATCAAAGAGAAGTGCGTTTTGTCCTTCCACGCACATTTGTTGATAGTCATTATCTTTTTAAGATGAAGGAGCCGTATGAAAAAATAGCTACAGTTTCAACCAAAGATTTTTTTACAAATACTGCAATAATAGCAACAAAAAATAAAGCATCTTAATGGGTGCTTTTTCTTATGCCTAAAACATTACAGCTGTAGAACCGATTCTTTTTAATTGGTAAGATATCCCTATACATATGTGTAGGGGGAGAGATATTGTGAAGAAGTTTTTATTAATTTTTGTTGTAGCATTTTTGGTTATGGTAGGTTGTTCATCGGAAGATTCGGCTGCACCGAAAGAAGAAAGCAAACCAAAAGAAGAAAAGCAGACTGAAGAAGTAGAAAAAGACGATGAACCAACGCAAGAAGAACTTGACCAGAAATTAAAAGAAGAAGCTGTTGAGGCTGATTTCGTCGAACTGAACGTTGATAATCCACCAGATGGAAAAAAGGTAAAAGCTACAGGAGAAGTAACTTTAGTCCATGAATCGGGTGTCGGAGGAACTTTTTCTCTGACTACTGATGAAGGGATATATTCTATCCAAAACATGTCACTTGAAGAAGTTGAAGAAGGTCAAGAGGTAACTGCTTACGGAACGACTTCATCGGAAAAAGCAGAAGATGGTTCACCACAGATAGTAGCAACAATTATTGAAGTAGTTGATGGAGAAGAAGTAACAGCCGTCGCTGAAGAGGAAAAGAAAGAAGAAATCGACACGTAAGTATTTGAATACGCTGAAAGTACAGAAGTCACAGACGCCATCGCTATCAATGAGCATGTGACAGTATTTGTTGATATGAGCGAAGATTTAAAGCCAGGCTTAGCTTTCCAACATGTAGTAAACCAATCATATGATTTCATCCAACAAGACGACATAGAGGGCGCTAAGACCGTTGGTATCAACGTCCGTCAAGGTGGAAATAAGATAGCAATTTACACTGTAGATCGGGATAAGTTTCAACCGAATGATAACGAACCGATGGCTGATTTAGTCATGGATGCTTCCGTTGTAGAAATGGCATTACCTGAAGTTGAAGAGTTTGCAGATACAATGGAAATAAAATTAAATAAGGAGTGAAGGTATTGACCCAGCGGATTCACTGCGATCAATGCAACAAGCCTTTGAAAATCAAACTCAAAACAAAGTCACGGATCAATATAAAAGAAACATACTTCGTCTGTCCGCATTGCAAAGCCAAGTACACTGCATATGTTTTAGATGGCGAATGCAGAAAGTTGCAAAGCGAGATCCGGAAGCTGAAGCATTCCAAAAATGCAAAGGCCCAACTGTTTACAAGGAACCAGATCAGCAAGGACGAATATGTAAAGGCGATTGATGATATAGAAAACGAAAACAAAAAGATCCAGTCGATTTTAAAACCGAAGATGGATAGATTGAGGCACTCAATTAGTTGAGTGTCTTTTTGTTATTTAGAAAGGAGGAAACCACATGGAAATATTTATTAGAGGTTTACAAAGAGAAATTGCAGAAGTGTATACGGACAACAAAAGGATTCTTATTGGAGAAACTAACCGATACGATGTTGATTTTGTTATTCAAATCGACGAAACATTTATTGACGCTAATTTGACAATAGAATATGAAGAAGATCTGTCTTTTGACAAAGCAGAAAAACTGATTAAAGAAAAGTTTTTAAGCGAAGTGAAGAACCATGCCACAGACTGAATACAAAACACCTGAACAAAAGAAGAAGTTCTACCATTCATCAGCTTGGCAAGAGTTAAGGCAGCTGGCACTCGAACGTGACAACTATGAATGTGAGTGGTGTAAGCGCGAAGGTAAAGTCACTGTTGATTCTGTTAAGGAAGAAGGAAAGCGCAAAGAGATTGTCCTTAATGTAGACCATAAGTATTCAATAGAACAATATCATCAATTGGCACTGGTCTTGGACAACCTTGAGACTCTGTGCGTCTATCACCACAATGTCAAAAAAGGTAGGATATTCAAACGTAAGAAACCGAAATGGGACGATGAAAGATGGTAACTGTGGTATTAAATATTTCAACTTTAATTCATTTTATTGCATCAATCGTACTAATAATCTTGACCTATAGAAGAAGAAGTCCCCCCAAAAGTTACCTACCGACTTTTTCCACTTCTACAGGATTGCTTCTATTAATCCTAGACATCATGTAATCCTTGATTTTATCAATGCCAACATCTGTTCTGTGCATAGCTGTCAACACACCCCCCTTACGTGATTTTTACATTTAAAATCTGGACGATCGAGTCCCCTGCCCGGTCCCCGGCCAAAAAATAACGCCAAAGGATTCCTAGATTTTTTTAAAAGGCATAGTGAATTAGAGGTTTTGATTGAGGATACTTCAAATCGAATTCAGATGGAAAAGATGGCCATTCACACATGCATCAATGATGAGAGGGTAAAAATTTAATCGAAAACGGAACATGCGTTACCTTTTTGTGTTATAATGAATGGGAGCGTACGTTCTATAACTAATATATAGGATGTTTGCAATTGAGTTTTATTTGGCCATTACGAGGGGATTTTGTAGTAACATCAGGCTTTCGGACTCCAAGTAGACGGAGCCACCATGGGATTGACTTAGACGTGAAAGGTTCCGGGTATCAATATAATGTTCCTGTTATTGCAATCCGCAGTTCTTTGGATCGTTCATTGTTATACCAGTAGATTTAGTCTTCTATTCTCCTCTTTAACTCCTCATAGCTTACTAGTTTTCCCCCATAATACATTTCTTGCTTTAAAATGCCAAAGAAATTCTCCATCGAGGCGTTGTCTGCGCAGGCTGCTTTACGTGACATGCTTTGGAATACTTTATTTTTCTTTAATGTTTTAACCCATTGTTTGTGTTGGTAATGCCACCCTTGATCCGAGTGGACGGTAGTACGGTAGGTTGCGTGATTCTTTATGATCTCAATTGTTTCGTCTAAAGGTTCCATGACAAGATCCAATGTTGGACGTTTCTTAATTCCAAACGAAATAATTTCTCCATTATAAAGGTCTAGAATAGGGTTTAAATACAACTTCTCTTCGCCTAGACATTTGAATTCTGTAATGTCAGTTACTAATTTTTGAAGAGGAATAGATGTGTTAAAACGGCGGGATAGAAGGTTTTTCGCTACCTTTCCAACCCTTCCCTTATAGGAGTTGTATTTCCGATATTTCCGCATAAATTTAACACATTTCAGACTTAATTCCCGCATAAGTCGATACACTTTTTTATGATTAACGCAATGTCCTAATTTCTTTAATTCTTTTGTGATTCGTTTATAACCATAGCGTTCATGGAATTGCTTAAATAGGTGTCTAATGAGTTCTTTTATTTCTGCATCCGCATCTTCTTTACCGAAGTTTTTTACATGATAGTGATAGGTTGCTTCAGGAATACCCACAACAAGGAGAATATGTTTTAATCGGAATCCTTCTTCTTTAAGTTCGAATGCCACCTTTGCCTGTGCTTTTCGTGGAAGGCATTCGGATTCTCCCGAAAAGCTCGCAACTTTTTTAGATACGCATTTTCTAGCCTTAGTAGTTCATTCTCACGTTCCAGCTCTTCTTCACGTGTTAACTTTATTTCTTCCTTTTTCTTTGGTTTATTGGGTTTCTTGGACATAGAAGACTCCCCCTTTGGTTTCAGGCCTTCTACACCTTGTTCCTTAAATTCTTTCATCCAGCGTCTAATTAAGGAAGGGTTGTTCAATTTAAATTGAACAGCAGTTTCTAAATAAGAAGCACCTGTCTTTAACACAAATTGTATCGTATCTAATTTAAATTGGACAGGATACATTTCCCTAGTTTGCTTTCTTTTTAACCCATCCATTCCCTGAGATTTATACACTTTCACCCATTCAACTATTGGTGTTTCACTACCCATATTATATTTTTTTGCCAATGATTTATATCCTAGGTTGCCATATAAATACTCGGTGACAAGCTTTATTTTAAATTCCTCATTATATTTAGCCATAAAAACACCCCCGAAAATTAGATTTTCTACTCTAACTTTCGGGGGTAAGTACCACTGATTCCATGCGGTTTTACTTTCTGGATTTGTACCAATTCCGATGATTTTTTACTTGTTTCCCATCCTCATTTTTATTTTTCAACAAGATCGCAGGAGGATGAGGTGTACTGTTATCTTTCGTTTCATTCACAAAATACATATGGTTATTAATTTCTCCGTATTGTTCTGTATAAGGCATTTCAAGTGATTCAAATAACTTCATGCTGTCATCTGAAACTTTTATCACAATTACTTCATAACCCTCTCCATCAGATGCAGAAAAATCACCTTGAGACTCTCCCGTACTTAATGCTACATCAATCACTCTTTTTAATTCTAATAATGCTGTTTTATTCCCCACTATAAATGACTCGTGGTGTGGCATGTATTGAGCATAAATATGAAGATATTTCGTATCTTTAAAAGTCATACCAATCACTTTCCCTTCTTTATTTTTTGTTGTTCCAGTCATATTCCGTGTAAAAACGTTGTCCGCTGATACGCTTTTTAAGGCTGGGTTTACGGGGGCCGATTTTAATTTTCATTTTTTAACAACTCCTCACGATCATCGAGAAGCTTTTTAAGCTCCTCAACGTCCTCAAGTGTCGCTTGATTCCGTATGAAGCTCCTTGCCCTAGAGCGATCGCTTAAATATTTGGCACGTTCTTTGTTTTTCTGCTGCCATTTTTTATTTGCTTCGGTTTGTCTGTTCCTTTGCAAGCTTTTCAGCCTCCTTCATTAGCCTCTTTTTCCTTGCATTTAAAAACAGGTAACGAATAAATATGGGGGTCGCAAGTATCCAAACAACAATAATGCCGATTGTTAATATATCCATGTTATTGTGGTATACTTAGGGGAGAGAGGGGAGTTATCCTCCCCGTCTCCTTCTGGATTTTTCTAGCCTTAGCTTTTCAATTTCTAGTTTCGTATTCTGGTTGGTGAGCCATAATTGACGAACAGTTAGAATTGAAATTGCTAGGGCTATTATTTTGCCTAAGTCATCCCCTCCTTCACCTCCTTTCTATACCTTGTTTTACTATGCATAGTAAAACAAAATAAGCATTTTATGGTTTTTTGTAAAAATTTCCAATTGAATACAGAAATTAAACCCAGTAAACCAGGGCTTTATTCATCGTATGGTCGATATTTCTTTCTTAATTCCCCTTGTTCTGCTTTTCTTTCCATAACGCTTTAATAAGGTAATGTTTTTTTGAATAAAAAGAGCCCTCGATAGGAGTTTGAAATTTTATTATTCTTTATGGGGAAATAAAAAAAGAGAGCTTTTAACTCTCTTTCCGTGGTAACATTTTGGTAACAAATGAGTAAAATTATAGGCTTATTGAAAAATCACAAAAACTCACAAACCCCTTGTGTATCAAGGTTTTCCGCTTAATATTAAGTCGGAATAAAATGTAGAGCGGAGAAGGTGGGATTCGAACCCACGCGGCGGTTGCCCGCCCTAATGCATTTCGAGTGCATCCCCTTCAGCCGGACTTGGGTACTTCTCCATTTTAAGAGGTGGAACAAAGCTATTATACGGTAAAAGTTCTCAGCAGACAATGCATCAGCATTCGCATATCGGGATGATGTTTCCGCCCGGCTCGTTGGCGGTGCCGAATAGCTATCATCCATAGTGAAATAGTGGTCTGGCCAGCACACTCCCCGTGCAGTCTTTCGATTTTAAGATGGCGCAAAGGGTTCTTGCGGATTCTAAATTGAATGGACGAGATCATCACCACACACTTTTTACGAAGCCGATGGGGAACGAGCTTGCTGTCAAGGAAAAACGACTCCACATTTACGGAATCGTTGACATTTCAACGTCGTTTTCAAGTGCTGGTGACAGGATTTGAACCTGCGACCCCGTCATTACGAGTGACGTGCACTACCAACTGTGCTACACCAGCAATTCTTAAAAATTCACATACAAATAATAGTACATCTACAACCATTTTTCAATCATTTTTTTTGCAAGTGGTTCCTGATTGTTCCAAAAAAGACTGATGTGTTTTTTTAAAACTAATTTCCTGCCAGAACGGGATCATTGTTATAATAGAGGGATCAGAGATATATAGACAAGGGGACACGAACTGAATGGGCATCATGGAAATATTTCAAAAAAAAGGGGTCAAACGCATCATTATTTTTGCTTTGATTGTCCTGATTTTATACAGCATGAGAAGTATGATGAACTTGATTTTACTGACCTTTATCTTTTCGTATTTAATGAATCGCCTGATTGAATTCACCGCAAAGCGAATTCCAGTTAACCGGAAGCTGCTCGTTTTGTTTATGTATACGGTCATTGTCGGTGTGCTGGCATACGGGCTTGTGAAATATCTTCCCATTTTAACTTTGGAAATAAGCCAGTTGATTAAACAAGTCAACGCTTTTTACACGCAGCCGCACGACAATACTGTGATCAAGTATATCGAAGCGGTTATTTCCAAAAATCAAATCGTGTCCTATTTGGAAAATGGCTTTTCTTTTCTGATCAAATCGTTTACGGATATTAGCAAAATAAGTATCCACGTGATGATCGCTTTGGTATTGAGCTTGTTTTTCTTGCTGGAAAAGCCCCGTTTACAAGAATTTACGGCAAAATTTAAAAGCAGTAAGCTCGCTCCCTTTTATTTTGAGCTTGAGTTTTTCGGAAAAAAATTTACGCGTACCTTTGGCAAGGTGATAGAAGTCCAGTTTATGATCGCCCTTGTCAATTGTTTTTTGACAATGGTGGCGCTCGTGATCTTGGATTTTCCTCAGCTATTTGTATTGGCGCTCATGGTTTTTTTTCTGGGACTCATTCCGGTTGCGGGTGTGATCATTTCCTTGATTCCGCTTTGCTTGATCGCCTATTCGATCGGTGGCTTGATTAAGGTCGTTTATGTTGTGGCGGCCATTGCGATCATTCATGCGGTTGAGGCGTATGTATTAAATCCGAAGTTCATGTCGGCCAAAACGGATTTGCCCGTTTTCTATACATTCATCGTCCTGATATTCTCGCAACACTTTTTTGGGGTTTGGGGGCTGATCATCGGGATTCCGGTTTTTGTGTTTTTGCTTGATGTCCTTGAGGTAACAGACAGAAAGAAACGATCTGAAGCGCAAAACGAACGTTCCAAAACAGTGGAGAGTTAGCTCTCCGCTGTTCCTTAATGAACAATGGAATGAATCATTTTCAACTTTTGTACCGCGAGATTTGCGGTTTTTTTTCATCCCTCACTTGAGGTCGTTTAGGCTATTTTTTGATTTCATTTAGTCGAGTTTTTGTTATCGCTCAAGTGTGGAATGCTCATTTATTTGGGCAGGATGCGGCGCTTAAGCTAGATTGTGTTATGTCCGATTTCTCACATTTTTCATGTCATTGTAGAAAAAATTTTAACTATATTTATTTGACTTTTATGCTTCGCTTCGATTATAATATGAAAAAATAATAAAACAATGTTTTAATAGTTGAAAAAGGTGGATAGCTTGAATAAGTCATTACGTAATTCATCTACTGTAAGGTTGTTGCGTATTTTAGAAGAAATTGCCAAAAGTGATGATGGAATCGGTGTCACGGAATTAGCACAACGACTAGATCTAAATAAAAGTACTATTTATCGATTTTTGGCGACATTAGAAGAAGAACAATATTTGGAACAAGAGCCTGATACAAAAAAATATCATTCCGGGATTAGATTGTTTGAGCTTGCTTCACGTATCGTGAATAAAGTGGATTGGACAAAAGATATACGTCCGTTTTTGGTTGATTTAAAAGATCGTGTGAATGAAACCGTTCACCTTGGTATCATTGATGATCACGAAGTCGTTTATATTGATAAAGTAGAGTGTGAAAGATCGATTCGTATGTATTCAAAAGTCGGCAAACGGGCACCGGTTTACTGTACGGGCGTAGGCAAGGCAATTTTGGCTTTTCTTCCTGAGGAAAAAAGGAACCATATTATGAATCATATTCATTTTCATCCATTTACCGAAAATACAATTACCGATGCTGCCCATCTTAAAAAAGAAATAAAAATGATCCGGGCACAAGGATTCGCATTAGATAGAGAAGAGCATGAATTGGGTGTGAGTTGCACAGCATCGCCTATTTTCAATTATAATGGGAAAGTGCTTGGCGGGATTAGTATTGCTGGTCCCTCTTCACGTATAGATGAAGAAAGATTATTTGATTTGGCTTTAGAGGTGAAAGAGACTGCTCAATTTATATCACGCCGTTTGGGAAGTCTCTAATTTTTTTCGCTATATATTGAAACGTTGTTTTAAATATTAAAACAAAGGGGATGTTACGATGTCACAAATTGAAAAAAAGTTAAAGGAATTAGGAATTGAATTGCCTCCGGCGCCTCAACCTGCTGCCGTTTATATACCCGCTAAAAGGTTTGGCAGTAATATGCTGTATGTATCAGGTCAAGATTGCCGTGTAAATGGAAAGCTTTTGTATGAAGGAAAAGTGGGTAAGGATTTAACGGTTCAAGAGGGGTACGAGGCTTCTAAACAAGCGATGATCAATACGTTAGCGGTGATAAAGAGCGAAATTGGCAACTTAGACAATATTAAAAGCTTTGTTAAACTATTGGGCTTTGTTAATTCGGCAGACGGGTTTGTTGAACAACCTTATGTCATCAATGGCGCGTCTGAATTTTTAGAAGAGGTCTTTGGGGAAAAAGGCAAACATGCCCGTTCCGCTTTGTCAGCGAATGAGTTGCCCTTTAATACACCAGTAGAAATTGAGACAATCGTAGAACTAGAAGAATAGGGGTTACGACATGGATGTACTGACATTTGGTGAAACAATGGTCGCTTTTACCGCATTAAATAATCGTTCAATTGTGCAACACCACGATTTGTTTGTTTCTGTCGCCGGTGCTGAAACGAATGTTTCCATCGCTTTGGCACGGCTCGGACATCGGGTTAAATGGTTTAGCAGATTGGGCGATGACCCATTTGGACGAAAAATTTTATATGAATTAAATGCCCATCAGATTGATACGAGCGGCGTTATGATTGATCCTCATTATCCGACAGGAATTATGTTTAAACAAAAAAAAGAGTTATTAGATACAGAAGTGATTTATTATCGGGACCATTCTGCTGCCACTCAATTGAGTAAAAAAGATCTCCAAAACAAGTGGGTGAAAGATGCCAAAGTTCTCCACATTACTGGTATTACGCCATCATTAAGCGCTTCTTGTAAAGAGTTGGTGATGGAAGCCATCGCGTTGGCAAAGCAACATCAAACGGTCATTAGCTTTGATCCAAACATTCGTTTGAAATTATGGAGTATAGAAGAGGCGAAAAAAGTCTTGATCCCCATTGCAAAACAGTGCGATATTTTTTTACCCGGGAAAAGTGAGATGAAGCTGCTATGTGGAGCAAAACATTTGCGGGATATCCAAGCGCAGTTGGCTGAATGGGCTATCCCGCTTACTGTGATGAAAGATGGAGCCAATGGAGCGTGGATCATACAGAAGGGCTGTCATACCTTTGTACCTCCATTTCCAGTGAGGCGTGTAGTGGATGAGATTGGTGCGGGAGATGCTTTTGCGGCGGGATTTTTACATGGTTATCTACGAGGCGAAAATCATGAAACGTCTGTAAAATTTGGTCACGCTTGTGCCGCTTTTGTGGTTAGCTCAGAAGGAGATACAAGTGGACTGCCGATGAAACATGAGTTGGAGCGCTTTTTGAATAAAGACTCGGAAACGCTTCGTTAATTGTAATAGTCGCAATAATGAGTGAAAGGATCGGTGATCAAATGTTAGCAAAAATAACAGCTTGCAAGATTGTCCCCATTTTAAGGGGGATGGAAATAGAAGATGCTTTATTTTTAGCGGGTTGTTTACAGGAAGCGGAGTTAAACATATTGGAAGTTTCACTAAACCGTCCGAATAGTTACATTGTATTAGAGAAATTGGCGAAGGAATTTGGGAAGGACATGGACATAGGTGCCGGGACCGTTTTAACGAAAAAAATGGCATGTGATGCAAGAGATTGTGGGGCCACCTTTTTTCTGGCTCCAAACGTATCAAAAGAAGTGGCCATGGCAGCGCGTGACATAGAGATCCCGTATATTCCCGGGGCATTGACGCCGACCGAAATTCAATATGCGAGTGAGTTGGGGGCAGAATTGATTAAAATTTTTCCTATTCGCCAATTAGGCGCTTCCTATATAAAAGATGTGCTGGCGTCGTTAAACAAGATTCAGTTACTGGCGGTTGGAGGTGTCGGACTTGAAAACGTGAAAGCGCTGTTTCAAGCGGGAGTAAAAGCTGTTGGCGTGGGCGGTAGTTTAGTAGAAGCCGAGTGGATTCAAAATAGAGAGAAAGAAAAAGTGTTAGAGCGATTGAAGGTATTTAAGCAAGAAGTCATATGAAATGAGGAGGGAATGATAGATGGATTTCGGAAGCGTTTTAATATTAGGTTCTGTTGTCGTGTTCGCCATTTTGCTGAGTGTCGGCCCGTACTTGGAATTAAAGGGAAAGATTTTATTTGAAAAGCAGGAAAAAGACCCGGTGTTAAAAGGGCGATTTGGCATGGGGCTAATGGTTGTCAGTTTCTTCATGTTTGTCATTGCCTTAATCTTAAGATCAGTGCTTGCCGGAAGTGTAGTGACTCCTTTTGTGATGATTGGTTATTTACTATGGATAGTCGGAGGGATTATAGCTGTCGCCCGCAACGAGTTGTTATCGTTTATGGTTTCTGAAGAGGAAAAGGAAGCGGTGAAGGGGGAGAATCGGTAAATGGATCATACGATCGCAAGCATCGATATCGTGATTATCATTTTATATGTATTGCTTACTTTATTAATCGGTTGGTGGGTTTCAAAAGGTATCTCTAGTTTTGAAGATTTTGCGGTAGCGGGGAGAACTTTTGGTCCCTTCATGTTGGCGGCCACTTTTGGTGCGACAAACTTTTCAACATGGAGTTTGGTTGGTAAGCCGGGGTTAGTTTATAATGCGGGTGTTTCTGTCAGTTGGATCGCGTTAAACGCCATGGCATGTGTACTGGCAGCTGTCGTTTTTGTGCCTATTTACAGAAAATTAAGATACAATACCATGTCGGAGATTTTTGAAGACCGTTATGATGGTCGCGTAAGAGGGTTAATAAGTGTCATTTGGATACTGGCTGATACGTTAAATCGGTATGGTGTGACGGTTTACGCTGCAGCGGTTATTTTAGGGTTGGTTTTCGGCATTCATATGAACTGGATGATATTAATCATTGCTTTAATTGTCGTGATCTATACGTATTTAGGTGGTTTGAGATCAGTCGTTATAACCGATTCCATTCAGTTTATCTTTATGTTTGCCGGCCTTTTTATCGGAGGCGCCTATATTTTTTCCCAATTAGGGGGATGGAACGGGGTCGTTCAATCTGTTCCTGGCCACTTAACGGAATGGGTTCCGTCAGCAGAGAATGCCAATGGCTGGCCTTGGATTATCGCGATGACTATTTTAGGTTTCCCTTATTTTATTACGAGCCAATTTGTGATGCAAAGAGGACTTGCCGCCAAATCAGTCAATGTGGCGAGATGGGGATTAATTTTCGCTGCGATTATTGCGATTCCAATCGCTATTTTAGAAATTTTACCGGGATTGGCGGCACACTCTATTTTATCCGAAGAATTAGTTGCCAGTCTTAACCCGGATATGGTTGGTCCGCAAGTGTATATTGAATTATTACCGGTTGGTTTATTGGGGATATTTTTTGCCGCGTTATTGTCTGCCGGCATATCAACCGCTGACTCGGCATTATGCGCATCTTCATCCTTATTCACAGAAGATTTTTATAAAAAGTGGAAACCAAAAGAAAGACCTTCACATTATTTAAAAGTGTCTCGGATCGCAACGATCATTTTAGCTATTATTGGCACGATATGGGCCATGATTGTGCCGTTTTTAGGCGGAGCGGTGGATGCCATTCTCAATGTGATAGCTGTAACCGACATGCCTATTTTTGTCATTGTTTGTTTAGCGATATTTTGGCGAAAAATGAAAGCGATGGCCGCGGTGATTTCTATTGTTGTAGGAGCTGGAAGCGGACTGCTTGTTTCTATACTGGGAGTAGGAGGGATACAAGGTCTCGCTGCCACTACAGCGACTAGTACATTCATGACGCTGATTACAGGTGTTGTGTTAAGTCTTATGATCAAACCCACGAACGAATATGAAGCAAAAGTACAACTGTTTTTTGAAAAGATGGGCAGTAAAGAAATAGAAGAATAAGCGGGAGTGATATGAGTGGTAAGGATTGCGGTGATCGGTACCGGAGCTTTCGGAGTTGAGCATATTCGTACGATACGTTCCATGAATGGAGTGGAATTATTCGGAATTTGTAATCGCAGTGAAGAGCGTTTAATGATTGTGGCGAAAGAATATGGGATTAGCAGTGAAAAAACGTATACGGATGTAACGAAGTTGTTACAAGAAAAAGCATTAGACGCGGTTGTTATCGCAACTGATGAACAGAGTCATGAACCGATCGCGCGCCAGGCTGTGGAATATGGAAAACATGTATTAATTGAAAAGCCGATTTCTACTCAAGTTGAAACAGCGGAACAGTTATTAAAGCTGGCTAAAACAAGTGATTCAATCATATTGCCGGGCCACATGCTTCGCTTTGATCCTGGTTATGCGGCCGTGAAAAATAAATTGGAAACCATTACAGGACCCATACATTCAGTCAGATTCAAACGCAATGTACCTTTTGAGCGGTTTTCATTACATGCTCGTACTCATCCGGTGTTTATGGCTCTTTCTCATGATATTGATCAATTAGTATGGTATACGAATTCAAAGCCAAAGCGATTTTTTGCCATGGAAAAAAAGATTGTGTCCGATATTGATATGCCAGGGATCTTTTTTGGCTTCATTGAAATGGAAGACGGCATGATTTGTTCCCTGGAAACACAGTGGTGCTTACCGAATGAATATGGACAATATCTCGATGTGGAATTAGAAATGATGTATGATGGCGGACATATTCGCTATCGTTTTCCGGGAGATACGCTATCTGTTATTGATCATGGGAAAATGATGAGACCAGATATCCAGCTCTCGCCATTCATACACGGTCATGTTTATGGAGCGCTGCGGAATGAGCTGGAGCATTTTGTGGAATTGATCAAGAATAAAAGCACACGTCAAGTAGTTCCGATGGAAGAAGCCGTTTTGGGCATTAAAATATGTGATGCATTGATTACGTCTGCAAAAGAACGGAGAGCAATTTCATGGGAAAATGTGTGAATTGTGTGGGAGGGACAGGAACATGCAATTAACAAAAAATGTATTTTTAGTTGGCAGTGGCGAAATCGGTTTATCTAATGAATATGACTGCCACGTTTACCTTGTAAATGGTGATAATGATGCCCTATTAATTGATGCAGGAGTAGGGATTGATTCCGAAAAAATTAAGGAAAATGTCCAGAAGTATGTTCCATGGGAAAAAGTTTCCCGGGTTATTTGTACACATTCGCACGCTGATCATAGCGGCGGGGCAACATTTTTTCAAAAAGAGGGGAAGGAGGTATGGTTGTCTGAGGAAGAATATAATTGGATGAATGATCAAAGGGATGAAGTGGAATGGGCACTGCGCCTTGCTAAAAACGCAGGGGGGTATCCCGAAGATTATGTTTTTACTTATTTTGAACCGGATCATGTCATGAATGAAACAGAAATGATTTCATGTGGGGCGTTGCGGCTTCAGCCCATTTATGTGCGCGGACATAGTCCGGGGATGTATTGTTTTTTGATGAAAACAGATGAAGGCAATGTGCTCTTTGCGAGTGATTTTGTTTTTATTCACGGAGATATTGGGTTATTAAATGCTCCGGGATCTGATCTTGCCAGTTATCGTGAAGATATTAAAAAGTTAAGTGGTTTACATGTGGATGCCTTATTTTCCGGCCATCGCTTGTTTCTTTTGCAAAATGGGCAAGCTCATATTCAAAAAGCAATAGAGCAATTAAATAAAGTGATTGTTCCCTCTACATTTTAAAAAATGAAGGGATGGAGAAAAATGGACTGGAAAGAAGAGGCATTTATTTTACTGGAACAATTGGTTCGGGTTCCTAGTGTCAATCCGGAAGACCATGGCGAAACGAGTGAATTATTTGGTGAAAAAGCGGTAGGCGATAAATTGCTAGCGTATATAAAAAAGTATTTGCCTGATTTTTTCTGTTGGCAAGAGGAAGTGTTGCCTAATCGTTTTAACTGTTACGCGTCTTACAAAGCAGGGGAAGATTGTCCGACAATCCTGCTGGAAACACATTTGGATACAGTAAGCATTCAGGGCATGTCAATTGATCCGTTTACATTAAAAAGCGAGGGTGGCAGATGGTATGGGCGCGGCGCATGTGATGCCAAGGGCCAAATCGCGGCAATGGTTCTCGGTATCAGAAAAGCCATGATGGAATGTGGTGGCCAACTGCCAATCAATATTTTGTTTGCCGCAGTAGTGGATGAGGAGCACAAACATCGCGGTGTCGATTTTTTGGTGAAAAATTCTATTCATGCTGATTTGGCGATAGTCGGAGAGCCAACAGAGCTTCAATTTGCGGCGTTTCATAAAGGGAGTATACGTTTTGAAGTCAATGCATTAGGGACAAGTGTCCATTCTGCTACTCCTTGGGAAGGTGTAAATGCGATTGAGATCATGGCCGATGTCATTCAGGTATTAAAAACGGCCGCAAAAGAAACAGTTGAATATAAGACACATCCTCTTTGTGGTAAAAGTTCAATCAGTGTCACCCTCATAGCGGGTGGAGAACAGGTGAATATAATTCCCGATACATGTTCCATTCATATAGATCGACGCCTTAACCCGCAAGAAGATTGGGAAGAAGCATTCAATGAAATCAAAAATATTGTAAAACAGCATGTTACGGATTCGGTGTGGGCCAAAATTAGGTGGAATGATCCATACTTAATTGATCCGCCTTTGACGAATAACCTTACAGATAAAGCGCTTGTAAGCTTGGCGGAAATCATGAAACAAGATAAACCAGAAGATGTTTCTTATGTCGGATTACCATTCGGATGTGATGCAAGTAAAATTCAGCCTGTTGGAATTCCAACTGTTGTATTCGGGCCGGGCAGTATTCAGCAAGCACATACCGCAGATGAATGGATAGATGAGAATTCACTGTTGCAAGCAATTGAAATATACGCGAAAATATTTCAACATCTAAAGCTGTAAAATAGAAATGTTGTTATTGAGTATAATTCCCGAATAAGAAAGAGAGTGGGAGAACATGAATAATGAAGCAATAGATCGCTTCCGGGAAGGCATTCCGATTGTAAATGAGAAGATTTATTTGGATCATGCGGCAATGTCCCCGCTTCATACTGATGTAGTTAACCGCATTCATGACTTTCATTTGGAAAGACAAAAAGATGGACCTGATTTTCCAAAATGGTGGAATCTGATAGAGGAAACGCGTTCATTAGTAGCCGAGTGGCTCCATGTACAATCAAGTGAAATAGCGTTTTTATGGAATACTTCTGCAGGAATCAACTTGGCAGCACAAGGATTTTTATTGTCTGAAGGAGATGAAGTCATTATACCAGACAAAGAATTTCCGTCGAATGTTTATCCTTGGCTTGCTTTACAACAAGAATGTGGGGTGAATGTGAAGACGGTTCCTTTTACTGATAACCGCCTGACAGTTGATCATATTATTGCATCTGTCACATCCAAAACAAAAGTGATTAGTGTAAGTTGGGTGAGTGCCACAAATGGTAATATGATAGACATTCAAAGGTTAGGAGATTTTTGCAAAGAAAATAATATTTTGTTTGTAGTAGATGCCATTCAAGGGTTTTGTAGCCGTGAGTTGGATTTGTCACAAATACACGTCGATGTGCTTGTGAGCGGGTTTTATAAATGGGCGATGGGACCCGATGGCGTTTCATTCGTCTATATAAATAAACTTACTATGAACAAGATGCGGATGCCCTGGGTTGGATGGGCTAGTATGGAAGCCCCATTTGAATATGAAAAGATTGATTTTCATTTAAGCAAGGATGCTCGGCGGTATGAAACAGGGAATATGAATTTTTCCGCCATTGCAGGAGTACACGAAACATTGAGTGTATTACTGCCCTGGAAACAATATATCAATGAGCGAGTACAAAAGTTGACGAAGCGCTTGCGCTCAGGTCTTAAAACAATTCCTCATGTAACGTTATTGTCTCCGGAAGACAGTATATCAGGCATTACTTTATTTCAAGGCGGAAACTTGGAGAATTTCGCTAAACATCATGTAATGGTCAATTATAGAAGCGGAATTAGAGTTTCGCCACATTTTTACAACACCGAAGAAGAAATTGATAGATTTTTAAATTATATGTAACGGTGGTTGGTACTATATGTAACATTCGTACTTAGAACAGGAAAATATCAAACAGTGGAGGGGGAAATCTCCGCTGTTTTTTATATGGAAAGAAAGTGTTAGATTGCATGCTAAAACTTTGTGACAAGTTCAAGAGGTGTTGATGCTTCATTTGCCAAACGCGAGCAGCCGTGATACTGCTTATAAGCTAGTTGAACAGCTTTTGGCATGGGCTAGCGCTTTTTCTTTCTGTATGAAATATCCTCCGAAATTCTCAGTTTTATCATCCGGTGTAAGGGTAGGGGATGAGTGGAGATCTTTTTTGGGGAGGTTATATAAAATGAGCAAAGACGATAAGCTGAACCACAATGAAAAAGACGAGCAATTAGAGCGGTATCGCTCTTATGACGAAGGTAAGAAATTGACGACAAACCAGGGCCTGAAAGTGTCAGAGGATGAGTTTTCACTGAAAGCGGGCAAACGGGGGCCCACTCTGATGGAGGACTTTCATTTTCGGGAAAAAATAACCCACTTCGATCATGAGCGGATCCCGGAGAGAGTGGTGCATGCGAGAGGATATGCGGCACACGGTGAGTTTGAAGTATATGAATCACTGAAAAAATATACAAAAGCTAGATTTTTACAAGAGCCCGGAAAGAAAACACCTGTATTTGTTAGATTTTCCACTGTGGCCGGGTCTCGTGGTTCGGGTGAACTGGCGAGGGATGTGCGCGGTTTTGCGACGAAATTTTATACGGAAGAAGGCAACTATGATTTGGTCGGCAACAATATACCGGTATTCTTCATTCAAGACGCCATCAAATTCCCTGACCTGATTCATGCGATCAAGCCTGAGCCGCACAATGAAATTCCGCAGGCGGCGACCGCCCATGATACTTTTTGGGACTTTGTGGCCAATAACCAGGAATCTGCCCATATGGTGATGTGGGCCATGTCCGACAGGGCGATACCGCGCAGCTTCCGCATGATGGAAGGGTTCGGTGTTCATACCTTCCGTTTTGTAAACGAGGAAGGCAAAGTTTTTTTTGTGAAATTTCATTGGAAGCCGAAGCTGGGTGTCCATTCAGTTGTATGGGACGAAGCGCAAAAATTGAATGGAAAGAACCCGGACTTTCATCGGCAGGATTTATATGAAGCAATTGAAAATGGGGACTACCCGGAATATGAGCTTGGTGTGCAGATCATAGATGAAAAAGACGAGTTTATGTTTGATTTTGATATTTTAGATCCGACTAAAATATGGCCGGAAGAAGATATCCCGGTTAAGATCGTTGGAAAAATGACGTTGAATCGGAATGTGGATAATGTTTTTGCCGAAACGGAACAAGTGGCCTTTCATCCGGGAAATGTGGTGCCGGGAATTGATTTTACAAATGATCCTCTTCTGCAAGGAAGATTGTTTTCTTATACAGATACCCAGCTCATTCGACTTGGCGGACCTAATTTTCATGAGTTGCCGATTAACCGGCCGATCTGCCCATTCCATAATAATCAAAGGGATGGATATGGGAGACAAACGATCAATGTCGGTCAGGTAAGCTACCATAAAAATGCCCTTGCGGGCAATACACCTTCAACGTCCAGCGAAGAAGAAGGAGGATATATTCACTATCAAGAAAAGGTTGAGGGCAGAAAAATCCAAGCGCGGAGTGACAGTTTCAAAGATCACTTTTCCCAGGCGATCATGTTTTGGAATAGCATGAGTGAGCCGGAAAAAGAGCATATTACAAATGCTTTTAGCTTTGAATTGGGTATGTGCAAGGAAAAGACGGTCCGTCAACAAGTAGTTGATATGTTGGCAAATATTGATCTTGGATTGGCGCAAGCTGTTGCCCGCAAAATCGGTGTCCATCCACCTGACAGCTTTCAAGGGCCGACAATCACAAAGTCCTCTCCCGCACTTAGTCAGGAAAATACAGTGAAACGACCGGATACCAGAAAAATGGCTGTCTTGGTTGGGGAAGGGTTTGACAAAAATCTTCCGATTATATTAGAAGCCCTGCAAAAAACCGGCATCCGTCCTTTGATCATTAGTGAAGCACAAGGAATGATTAAAGGTGGAGAAGGGATTGCTTTAGAAGTGGACCATACTTTTCTGACAAGTGATTCCGTGTTATTTGATTCAGTATATGTTGTCGGAGGGGCCAAAACTGGAAATTCCTTTTCACAATCCGCTTCTTATTTCATAAAGGAAGCTTATTCCCATTATAAACCTGTAGGAGCTTCATTTCATGGGAAGGAATTCATACTTGCACTGCAATTACCCAGCCACGAAGGGGTTGTTATCGGGGATGCCCCAAGTGAGTTTATAGAAGAGTTTACAAAGGCTGTTTCCGCACACCGTTTTTGGAAGAGGACCACCCATTAATCGCTACGAAATTTGCTTGATAAAGGGCTTGTTTTCTAACTTTGCTTTGAAGGATAGAGGACAGGCCTTTATTTATTCTTTTCCTAAAACTGTTTCAAGTGTGTCTATATTTTTTCATCATGCTGAAGTGATACTATGTCAAGAAAGTAGACACAAGTTTTCTACCGTGCTTTCGCTAGGTGGCCTTCATAAAAAAGTATAGAGGCGGCCATCGGCTATTTAAAGGATAAAAATGTAGAATTTTGTTCCGATGAAATTAAGTCAACCCTTGAAGGTGGACGCATGATTCTTTTTTGGGGGCCGAGTCGGGAGCTTTTACAGCTTGTTGAGCGGGTGAATAATTAGGTGTTTATTTATTAAAAATCTAGGAGAATACAGTTTGGGAGTCCGCTCATATCTTCGGATATTTCGGCTAAAAAGGCAAGGCCATAGGTTTGCAAAACTAAAATTAAGAAAGGATCCTTGCTTGTTTAATGAATCATTGTTACTTACGTAATTCGGCACAATAATACAGAAAATAGTTACTCTTTAGACTGAATCGTTCATTGTTTGTGGAAATCCCATGACATAAAATTGAGATAGTTAAGAAAAAACAATTTATGACAATCATTTTATATTTATTATTTAAAGGGTGAGAGAATGAAAAGTGGCCTTTATGCCGAGATGCAAAACCCGGAGCAGTATAGAGACCTACATGATCAATCGAGCATATGGACAATAGCAGAAACACAGACATGGTTACCTGAAGTTATTTCCAAGTAATTCAAATATTGGCGGAGAGGTTATCTTACATGAACATTAATAAGGTAAACATTGTTTCTGAATCCGAATTCGATCGGTATGAGCGACTGGTAAACTTACCCGATCTGGAATTCACCAGTTTATGCAGAAGAAAATATTCCATCAATCGCGGAGTGTTTAATGTCATTGACGATTGGTTTTTCAACTATGGGGTGACCGACATAACTGCCAGAAGGAAAACAATATTACAATTCTTGGCTTATGTTAATGAAAAGAAGAAGCCGGATCAAAGTGAGATGTATCTACAGTTTGGGAAAGGTGGAGTCAAAAGTCACCTTTATTATTTCACAGATAAGTGCTTAAATGAGAATCAAACTTATGAATAAGGGTGATATCTTTGGGAATTAAGGCACATGAACTCTCATTAAGCCACTTAATAACTACTGAAGAAAAATCTGGAATGAAACTAAAGGACTTGCAACTGACTTTTACAAGCACAGATGCCTGGGGGTTGCTCCGGAAGGATTTAACCAATGCCCTTGGCATTAGCAGGGCGAAGAGGTTTTTGCTCCGATATGGATGGAACTGCGGTGTTCATGAAGCAAGGATTCTAAAGGAAGCAATTGATTGGAAAGATGATATTGAATGGCTGATAGCCGGCTCAAAGGTGCACCACCTCACAGGGAGGGTCCTGTCATACCCTAAGAATTTTCAGGTGGATATGGAAAGGGGCCAATTTAATGTCTCCGGATACTGGATTGATTCTTATGAGGCGAACCAACATTTAACTTATTCAGGCAAGCACCATGAACCAGTCTGCTATTTTTTAATCGGTTATGCAAGCGGATACACAAGTGAATGCATGGGTAAAAAGGTGATCTTTAAAGAAATCAATTGCAAAGGAAAAGGAGATGACCATTGCAGCTATATCGGTAAGACAGTAGAGGAATGGGGAGAAGAGATTTCGGAGGAGCTCTTCTTTTTTGAAGATACTGATATGGCTAAAGAGCTGGACCAGATGTACAAAAGAATTGAACAGCAGAAAGAACGGCTCAAGATCGGATATACTCTTAGCCAGAAACTTACCCAAGATATGCTACTGGGGAAGGGGCTGCCGGGATTTGCGGAAACGATAGGGAAAAGCCTCCATTGCCCGGTCTTGATTGAGGGCAAGCACTTTGAAAAGCTGGCTGAACACGGAGAAATCCCGGGGATTCATAAATATATGAGTGTCACCAATATAAAAGAAAAATTAAAAGACCTGGCCGGCAATTCTTTTGTTGAATGGTCACACAAAGATAAAACGTTTAAATTATTAACCACCCCTATTTTAATAGAAAGTAAAATATTCGGTTATATAACGATCGTTATCGATGAGAGTGATGATTTTTACAAGGACTTGCTAGAAAGGGCAGCGATTATTTCAGCTCTCCATATGCAAAATGAAAGGGTTGCCATTGAAACAGAACAACGCTTAAAAGGCGAACTCTTGGAGCAGCTGCTTAATAATAAAGAAATTAACAGAAAGGAAATATATGACAGGTTTTCATACCTCGACTACAACCTTTCTACCGAACACTACGTCATGTATGTTGTCATCCAGGAAAAAGCCAGCGCAAAAGAGATTGATGATTATGAATATTTAAAAATAAGAAACAAAATCTCTGAATATATCTATCAAGAATTTTTATACGAAGATAATCAGCCATTATTATTGCCCAAATTAAATTGCATACAAGCAATTATTGCTAAAAATTCAATTGATAAGAGGTATAAATCCCCAAAACACTTTGGTGAACAGCTGATAAAAAAGTTGGGTTTGTCCAACGTGTATATTGGATTAAGCGACCAGACAAAGGACGTATCCGATTTTTACAAAAAGTTCCAGGAAGTGAAGCGGGCAGTGGAATTGGCCATTTGGAAGAAAACTGATAATAAAGTCGTCCTTGCTAATGAACTTGGACACTTGACACTCTTTCTGAGTGCAAGAGACCCGGAAGAATTGGAAGCCTTTGCAAGTGAAAACTTAAAAACTTTGATCGAGTACGATGAAAGAAGAAATGCAGAATTGTTACATACCCTTATGCAGTATTCCCAAAATGAGTTCAATCTTCATAAAACAGCAAGAGAAATGTGCATTTCCATCAGTGGAATGCGTTATAGGGTTCAAAAAATTGAAGAGTTGCTGGAAATAGACTTATCTGATTCCAACAGCAGATTTCAGGTACAGCTTTCCCTGCAGATATTGCTTTTGCTTGGCAATGTGGATGACTTAACAATTGCATAGCCAATAACAGAAAAAATGAGGAGGAATAGAATATGGATTCGCGAGAATTTAGAAACACATTGGGGCATTTTGCCACAGGTGTAACAGTCATTACAACAACAAACGAGGGGGGAAATATCGGTTTGACAGCGAATGCTTTCTCATCCCTCTCGCTGGACCCTCCATTGATCCTCGTTTGCATTGATAAACAAGCTAGAAGTATTGAAGCTTTTAAAAAGAACCGTCCATTTGTTGTCAATATTCTTCAACAGGGTCAGGAAGCAGATTGCTGGGGGTTTGCCAAAAGGGGGCAGGATAAATTTGCCGATGCCGATTACACATTATCTGAAGATGGAGTACCTGTTCTCCAAGGGAACTTGGCTACTCTCGAATGCAATGTAGACGAAATATTTGAAGGCGGCGACCATTATATCATTACCGGTAAGGTGAAGAAAGCCAATTATGACAAGGAAAAAAATCCTCTATTATTTTTCAGGGGAGAAATACGGAAAATGAAGGACTTGGCTGTAACCTGATCAATTGAAATCATATATCAAATTTATATATTAGGAGGCAAGACAAAATGCTATCAAAAGAAGATAATCAGCTTTTAACTCAAACAGACCCCGGTACCCCGATGGGGGATATGTTCCGGAGATATTGGATACCGGCTCTCCGATCTGAAGAACTAGCGAAGGACGGAAAACCGCAGCGTGTAAAATTGCTGGGGGAAGCGTTGGTGGCTTTTCGGGATACAGAGGGAAAGGTTGGACTCATTGATGAGCGCTGTCCACATCGGGGAACATCGTTATATTACGGAATCAATGCAGGCTGCGGAATTCGATGTATGTATCATGGCTGGAAGTTTGATACTGAGGGCAACTGTACGGAGATTCCATCCGAACCGACCGATGGCAAGTTCAGACAATCGATCAAATTGAAAAACTACCCGGTTAAAGAGGTCAGTGGAATCATTTGGACGTATATGGGGCCGGAAGAGCATATGCCTCCGTTTCCTGAATTCTATTGGATGGGATTGCCCGAAGAAAGCAAATTAATAGAACGTGTATGGCAAGAGTGTAACTATGCGCAAGCAATGGAAAATGACCTGGATTTTGTGCATGCCGCCTTCTTGCACAGGGCCCACCAGGAACAAAACGTCCAAGAAGGAATTTTAAGCAGTGACCTGGGGATCGACCCTGACCACCCGCTTGTGAAAAATCCGCCTGTAAAGCAGGCTGTTCAAGATACAAATTACGGAAAACGCTGTATAGCCGTTGGAATCGGATCTGAAGAAAAGAATGCCTTCATGGAAATTCATTACATTTTCCCGTTTTATACTTACCCACCTCGGTTTGGTGGAGAAGATGGAATGTGGCATGCCTTCATACCAAGGGATGACCATAGCACGTGGACTTGGGATGTCCAGTTTACCCATGAGGGAACGATAGATGTAGCAGCTCAGCATGCCAGAAGGGGCTTGGTTTTGGATGAAGACTACAAGAAAAAAATCAACATGGAAAATGAGTATGGCCAAGATCGTGAACTGCAAAAAACAGCCAACTTTACGGGAATTCGAGGGATTGCCAACCAGGACCATGCAGCTACAGAGACGATGGGCGCAATCGTTGACCGTTCACGCGAGCGCTTGGGAACAAGTGATATACCGATCATTCATATGAGAAGATTGCTCCTTACCCAAGCGAAAGCATTCAGGGATGGAAAAGATCCGATGAAGCTTGATAATAAGTCTTTAAAAACCTTATACAGTGACGGCTTATATGACGATAACAAGAAAACTTGGCAGGAAGCTTTTCCGATGAAAGAACAATTTGAAATTAGAAAGAAGGTAGAACAATAATAGGCTCTATAAATGGGAAAAAGTATGATGGGTATCGCTCTTTCAGTTATTTACAACCCGGTAAGGACTTTAGAGAGTATGAACTTTCGTACGAACTTGACCGGGTCCCCCATTTTACTTTGGATTTAAAGGAAGAGAAAGAAAGGCTTTTGAATGACATTATGGAAACGGAGCAGATTGTGTCGCTGCGGGATCATGGTTTCATCTCTCCGAAGAATGATAAAGATATTATTCCATACTGCAGTCAACTGCATACTCATTTCCATTATGAAGGTATTGCCCGGTCAGGCATTGATATCATCTTTGAGAACTTTATGGATGGAATTTCACTCATCACTTCAAATAATGGCTTGAAGTGGGATGATGTGATTTACTTACTCGGGATCAGATATGCGGATATACAAAAACAGAGGACAGTATGTATTGCAAACAATTTTCAAGATGTCAAGCAGGCGAAGGTGAATCGGCAAATAGCGCTCCTGCCGTCCCTGGAGGCGGCAAGCGCATTGGAAAATGAGGTTGACCGTGTCGATGTCCTGTACGGGCTTGGAATTCGCTGTATGGGAACTACATATAACCAAGCCAATACACTGGGGTCGGGGCTGGGAGAAAAGGATGACAGTGGATTAACCCATTTTGGCCAACAAGTCATTGAAAGAATGAATCAGTTGGGGATGATGATCGATATTTCACACTGTGGGGACCGGACAAGCATGGATGTGATTGAAGCCAGCACTCAGCCGGTGCTTATCACACATGCAGGAGCACGATGAAGCCCGATGAGGTATTAAAGGCTTGTGCTGGAAAAGGGGGACTGATTGGTGTCTGCGCAGCACCAAATACCACCTTGACAAGAAACCATTCAAACCATTCCATTGAATCAGTGATGGAGCACTTTGAATACCTAGTTGAGCTGGTCGGAATTGAACATGTCGGTTTCGGTCCGGACACTTTCTTCGGTGACCACTCAGCTATACAGCATGCCTTTGATGACCGGTTGGGGATTTCCGATTCACACAGCGGCGAGGAGTTTCATGAATCCCCCTATGTAGAAGGACTTGAAAATCCCGCTGAAGCCATGAAAAACATGATCGCATGGATGGTGAACCAAGGATACGATCGTACAGAAATCATCAAAGCAGCCGGCGGTAATGCCATGCGTGTTATGGAAGAAATTTTGCAGTAAATAATGAAAGACTATGGTAAAGCAGGTAACAAATCTGGTACCTGTTGTCAGGGTGCCGGCTAGGGAATCACAGTTAATTCCGTTGCATCTGAAATGAATCCACTGAAACTGAAAAAATGAAAGGAAGCCTTCATGTTGGAACAGCGGAGGAGGCCGAGAAGCTAGTAAGCTTTCTTGCTTCGAAAAAAGATTATATCACTGAAGCTAGTTTTGATATGAGCTGCGGAGTATGAGTGCGTTAATAATGAGAGGAGTATGTAAAAATGAGTGAAATTAAACATGGGGCACCTGAAATCCCCAATCCACTAAGAGTTTTTATGACATTCGAATCCACAGGGTGGTTTGATACATCAAAAGAGCAGAAGGAAAAAGAAATCCTTCCGGCGCTTAATCAAATATTGGAAAGCTGGAGAGACAACGGATCTGAGCTATTGGGTACCTTTGACAGGGATATTTTTACTGCCGGACATGCAGGTCCGAATAACTGGCATGCATGCTTCCTATTCAACATCCCTGATTTGCAAACGGTTACAAATATGACGCATTCCTTTCGAGAGGCAGGACTGGATCGTTATTTCCGACTGGAAGCCTCGATTGGACGACCATTTTTCTTAGTGGAAAAATAGTTTGCTGCACATATTAAAGAAGAGGTGGAAAAATGAAGAGATTGTTCGTTCTTATCCCATTGCTATTGGCAGCTGTCATTCTAAGTGCCTGCGGGGCAGACGGTTCCGAGAAATCAGCTACTAATAAAAGTAAAGGTGACGTAATCAAGTTAACCTATGCATTTTTTGCTCCAGCAGGGACATTTCCTGCAGTTCAGATGGAAGAGTGGAAAAAGCGGCTTGAAGAGAAGACAGATGGAAAAGTGGAAGTTGAGCTTTTTCCAGGTGGTACCTTATTGGAAGCGAACAATATGTATGATGGAGTAGCGAATGGGACGGCTGACATCGGGCTAACCTCTACATCCTATGAGCCGGGCAGGTTTCCCCTTCTGGCCATTTCTGATATGCCATCAGGCTATGCAAATGCCAAATCGACGAGTCATGTAGCAGCTGATCTGGTAGAGAAATACCCGCCGGAAGCACTGAAAGATTTTAAAATCATTACAACTTTTGCGACTGAACCTGCTTATATACAGAGCAAAAAGCCAATTTCTTCTATTAAAGAATTAAAGGGAAAACAACTGAGAATCGCTGGTGCACTTACACCGATCATGGAGGAGCTGGGAGCTGCACCAGTTGGGATGTCGCAGGCTGAAGTTCCTGAAGCATTACAAACAGGGGTTGTTGAGGGATACGTTTCATCAAGAGAAATCTTAAAAGATACGAAACTGGCAGAAATGGTCAGCTATGTTACTGATTATCCTTTGGCGCTTAACACCTTTATTGCTGTTATGAACAAAGATAAATGGGATTCTTTGCCTGAAGATGTTCAACAGGCAATTGATGAGTTAAATAGGGAGATGACGGAGTTTACCGGTGATTATTTAGACAATCATGTTCAAGAATCCATTACATGGAGCCAGGAAACCCACGACCTCGAAATTGTTAAATTGTCCGAAAGTGAGAAAAAGTCATGGGATGAGCGATTGAATCAAATGCAAGAAGAGTATGTTGAAAAGCTAGAGAAGGATGGGCAGCCTGCAAAGGAATACCTTGAGGATATGAGATCTTTAATTGAAAAATACAACGAGCAATTCAAGTAATGGAATATAGGAGGTTCGAACATGGCAGAACAGTCCATCCAATTAGACACTGAAAACCCGAAAATTACGGCGCATAAAGATTCGACTGATGCTCCACCAAGCACAGGTAAACCAAATATCTTCTTTAGAATAATAGATTCTTTTAATCAGGGACTGGCTTTTTTAGCCGGTCTATCTCTCATTTGCATGATGCTATTGATCGTCTTTAATTCTATCAAGCGATTATTCTCTGATCCCATTGCCGGGACTGTTGAACTGGTCAGCTGGCTTGGAGCCTTGACCGCCGTCTTTTCACTTGGATATGCACAGTTGCACAAAGGCCATGTGTTCATTGACCTGTTCATTGTGAAATTTTCTTCGGGACTGCAAAAGCTGACACACTCAATGGTAAATGTAATTAGCATCTTGTTCTTTGCCATGGCTGGCTGGCAAATTACCTTGTATGGAATGGGTTTGAAACAGAGCGGTGTCGTATCAGAAACAATGCAGGTTGCTTTTTATCCGTTGGTCATTTTATGTTCCATCGGTTTTTTCAGCCTGGTGCTAACCTTAATAAAAGAAACCATTGAAGTGTGGAGGGAGGCAAGATAATGGATCCAATTCTTTTGGCTGTATTAGGGATCTGCGTTCTTTTCGTGTTGATGTTCTTGAGAATGCCGTTAAGCTTTTCTATGTTCATTGTGGGTTTTGTAGGTTTGCTGTTAGCAGCATCTCCAAAAGCCGCTTACAATGTGTTAAGTGCAGACTTATGGAATCAATTTTCCAGTTACTCTTTAAGTGTAATCCCTCTTTACATATTAATGGGGGAAGTGGTCTTTCGAACAGGCATTGCTGAAAGGCTGTTTGAATCTGCATATAAGTGGGTTGGACATTATCACGGAGGAATGGCAAGCACGACTATTTTGGCGAGTGCCGGTTTTGCCTCAATCTGTGGTTCCAACTCAGCAACAGCAGCAACGATGGGGACGATGTCCCTTCCTGAACTAAATAAATACGGGTACAACAAAGCCCTCAGCACTGGAAGCATTGCAACAGGAGGTACTCTGGGGATTATCATTCCTCCAAGTACTGTATTAATCGTTTTGGCGCTTCAGATGGAGCAATCGATTAAAGATCTTTTTATCGCAAGTATTGTTCCAGGGATCTTTCTCACTATTCTCCTTATATTAACCGTTGTCTTTCTATGTAAAAGAAATCCGGATTTTGGTCCGGCCGGAGAGCGATTCAGCATGGGAGAGAAAGTGAAGTCTCTTAAGGATGTCATCCCGATCGCCCTTTTGTTCATCTTTGTCATCGGCGGGTTGTACAAAGGATTTTTCACACCGACAGAATCAGGGGCATTCGGAGCCTTTGGAGCAATTATACTGTCGTTGGCTATGGGTAAGCTGAACTGGAAAAATTTCCAAATTGCCATTGCGGGAGCACTCCGCTCATCAGCGATGGTCATGATGTTAGTAGTTGGAGCCATGGTATTTGGTAGATTCTTAACGATCACGAGGCTGCCCTATGAAGTATCTGAGTGGGTGACCAACCTTCCTGTCCCGCCGATTTTCGTGTTGATCTCGATTTTGATCATTTACATCGTTGGCGGATCGATTATGGATGCACTTGGATTTTTAATGATTTCAATCCCAGTGTTTTATCCGACCGTTTTGGCACTGGGATATGATCCTATCTGGTTTGCTGTCCTCCTATGTGTTGTGACCAGTATGGGAGCCATTACTCCGCCTGTTGGAGTGAATGTATTCGTCGTGCAGGGGCTTACTCCCAAAACACCTGTAACGACCATTTTTAAAGGGACAGCTTATTTTTTGGTCACATATGTAATTTTCATTGGCTTGCTGTTGCTGTTCCCAAAAATCGTTCTATTTTTAGTCTAAAACAATTGGAAACATTTAAGAATGGGGTGTGTGTGTTGTCGTTGGCAGAATACATAAGTGAGTTATTGGGTGTCAACAAAGAAGCCTTATTATTAACAGATCCCGCTTTTTCTTTTTCACTAGAGGGGACAGAGGAGAATGAAAATGAGTGAGCTCTTGTTTGACACTATTGATAACACAAGCAGGCGTATTGCGGATAAAGAACTGTCGCCGGTGGAATTGACGAAACTGACCATTGAGCGTATCCGGCAGGTGGAACCTGCTCTCAACGCTTTCATCACAGTATCGGACGAACAAGCCCTTGAACAAGCAAAAGTATTAGAGACGGAAGCACAGAAAGGATATATTCGGAGTCCTTTGCACGGAGTACCAATTGCTGTAAAAGATATGGTGCAGACGAAAGACATTCTAACCACTGGGGGTTCAAAGATTTTTGGGGACTGGGTGCCTGATGAGGATGCCGCTGTGGTTCGACTTTTAAAAGAAGCAGGTGCCGTCATTATAGGCAAAGCGAACTTGCATGAATTTGCCATGGGGGTCACAACGGAAAACCCTCATTATGGGAGAACAAGGAATCCTTGGAATGGGAAATATATCCCGGGGGGTTCCAGCGGAGGGTCGGCGGTTGCTACTGCGGCAGGCATGGCTTTTGGCGCAATAGGAACTGACACGGCGGGGTCTATACGACTGCCAGCAGCCATGTGTGGAACGGCAGGAATCAAACCCACCTATGATCTAGTCAGCCGGGAAGGGGGCCTTCCTTTTAGCTGGTCACTTGACCATGTAGGACCAATGACCAGAACCATTAAAGACTCGGCCATTATGCTTGAGGCGATGATTGGACTTAATGGGCAGAAATCTACTTTTAATGAACGGGATAATCTAAAAGGTATCAAGCTAGGTTTCTACGAACCTTATATGTATTCAGGTATTGACTCGGATGTGAAAAATGTCATCGAAAAAGCTTTTCAACAATTGGAATCATTGGGAGCCGAAATCATTCCCATTGAGTTACCATTTATCGATAGTGCCCTTGAAGGATTGAAAACGATTGCTCAATCCGAGGTCGTCGCCTATCATGAACCCCTGTTAAAGAAACACGGAGATCTATATGGAGATGATCTAAAGTATCGTTTTCAGTATGGACGGGATATATCGGCAACTTCTTATATTAATGCACAAAGGGTTAGAAAAAAGTTCATTCAATCAACTCTCACTCAAATGAAGGGTATAGACGCTCTCATTGGGCCGACGAATGTACAGCCTCCATTTGAGATTGGAACGATGGTTCCGGAGCAAGCCATAAGCAATATGTTTGTACTTGGAAAAACTCCGTTAGCTAATGTTTTGGGTTTTCCGGCGTTGTCTGTTGCGTGTGGATTTACGAAAGATCATTTCCCTGTAGGACTTCAAATGATAGGAAAACCTTTTTCTGATCATCACATAATGGAAATCGCCGATTGTTATGAGCGCTCGGAATCATGGACGGCAGCTTTAAAAGAGAATAAGAGTTACCTAGAGTTAAATCACTCATAATGGGGAGAATGTGATGAGGTTCATAAAGAAAAAGAAATTCCTTACTCTTTTCTTATGTTGTTTCATGGTATTTCTGATGGCTGCCTGCGGCACCAAAGAAACAGCGGGAGATAAATCCGGAGGCAAAGAAAGCATAACCCTGTCTTATGCTTTCTTTGCACCTGACAATACATTTCCTGCGATTCAAATGAAAAAATGGGCGGAAGAATTGGAGTCAAGAACTGATGGGCAAGTCAAAATAGAAATGTTTTTCGGCGGAACACTTCTTGAGGCCAGCAACATGTTTGACGGGGTTGCCAACGGCACCGCTGATATAGGGCTTACCGCGACAACTTATGAACCCAAACGTTTTCCATTATTAGAAATATCAGACTTACCTTCCGGTTATCCCAACTCGGAAGTCGCAAGTCAAGTGGTACATGATTTGATGAAGGAGTATCCACCTGAAGCCTTGAAAGATTTTAAAATCATAACAGCCTTTGCCACAGAGCCGTCCTACATCCAAAGCAAAGAGGCCATATCCAGTTTAAAAGATTTATCGGGAAAACAACTGCGAATATCCGGCGGTTTGACCCCAGTCATGGAAAAGCTGGGAGCGGCACCGGTAGGAATGTCACAGAATGAAGCCTCCGAAGCGTTACAGACAGGTGTTATTGAAGGGAATATTTCTTCCAGAGAGGTACTAAAAGACTTGAAACTTGCTGAATCCGTCAAACATGTCACTGACTATCCGTTGACGATTACTTCATTTGTTGCAGTTATGAACAAGGATAAGTGGGATGCCTTGCCAGAGGATGTGCAGGAGGTCATTGAGGAACTAAGCAGTGAAATGAGTGAATTCACCGGAAAGTATTTGGATGAGCATGTCCAAGAGGCGATGCAATGGAGTGAAGAAGAGGAAGGACTAAGCGTAGTTTCGCTGTCTGATGAAGAGAAGTGGAATGAGCTATTGAAGACCACGCAGAAAGAAGCTGTTGAAAAGGCAGAGGCAAAAGGCTTGCCGGCAAAAGAGTACCAGAAAAGGCTGTACGAACTGATTGAGGAATACAAAGGAAAATAAAAATAGGGGGAAATTCACATGGAGATCGCAGTACTTGGAGGCGGAAACGGCTGCTATGCGGCAGCGGTTGATTTAACAGAACAGGGTCACCGGGTCAGGCTGTGGAGAAGAAATCAGGAATTGTTCAAGGGTGTATTGGACAAACAGACCATTAATGTGAAAGATCGAAAAGGAACGCGGGAGGTACCGCTCTATAAAGCGACTAGTGATTTAAAAGAAGCAGTGCAAGATGCGAAGTTGATTGTCATTCCACTACCTGCGACGACACAGGTTCCCTTGGCAAAGCAGCTGGCTCCCATACTCGAGGATGACCAGGTGATATTTCTTCCGCCAGGTACCTTTGGAAGCTATCTGATGTCAAAAGCATTAGCAGAAGAAGGATGCCAAGCAAGCGTTGCTTTTGCGGAAACAGGAACACTTCCTTATCTTGCCAGAAAATATGACGAGGAGACTGTTTCCATTTCAGGACGTGCAACGAAGCTCCCGACAGGTGTCTTTCCTTCCAATCAGTCAGAGCGGGCTTTTCACATATTAAAACAGGCATATCCATCGGTTGAGCCTATACAGGATGCGCTGGATGGAGCCTTAATGAATGCAGGTCCGATTATCCACCCTCCACTTATTATTATGAACGCAGGTCCCATCGAACACTTCGATAGATGGGATATCCATGATGAAGGGACTCAGCCATCAGTCAGGAATGTCCATAAAGCCCTTGATGCAGAGAGGATTAAAATTAGAGAAGCACTCGGGTATACAGCTCCGCACTTTCCTTTGGATGACCACTACAATCTGGACGGCGACGAATGGATGTATGGGAACGGCGCTCATGAAGAGTTGGTCGATGGAGCAGATTGGTATGAACCGCTTGATTTGAAGACGCACCGGTATTTGAGGGAAGACATTGCCTGCGGTTTAGCCTTTCTTGTCTCCCTCGGTGAATGGCTGAATATACCGGTTCCGACAGCTGCTGGATTGCTTTCAATAGCAAGCAGCATAGTTGAAGAAGATTTAAGGAAAACAGGGCGGACGATGGAAAATATCGGCCTGTCGTCTAAAACCAGAGAAGAGCTGAAGGTGTTGCTGCAGAAAGGGTTAGTTCAATATGAAGTCAATTAGGGGCTGCATCCTGATTGCTGGGGCAGGGAGAATGGGCAGGGGAATCGCTTTAACATTTGCCTATCAAGGCTTTCAAGTCATGTTGATTGATTTTAAGCGAAGGACTGAACAGGAGTTTGAGCAATATGTCATCACAGCAAAGCAGGAGATGAGGGGGCAATTGTCCATTTTGTCTCAAAGCGGCATATTACCTGAGGAAACCATTGGACTGGTTTTGGACCGGATACACATTCGCACCAAGGAAGAAGGAGATTGCCAATGGGAACAAGCTGATATTGTGTTTGAAGCGGTACCGGAAATAGCGGAGGCGAAAAGAGAGGCTTTTAAATGTATCTGTCTTAAAGTTCCTAGTGAGGTGCCGATTGCATCTACATCGTCAGCTTATTCTGCAAACGAACTGGCAGAAATGGTCACGCAGAAAGAGAGGTTCTTAAATACTCACTGGCTGAACCCTGCCTATCTTATTCCTTTGGTGGAAGTAAGCCCGGGAACAGCGACGAACGAAAAGGTTCTTCGGCATGTTTTCCAATTGCTTGAACGAATTGGGAAAGTTCCAGTCAAATGTGCACCCTCTCCGGGGTATATCGTACCAAGGGTTCAGGCGCTTGCCATGAACGAAGCTGCCAGACTGGTCGAAGATGGAGTGGCTTCTCCAGAAGACATTGACAAAGCTGTCCGAGTCGGATTCGGCCTGCGATTTGCCGTTCTGGGTCTGTTGGAGTTCATTGACTGGGGCGGGGCAGACACACTTTACCATGCAAGTAACCATCTGCAACGGTCATTGGGAACAGACAGGTTCACTCCTGCTCAGATCATTCAAGAAAAAATAGAGCAGGGGGAAATCGGATTAAAGACCGGAAGAGGGTTTTATTCCTTCGATGAAAAAGGGATGGATCAATATCAACTGGAAACCATTAAAAAGTTCATTCATTTATTGGAACATTTGGGTTTAATACGGAAGCCGGCTGTTGAGCCATTAGTGACTAAGGACTAACATATCTGTTCAGCTCTACTTGAGGGCTGAACGTTTTTAATAAGACTCCTTTACACGATAGAATCCCTGCTTCAAATAAAACTTTGCGCAAAAAGGTGGTTATATGAAAAAACTACTCGTTGGTCTTTTATTGTTGTGCATGATTTTTATCAGCGCTTGCGGCAATAAAGAGGTGACCGGGGCATCTGGTGAACAAAAATCAGAGTCTGTCACTTTTACAGCTGTCAGTTTTCTTCCGAAAAATGATCCTCTGGCCATTACTTTAAATGAATGGATCGAAGAAGTTGAAACAGTGACAGAAGGAAGGGTCAGGATTGATTGGAAGGGCGGGGCCAATATCATCCCGGTAAACCTTCAGTTTGAAGCATTGAAGTCAGAAATTGTCGATGTGCTTTTTACATATACGGGTCAATATCATTCACAGGCGCCGGCTGTTTCTGCTTTACCGCTCTCACAGCTGTCACCTTCGGAGGAAAGGGAAAATGGATTGTACGATGAAATGGTCAGGGAGCATCAATCACTTGGAGTCCAGTATATTGGCAGGTGGCTCTCAGGCTCACCGCGTATTTGGCTGAATGAACCGATTGAGGAGTTAAAGGAGTTAGAGGGCATGCAAATTCGCTCTGCCCCCAACTATCGACGTTTTTTTAACAACATAGGGATCTCTTCCGTCATGATTGCTCCGACAGAAGTTTATACTTCTCTACAAACTGGAGTGGTGAAAGGTTTTGTATACGGTGGGCTTGTAGGACCCCGGAGAAATGGGTGGACAGATGCTTCAAAATATGTACTGGATCATCCGTTCTGGAATCAGAACTGCACCATTTTAATGAATGATAATAAATGGAATGAAATATCACCGGAAGATCAGCAGGCCATCATTCATGCAACGGCCGCTTATGAAAAGAAAATGGTTGAACATTACTTGGAAGAAGATGAAGTTGAGAAGGAAGAATTACTCAAAGCAGGAATTGAGTTTATTCCACTGTCTGCAGAGGATGGAAAAAAGTTCACCAACCAGGCTTACCAGACTGTCTAACAAATAAAACCAAAAAAAGGTATAATATAGGTAACTTATAAGCAGAGGAGATTCTTTAGAATGGGCAATGTTCACGGTTTTTC
>NZ_JAFBFH010000041.1 GCF_016909185.1 Siminovitchia thermophila | reverse complement strand
AACAAGGTGAAAGCTATTAGGCATTATCTTGGCCTGTCTATGGCGGAGTTTGCCAAGCGTCTCGGTATTTCAGTTGGTACCGTGTGTATTATCGAGCAGGGCGGGCGCGATGTGTCCGATTATGTACGGGCAAAGCTCGCGCGCCTTGAAATGGAATTAGACGACGATTTTTATTTGTTTATGGAAAAATTTAATCAGAATACCCCATTTTAACTTTATTTTAGCACTTTCGGAGCGTTTGTCAAGTGAAATTTTAAAATATCCGATGATGGCCAGTACGCGGCCGGAGGGTAAGCGGAAGGAGCGAGAGAGTGAGAGAAACACGGCTGGACGCCCTTATATCGTATCTCCGAGCATTGGCGGAGCTAAAAAAGGCGGGTCATCATGTAACGCTTGAGATTAACGATATTTTACGCAAGATTGACGAACAACTAAAAAATTAAATCGAGGGAGAGATCGAGAGAATGAAAGTATTAATTGAAATTTATCGAAGACTAAACAGGATCGACGCAAGAATCGAAGGTATGCGGGCAGGTGAGCGCGCATGAGTACGGAACTAAAAACATGCACGCGCTGCCAGCAGACGAAGCCGATCGAGGAATACTACGGCGCCAAGAGGTCGTATTGTATCGAGTGTGAACGGGAGACAGCGCGCGAACGTATGCGTAAATATAATGCAACGTTTAGAGGACGAGCTATGACGGCATGGCGAGACGCCAAGAAAGCCGCGGCTAAATACGGCGTATTCGATGACTTAACGGCTAATGATGTTATGTTCGTATTTGCCATTTCGCATGGCGAGTGTAGTTACTGCGGAGAGGTGACGGACGATTACCAGTTAGAACATATCGTACCATTAAGCAAAGGCGGAAAAAATACGCTTAGTAACGTAACTTGCGTGTGCAAGACTTGTAATCGTTCGAAGTTTAACCACGACTTACTAACGTGGCAAGATCGGAGCGATAGGCCGGACGACTTCGAGATTTTAACGACTATTGAACGAATGGCAACGAGGCGCGGCGTACACATAGAAGTTATCTTCGAAGAATTGAAGGAACAAGCGAGGGAGCATAAATAAATGACGAAGCAAAAGCGAAACAGGCGGAGACAAGCCCGCCCTATGTCTGTAAATCTATCGGAATTATTGACAACGGAACAAATCGAACTATTAAAGGAGAGTGCGAAAAAGAATGAGCGAACAACTATTTACAAAAGACGACGTAAGCCAAATCGTAAGACAGCGCGTAAACAAGCTGAATGAGCGTATCCACGAACTGGAAATAGAACTCGAAATCCTAAAACTTGATAAGGAGCGGGCGGACTATGAGCGAAAATCAGACGGAAACTGAACAGCTATATAACGGAATGAAGCCGAAGGAAGCTACCGAAGATCAAACGGACGCCCTTCTCGAAATTGAGCGCGAGATCGAATCCTATCAATCGAAGATAGCGAAGCTAGACGAACGGCTCGCCGGATTTAAGGCGGAAAGTATTGCGGAGAGCAAGCGCAAGGCCATGCGGGAACTACACTATAACGACGAGCAGATCGAGCGTTATCTCGAGCACGTCGAAGGCGAAACGGACGAGGAAATTAAGCAGTCCGTTTTTAATTTAATGCTTGAGATTCCGCCAGCAATTAATTATGTAGACCCGAATCCAATGTCAGGGCGAAGTTATCGACCAAAGCATAAAGACCCGACCGAGCTAGGCAAAAAAGTATTTGAACGCATAAAAGATAAATTACGTTGGAGGTGGTAAGTATGAGCGAAAAGCTAGAGCAAACAAAAGCCGATTATCTATCGAAATTAAAACAAGTAAAACTCGCGGAGGCTGGCGTCAGTATAACCGACGTTGATATTTACACTAAATATATTACCGGAGACAGCCCGGAGGAAATCGAAAAGCAGGCGCAAGCGGTAGCGGCAGATATTAAGCGAGAAAAAAGTTACACGGACGTATATGTTGATGACAGATCATGGCGACCATTCAAATAAAAAGGAGACGATAAAATGACAAGGCTATTCACGTACCAATCAGATGGAAATATCGAAAAGCATAGAGTAATTCATGCTGAACATGAGCAAGCGCAGGCACTACTTGACAGTGGTAAGGCGGTCAAGTTAGATATTCCGGAATTGCAACGATTGGAGCAAAAGGCGGACGAGCTGCGAACAACTTACCGCGCTAATGTCGACCGTATCCGCAAGTCGGACAATCCGTTATTGCAAGACGAGAAAGTACAAAAGTATGAACTCGATAAACTCGAAAAGGAATATCGCGCCAAGACTGCGGAAGTTGAGGCGGAATGGAAGGCTTACCGAGCGCAACAAATCGAAGAAGCGAAAATAAGAGCCGCGCGGGCAGTTATTAAGGTAACGGACAACGATCGAGCCGTCGCGGAACAGTTTAAAAATAGGGCAGCGTTAAAACTAGCGAGCGCCAGCGATAAAGGCGTGGCATTATCGGAGATTAAAAACGAGATTAACTTGCTTACAGACGGACAGCGAGTAGCTTTACAGGGCGAAATTGCGGGCCTAATCGGAGGAATCGAAGGCAATGCAACGCACAAGCAAGCGATCATCAGCGCCGTACAGGATATTCGTAATAGCGACTTGCTCGCGGTCAAAGTAGCCGAACAGTTGCCGACAAGTGTACTAGGAAAGCAGCGAATCGATGACATCGCGCGTCGGGTCGTACAAGACGAAGCCAGTAGCGCACTAAAAGGCGGCGGAATTGACCGTGAGTTTTACGAGGAACACTTAAAAGGAAAGGGAGCGATTACTAGATGAATAGCGTAATGATTAACTTAGAGGCGTTGGCGTCGGGTATCGGTAAACAAGGAGTAAATCCGGCGGTTAGCTTCTATCATATCGCACATAATCAATTACAGACGGATGAAGAGCGGCAAGCGTTTAGATTAGGAGCGCTGGCAATGTTTGCCGACGTAGGCAAGATGCGATTAAGACGCGCTTATTATACGCATCAATTCCGTAAAGCTATGAAAAAATTAAACTAATCGGACAAGCCCCGATGAAGCGGAGCGCAAACGTGGAGGGGATTATCGCGAGGACGTCCGCTGACGGACGAAGGCGGAGGGAAGTCGGACCTTCCGCCTTACTATTTTTAAGGAGTGAAACGATGAAAGACGATTATAATTTTAAGCCAGCATCAAAGCTGACGATAGAAGAACTAAAAGCAGAGAATAAACGACTTGCCGCAATGATAAAAGCTGACCGTGAGGCGCGGGGAGTGCCGCCGGAGCCGCCCGCCGACTTTGTATCGGTTGCTATGGCGTGGACTCTTTACGAGCGTTGCCAGCCATTGCATCAATTCGCTATTAAATACGCGCAGCTATGCGATAAAGCCAACGAAGTTTTACCATTATCGGATGAGCAAATACAATGGGCGCAGTCATTCCGGCCATATATCGAGCTAATAGGCAAGGTAAAAGACTCGACCGGTATTAAAGTATTGGGCGTCTGTTTGGCCGTCCTTATATCGAATATAGAAAAACATGCAGAATATGATTCTGCTTTCGAGTTAGTACGGTCAATGTTTATTAGTCTCGACTTTTTAAAAGGCGAGTATCATCCGCCGCGTCTCGATCAATACGCCTGGATATGGAACGCCGGCAAAGAGGAAAACGATAAATTTCGCAGGGAAGTTTACGAGGAATACGAGCGATTGAAGGACGAGGAATATTTCGAAGTAGAATACAAAAGATTGTGCGATCATTTCGATTCAATCAGACATCTATATTAAGGAGGTTATACAATGTCGGAAAATTACATTACTTTCGAGGAATTAAAGCAACGATTGACGCCCGGCCAGCGGTTGGCTGCCGAGCTGATTGTCGCCAATGACTTCGCCCCAAAAGGTGAGAAGAAAACGCTAGACCAAATTGCGGAGGAAGTAGGCATTACTGACCGCCAGCTTTATAATTGGCGCCAAAATCCGGACTTTACCCGCTACATGGCGGCTATATCGGACAACAAACTCGATAATTACCGGAGCCTAGCCGATAGTCAGCTCATTAAACTGATACAAGGTACGAGTAACAACGGAGTTGCCTCTATCAAAGCTTTGGAGTTGTTCTATCGGCTGAACGGACGTATGCAGGATAGGCAAACGCTTGTCGTCGAAGATAGCCGCAAGCCTGCGTACTCGCGAGACGAGATCAGCCGCGGCTTGGAAGAACTGAACAAATACGTTAATTAAATGTTTGGCCCTGATGAGGGCTTTACGCATGGCCGGAGGTAGTACGCAGCGGGCGGAGATCATAGGCATATGATGTTTAGCGGAACGGGCTGGCTTTCGGGCTAGTCCGTCTTTTTTTTTTATGCAGAGAATCGCGTTTAGAGCAATCGAGTAGAGGCGTCGGCGTACTATCGGCCTTTCATTGCGAAATAGGGCTTGTAAGGTAGCGCCATTATCGGTATAATCGTTGTAAGCGTGTGACATACCGTTAGACTTAACGTACATACCAACGTTTGACATACCGTAGACTTACCGACTAAAAACCGTTCACCTTGACAGGGTGGAGGTCGCTGGTTCGAACCCAGTCGGAATCACTCATACAAACCTTGATATGACGCTGTTCTTTGAAAATAGGAATAGCGTCTTTTTCTTTGTATGTGTCTGCCAGTGATCAACGTGTGACCAATTCATAGCAAGTCGTCAAAAACGTTGCTTGCTTTCTCATCGTCTTTTTCTCTGACATGTGAGTAAATATTCATCGTTTTTTGATGTTTTTGTGTACAAGTCTTTTGTACAACCTTCATATTGATTCCCTCACTTAACACCAAATAGACGGAGGAGTACCGCAGGTCATGGAAGCGAACCTTTTCGATATCGCCCCATGCCTGATCACGAGAATTTTGTCACGATCCTTGTTATAAAATCTCCAGCCAGATCAATGGAAGAGCTTTCAATGTTAATCAAACATTTCTAATACACCTAAAGGATCAAAACAAATAGTATAATTGTCGATTGTAGTGTAGGGGCCGTACTTTTCGCGATAGCGCTGGATAGCCTCCTCTAAAAATTCCTCTGTTACTCCGAGAAACTCCGCCAACTCATAACGGTTTCGGACTGTTGATTGATGTGCTTGTACAATTTTTTGGAGAGGGAACAGCTTTTCATAAGCCCATGAACGGGCTTTTAATTCTTGTTTTCGATTTTCAACTTTAGATTGATCTAGGATGTTTCCTGCTGATGTATAGTAATGGCCTAATTCTTCTGCTAAGATGCATGCTTTTTCAGAAGTAGTCGCAAGGTGTTTATTAATCCAAATATTGTTGTTACAATATAATCCTTTAATGGTTGGTTTCATAGGTTTTTCGTAGATATCGACTCCCTTGTCAGAAGCCTCTCTTAGAAGTCTGTCATACATTTTTTTCCCCCTTTTGTTTTCTTTTTGATTTTACGAATTCCATAAACTTTTCTATTTCTTCTAATTCATCTTCGGTCCATTCCTCTCCTTCGTGATGGGCAGCGATTGTATATAATCCGCCTTTTTCAGTTACGCGTGGTTTACTCTCTTCGCTTAATCCAGCTAAATAATCAGCAGATACCTGAAAATAATCGGCAAATATCCTCACTATTTCCATTCTGGGATCAGATTGTCCGTTTTCATAGCGCGAAATCATGCTCTTGCTTATTGTCGTTTCATATTTTTCGTTCAATTTTTTCGCCAACTCTTCTATGCTTTGGCTCCCTCTTAATTTTTTTATCCGTTTACCAAATACACTCATGTTTATCTCCCTTTGGCATTCCTGATTTAGGAATATAATATAATATGTATTCCTTAAATGCAACATTAGACAATATTTTTTTCCTTTTAAGGAACATTTTTTATTGACATTGAATATGGCATGTTTTATAGTAAAGGTGTTCCTATTATGGAACAAAAGGAGGACTGAAATTTGAGTAAGCAGAGACGAGCCTATGATAAAATTAAAGCATTTTTAGTTGAAAATGGCTTTAAGCACCGAGATGTAGCAAAAGTGATCGATACTAAACCAAACACTGTTAGTAAAAAGTTAAATGGCTTCGGTGATTTTACATTAGAAGAAGCTAAAAAAATTCATACGGAAATGGGCGTTCCCATTACATATTTTTTTGAATGTTCAGTTCCTATAAAGGAACGAAAGAGCGAGTAAGTGTATTGGGAGTGTGGCGATTGCCCAGCCAAGAGACGTTGGATGATTCTAAAAGGATTCTACTTGATATTCGCATCCTCATTGAACATCAGACATTGTTTTTAAAGATGATTACCGCAATTGTCATTTGTAAAATCATTCATATTTATAAAACTGAGAAAAAGTATATCACGATCCGAATTTTTTAACGGGAAGTGACATGAATGAATGTAAAGTGGATCAAGCTTAGTACACAAATGTTTGAAGACGAGAAGATTCGCCTCATTGAAAATATGCCGGAAGCCGACACTATTCTAATCATTTGGGTGAAGCTTTTGGCCCAAGCTGGAAAGACAAACGCGAGCGGATATATCTATCTAAGCGAAAATGTCCCATACACGGACGAGATGTTGGCAACTATTTTCAATAGACCGCTTAATGTTGTAAGAATGGCTCTTAAAACATTAAAAGCATTTGGGATGATTGACATTTCGGATGAGCATTTTATCAGTATTACGAATTGGGACAAACATCAAAACATTGAGGGGATGGAACGAGTTCGAAAACTGAATGCGGAAAGAAATAAAAGGTATAGAGAACGAAAAAAACGAGCAACGTTAAATGACGTTAGCGTGACGTCACGTGATGGCACAGATATAGATAGAGATCTAGATAAAGATATAGATAATATACCATATGCCGAGATAGTCACCTATCTTAACAAAGCGGCTCATACCAATTATCGACATACAACGAAGAAAACAAAAGCTTTCATTAAAGCCCGTTGGAATGAGGGATATAGGCTGGAGGATTTTAAAACTGTCATTCATATCAAATGCAAAGAGTGGCTCGTTGATAAAAAGATGAATAAATTCCTTCGGCCAGAAACATTATTCGGAACGAAATTTGAATCCTACCTTAATCAAAAAGGCGGTGTAACAAATGGAGAAAATCACGATTCCGGAAAAATGGCCAAAGAATATAACATACCATTCTGAAATATGTGAACGGCACACTTATATAAAAGACGGGCTGGAGATCGTCAAGCCTATTCAAATGATGATGGTAGATGGTGAATTGGTTTGTCCCCGCTGTGAATTGGAGAAAGAAGATGACAAACTGCAGGAGGCCATCCAAAGGCGGTACGATGAATTATTAAAGCGAAAAAATTATAACACTTTTTACAACCTTAGTATATTATCCGATAAAACGATCTTGGCAGCTACATTAGATAATTATGAAGTTGAACACCAAGAAGCGCGAATGAACAAACGAACAGTTGTAGAATCGGTAGCCCGTTTTAAAGATGGCCAAGTTTTTAATTTGGTTCTTCAAGGTAATCAAGGTGCCGGGAAAAGCCACTTAGCTTATGCCGCTCTACGTGAATTGAATGAGAGTGAATTAAATGCATCGTGCCTATTTGTCAATGTAGAAAGCATGATGAGGACGATTAAGGATTCGTTTAACAACAAAGAGAGAAAACACACCGAAAGCTATTTTGTAGAACTGATGTCCAAAGTTGATTATCTCGCGTTGGATGATATTGGCGCAGAAACTGGCGCGATCGGCACCGATAAAGTTGCCACCGATTTTGTTCAAAGAGTTTTATATGCGATTACTACCACCAGGCAGGATAAATCTTCAATCATTACTACAAATCTCTCAAGCGAAACACTGTTTCACATGTACGATAAAAAACTGGTATCAAGGTTGTTTAGAAACCCCAAGTTTGTTGTATTCAAGGAAACCAAGGATAAGCGGATGAATAATATTCCTTTTTAGTAATGTGAACAAGGCCAATGTACTTAATAAAATTGGATGGGGTAGTTGTCAAGTGAAATTTTCAAAAGGCTATGTGAAAAATGGGCGGATGCAAACACTGTATAGAGAGTTTTTTTAATAGTGAATAAACTAGATATTCATTCAGACAGCTTTAAGGAGGGGTTTTTAATGGGAAATTGGGCAGATATTTTAATTCAAGAATACTCAGAAGGAAAAAGACAGCTTGATAAATTACGCAACAGTTTAGATGAAACAGATCCTATGGATATGCAAGATAGAAAAACAATTAGCAGCATGATTGGAGACATGGATTTTGTGATCAAGTGGCTTGAAACCGGGCAGCAACCAGGTGTCATGCGCGGGATAGACGTAAAAAGTGTATATCAAAAACGATCATTAGAAACGATGGAATTTATCCCAGATATAATGGAACAGTTGGAACCAAATCATAAGCCACTAAGTTTAAGTGAAGAACAAAAGAAAGTTTTGCTGAACATATTATCTTCTTTTTCCTTTAGGGAAAGGCAATGTTATATTTTGCATGTTGCTCAAGGATTGAGCATGTCCGATATAGCAGAAATGCTGAGTCTTAAAAAGAGGACCGTCCAACAGTATATTGAACGGGCAAGAAAAAAAGTAGAACAAGTGGTTTCATGACGTACGACTTGTCGTATGAAGTCTCTATTAGTGAAGGGTGCTTTTCCTTAACAACTGATCGCGAGGTTGAATTTAACCTGAAACAATGAGACAGAGTTGATAGCAAGAAAAAGACCCTATAGCTTTTCATTTTTTTGCGATTGACCTAAGCAAGTCATTAAAAGGCTTATTTATTATGTTCAAAATCAACTGTTCAGAGGCTTCAAGGAACATTTACCAAGAGCGTCAAATTGCACAGCTATTGGAAATCTAGGTATTTGTTGAAGGGAAGCGTCTGGGAAAGGGGAGAAAAGGATGGCATATAATTTTCCTATTTGACTAACATTCTGTCGATCGTGTCATATGGAATCCAGAAGGAAGCCGAAAGAAAAATGGAATCCGAGCCTGATCAAAAAATGTCTCGGAAAAATGAATGGAATCATAGGGATATCAAATCCAACAGGAGGGGTATAAATGTCAGTAGAAACGCAAATGCAACATGGTAAAAATAAAATTTTGTTATTCAGAAAGTTAGCTGATCAAAATCAAGAAGCTGCAAAACTAGCTTTCCAAACGGAACACACATTTACTTATTCCCGAGAACTAGAAGCGCTCGTCACAAAAGATGGACGAGTTATTCAAGTTGGCGGTCTTGAAGCGGAAGTGGAGGTCAACGCTATTCAAGCTAAAGGAGATCCACTTGGAAAAATGTTGCAAGAAGCCGTCATAAAAGGTGAAAAACTAGAATTATGGGAAGTGACCGTTGACGAGGATTTAAAAGATGCAGAAGGAAAATATCCTGCTGTATATGCACAGGGTTATCTATCTGAATGGGAAGATCCTGCAAACGCAGAGGAAAATGTAACGATTTCCAGTACATTTACAGTTGAAATGGAACCGCAATTTGGACGCGCGACTTTAACAGCAGAACAAGAACAAGCTGCGCAGTATGCATTTAAAGATACAACAACAGTTACTGAACCAGCGCCAGAAGGACAATAGATTGTAGAAGGGGATTTACTCCCTTTCTACATCATTAAAAAAGAAAGCGGGGATATCGGATATGAAATTAATGATTAGCGGTAAAGAATATGAATTGAAATTTGGGATTGGTTTTATTAAAAAAATGGATCAAGTTTATACAGCTAATATGAATGGCGTGGAATTTGGCATGGGTATTGAACAATCTTTGTTTTATTTTAAAACGAAAAATCCAACCGTGATTTTCAATGTCATAAAAGCTGGAACGGATCATCTTCAATCGAAGCCGTCTAACAATGACATCGAAGCCGAATTGGAAAAAATCGCTTTCGATGGAAAGTTGAACGAATTATTTGAAACGCTAGAAAATGGAATGAGAGAATCGGTTTTTTTGAAACAGAAGATCGAGGATTTCGAGAAGAAAGCAAAGGTACAACAATAAAAACATCACGAGAAACGTACGATGGAATTGTAATCAATTGCTTTAGATTTCTTGATTGCAAGAGCCTGTATGAAATCAATACCATGTCATTAAAAGAATATGCATACAAAATGAGAGCATATCAATTAAAAAGAATAGATAAAGAACATGATATGCATATACAAGCATGGTTATATCATATGGCGGGTGCAACAAAAGAGCAAGGAAAGAAACAAGTTCCTGTATTTAGGAAGTTTCAGGATTTTTACAACTATGAAGAAGAGCTTAAAAAAGTAGAAAGACCGCAAAGAAGCAAGCTATTCCCTAAATGGCAGCGGATGGCTTCTTTGGCTGCAAGAATAAATTCAGGGAGGGGGATTGCTGATGGGTGAAAGTTATTCTGTTGAAGCATATTTAAAAGCGAATGGTGCTGATGCTTTTTCAACAGCATTTAAAAATGAAACTGGCTCCAAAGGGCAAAAGGCAAAAAAAGGAAAAGAATTTACAAGCGGCTTTAAAAGCGTAATGGCAGCAGCTACAACAGGGATAGCAGGATTTGCCGGATCTGCAATAATGGAAAGCGAGTTATTTCAAAATGCAATAGGCCAAGCAGAAGCCGCTTTTGTTGACTTTGCGACAGCAGTGCTGGAACCGGTTCTTGATCCGTTAATGGATGCATTTAGCACCGTAACTGGTTTATTGAGTATAGCTGCTGATTCTTTGAGGAATTTCAATACGCTTTCGACAGAAAATCAAACGACCATCCTTCTGGTAGCTGTCGCTTTAGCTACCTTAACAGCAGCTATCATCGCCTATAATGCATCGGCGATCAGTGCGTTTATAACAACAGGGATATTAACAAACGCAATGGCCGCTTTTTCTACTATTGGAGCATTTTTGGCATCACCAATAACTTTAATCATATTTGCTATTGGAGCATTAGTGGGAATACTCATTTATCTGTACAACACGAATGAGACGGTAAGAGCAGCCATGCAAACGGCATGGGCTTTTATATCTGGAATCATTCAAACGGTCATAACGACAATACATGAATTTGTAATGACTATATGGGGGCAACTGGTCGCATGGTGGCAACAAAACAACGAAATGATCCTACAAGCTGTACAAAACGTGTGGAATGTCATTAGTGTTGTTATAGGCGCAGTAATGATCGTGATTTGGACCATCATGCAAACAGTGTGGCCTGTCATTAAGGCGTTAATTGTATCTACTTGGGAATCAATAAAAGGGGTAATACAAGGCGCTATCAATGTGATTTTAGGTATTGTTCAGTTTTTCAGTGCATTATTTACTGGCAATTGGTCGGCAATGTGGGATGCGATTAAAATGATATTTACCGGCGCATTACAGTTGGTTTGGGGATTAATTAATCTCTTTTTTATCGGGAGAATTCTAGCGATTGGCTCGCTTTTCGCTGAAGGTCTCAAAAATCTTCTTCAAGCCATGTGGAATTTTATAACCCGTGTTTTCCAAACCGGAGTAGACTGGGCAAGGAGCGTTGTCAGTACAGGATTTAATTTCATATCCTCTATTATTTCGACGATAATGAACGTTATTAGATCTGTCATTTCGGGTGTTTGGAATGGTATCGTCTCTGTTATATCAACTGTTGTAAACACAATAAGAAGTGTCATAAATGATGTGTTTAATGCTTTGGCTGGCATCGTGCAAAGCGCGCTGACAAATGTAAGTTCGGCCGTATCAGATGGCATTAACAGTGCGTTAACGGCTGTTACTGACATGGTCAGCAGGTTTTTTGATGCTGGAAGAAATATTGTCACTTCCATAGCAGACGGCATAAGTTCGGCTATTAGCATAGTGACTGACGCAATTGACAATGTGGCATCAAGAATTCGTGATTTCTTGCCGTTTTCGCCAGCAAAAGAAGGGCCATTACGTGATATCCAAAAACTAAACTTCGGAGGCACCATAGCACAAAGTATCAAAAGCGCTGTTCCAATAGTGCAAAGGGAAATGAAAAAACTTGTAGCGATACCGAATGTTGAGCCTATTAACATTGCGGGGCAGATGGCGGGTGTTAACCAGATGGCCAATGTACAGATGAGGAGTACTATGGCTGGTGAAATGAGCATTGGCAAAGAGCCTGCCTATATCCATTTACAGCTTGGCAACACGGATTTTAACACATTTGTAGACGATATTTCCAATACACAAAGCCGCAAATTAGCAAGGCTAAGGCGTGCGCCAAGATAGGAGGGTGCTTATGTACAAGTTTGTTGATACAGTGGCAGGAAGCGGAATGTCACGCCCTCTCCTGCCATTGAATACTCTTTTTAATGGCGTGAATCTTGATGAGGCTTTAACAGACCACAATGGTAGTTTTACAACAATATCGATCAGTGGCAGGGGTATATTATCTAGGCGTATTAATATGACTGAAGTGTCAAATAGACACGGAGCCAGAGAAAAAGGGTACACATACGACGTCAGAGAGATCACTGTTAAGTATAAACTTACTGATCGCACAAACGAAGGATTTCGAGACCGTTTCAATCGGTTAAACAGTTTGCTGCTTGGCTCCAAGAAAAGGCTAGAATTTACTGACGAGGAAGCGTACTTTTTAGCAACATTGCAAAGCGGGGACACACCAGAAGAGGATTCCAATGACATTGTTGGAAGTCTCGTTTTTATTTGTACCGATCCGGGAAAAAATATGAACGAACAAACCTTAAACATCACTGCCTCTGAACAAATATTTACAATTGGCGGTCAGGAGTCAACTCCTTGGACTAGCCGAACAAGATTCACGGTTCCACAATCGTCATTTAGCTTGGAAACAAACAACAGTGGCAAGGTTGTCTTATATTATGATTTTATAGCCGGCGATGTGCTGGAAATCTATTATAATACGCGTGACGTTTTTTTAAACGGTAAGGATTTAGCCGTATCAATTGCACTTGAGACTGAGTGGTTTAAACTAGTTCCGGGACCAGTCGGTTTGAGAGCGAGTCATGAGACGGAGTTGAATTATACAGAAAAATTTTATTAAGAAAGTAACAAGGATGAGAAAAATGTAGTGTGACATTGTAAGGGTTAGAACAACGTATCATAAATTGTATCGAACGAAAAGAAGTCGGACAACTTCTGGACATTTTTGAGAATGGGGTCTGTTTACTTCTTTCGAAGTCAATTTATTGCAGGAATAAAGAACAAAAGAAATCGATTTTAGCATATATGAGATCTGTAAAAATCATTTCTCCGATTAATTTTTTAAATCGTTTTTTAAAAGCTGGTATACTTCTAGACTCAAAAAGTGTAAAGCGTTTTTCTTGGAGTTCCTTTGAAGTAATCTGTATCTATGATACTCCCTCAATCATGGTCACTATAAGAGGGGGCTTTAACCTGCGTGAAAGGAGGACACCATGTCAGAGATTTATATATTCAGTCAGGCTGATGATCTTTTAACAATTATCTCCGAATCAACTGGGCTTATTAGTGCGCCGTTTCGTGAAGAGATAAACAGCGTTTCTAGTGAGCCTTTTGTATTCACTGTGGATGCTGATGCCGAACGTGTAAAACACGTAAAAGAAGAAAATCGTGTGGTTTTCAAAGACAAAGATGGTTTCTATCGGGAAATGGTCATCAAAGAATTAGACGATATCGATAATGACGACGGACCACAAACCACGGCAACATGTATCCCTGCATGGCTGGATGAATTAAACGATAACTTTGTATTAGACAAGCGTTATACGGAAAAAGAAGCACAATTAGCTTTAAATGATGCATTAGCGGGAACGCGTTATATAGGTGAAGTAAAAGTAAGGTTGGATTTGGCGTCTACGAACTTTTATCATTTATCCAGCGTTGACTGTATTTGGAAGATTCTTGAAGTGTGGGGCGGTGAATTTCGCGATACAGTTGAATTTGATGGCAATAAAATTACCGTTCGTAAAATCATCATAGATGAACGTCTAGGAGCAGATAAAGGGGCCCGTTTTGAGATCGATCATAACATTGAAGAAATCCAGCGAACGGTCTTGTCATATCCGAAAACTGCCTTATATGGTTGGGGGGCAAATCTCGAAAATACAGGCGATGAAGGAAGTCATACAGACGACCGCAATGAATATATCGATTTTGCAGATGTGGAATGGAAAAAATCGAAAGGTGATCCTACTGACAAGCCGAGAGGGCAAAAGTGGGTTGGAGATCCGGATGCGCTACTCCAATATGGCCGCATATATAAAGGACAGTTATTACATCGGTATGGCGAATTTAGCAACCAAGATTATAAGGACCCTGCCAAGCTATTACGAGCAACCTGGGAAGCTCTTAAACAAGCTAAAAAACCCGAAGTACATTACAAACTGTCAGTGGATTTACTTGATAAGGATGTAAGTCTAGGTGACACTGCTGTCGCCATCGACCGGCAATTTGCGCGGCCAATTGAGATCCAAACGAGAGTTATAGCGATTGAATATGATCTTTTGGATATAGAAGGAACTGCCGTAGTTGAAATGGGGCAGTTTTTGTCCGTGTATGAAAATGATCTTGGTCGTGAACTTGACGACTTGAAAAATGAAATCCGGGAAAATCGGAGCAAATGGGAATCCGGCGGCGGCCCGATCACGAACGACAGATTTCCGGATATTAAGCCAGATACACCTGTAAATGTCGAGGCTACCGGTGGTTTCCGTGTTATTCAATTGTACTGGGATTATGACGAAGCAGTTTATATCAGCCATTACGAGGTGTACGGTTCCCAAGTAAAAGACTTTGTACCTGATAATCAACATCTTTTGTGGCGGGGCAGAGTCAGCGGGTTTCCCCACGAAGTGGATACGGACCAAGTGTGGTATTACAGAGTAAGAGCAGTCAACATGCACGGCAGGCCATCTGATTGGTCTGCGCAAGTCAAAGCGTCAACCGTACGGATTATTTCTGATGATATTCTTTTTGGTCCCGACATTGCAGCTGAATTGCGTGAGCTGTCGAAAACAGCTCAAATACTTGCTGATGGAACAGTCAATTTAGGCATGATCGGCGCTGATGTGACTGCTGAAATTGATACTGCCAAAAACAGAGCTGGTGAAGCCGTTGAAAAAGCCAACCTTGCTGCAAGCAACGCTAATGAAGCTATTGAGGAAGCACAGTCAGCTTTTGATGAAGCTGTTAATGCCCACACTATTGCCGGGAGCGCCAAAACAATTGCCGAAGCAACCAGTGCTCTTCTGGACTCGGTCAGCGAAATGGTTGATCAACACAGTGTACAGATCGTCGAGAATGAGCGTGAGATATCTCGCAAGATGTACACCGTTGATGCAAATGCCAAGTTTGCTACGCAAAGTCAGTTGACGCAGACAAGCAACAGTTTGACGAGCCAGATTACGCAGGTGCAGGGCAATCTTGATAGTTTTGAAATCAGCGCTACAAACTTGATACCGCAGACGGCATTCACAAATGAAAATAACAGATTTAGTTCAAGTATTGGTGCAGGTAGAATCACAGCACTTGAAATTACAGAAGATAGCGAATGATAGCAACACTTACTAGAACAGATACGTTGACCGACTCAGGCGGCAGGTATTATAGAATGCCATATAGATTGGTAGCTGGAAAAAGATACACCTGGTCTGTTTGTTTGAAGGGTAACGGGCGTTGGCAAGTCGGACCGGAACAAGGTGGACAAAGAATAATTGATTTAACAGAGGTTTGGATCCGATATACACACTCTTTTATTGCAAAAGATCATCAATACTATCAGTTTACTTTTTATAGAATTCAAGGGCAAACGGGTGGACAGTTAAGCTTACACTCAATCCATCTTGTTGAGGGAGAACGAATAGTTTTTGATTGGAGCCCAGCTCCCGAAGATTTAACAACCAACGTTCAATTTTCCCAACTTAAACAAACCGTTGACAGTATTTCTGCCCAGGTAACCAATAAAGTGGACAAGACTGTTTACGACAGTTTCGTACAGCAGACGGCAAAAAGTTTGGCATCGAAAGTCAGCCAGGGAGAATACGATAGTAATAATAATCTGATCAACCAACGGTTTTCGAGCATCACGCAAACAGCGCAAGGGTTGCAAACGCAGGTTAACAATAATAAAGGTAATATCTCAACCGTTACGCAGCTTGCCAATGCTTTGCAGTCGAGGATGTCAAACGCAGAGGGCAATATTAGTACTCTCACTCAGACGGCCAGTAGTTTGCAGAGTACGATTACGAGTGTAAGAAATGATTTAAACGGGTTGGAGATTGGCGGGAGGAATTTAATTGCCGGTACTGATTTTACATCTACAAATGGGTTTAGTACCTGGACAAACATAGGCACGGTGTCGGTTGTAACTGACGACAGGTATTTAGGCAGAAATTATCTCAAATGGGAATCAAAAAAACCAAACGGTGAAGATATAGCTATTAGAGCTGGTGCCGCATTAGGTATCGAATTTAAAAGAAATAGATTCAGTGTAATCAAAGGAGAAGAGTACACTTTATCGTTTATAATTGCAAGCAATGAATTTAATGGGTTACTTGACTACACCTACCTAATGCATGGTGACGGGGGGCCAAATTTAAGGTTAAAAGCCATAAACACGAATGGTTATCCAAAATACAAGCCGTTTCAAGCTAGTTCTGATATCCATTATCACGTAGTGTCGCACACCTTTAAGGCAGACCGAACAGATGATAACTGCTACTTTTTAATAGCGGCTATACTCAAAAGAGAATTAAATGGTTCAAACGGGTATGCCTGGTTCAGGATATTCAATTTACAACTCGAAAAAGGCAACAAAGCTACTGATTGGACTCCTGCCCCCGAAGACATGGCCACTCAGTCGCAAATTAGCCAGTTATCTAATGCTATTAACCTAAGAGTCCAAAAAGGCGATGTTATCAATCAGATTAACATCGACACTTCTGGCATTTTGATAGCCGGACAAAAAGTCCACATCACCGGACAAACGAAGATAGACAATGCTGTCATAAAAACTGCCATGATCGCAAATGCTGCAGTAGGCACGGCCGCCATCGCAAACGCAGCCATTACACGCGCAAAACTCGGCACGGCGTCAGTGGGGACAGCACAGATTGAAAATGGAGCTATTACAAACGCAAAAATTGCGAACCTATCCGTTGACAGCGCAAAGATTGCCAACGGGGCCATAACAAATGCAAAGATCGCCACTCTTTCCGCCGACAAGATCACTAGCGGTATTATCAATGCGAACCTTGTTACATTAGCAGTTAAAAATGGTGTACAGTCTATTCAGCTTGACAATACTGGGCTACGGTCAATTGATAGTAATGGTAAGATGCGCATACATCTTGGTGTCAGAAACATCGGAGGCGCTGGCCAATCAGATCCTGCGACAATACGATTTTTTAGTGGTAATGGCAGCGTATCGGCAGGCATAGGCATGAACGTAAACGGTCATTTTATTATTGGTAGTACGGCTAATACTGCTCATATGGAGCTTTACAGTGGTGGAAACATCATTACTTATTCGAGAAGGTTTAGAATATCGAATCTTATAAACTACCCATATTTAGATATTTATCCAGCGGATACCGAAATGCAGAGCGACGGAACCCGTAGAAAAATGGTAGTGATAGAGCCATCTGTCAGTGCACGAGGTAATATAGGCAGGGAAGGAGTCAGAATGTGGAGGATTTATACAAATTACCTCCACTACATTGACCTTGTCAATATGTCCAGTCGTGACAATAAGACAAATATAAAAGATGCAGATGTGGGTTATTTGCAATTTGTCTTTGAAAACATGGATGTAGTCACATTCAACTATAAAAATGAGGATGGGAGTTCGCGTACGGACGAATTAAAAGTGGGGTGGATAGCTGAGGACAGCCCAAGCTTAATTACATCAAAAGACAAAAAACAAATCAGCCTTAACAACACTGTAGGTGTAATTGCCGGCTCGTTAAAGTTTCAAACAAGCCGCATTGATCAATTGGAAAATGAATTCGAATGGCTAAAAATTGAGAACCAATATTTGAAACAAAAAATAAATCAATTGGAGGAGAAAATGGCGTGAAAATAGAGATCGAACATAGTAATCTGGTGCGGGTTATTAACTTTTTGGATAGCTTATCTTTAAAAGGGATGAAGTCGATCCATCGGACAAATTTAAGCCGTCAGCTGATGGAAAAGTTAAAAGTTGTTAGTGAAAATGAAAAGCAGCTGCTGGAAGAGCTGAAAAATGAACCGGAAAAATTAAAAGATGAGTTGGGGAAGTTTTACAACGAGAGAGTCGTCATCGAAGGGGGCAACTCTCAAGCTATGTTGCAATCTGTTAAATCCGTAATTAAAAGTTTAGTAGCTGAAGACACCGAGTATGAATTCAAAGACAATGACGCTTATGCTTTAGCCTGTCTCTATAACGAATTTCAATTAAATGAGGAGGATGTAAAATGAAAGTAGAGATTACAAACATTAACATTAGACGTGAAGGTGAAGAAACTAAGGATTTGCAAGTTTATTTTACAGGTAATAATGGGGATTCCAGCATTAATCTAAATGGCTATGTTCCACTGGAAAAAGAAGAATTTGAATCATTTTTTGATGAGCAGGCAATTGAAGATGTTGTAAGACAAAAAGTTGTTGAGCGGATTTTAAATGGAGAAAGCTCAGCAAAATAAATAAAAAGTAGGTTTGAGTAACGGGGCTATTTAAGGAAGAATAGTAAGTTTATAAGTCACTAAAAAATTGAGTGACTTCTATCGTACATTAAAACAATTGGGAACTTACATTTTTTGTGCCCTTTAGGTTGATATATATATAAAGTTACTTTCGATAGGTTTATTCTGGCATACTGTACTTTCAGATAAGTGATTTTTAATATGATATATACAACAAATAATTTAGGACAAGGAATAAAGTCGTTCAGTCTATTTGCCATGCCTATTTTTAATTTTAAGGGGGAGGGCTCGCCTTTCCCCTCAAAATTAATGAATCCTTCTCAAATAAAATAACATGACTAAAAGTAAGAAGAGGGTGTCTAAAAAGTCGTTTTTTTGACCTTTGGGATGCTCTCCTCTGTTTAAAAAACACGGTGATATTAACAATTAGAATTTTTACACCAAGGAGAACCTTTTCTAAAGAATTTAACGAACAAACCGTGAATTGCACGCTACTGAAAAACCTCGTATTGAAATCATTTAAGTGTACGAACTGACACCTTCAGCTTTTGATAAGTGGGTACGCCAGCATAAGACAACGGGTTGCATTTGAAGAAAAAGAGAATCATACACCTGAACAAAATGAGTTCATTCGACTAAGAAAAGAAAACCAACGTCTTGCCATGGAAAATGACATCTGCACCTAAAGGTATAAATTCGACTAGGCATATAAAATGCCAAGTCTTATTAAAAAGCAAGCCGCGCTGATATGGGACGAAAGGTAAACTGATTCGAAATAACCGTCACAAATACTCGGATCAGAACATGTTTTTACTGCACCGAGTAATCGCAGGTGCAATGTGTTGTGTGGCGTCCTACAAATTCAATGAAGTACTTATTACTATGAGTCTAACATTCTGAATAATCGTGGCGAAGAGTTAACACCTTGATTGTTGAAATATTCAAGAATAGCAGAGACATCTATATGGTTAAAGAAAGATTAAAAAGAGCTTGAAAAAAGGTTGGTAAGTTTCCAGTCAATGAATCCGTCCCATCATGAAACAAGAAGGGCTCGTCTCCAAATTACCATCGCCCACTATAAGCCAACTAAAGTGACGTTTAACGAATACAATATGGAAGTGTATGAAATCGAGAGTTTAGTCAAGACGAGGAACTAAGGTGATTGTCAGTGACTTAATCTACGTTCTAGTACAACATAAATGGCATTAAGTGTGTGTTAATTGACTTATTTAACCGTGAAATGATGGGCTATAGTACTGGTCCACACAAGAATGTGCGGCATTGGTTCATCGTGCTTTTGCGTCAGTAAAATACAACTTAAATCGCCTTATATTGTTTCACACTGACCGTGGAAGTGAGTTTATCAAGACTTAGATACGCTTGGTTTCAAACGGTCATTGAGTGAGCTCCCGTACGATAACGAGGTCGCTGAGGCGACATTTAAAATCATCAAAACAGAGTTCGTTAGTTGCAGAGTTTTTCCTAGCCAACAATCACTTGAATTTGAACTTTTTGATTTTGTACATTGATTCAACAATTTTCGTATACATAGATCGTTAAACTCTCATGCGCCAAATGAATACAAGTTTGTACAGTTTAGCGTTGACATACCAGTCCTACTACATCGTTTATCTCTTTATGGAAAAAGCTTTATAAGAATTTTAAAGGAAAAGAACTGTATAGGCTTCGTTATTGATGATTGAAGGGATTACAAAAGGCAAATGATCAGATTGTGATCCTGAAAATGAAAAAGAGTGCCATGCATCTAGCGAAGCGGGCTAGGTGTACGGCACTCTTTTTCATATAAAAAACAGATGTAAAAAGCGTTAGACTTAAATATATTCGGAGCTGTAAGTTGAACAGGACCAATTAGTGCATTTGTGAGAGAGAGGCTTATATATTACAAAAGAATACTGAAAGAATTAACCCTCAGTTAATAGTGATTTGTTAGTTCATGATAAAGGGAATACCTTGATGGAATTAGCGGAGTGGATGAAACCATTATTCATTTAGTTTGTTCAGGAAAATTTAAAGTTGAAAAAAAAACTAACTCATTTTTCGAGAAAAATATAAGTAGAATTAAAAGCTTTATAAGTTTGAGAAAATTTAGTTACCAAGTTGCTTAAAACAATATTAACGAATTTTTTGAGAAAACATGATTTTTTATAGGGATAAAATAAAATTTAAAGGATTAAAAGAATATGAATTGTAAAGGGGACTAAAAGATTCTTTTAATTTTGCAGAAAAGGAGTGGGGACATGGATACGAGGATTGACAGATTAGAAGAGCGAATGACAAATGTCGAAACTCGGTTGGCTGTAGCAGAGAGCAATATTAAAGACATTAAGGAAGATATCTCGTCAATTAAAAGCAATACAACTTGGATCCTGCGCCTTATTATAGGCGTTATTATTATGGCTTTACTTGGATTAATTATGAATGGAAGGGATTTAAATGTTTGAAGTATATGATGTTGTGTTGATTCCGTTGATCTTGGGGCTGGTGGAGCTTTTTAAACGAGCTGGTGTCAGTGGCAAGATTTTACCGTTTATCTCATTGGCGTTAGGTATTATCGTTGGAGTGGTATATGTGGCCGAATTTGACTTAAAGCAAGGTATCTTGGTCGGGGCTATGCTGGGGCTGTCGGCATCCGGTTTATACAGCGGGACAAAAAATACGATTGAGAGCAAAGAGTGACGCTTAAGCGTTGCTCTTTTTTTTGACAAGGAGGAATTTAAGATGGTAGCAATCAAACAACAATTGGTATCGCAAAACGTCATCAACAAACGCACACACGGACACGGAAACCCGTGTAAATATATCACTATCCACCAAACAGGAAATACGAATAGAGGCGCTAATGCACAGGCTCATGCCAACATCCAAACAAGATTAAATCCAAGACAAGCAAGCTGGCATTATCAGGTGGACGATAAGGAAATCATTCAGTCGTTCCCTGATGGCGTCAAGTGCTGGCATGCTACTGATGGGAAAGGGCCCGGCAACACAACATCAATCGCCATTGAAATTTGCATTAACAGCGACGGTGATTATAAAAAAGCCGTGCAAAACGCTGCCGAGCTTACAAAACATTTGCTGGCCAAACACGGACTTGGCATTGACAGGGTTAAACAGCATCGTGATTGGTATCCGAAAAATTGCCCAGCGCAATTGCGGGCAGGTTATAAAGGTATTACGTGGCAAGACTTTATCAACATGGTTAAAGGTGCGTCAAGCGCGACCAAACCTGTAGCATCAAAACCCGCCAGCAAACCATCCAGCGGCTACAACGGCAGCAGTATCGTCGACTATCTAAAAAGCATCGGCCAGGATGCAAGCTATGCTAACCGCGCGAGATTGGCCGCACAGTACGGCATATCCGGTTACCAAGGCACTGCCGCGCAAAATATGCAGCTACTCAATAAAATGCGCGCAGGCAAAACCGCCGCGGCATATCCAAAGCCCGTTAACACCAAGAAAGGCGACCAAAAGACGAACAGCATTGTTGATTATCTTAAGTCGCTCGGTGTTGACTCGTCTTACGCAAACCGGAAAAAGCTGGCAGCGCAGCACGGTATCAAGAATTATACCGGTACGGCTGCACAAAATACGCTGCTGCTTAATCAGATGCGCGGTTAAATAACGATACTGAATAAGGGCTCCTACTTGTTTATATTAAAAATCGTCATTTGCATCAGAATGTTTGTCCAATCCTTTTATACAAAATACAATATATTAATATCGAAGCCGGCTTTAATAAACAATAGGAGAGATGTATATGTGGTTTGAAGATGATTTTGTCGGTGGAGAAAGAGAAGAGCGGAGAAGGAGAGTAAGGTTAGTTTGTAGATGTAGGGAAGTAAGGGATTGGGATGATTGTGATCACGACCACCACCATGATCGTGAGCGCGAGCGATTCATTTGCCGTTGTAGAGAAATCAATGGCTAAATAAAAACAGGCCCGGCGCTGACCGGGCTTTTATACATATAAAAACAAATAGCCTTCATAACAATCTTCGCACACTATTTTGTCGAGTCTTTTTCGATTATGCGATGATCATCAAAGAGTAAATAGCCTCCATCTCACTTCAATTACCATTACACATTATGGAGGATATGTCTCAATTCATAATTCCTGACGTACAACCCCCCTGAATAATAGCCGCTTTCTTCTACGAAAGTCTCCCTTTTAATCAGAAAACCTCCCCCGAAATGCAGGGGGAGGCTTTGGTGTATATATTGCTTGGTCGAACAACAATCGTTGTATGTATTGTGCCGTATTTTCATATAAAAGCGGTTTACTAGGTTTCAAAAGCTCTTCACCCATCATATGACCTGTCATGCTTTCTCAAACCCCAAGTTTCTTTGTTTTAGCGTTCCAAAACACAGCTGATTGAAAATTCATCTCCTAACAAACGCTGTCAATCATCGTTTTGGATGTAAGTCGGGGCATCTTGTCCCTATTATGGCCCAAGAAGCTTGTATCCCTAAATTGTTGGGATCAGTCTTTTTTGTATATTTAAAAATACCATTTTTATTAAACCATTTCGAAAATAGGATATAAGGTCAAGATTATATCATAACATCTTTCTTTCGAAAATGGAATATTGTAAAGAATTATTTTACGCTATCTTAACGTTATATTGATTTTAGCTTGCTACTATTAAACTATATTTAAGTAGTTTTGTGAAAGGAGCAGACGTATGGATATTCGTATTCAAGACCTAACGATGCGTTTTGATAATATAACCGCGGTGAACCACCTATCAACAACAATAAAGGATGGAGAGCTCGTTTCATTACTAGGACCAAGTGGTTGTGGAAAAAGTACGACATTAATGCTGTTATCAGGACTCTATAAACCGACATCGGGAAGGATTTATTTTGGTAATCAAAATGTCACTGAACTTGATGCAGAAAAAAGACAAGTCGGTATGGTCTTTCAAAATTACGCATTATATCCTCATTTATCTGTTTTAAAAAACATTATGTTCCCTCTTAAAATGAAAAAAATGAACAAAATAGAAGCGAGGGAACAAGCTACTGAAATGGCAGAATTACTACATATTGGCCACTTACTGAATCGAAAGCCCGGACAATTATCCGGTGGACAGCAACAACGAGTTGCCATCGCAAGGGCGTTGGTAAAAAAACCCAATGTATTATTATTAGATGAACCTCTTTCCAATTTAGATGCACGTCTTCGTTTAGAAATGAGAGAAGAGATTCGCAGAATTCAACAAGAAGTTGGAATTACTGCTGTTTTTGTCACTCATGACCAAGAGGAAGCACTTAGTATTTCAGATCGAGTCATGATTATGAATAATGGCGTCCTGCAACAAGATAGCGAACCGCAGCAAATGTATAAAAAACCTGCAAACGAATTCGTTGCTTCCTTTTTAGGAAATCCCCCGATCAATTTCATCACTGTTGAAAGACATCGTCAGAATGAGCATTACAAAATAAAGCATACAGCACAACCGATACATTTATCGAGATTAAAACATTTTGACAGAACCACTTTAAAAATGGGCATTCGGCCAGAATCCTTATTTGTTACCACACAGAACAACTCTTTGTTTAGAGGGGACATCATTCATATTGAGACAATTGGCCGTGATACATTAATACGGGTCGATTTAGGGGAATCCACTGTCCGGGCTTTAGTTGATCCCAAAAAGAAACTTCAGATTGGCGATGTATGTTTTTTGGGAGCTGAGGAAGAAGAGATTCATTATTTTTCTAGTGAAACGGGTGAACGGTTAAAAGGGGGAAAAGTTGATGATGATCAAACCGACCTGGAAGAGTACGCTTAAAGCTTATTTTTATTTACTACCCGCCCTTATTATCCTAATTCCATTTAATATTTATCCCATTATGAAATCATTTTTAATGAGCTTTTATGTAGACTATGATTATTTCGCCAATATCGTTCATGCCTATGGTGTTGATCATTTCATCGCCATTTTTCAAGATCCGAATTTTATTAAAGCCCTGATAAATACGATTATATTTGTTGTCGGTGTCGTACCTTTATCGATTATCCTATCACTTGGTATCTCCATGTTATTAAATAGCAAAATAAAATTTCTTAGGTTTTTTCGAACGATCTATTTCCTCCCTTATGTTACTTCAGTGGTGGCTGTAGCGATTGTCTGGGGATGGATATTTCATTCGGATTATGGCTTGCTTAATTTTTTCCTCGGTTTTTTTGGTATAGATCCGATCAAATGGGTTACTGACCCGACCTATGCCATGCCTTCCTTAATCATTTTAAGTATTTGGAAAGGATTGGGGTTTAATATCATTATTTTCCTCGCTGGCTTACAAAACATAGATGAACAGTATTATTTGGCAGCAAAAGTAGATGGGGCTTCAGCTTGGCATCGGTTTACATCTGTGACGCTCCCCTTGTTATCTCCGACTATGTTTTTCGTGTCCATTATTTCGATCATAAATGGTTTTAAAGTTTTTGATGAAATCTTTGCCTTATTTGGTGGAAGACCTGGTCCTGCCAATAGCGCGTTAACGGTTGTTTACTATGTTTATCAAAAGTTCTATGAGGAATGGCAGTTTGGTCTTGCATCAACCGCGGCATTTATCCTATTTATGATCGTGTTTATTTTTACACTTGTTCAATTATTAATCGGCAGGAAGTTCGTACATTACAATTAGGGGGAATCCAAATGACACGTGATGCTTTGTCTAAAGGAACGATCTATTTTTTACTCTCTTTGGGAGCCATTTTGATGATATTACCCTTTATTTGGATGATTAGCACATCAGTCAAAGCACCTAATGAAGTAATGGCAATGCCTCCCATTTGGATTCCTGGTGAAATAAAATGGGATAATTTTTTAAAAGCGCTAGAAGTCGCACCATTTGATCGCTATTTTGTTAATAGTGTCATTGTGACACTGCTTAGTACTGTTGGTGAACTACTGACTACTATTCTGGCCGCCTATGCTTTTTCACGAATCAATTTTTTTGGTAGGGATATTTGTTTTGCCATCCTGCTTGGAACGATGATGGTTCCAGGTGAGGTTCTGATCATTCCTAATTTCGTGACATTATCTAATTTAGGTTGGATTAATACATATCAAGCATTAATCATTCCTTGGATTGCAAGTGTTTTTGCCATTTTCCTGCTTCGGCAGTTTTTCTTAACCATTCCAAACGAATTATCGTATGCGGCCAAAATCGACGGGTGTAGGGATTTTACATTTTTGTGGTATGTGATGGTTCCACTTGCCAAACCCGCCATTATTACGATAGCTCTCTTAAAAATCATTAATAGTTGGAACGCTTTTCTTTGGCCTTTAATTGTTACAAATTCTAAAGAGTTACGCACGTTGCCTGTCGGTTTATCGGCGTTTACGACAGAAGCAGGAATTAAGTATGAATTATTAATGGCCGCCTCATCTATGGTTATACTTCCTATGATCATACTCTTTTTTATCATGCAAAAATATATTGTCGCTGGTGTCGCTCGAGCTGGATTAAAAGGTTAAATCTCAAAAGGACTTTTTTGGGGGGGTGATGCCAAGCAATTTCGTTTGAGGCGTTCATGGATCGTTTGATGACTAATAAGAGTATAGGAGGAGAGATACGATGAAAAAATGGTTACCCTTCAGCCTATTTTGTCTATTATTCATTGTCGTGCTCAGTGCTTGTGGTGGAGGAGAAAATAAAGGGCAAGAAGCCACAGCAAATAATGAAAATAAAGAATCAGAAAGAACTTCAGAAGAAGGAGAAACGGATCTAGTCGAAATTGAATTTTGGCACGCAATGAGTGGGCCACATGAAGAAGCTATGAATGCTCTAGTTGAAAAATTTAATCGTGAGCATAAAAATATTACGATCAAACCTGTCAATCAAGGCGGATATGATGATTTAAGACAAAAAACAATGGCAGCTGCAAAAGCAAAAACATTACCTGCGGTAGCACAAACGGCTACAGGAGCCATCCCGGAGTATATAGCTAATGATTTGATCACACCATTAAATGAGTTTATTGAAGATAGCGAAAAGGGACTTTCCGAAGAAGAATTAAATGATTATGTCGACGTCTTCCGTGAATCTAGTCAATGGGACGATACTTATTACAGCTTACCATTTAGTAAAAGTACAAGAGTTTTATATTATAACAAAAATATATTAGAGGAAAATGGAGTCGAAGTACCGAAAACTTGGGAAGAAATTCTTCAAGCCTCCGAAAAACTGACGAAAGGTAAGACGATCGGAATGGGCTTTGAAAATTCATTTGAATTAGAATTCCAAGGATTATTGGAACAAATGGGTGGTGTTTTTATTGATGAGGCCACTAGTGAAGCAAAGTTCGCTTCAGAAGAAGGAATAAAGGCATTGAGCTTTATGAAGGAAATGATTGATGACGGTTTAGCACGTACTGCCGGTGAAGACCAATATATGTCGAATCCGTTTGGACGCGGTGATGTCGCTATGTACATTGGTTCTTCTGCGGGGATCCCGCACGTAGGCACTGCCGTCGAAGGAAATATGGAATGGTCAACAGCAGTCTTGCCGACTTTTGAAGGTAAAGCCGCTACTCCTTTTGCCGGAAATGATATCGTCATGTTTAATCAAATAGATGAAGCAGAACAAAAAGCGGCTTGGGAGTTTATGAAATTCTTGACAACCCCTGAAGTTACTGCAGAATGGTCAATGAAAACAGGTTATTTGCCTGTTCGCTATTCTGCGCAAGAATTAGAGGAATATAAAAAGTATGTCGAAGAAAATCCAGCTTATAAAGCGGGACCAGCACAATTTGATGCCGGTTTCTTTACTGCGCGTGTTAAAGGTGGAGACGCTGTCCGCAATATTGTGATTGAGGAATTCGAAACGATTTTATTGAATGAAAAGTCTGTTGAAGATGGTTTGGCAGATGCCCAAGAACGTTCAAATGCAGAACTAAAAAAATAAAAGAAGACTTTACCTGAATTATAGTCGGATCGGGCAGGGGCATACCGTACCCTGCCTTTACTCATTATTTTGATCATGATAAGGAGAATCGTGTTATGAACAAAACGACCATTACTTTTTGGAGTGGATTACGTACGATAGGTGGAAATATCGCAGAAATCACTTTTGGAAACAACCGAGTTATTTTTGACTTTGGGCTTGTTTATGATCCAGCTAGTTTGATTGTGAACGCCGATCATACGAGAGAAAAAAGCAAGTATATCACGGATTTATTAAAACTGGCTATGATTCCTAATATGGATGGAGTTTATTCGAATAAAGACTTATCGGCTGGTGAACCATTTTTCAATAAAAAGCCTGTGCCCTATGAAAAATCAAAGATGACAACAGCAGTATTGATCTCCCATCTTCATTTAGATCATATGGGCGCTATTGATACTTTGGCGCCATCTGTCCCCGTTTATATGTCCGCGGAATCGAAAAAGCTATACGATACTTTAATAAATATAGGTGAAGGCTTGACTTTTTCCCGTGAAGTACTGTCCTTCCAGTTTGCGGAAAAGCTGCAAATTGGAGCGATTTCTGTTACTCCGTATCGAATCGACCACGATATTATCGGGGCTGCTTCATTTTTAATTGAAACCCCGGATCTCAAGATTTTATATTCCGGAGATTTTCGGTTGCATGGACTGCATCCTGAGTATTTTCATCATTTAATAAAAAGTATAAGCCAGCAACAAATAGACATTCTTTTGATAGAAGGAACGACTATTAAGCCAACGAAGGAAGAAAATACGGATACACTTTGTCAAACAGAAACGGATATCATACAAGTTAGCAAACATCTTTTAAGTGAATACAAAGGATTGGCATTTTTTAATCTGTATCACCGTAATATTGAGCGTTTACATCATATTCTCCAAGTAGCAACATTAACGAATCGTACAGCGGTTTTAGAGTTGGAAACAGCCTATCTAGCAAATACATTTTTAGAGAATCCGTCTTTTTTAATTTACGATAACAAGATAAAAAAAACAGATTGGAATAAAAAATTGCTGATGAAATATGCAAGGATTACTCCGGCGGAAATGAATGTTCGCCCTGGAAATTATTTTGTGCAAAATCGTTTTGAAAACATACTAAATTTATTAGATTTTGACTTGAAAGAAAGTGTTTATATACATACAAACGGAACTCCTTTGGGCAACTTTGATCCGGATTATCCAAAATTGCTATCTGTCTTAAATCATTTAGACATTGATTACAAACCTTTACACGTATCTGGTCATGCGCTTGAAAAAGATATCTTAACATACATTGAACAAGTTAGGCCAAAGATTGTCATTCCATGGCATAGCCAATATCCAGAACTCATAAAACCAATCAGTCCAAACCAAACCGTTTTTTATCCAAAAGAAAAAGTAACATACGTTTATGAAGAAAATCATTTAAAACAAATATGAAGAATCGATCTTTCCGTCGGACAATTCATGCTTTTTTAAGTTAAAAGGATTCACTTTTTAATGCCTGACAGGTGGAACTCGCTCGTTTAAGCCCGGTCTAATGATATGACGCTGTTTCTTAAAAACGTGGAACAGTGTCTTTTTGGGCCTTTTTAAATGCTTGCCTGTCATCTACTTCGGTTGGCCATTTCCCGCTTGAAAATACATAAGCCGGATTACGTTACACAGTTGGAATCAATTTGTGCTCCCTGCCATGGCGACATGCCGATCAACAGTAGATTTCCCGGCGCCAATGCAGTATCCAGCAAAAGTGCTCAAACTGTCTTCAATAACATTTGAGTATCCATCAATAAACCCACAACATCAAAATGATATGTTTATTTCGCATTGTATTCTGCTTGTCACCCCCCCCGGTCAAGGAACGGAAATAGATAAATTCGAGGGGTGTTTACAGTCCGGTGTTCGACCGAACGCGGGTAATCTGGCTGACGGATTTACATTTTTCATTCAATTGTCAATGATTTTTTTAAAAAAACACTATTATTGTAATGAAATCAGCCGATACATTAAATAAGGCGATCATTTTATGTAGCCTGGCAGTTAAAATTGTTACTGACATTACTGAAACATGTCAGGCTGCTCCGCTCGTAGTTACTATACCGATAAAACTTTTCTGTCCACAATATTGTCCCCTATACGGGGTTTTTTTGTGGCTGTTCGAAAGGAGTATGATTGAGTAATGCATGTAACATAAAATTTTTGTTTGATTCAAACATGAAGATCCAACTTCCAAGGATGCTTATTTTTTGAGGGTGCCTATAAGCCGATTGGAATCGTTTTATTCCTCGGAAAAGCGCCATTGTTATATATACGCGGTTTATCATGTGTGAAGACCTGAATACATTTGGGCTACCATCGGCTTTATATACTCTTCTTGGAATTTCTGGAACATTTACATTCCTGATTGGACGCTTCACCGAACAGGGATAGAGATCGTGGAACGAAGAAACACAGCGAAAGGATGATAAAGATGCGTTGGTTCCTAAATAAAAAAACATCATTTAAATTACTGTCGACTTTTATTCTCATTGCTGTCATACTTGCCGGTGTGAGCATTTATGCCATGGCAAATATGAGTAGAATTCATGATATTGGTTCTGAAATGTACACGGATGCATTGAAGCCAATGGAAAATATGGCACAAGCCCAGAATGGACTCTTGCAATTAAGGATTACTTGGCGTGACATAGCCACTTCTGAGGATAATGAGAACCTGGAGGCAAAGACCGAAGAATTAAAGCAAGTCAGGAAAGATATTGAAGAAGATATTGGCATTTACACCGATTCTTATAAAAATCAACCTAAAGAAGCGCAACAGGAGGCGCAAGAGTTTCATGACATGTTTATGGCGGACTTCAAAGCCTATAACGATTTAATGGATCAAGCAATCCAGTCGGTTGTCGCGGATCGGAGAAGCTTTCCACAACTGGATGACGATTTGTATGGCTATCACAATCGATTAACAAATAGTCTCGAAGAGATATGGGAATTGGACATGTCGCTTTCGAAAGAAGAATATGATAATTCTAATAAAACTTTTTCCACTACGATAAAAATCATGATTGCCATCGTCGTCATCACATTAATCATTTGTATTGCTTTGGGAATGATGCTCACAAGGATCATTGCCCGTCCGCTTGATCACATGGCGGATTTGTTGGAGAAGGTGGCGCAAGGGGATCTGACTGTAACAACCAATATCCAAACGAATGATGAGATTGGACGGCTTGCTGAGTCCCTGAATAAAATGGTGTTTCAGATGAGGGAGACTGTCGGAAACATTTTGAGCGCGGCAGGGAATCTTTCAGCCTCTGCGTCCCAAGTATCCGCTGCTACTGAGGAGATTGCCAGCTCCAGCACCGAACAGGCGAATTCAGCCCAAACAATGAATGAGTTGTTTAAAGAATTATCGGATGCGATCAGTGCCGTCGCACAAAATACAGAACAGGCTGCTGAACTTTCTAATAGAGCCATTAAAGTCGCCCAAGATGGGGAAAAAGTAGTGTTGTCTTCTGTTGAAGGTTCGAATCTTGTTAGTGAACGAGTGGCTCAGTTGGAAGAAGACTCCAATAAGATTGGAGAAATAATAGAAGTGATAGATGATATCGCGGATCAGACGAATCTATTGGCTTTGAATGCGGCCATTGAAGCTGCCCGCGCCGGAGAACAAGGCCGTGGCTTTGCCGTTGTGGCCGATGAAGTGCGCAAGTTGGCTGAAAGAAGCGGGGAAGCGACAAAACAGATCACCGATATCATTAAGGAGATGCAGGACAACACGCATAGAAGCGTAGCTGCGGTTGAGGACGGTCTGACATATACTCAGAAATCCGGAGAGGCGTTTAAAGAAATTATCGACGTGGTGAACGACACCGGAAATAAAGTGACGGAGATTGCCGGAGCCAGCGAAGAGCAGGCGGCACAATCAGCGGAAGTTCTTTCCTTTATTGAAAGCATTTCTGCTACGACTGAAGAAGCGGCGGCAAGTAGCGAGGAAACAGCCTCAACGGCCCAGGCTTTAAACGATCTTGCTGAACAGCTTAACCGGTCTGTCGAGTCCTTTAAAATAAGGTAAACATAATAAGTAACCAGTCCCGGTTTTTAACCGGGGCTTTTCATGTTTATGTCGGTAAAGTCTTTTGGCCATCACGCCAAAAATAATGTTCTCGATTGGTGAATTCATGATTGATTCCAAATAGTTATTTCATGTCTGGTTGAATGTCGCTTCCGAAAGAAGATTCAACGATTGATAAAGCAAATAATGAATTGCAGGGGGCTTTCTTTAAAAACTCGAGATAAAGCGAGAATAGTAAATGGCAGATCAACTGCCAATAAACATCCGATTGGTTAACGAACAATCAGCGGACTAAAAGCCTGCTGATTGTTTTGCTTTATTCAGTCAGATCCCCGCATCTATTGATATATGATTCTTCTTGGCCGTTGCCTAGACCCGGGGACTCGTTGAATCCGTATAGATTGACCATTTGCAGGAATTCTGAGTTTATACACGAAAATTCGGCGTTCTCCCATGGCATGGCTTCTGGAAGTGGGTGTCGGTATAATGTTTGCCGGGTTGGCGGGGTCCAGTATCCAGTGAGAATACCAGATTGCTCTTAAAAATTGCCGGTTGGTACTTTGTGGTCGCTCATCCAATATACAATGTCTCCTTTGTCCGACCCAATAAAGGTACCTGCCCAAATGAACGTTGTATCGATTCGCGTTTACATCATAATACATAATGCCAACGCATTCTCCGGGGTAAATAATATCCCGTACATTATCGCGGGTAGCTGTTTGGCAGCTTCCATAATAGGGTGTTCTTAAAACTTTCCGCAATTGGTTTGTAGTAAAATATAAATATTGTTGGCGTGGCCGGCCGCTTGGGTTATTTGCATTAATGGCCAAATGGCTTAGTATGATCCCTCTATATTGCTGCAAATTAGCGTTGTTAACAGTTCTGCTCACACGTATCGTGTTGTTGTCGATACTTAAAACGCCGCCTACTAATCTCCCATTGTGAACGCAATAGCCGCTCGTATTACACGAAGCACCTTGGTTAGCCCGATATAATACCCCAACACATGTCCCTCTCGTTAATATTGCCACTCGTTGTACCCCCTTGTTGATTGATGGCGTATTGAACTCTCATTATTCCAGTCAGCATGATTTGTATCTAAATTCCGGTTCTGTTTGAATATAGTAGCCATTTCTCACCTCATGCGCCCAGTTTTTTAATACCTCTTTCCAGGCGTTACTATTGAAAAACTCATTCAGAGGTTGGGAAGGGTCCCACTCTAAAAAGATTAAAAAAGGCGCAATGCCCGGACTCCAAATCCCTGTACCTTCAACGCCTCTTTCTCTAATAAGAAGGAGAGGCAGCCCCCGTTGATAGGCCATACTTGGCTCGATTTGTAAAAATTCCGATCCTAACCACTCTATTCTCGGTGTTGGAAATCTGCCGGTATTCGTTCCTAATACATCAACTTCCAATTGTTTGAGATTCGTTGCAACTAAGCCATAACTCGAATTAACTAAACGCCTAACATTTTCCAAAACCGTTTCTGGGTATTGTTCGGTTCTCGGCAATGTCCTGGGGAACAAGAGCTCTCTTCTGATTTCACGAATCAAACGCCTCATAAATGCTTCTTGGACAGCATTTAAAACATTGGGTCTGCTTAAAAATACTGGAATTCGATACAAACGATCAGCGGATTGCCGCATCATTTCATCCATGCTATTATTCGTTTGCTCTGTTTCACGGAGGTGATCATCTACTTGATTCAAATCTGCTCTGCAAGCTTCACAATCACAGATCATGTCGTCGCTATCATAACCCCTTCTATACGATTGATTCATAGGCTTTCACTCCCTTATACTTTGTTCTCATATTAAAATATGACCGGTGTTGTACAAGGTTTGGGTTTCTAATCAAAATAAGGAATGTTCATTAACCTTATGTGACTATATTTGAATGTGGGAAACTCTCATGCCGAATCTTGAAAATAAATAATTAGTCTATGGGCAGAGGATTCAAGTTTGCATTATATGATCGAAATTGAAAGAAGAAGAATGAGAAAAATAAACGAAAATGTAAAGCTAGCTCTTTGTACATATGCTATGCAGGCGAATCGTCCAAACCGTTTTTTTTGCTGGCAAAATCTATTCCAATCGCAGACAAACATATTTTAATAGGCATATTCAGGGAACTAGTTGCCTTCTGTTTATCTTCGATTTGAATATAATGGAAGGGAAATAGACATGTGAAATAGCGATAAAATCAAATGAATTGGATCACGTGTATTTTTTCAGCAATACCCTTTTGTATAACGTCGCATGCAGCCAAAAGCCGGAGCATTATGCTTCAGTAAAAAAGAGTTGGCGGTTGTAATAATAAGGTAAAAGGGAGAAAAAGATTCGAATCGAAAAAGGAAGCGGGCGTTGTTTCAGACAAAATAAAGGAGGAGCAGCATCCGATGTAAAGTATCAGGATGATGACAACTTTATTTTTTCCGAAGCTGAAAAATAATAAGGTAATATAACGAGATCCACGAACAATCAAATCAGTAAGCGGTAAAGAAGAAACACGCAGCAGTGACAACATTACTTTTGTTAAACTCGAAGGAGCTGGACGCTCAATCTGAGGGGGCTGGCTTCGTTAAGAGAAAAATGGCGGCTGAGGAACAGGTCGGCCGATTGTTAATGTACCGCCCGGGATTACCAAAACAGGACGAAGAAGTAGTCCTTGCGGCGGAAGTCCTGAAATGATATCGGGAGAGAGGAATGATACTTCGGAAGAAAAACGATGATCGATCAGCAGTCAAAAAAACGTTGGCTTGTCATATAGTTGATGAGTTACCGCTGTCCTGCCAAGCATATATACTGTAAGGGCAGTCAAACTTTGTTATGATGATGTTTGATGTATTGCGAAATGTTTTAAGAAAGGATGTTTGTATGCTTGATCTGTTAAAGTCACATTCATCTGTTCGACTATATAAAGACGAACCCATCTCTGATGAAATATTTTATGAGATGCTTCACGCTGCACAACATGCGGCAAGCTCCAATTTTGTCCAGGCTTATTCCGTCATCAGGGTGAAAGATTCTGTCAAAAAAAATAAGCTGGCCGAGCTGTCGAAAAATCAGAAACAATTTGATTCTGCTCCGTTGGCGCTTGTTTTTTGTGCCGATTTAAAGAGACTGGAACATGCGGCAAGAATTCAGAAAAAGGATATACGAGCCGGATTGACTGAAAACTTTCTTGTTTCAGTGATTGATACGGCTTTATTCGCTCAAAACTTTGTCATTGCCGCAGAATCTAAAGGGTATGGAATTTGCTATATAGGAGGGGTGCGGAATAATCCGGAACTCATTAGCGAAGTGCTTGAATTGCCGGAATTTGTTGTGCCATTGTTCGGGATGACGGTTGGCGTGCCGGATGAATCCAACGAAGTAAAGCCGCGTCTCCCGGTCGAAGCTATTTTACATGAAGATACATATGACGAGGAGAAATATGAGCGGATTCTGGAAGATTACGATAACATCATGAAAGATTATTATGAACAGCGGACAGCGAATAAACGAGACAATGCCTGGACGGATGTGATGGCGGAATTTATGGCAAAGAATCGCAGAGAATATATGCTAAGATTCTTGCAGTCAAAAGGTTTCTTGAAATTTTGAGCGGTCGGTTGACGGCTCGGGGATTACGTTCAATTTCCATAAAAGATTCTTTCACATGAAAACCATCCCGAGGGACGGTCCCTAAGGTTCATGATCGCCGTAATATGGTAGCTAAAAAAGCGGTTGAGTTGCATGGAGCCTGTCAGTTGGATTTCATCCATTTTCCTTAGGGATGCGCGTATTCTTTAAAACATGGTAAAATGATGGATGAAGACAGAATTACTGGGCTTGCGAAAAATGAGGGCTTTACGGCGGGAGCAAATGTGAATCCTGAGAGGTCCGTGTTCGAGTCGGCGCAATTTGTGCCGGTATCACGGAGGCGGGACATGTCACTCAGCTTACAGTGATTTGGTCGTCAACACGACTGCTTGATTTTTGAAGTTATGAGCAAAAACGGTTGGCTTATCATGCATACTCTCCTGCAAGGGCTTACCAGATCAGGGGAGGCAATGCTTCAACAACTGATGTGCGCAACCGCATGACTGAAATATTTTAAAATATAAAAGAAGTTTGAGGAATTTGGAAGAAGGGGAATTAAAAGATGACGAAAGAAGAAAAACAGCAGTTATTTAAAGAAGCGCTTGGCAACTATCCTACCGGAGTAACAATTGTTACGACGTTTACAGACGAAAATATACCAGTTGGACTTACTGTCAACTCTTTTGCATCCGTTTCTCTCGATCCGCTTCTTATACTCTGGTCAATCGACCATCGCGTTTCATCGCTCGAGGCTTTTACAAAGGGCGATAAATTTGCGGTTCACATTCTTGCGGCGGATCAGGTCGAATTGTGCAAAACATTTGCGACACCTAATGTAGATAGATTCAGCCAATGCGAATGGAGCGAGTCCGAATTTGGCCTGCCGGTCATTGAAGGAGCTTTTTCCGTATTGCAATGTGAGTTGTTTAAGGCGGTCGAAGCCGGCGACCATACGATTCTGATTGGGAAAGTGTTGGATATTCAAGTAGAGAATCGCATTCCGATGCTGTATCATCGACGCCATTTCGGATCGATTCCGGCGGAATTTTATACAGATGTTGAAAATAATTAATCGTGCTTAAGACTTTTATTCAGAAAGGATGGTCGACGATGGAAGTTTTCTTTATAACCGGTGCTTCAAGAGGTATTGGCTTGGCGCTCGCAAAAGAACTTTTACATGAAAATCACATCCTTGTTTGTACAGCCCGCTCAAAGAATCATGAGTTGGCTGCGCTGGTAGAAGAAAAGGGAGTACATCTCGCTTTTATAAAATATGATTTGGCCGAAACTGCCGGCTTGGACAGCTTAATGGACAACATGATTGCACATATGCCAAACTATCCAGAGTCTGTCACACTCATCAATAATGCCGGAGTGATTGATCCGATCGGGAATACGGAAGACAATCCTGTTGGGGAAATTGAAAGAAACATTGCGGTTAATCTAACAGCTCCGATGATTTTAACTTCGGCTTTTATTCGCAGATTAAAAGACAAACATGTTCCCAAACGGGTCGTAAATGTGTCATCGGGAGCAGGCAGGCATGCCTATGCGGGATGGAGCAGTTATTGTGCCGCGAAAGCGGGTCTTGACCATTATTCCCGGGCTGTTTCGTTGGAGCAAAAACGGGAGCCTTATGGGGTGAAAATTGTTTCAGTTGCTCCAGGCATCATTGATACGGATATGCAGAAACGAATCCGGTCTACGGATCGGAAAAATTTTGAACTTGTTGATCAATTTAAAGGGTATAAAGAAAAAGGATTACTCAGTTCAGCGGAAGAAACGGCAAAAAGACTCGTCCAATTGGTGAAACATCATGATTTTTCCTCAGTCGATGTCGTCACAGATTTGCGAAATATGTAATCGTTGGGGATATAGTCATAACATTTAAAGAAAAGTGCCCTTTATTTTACAATAATGATAGCAACATCTCTTATGACCTTTTAAGTGAAAGGCTCATACTAGGTTAAGGTGCTGGGACACAAGTTGCAAGCTGATTGATATTCGTAAAATCGCGAGAATAAAACCGCGTGAAATCAAGGTTTTAAACTTGATTCCATGCGGTTTGTTTCATGTTTACAGGGTTTTGTCCAAGCCCCTTGCTATTTCGTATTTGCCTATGTCCAAGCCCCTTCCTACGATTAGTCAAGTATCTTTATAATACTTTTCAATTTACTTTGTATGGAATATCTGGGCATAAGAAATAAACCTCAAGTATTTTATTTTT
>NZ_JAFBFH010000040.1 GCF_016909185.1 Siminovitchia thermophila | reverse complement strand
GGAGTCGATTGGTGTAGAGATCGTCACTGCCATGTATAACCGACACCAAATGAACCACGATGGCGTGGCAGAAGAGCGTGTGGACGTGTTTTCCGTTAAGTTTGTGAATGATCTGTTGCAGCCCTATGCGGGCGAATTAGAGGAATTCAGGAATTTGTTGAAGGATGAAGAGGACGCAGATCGGGCAAAGGTGCGATTCCTATGAGAATGAAACCTATTAAACTGTTTTCCCTGGAAGAAGTAGGCCGGGATGAATTGAATAATCCAATCGTGGAGCCTGTGCTGATTGGTTTGTATAAAGGGGTGATTTCTCAATGGTCCATTGAAGAAATTGCCCTTTTAGATCGTGAAGTCACGAAAAACCAGCGGAAGCTTTTAACTGATGCTCCCAGGATCGTCATAAATCAAGCACAGCGCGTCGAAGTAGACGGGGAGACCTATTCCCTTCTGGAGGTAAAGAAAGACTTCCAGCGTTGGCGCTTGTGTCACGTGAAGGCTGATTCTCCATGATTCGGTATGAATGGATGGGAATCGAACCTTTGGCCAATGCTCTGAAAAGAAAAAGTGAGACCAATTTTAAAAAGGTGGAACGGAAAAACATTCTGGAATTGCGGAATCGGGCGGTTTCTTCGTCCAGTCCATCAAGTGGTGGAACACCAAGGGATACCGGGGAATTGCGTCTAAGCGCCACTGTCAATGCCGAAGGGGATACGTTCGGTTATACGAAGGATTATGCTCCACATGTTGAATATGGCCACAGAACAAGAAGCGGCGGCTATGTGCCTGGTCAGTATTATCTGAGGGCCAACGTGAACATTCAGCAGCCAATTTTTAAAAATGATCTGGTGGAAGAAATGAGGAAAAAGTAAATGCTGAAAAAACTTAACCTGTTGGATCTTCATAAGCCAATTCAGGACAGGATCCATGAGGGCACGAATTTAAAGTGCTTGGATGATATTCCAAAAAAGCAAAAAGCGCCTTTTACGTACCTGGACTTTGTTAATTCCAGGCCTAGAAATACAAAGACCATGTTTGTTCATGAATATATCGTTCATGTCCATATCCTTTCCCCTCCTGGGAGTAGTGTTCCACACTACAAAAATATCCAGGCGGTCGATGAAGCCTTAACGGAGTATATCCGGCTCCCTGAAGGTTATGAGCTTTGGGGACAGGTAGAAAGCGGCCTGGTGTCAAACTACATTGAACCGGAAACAAGGGAGCGTCATGCGGTCCTGGGTTTCCTGTTTAGGATCTCGTATGGCTTTAAAATAAAAATATGAGGAGTGATTGAGTAATGGCTTTTGAAAACAATCTTTACTGTGATTTTTCCGGTACGGCGACGAAGGCTGTAGCTGGTAAGGATATCCTCCTGGCAGTCTTTAACAGCACAGGAGATAAACTTTTGGCGGTGGCTGGCCAGCAGGGGCTTACCATTAACCGTTCAAAAGATTCTATTGAGGTTACATCTAAAGATACAAAGGGCGGCTGGAAAGCCAAAATCGGCGGTATGAAGGAATGGTCCATTGATAATGATGGGCTGTATGTCGGTGATGACGAGTCACACAAAGCGCTCAATAAGGCGTTTCATGATGATGAGTTTGTTTGCCTGAAGGTGGTTAACCAAAAAACAAAAGAGGCCATGTTTGGCGGCATCGCCATCGTGACCGATTATCCGATCGAGGCTCCTTATGATGATGCAGTGACGTATTCTATCAGCCTGGAAGGAAATGGACCATTAGTTGATTTGTCTGATCAAGATGGCGGCCTAATGCCAGGAGAAAAAGAAAAACCAGAACAACCAGAAGGTGCTTAAATTAGAAAGGAGAATGTCTTATGTTTGAAGTAGATGGAGATGTATTGGAATTAAGGTTCAACATGCAAAAGATTAAAAACCTAGAAAATATGTATAAGGTATCCTTAATGGCTGAATTAAGCCATGGAAAGGGAATTTTGTCCTTTCACCTGCTGGAAGGACTGTTCTCGGTCGGGTTGTACAATGTAACCCAGGAGCAAACTGTCAAAGGGAAAAAGGCCCAGGAAATCTTCCAAAAACTTTTGGAGGAGAATGGTTTTGGCGATTTGAATGCCGCAGTTGTCACCAAGCTCCAGGAAGACTTGGGTTTTTTGTTCCGATAGATCTTGTCGAATATGAATTTTTCGATACGGATCAGGTTGAGCCTAGAACGAACAAGCAAAAAGAATTAGCGGAGTTAGCAAGGTCTTATTCGTATGAACGAGATCTTGCTTTTTTTGTTGTCAATTTCGGTTTCACCAAAAGGGATTACAACGAATTAACCGATTTGGAAAAAGCATTCATCTACAAGGCTTATGAAACAAAACTTGTCAATGAGATGACCCATATCAGAAACGCTGTTTTGAACGCGGTAAACAACGCTTTCAGAAAGAAGAACAAAAAATTTATCGATCTCTACAAGAAAAAACAGGCCAAAGCGGACAAGGAATATAACCATAACGCGATCCAAGTTATCCATGAAATTGAAGAAAAAGAAGGAAAGTCCTGGGTTGACCGGATTTATAAGGAATCGGGTTTGAAGAAGCCGGAACGGAAAGTAGGTGACTAAATGGCAGACTACACTCTTACAGCGAAATTAATAGCGGATGCTAAAGGGTTCCAGGCTGGATTTCAAAGAGCCCAGGCTTCCCTGGCAAATCTACAAAATAAAGTTTCCTCTGTCGGAAATCGGTTTTCTTCAATTGGCAAATCAATAAGTGGCGTAGGAGATAAATTAACACGAAGCATAACCATTCCGGCGGTTGGAGCAACGAGTGCTTTGACCGGTGTAACGCTTGTAAAAGGTTTTAATCGGTTAGTTGGAATTGATACTGCCAAAGCAAAACTTAAAGGGTTAGGTCATGATGCAGGTAGTGTTGAAAATATCATGAATTCAGCCCTCGAATCGGTCAAAGGCACATCATACGGATTAGATGAAGCGGCGACAACTGCGGCCAGTGCTGTTGCGGCTGGGATTAAGCCTGGTAAAGAGTTGACGAGGTATCTTTCATTAACCGGGGATGCCGCGGCGATTGCTGGAGCAGGAATGGACGAGATGGGTGCTATTTTTAACAAAGTCCAAACAGCACAACGAGCTTATACCGGCGATCTGAATATGCTTGCTGACCGAGGATTGCCAATCTATCAATGGTTGGCAGAAGAAGCTGGCACTACAGCGGAAGCTATCAGGGATATGGCATCGGAAGGAAAAATTTCCTCTGAAATGTTCCTGAACGCGATTGAAAAGAATATTGGCGGAGCGGCGAAAATCATGGGACAAGAATCATTCACCGCGGCGATCGCTAACATTTGGGCTTCTGTGGCAAGGATAGGGGCCAACTTTCTTGATGCCGGTGGAAAAGGCGGCGGTTTCTTCTCTACGATGAAACCTTTACTCGCTGATTTTAATGAACGATTAGGGGTTGTAGAGGATAAGGCGGCCGATCTTGGGGTGAAGTTCGGTGAGGCTTTTAACGCCTTTTTGACCAAGGCGGGGGAATTAAAAGCGAAGTTTGATGAATTATCGCCATCGATGCAAGGGTTAGTTTTAAAAGCAATCGCCATCGGTGCTGGGTTCATGGTTGGAATTGGCCCAGCTTTAAAAATCGTTGGAACCTTAACTTCTGGTTTCGGATCTTTAATTAGTTTTGCATCGCTGTTACTTAGTCCTATTGGCCTGGTTGTCGCCGGAATAACGGCGCTGGCTGTTGTGTTTGGTGTAGCGATGGCAACAAGTGAAGAATTCCGCGGGAAAGTGTTTGGGGCCTTCCAATCAATCCAGGAGGTTGTCTCTAATGTTGTATCTGTCGTCCTGCCAATCCTGCAGAATATGTGGACCGGGGCAGTTGAAGGAGTGCAGACCTTTGCAAGTGAAATTGGCGGAAAATTGCTTAGTATCTTTGAAACGATCGGAAACGTCATTACAACTGTTGTAGAAGCAATAGGCCAATTTGTTTCAAGCATCGTAGACGGATTTCAAGGCGCTGGAGGCCAGGTAAATACTCTGTCTGCACTGTTCCTTGGCTTTAATCCGGTACTTAAAATCGCAATGCTTGTTCTGTCCGAGTTTGGCCCACAAATAGCGACTGGATTCAGTGAGATCGCTTCAATGGCAATGCCTTTACTGACGTTGCTAGGGGAATCTTTAGGTCAACTAGCGGCAGCAGTAATTCCTATGGTAATGAATGTCATTAGCGCACTTTTACCAATCGTCGTGAACCTGGGAACAACCATCATGGAGATTGCAATGGCGGTCATTCCGATTTTGATCGATGTATTCATGCAATTACTTCCAGTTGTTATGTCTTTGGTTGAAACCATAGCTGGGATTATCTCTAAAGTAGCGCCGTTGGTATCGGTATTAATTGGTGCTTTGTTGCCTGTTTTAACGATGCTAATTGAAACGATTATGAACATCGTTCAAGCAGTGGCTCCAGCCCTCATTGCAATAATTGAAGCAGTGATTGCAGTTTTTGACGCGATCATTCCTGTGATTATGGCGGTGCTATCTGTAGTCGTCGATGTGCTGGCAAATATCATCGCAGCCATTACACCAATTATCTCCTTTGTGGCCATGGTGATTTCGACGATCATTAGCATTATTGCGCCGATAGTCACTTTTATAGCCGGAGTTATCAAGAACATTTTTAGTGCTATAACTCCAATTATAACTTTCGTGTCGGGGGTTTTTAGCACGGTGTTCAGCGTTATATCTAAGGTTTTTAGAAATGTGCTAAACACCATAACGGGGGTAATCCGGACTATTTCTAGTGTCATCAGCACTTTAAGTAGCGTTGTGTCTCGTGTTTTCAGCAAAATCTTTAGTATCGCAACTCGCATCATGGATAAAGTGAGTTCTGTCATTTCGGGCGTATTTGATGGTATAAGAAATGCCTGGGATGGTCTAACGGGCTTTGTGAGCGGGGTGTTCGATGGAATTCAAGGTGCAGTTGAGACGCTTGTTAGCCAGGTGAAGGGATTTGTAAATGGCGTTATCGAAGGAATAAACGCAGCCATTGGTTTAATCAACAAGATTCCTGGTGTCAGCATTTCCAAGATTCCTCAACTTGCCAGGGGGACGGATGATTGGGCAGGAGGATTCGCAAGAATCAACGAGGGTGGCCGGGGTGAGCTGGTCATGCTCCCATCCGGCACCCAGGTGATCCCTCATGATGTCAGCATGAGATATGCCAGGGAAGCTGGCAGATCGCATTCACAACTTTATCAGGATAACTCCGACTTTATGGAGCCGGTAAGCGGTGGCGGCTCGAAAGAAATCATTATTCCAGTCGTTTTAGAAGGTAGGGAAATTGCAAGAGTAACAGCACCTTATATGGACAGGGAACTCGGAAGGAAAAGAAGTGACAGGACAAGGGCAGAAGGGGGTTTTTAAATGTTAAACTACGATAATTTTAACTTTAGTCCGTATTTAACCGTAAACGACATTAAACGGCCAATACTTCCCCCTCAGTCCTTGGCAACTAAAACTATTTTGGGGCGTGATGGAGCATATTTCTTCCAAAAACAGCATGAGCCTATCATTCTTCCTGTATCAATTACGGTAATAGAAGAGACAGCCATAAATTATCGTGAAAGGATTCGTTTTCTATCAGGTAAGTTGAATAAGCGTGAGCCTAAGCCGATTGTGTTTAGTGACGAGCCGAATATGTTCATTGAAGGAATTATTCAAGATACAACCGAAATGGAAGAAGTTTTATCAATTGGGCAAGGTGATTTAAACTTCTTTTGTCCGGATCCTTTTTATTATGCAATTGAGGATGAAATTTTCACATTCAAAGCTCCTGGAACCTATTCCATTGTCCGAAATAAAGGAAATACAGAATCATTGCCAATCATTGAAATCAAAGGCACAAATGCTTTGGGAGCTATCACTGTAGAAACCGACAATGCAAAAATCACTTTTGACGGGAAACTATCCAGCGGTGAAATATTAGTCTTTGACAGCAAATATATCACATCGTATATCTTGCAAACTGATGGGAAAAAGCGTTCAGCAAATAATGATATTGATTCAATGACCTTTCCCTATTTTGAAATGGGAAGCAACAATATAAAAGTGGCTACTGTTGGTGATGCAACAGTTTCAGAAATAAAGGTTCATTCAAAAAGCAGATGGACATAAGGGGGCGTGAAAAAAGTGGCCAAAACACCTTACAAGGACTTATCCAGCGAATCTATACTGTCTGCTCACATTTCAGGATTACAACATGATATAAATAAGCTGCAAGAAGTTTTAAATTTACAAGTGGCCACGGCTACCAATCACAGGTTGAGGCCAGTAATAGATCAGGATGATCCTGCTTTGCGCTACAGAATTTATGAGGGAAGTGTAAGAAACTGGTTAAACAATCCTGCGCCTATTGTTTATAGAAACGGCCAAGAAATACCCGCCAACGAATATATAATTCAACCTGCCTATGGTGTTGTTGTATTTGAAAGACAGCAGAGCGCAAATGATGTTATCACAGCAGACTTTACGCATATTGTTAGTGAGTCCAAAACGATTAATGATATTAATGCTGAAATAAGTGAAATAAGGGATGAAATTGAAAATATTGGCGGCGGCGGGGGCGAACTTCCCGATAATTATAACATTTTGGGCGGTGTGGCTCCGTATTTTTTTTTACCCGGCACATATTTATCCCATCAAAGGCGTGACTACCATCCTGTGATCAGGGGAGAAGATGGAACACTTGTTTATAATCCATTCACTCATTATCCTGCATTCAGGGTTCTTGTATATGCAAATACATTAGACGCCTTTCCGTTCCCATTATCGGTTCAAACCACGTTTAAACGCGCAGGCATTATGCTAGGTTCAGGGACTAATGCGAGGGTCCGTATCGGTTTGTATAAAGATAACGGCCATCTATATCCGGGGGAATTAATTTTTCAAAGCCCCATTATTACTGTTGAACCAGAAAAATGGGGATACGCGGAAATAGATGAAACTATTCCCCCAGGTCTATACTGGATTGCTCGTCATGATGGAAACAACGCTAACTGGAATGGATTGGAAGAAGGAAGCGTCATCCAAATAAACAGGTTTAATGCTGAAACATTCATAAGGGAATTAGCAGAAAGACCTAATCCTCATACAACAGCGGGCGGTTATCGTGCAACTAACATTCCATTTGGAAACATGCCGAGTACATTTCCTAGCGGTATCGAACCTTTTAAAAGGACGTATTATTGTTCTCCTTGGCTTGTAACGGAATGAGGGAATAAATGATGCTGAAATATAACCAATCAGAAATATACAATCAACTGGAAAAAGTAAAATACAATAGTCGATCATTCAGCGCAGATAAAGAACGTATTCCCCTAGCCAGGGCCCAATTGATGGTTTTTAACAGAAAAGGTGAAAGGTTGGGAGTATTAGAGAATGCAGACGAACCTATTTTGGAGCAGGAAATCAACAGCATTGATACACTAACCTTCAGCTTACCCTTTACTGATCCAAAAAAAGAATATATTCAGAATGAAAATTATGTCCAAATAGCAGACAAACGTTATATCGTTCGGCGTATTAATAAAATCCGTTCAGCAAGCACTTTTGAAATACAAGTCTATTGTGAAGCCACTTGGTATGATCTGCAACGTTCCGAACCTATGAAAGTTTGGAAGTGGGAAAATGCTACTCCGGCAGAAATGTTATATGACATGTTAGATGAAACTGACTGGAACGTTGGAAGGGTTGAAATCGATCAAAGACGGAACCTTGACTTGGAAGAAAGTTTCGTTAATCGTATAAAGGCTTTACGTGAGCTTCCTAAAGTCTTTGATGGTGAACTAGACTTTGATACAGCTAATAATTTAGTTCATTTTATAAAACCTATCGGAAAAGATTCAGGTGCTTCAATCGTATATCGAAAAAACATGGAAGAGATTGATGCTGAATACAGTACAGAGGAATTGACCACAAAACTTTATTTGTACGGCAAAGAAAATCTTTCTATTAAAGATGCCCATCCTAAAGGATTAGAGTATATCGAAAACTATCAATATACGAAAGAAAAGTACGTTCGAGTGACAAAAGACGAACGCTTCACAAACCCATACCACTTGTATGAAAGGGGATTGTACGCCCTTGACGTTTTAAGTAAGCCAGTAGGCTCATACATTATTAAATTAGCGGATTTATCAGCGTTGACAGGATTAAGTCATGAAAGCTTTAATCTTGGTGATAGTGTATGGGTGTACGACACTGAACTTGATCTGAATGAACGTAAACGTATCATGAAATGGCGCTATAACGTAAAAAGACCTTGGGACACTGAAATTGAGCTAGAAAATCCCAGGCCTACAATGAGTAGCCTCCTAACAGGGATTCAGGAAGGAGACAGCTTTTTACAATCTGAGGATGCTGTCCAACGTGACGACATGCTGAATTTGAGTGTTTTCAACTTGCTTTTAAACTCAAGGGCTGACGACGGTTTTTCTTATTGGCAGAATACAGGATGGGAAATTGATCCAATGAATGGGTATAGCGGCAACTCTTCCTTTAAAGCAGTGGGGGAACCGGGGAGAAAAAAAGAGCTAAAGCAGGTTGTTTATCCATCTCATCGTGATGAATACTCTATCAGTTTTAGAGCCAGTACGGATAATATCCAACTTGGACCTAATGGGAAAGTTGGGGTATATGTAACTATCAAATATGAAGATGGTACAGAAGATGATCCCGTCTTTATCCCTCTGATTGAAGGTGAAAGTTAATGATATTTTTTTCGGAATATAATAAGACAATCAAAGTGCAAAATCCAAGTAAAGGCGTTGAATCAATTGAAGTTGCTTTGGTAATTGATGATGTTCAAAAAGGCACTGCCAATATTACTGATTTCATGCTACAGGGCGGTAGAATCTCAACTGTTTGGGTTTACCACCCAACTGAAATCAGGTGGTCACATGATGGATAAAGATGAATTTACCCGATATTTAACCACTTTTAAGCATTACAGCTCAAAAAAAGTAAAAAGCATTGAATTAAATATAAGTGCGGAAAATGTTGACAAAGGCAATATCAGAATAACGGATATTCAATTGCAAGAAGGAATGCAGGCAACTGGTGAAATTCCTGCTACTCAAGACATTTTGGAATTGACAAGATTTAATATTGATGAATCCCATAATGCAACAACATATGAAAATGTTTATTTAGGGGATCAGCCGCAAACATTTTTCCATTTGGAAGAACGTTTTTTTAATGTTATGGGTAGAGGATTCGAAACGATCACGATACCAAATGTTTACCATGAGGATTACAGAATTCCTATTTTAACAACAGGGCTGGATTTAACGCTATATCCAAAAAATGATTATGATTTCCTTAGAATTACGTCCTTTTATGGTGGTTTTATTGAAAATCAGTATGACAGAACATACACAGATGAAACGCTTGAAAAAAACCCACTCAATTACCGTTATACAAGGGAATTTTGTTTCCCCGGGGGGAAAATAGGTGATGAAATCATACTGAGTGCCGCTAAACAAAGAGCAAGTGTAAATGGAAAAGTCATTGGCTTGGGTGTGCAAAAATTTAATGTTGGCCAGTCAAGCGATTATGACGGAATTAAACCCGTCTATTATAGAAATCGACAAAGGTTTATGTTGCTCCCGGTAGGTGCCACAAGAATAAATATTCAATTTATGAAAAAAGAGCAAACAGGCAATTTAATCTATATGGTTGATGCGGGAATTGGCTTCCATGGAATAGCGGAGTTCAAGCAGTGGACTTGGGGCGTGAGTAAAATATGAAATTCATGAGTTGGTCACTGAATGTACCTTCAAGCCTTGTATTTGACAGGTACATTCAAAAAATTGATGGAGAATGGAAAATAGTTGATCCTGACGGAATCAAAACGTGGGGAGATACAAACCGAAATTTTTTCCATATGTATGAAATGTATCATGATAAAATTACATCATTTGGAATGCACGAATTTGGTGTCTGGATTGACGGAACCATTTATAACTTTAGAATATCCAACAATAATAATGACAGGAAATGGGAGGATGGTTATCCCGTTTTAAATGCTGATGAAACAGCCATTCAAAGTTGGGTTCCGACTTCATTACAATATCTGATGGAAAACTATCCCGATATTGAATATGCCTTGCAGTTTATCTGTTTTGGACAAAAGGTTGATCGAATTTTACATTTGAATAGGGAGACAGTGCAAAATACGTTTATCCGACAAGTAAAAAAGATCGCTGAATTATACCGGGAGCGTTGGCCGAATGTCGTTACAATCGAAATTGACTTTGAAAAAACTTACACGTTACAAGACGGTGAGCCTATTTACTATCTTAGAGAGGACCCGAGTAAAGGAGTCGAGGGTTATGCAGATGGAAATGATTGGACTGTTTATGCAAATTTTTTAAAAAGAATTAAAGATGAAGTCTGCATACCTTTAGGGATGAAACTAAGGGTCAATATGTATGCCATGACAGGTGATTTTAACCCACACTATTACGGATGGCATGATTATAAAACGCTTGCTGCTGTTAGGGATAAAAACGGAAACCAAGCAATTGATGAATTTCAACTTATGACATATGATTTTACCTATGCTTATTCGGCTCCAGGTCCTTCTACACCATTATGGTGGTTGAAAGATGTATTAGAACATGTTAAGGATTCCTTACCAACTGAAAAAACCTGGATTGGAAACGCTGGATACGGTAGAAGATGGGGTTTAGATGCACAACAGCCTGGGAATGCAGTTACTTATCATCAATTGGTGATGTGGCAAAATGGTATGTATGTCCATAACCATGGCGAACAGGATCAAGGGAAATGGATTTGGCATGACCAGTCTTGGTTGCCGATTACGGGTTTTAATGATGCCGGTTCGGGCTATCAGGTTACGTACCCCCATCTGTATGATAAATTTTTAGTGGAATACGCTAAACCAGTTGAAGGGCGTATAAATAAAACATCTTTTGCTGGTCAAGATCTGATAACTAGCTATTTTAAAAGCCAACAGCCCATATTCACGGGCATCAAAAGTGTTGCAAATAAACTTAAACACAGCGGCCACGTTGATGCTCTCTATTCCAGCAATGGAATAGAAATCCCGGAAAAATATTTGGGAAAAACCTATCATTTTCCAGGGGCCTATCGAGCAAATAAGGCACGTTACCAATACGATGAAAATACCGAATCCTGCGTGCCCGCTTCAGATGATAGTGGTAAAAATGGTTTAATTAGGTTTGATTTTGGTTTAGAACAAGCTGGAAAATACAAGTTAATAGCACTTGTCCACTTCAATACATTCACAAATAACCAGATTAATTGTTCCCTGAATGGCAGTAATTTTACTATTGGGGGAAATAAACTTGAAGATTGGTGGCCGTTTTATGTTGATCAATATGCATGGTTAGAAGTAGGAACATTTAATTTTAGTACATCAAATACAATTACAATCGGCCCGAGTACGGGATATATTTGGGGATTTGTTGTCTGTGAGGATTTTGATCAAAACTTTAAAGGCGGGACTGTCGAATTTGCCAGCTATTTAGCTCCATATTACAAGCGTAATAGTAATGGAAAACCTGTCAAGACGGAAATACCCAAGGAAATGGTATTAACAGGAGAACTATTAAGGAGACCACCGAGACCGGCCATTATTTTTGAAGATATTTTTAGCCACCATTTGAGTAATGAGGAACCTGATAAATTTAATATAATATCGCTGCCTTATTACATGCGGATTCAAGATCATTGGGAATCGGGTAGCAATAAAGTTTACTATGAAAAAGAAAAGGCCTATGCCTGTACCGATGATCAAGGAATTAGAAAAATTGGATTTAGCAATGGAGACTGGATTTTACAAAATGATGGTCGGGTTAAATCAGGTGCAAATGCTGGAACGTCCAATCAATTAGTTTTGTATCATCCGCTTTCCTGTAATGTTGAAGTGCGGGCGGATATTGCTGTCAGCGGTACCTATCCTAAAGCAGGGATAAGGCTTTGTGCCGATGAAGAAGGCAACGCCAAAAAAGGTTATTTGGCATTGTTAGATTATCGACAAAATAAGGTCGTTTTGGCTTACGAGGATGGCAAAGGCGGGTTTGAGGAAATCGCCTCGGCCTGGATGTCGGATTCGCTGATCAGTTTAAAAGGCCAAACAGTTAGCGTTTATGCCACGGTTCACAATAATAAGGCTTATATCCGTGTAGGTAGGCAAGAATATTTAAAAGGTATAAGCCTTTCCAATGCTGCTTCCAAAAGCGCACACGGTGTTTATGTTGAAAGCGGGACAGTTGTTTTATCCCTCTTTAATGTATCTACCACGGACCGTTATGAACCCTTAGAAAAATTGGAAGTTGAAATTCATGGTCAAGTCCACAAATATGGTGAAGTTGAAAGATTCGATAAAAATAATAATCGTATTCCTTATGACGATTTTGGATATTTAACCTATTCAGGTGTTGATATTGGAGAAACCGAGCCAAAGGGTACTGAGTGGGATGAAGATTACAACAACCTGCCGCTTGCTAAGGTTCAGTCCTGGACGGGGCAAAAGAATATCAGGGTTCGAATGGTCGATGCTGGTATTTGGTTTACCAAGTTTTTTGTGGGAGATGCTCAAGGATTTTCGGTTGCATATAACAGCGATTTTATCGGTTTTGTGGAAACAATTAAAATGCTTTATAAATACGGATGTAGAGGGGTAGCGATGTGGACAATGGGACAAGAAGATCCCTTGATATTTAATTATCTCCCTGATTTAAAATGAAAGTAGGTGTGCTGGTGGATACTTTTGATATGGCAAATATAACAAATTATTTTCTTGCACAAGGGCCGTTCGCGGTCCTTTTTGTGTGGCTTTTTTGGTACCAATTAAAAAACAGTGAAGGGCGAGAAATAAAGTATCAAGATCTTTTACAAGCCATGACAGAGAAATATGACGATATTACAAAAGAACTTAAAGAAGTTAAAGAACGATTGCCGGTTAAAAGGTAATCGTTTTTTATTTACTTGAAAGGGGGTGAATCTGATGTTTGAACTTGAAGCGTATGGAATTGTTTTAATTCCTATTATTTTGGGGTTAGTTGAAATCGGAAAAAGTTTAGGGATGCCTAAAAAGTACTCGCCTGTTGTGTCTTTAATACTTGGAATCCTGGCAGGTATTGTTTACGTACATCCTGACAATCTTGCGGCGGCAACTCTCGTCGGAATAGCTCTTGGATTAGCAGCAGTTGGTTTATATTCGAGTGGGAAAAACATCGTTGAAAAGGAGTAACGTTCATACATTGCTCTTTTTTATTGAAAGGGGGTGAAGTCAATGTTTTTGTGGCCTACCACTACAAAGCGCATCACGTCTCATTTTAGACCAAGCCATCGCCGGGATCATCATGGACTGGATATAGCGGATCCAGGAACCCACCAGGTTTTTGCAGCGGCTGATGGGACTGTTTCTCGCTCCTATCGCTCTGCCAGCTACGGTGAATGCGTGATGATCGTTCATTCCATCAACGGTCAAACCTGGGAAACGGTTTATGCTCATATGCGTGCTGGATCTCGCAGGGTGAGTGTCGGTCAAAAGGTGAAGCGCGGTCAAATCATCGGGATCATGGGAAATACCGGCCATAGTACAGGCCAGCATTTGCATTTTGAGGTTCACCGTGGCCGGTGGAACATCAATAAAACAAATGCAGTGGACCCATTGAAATTTATTGGTACATCTGTTTCATCTCGCACCAAGACTTATAAGGTTAAAAAAGGAGACACTCTCAGTGGCATAGCTAAAAAATACGGTACTACTATCAAAGTGCTCCAAAACCTTAACGGCATTAAAAATGCAAATTTGATTCGAATTGGACAAACGATAAAGTTGCCGGGCGGCGGGTCATCCAAGAAGAAACTCTATCTACCCGCATCCGCATCTAGTTGGCGAGTTTATCCACTGAACAAAGCGCCGCGAAAAGGCAATGAAAAAGGATTTTTAAATCCGGCTAAGTTTGGCGGACTCACGTACGACATACTGGCCAATCCTCAAAAAGATGTTTACACAATCCAAACCTCTGATTTTGGAAAAGTAAACATTTATGCCGCGCCAAGTACAGGGGCCGTTATAAGTTAGTACGGCCCTCGTGGAGAGAGTAAGCAAGTATGTAACTTGGTTTAATAGCCTAGAGCTTCCTTCTAGGAAGACTTTTTTCAAAAAAATAAAAAGGAGTCGTTTTTTTATGGCTGAAACTATGTTGAAATATTCCCCTAGTGGTAGGTACCTTGCTGAGGTAATTTTTGCTACAGATGCAAATGTTTATTCTGCGAGAGCAACGTCTGTAGATATAAGTGGATGGTGTATTGAACAGAGTTTTACGTACACATACTACTACAATCTAGTTATTGAACGCTACAATGGACGTGTTTGGTTGACAATGCAACAGTGGACGGGACATTTTAAGCGAAGCATTCCAACTAAACGTTTCATGTTAAAGGGAAAACCAGCTGGTAACTATCGAATTACCGTATATATCAACATAGGTTGCCGCAACTGTGGAAAAACTTATATTAATCGTTCCGGTCCATTCTTAGTAAGGCGATAACAAGCGAATAGTGTAATACATGCTACAGTTAAGGGATTATGGTTCAATTAAAACCTGGCCTTTTTGTAGGTCCGGTTTTTTATTTTATATGGAATTTTTTCCGAATCTATTTTAAGCTATAAATAGATCGGTGGTGACAATTTTGAAAAAACACTTTATCATTTTTAGCTCTATTTTTCTCGTTTTTATAAGTGGTTGCTCTCCGGTAAAAGAACAACAACCAAAATTAAAAATTGATGAAACAGTCAAAAAAGAAGTCAATAAGGATATAAAAGAGCTTGTTTCTACATTTAATAAAACGATGAGGGAAGACGTTTCAGATAAATCGAAGGAAAGCGGCCATGATAAAGAATATAACCAATACTTGGAATCAATGGCTTTGGCTACTTCTTTGTCTGAATTAACCGGTGAAGTTGACGATAGTCTTAGTAAAGATTTTAAAAACTTGGGAAGGTTATCTTTAATCATCGAGGAAGAATACACTAAAAAAATCGATGCAATAAATTCTGGTCAAGACGTACCGAAGGAATCCATTAATAGATTAGATACATCCATTAAGTACGTTCTATACATTCTTAACGATCTGGATATTATACTAAATAATAAAGAAGGAAATCTTAAAGGTTATTCTCACTATGCCAATGGCGAAAAAGTAGATGCAGTAGATTCCATGACGGAATTAGACACGATAAAATAATTAGAGTATTCGTTCTGCGACTTTACACAAAATTTAAGTTTGTCGCTAAATGAGACACTGACTTTTAAATTACATCAATCACCAGGCGTACCAATGGTTTTACGCCTGGGATTTTTTTTGCTACCGATAATCTATCTTATGTCGCTTATGTTCTTCACAGCGGTGTCGCGCTGATGTATAAAAACCTGTGGATAACCCTGTTGGCAATGTGAATTATTCTTTTTGCGTACTAATTTCGGTATTTTGACTATTTTTGTTCTCCTTTTGAATAATATTTTACTAACCTAAAAGGAAAGGGGGGAATGGGCATGTGGACAGTTTATAATCTGATGGCTGAATTGTGGCATAAAAAAACCTCTGGGCATGATCTGAGCCGAGAGGAAATGACAGAATGGAAGAAAGTATGAAATAAAATCAATATATAGTGAGATTTTCCGGGGCAACCCGGATTTTTCTGTTAAAATATAGATTGCGGTCGGTTCGTCCTGTGAAGGGAGGGAACCAATTGGATAGCGAAGAGAAAAAGCAAAAGTCCAAGCTGGCGACAGCTTGGGACTATGCATTGCGTGTTCTTGGCACAATTAGGATCTTGTTTTGGCTGTTCAATCGTAACGATTAACAGCTGATTGCATCTATGCACCGAAGCCAGGCGGTTTCATCCTGGGGCGACTGACCATCGCCTTACCGTACCCTTCACTCAGAACCGGGGATGTTGCTGTTGGCTTTCGGTGCTTTTATTATATGCAATCTTTTTTATTTTAAACATGAAAAAACTCCGGGCTGACCATTTCCCGGAGTTTTTCTTATTCCAATTGGATAGCGTATCGTGTTTTAGCACGATCTTGTTTTCATTACTAGTTTACCACAATGGTTGTTATTTTAACACATTTTTTTGATTAAAAACTTTTTTATCGCCTTAAAAGTCGTTTACACGCGATTTTAGGGGTTTTTACGTTTTCATGACCAATAGGTATCGACTGGTTGAAAAAATCAAATCCTGGCCATTTCAGAGCGGGAACACTTGTTTTTGCGGATTCGTTTGTCATTCCATCCAGCCTTTTTCTTTGAATACTTTCTTTACAGCTTCATTCACGATCTGTGATTTGATTCCTCTTCCACCTTGTCGGCCGAGTCGGTCAATGGCAGCGGCAACTTCTTTTTCAAAATAAATTCCTTTTAAGATATGCGTTTTGTCTTTCTTTTTGTTTTCCTTGAGAACCTGATCAAGCGGATCAATATTATCGTTTTCTTTATCACTTAAATTATCGTTAACATTGGTGTTATTATTAATATTAATTTTATCGTCATCGCTATCATTAATGTTGCGATTAGCGACGTCATCAAAACCTGCGATCGTTCTTTTCTTTCTAGCCATCAGCGTCCATCTCCTTTGCCAATTCAAAGTAAGAGGCTATAAGCGGGTTGTTCCGGTCCGTAAGTGTAGCAGGTAGTCCATCCATCGCGACACTCGAAGCAAACCGCACTGTCCTCGGTATAATTGTATCAAAGAGGGTTATGCCATTGTTTATGCAATACGCGCGACACTCCTGCAGGATCTGGCTATGGAGATAGGTGCGGCGATCCACCAAAGTGGCTACTACTCCTAGCACACTTAGGCCCTGATTGAAACGTTCTTTAAAATCATCGATGGCCTTTAAAATTTTTACCAATGATCGCATGCTGTAGCTTTCTGGCTGAAACGGGATTAGCACGTGGTCAGCAAAGCTTAAGACGTTGCCCTGGGTTAACCCAAGGTTAGGAGGGGTATCAATCAAGACCACATCGTAATTGCTTAGAATCGGCTCCAGGTGCTTTCTCATTAACTGGAACGGTTGAGGGTACTGGTTGATCTTGGTCAAAATGTCAAACTCAAAGAAAGCCATATCATCGTTGCATGGCATAAGATCTATATTTTCATATGCGTTGACAATGGCCTGGTTCGGCGGCAGACCATCCACTAAAACGTCATAGATCGTGCTGTCGAAATTGTCCGGATTCAATCCGAAAGAAAGCGCAGCATTCCCCTGGTTGTCCGTATCGATGATCAAAACCTTTTTCCCCTCAAGAGAATACACTCCGGCCAGGTTTGTGGTGATCGACGTTTTTAATACGCCACCCTTGTTGGTGCTAACAGCGATTACTCTTGTCATTTTCCCCACTCCTATTCGTTTAGCCAGTCATAAAATAAAATGCTGTTATTCTGTCTAATGGCCTGGCGTCTTTGTTCCGCGGCCAACTCTCTCTCATATTCATCCTGGTCATTTTGCAGCATGTTCTTTACCGTTGTGTAAAAATAAGCTCCGATGTCCTTACGAATGGCTCTTTTCTTATATTGCTTGATGGTTTGCTTAAGGGCATCAATGGCGATGGCTGTTTCATTTGTGAGTGTATAGTTGATTTTCTCTTTGGCGATGCGCACCCGGTTCCACAGGTTATCAATCTCGATTGCGTTGAATCCGTACTTTGCTAGATCTACGAATTCTTTTGGTACTCGCTTGTCAACAAATGATTTATCCATTTCTATTTTTTCAGGATCCGGCTTACGTATATCGTTATTATTCTTTTCTCTAAAAGATTTAGTTTTAAAGATCTTAGTTTCGTGTTCATTTTTTGGCGGCTCGTCCGTTGGTATGTCTGCTTTTGTCGGTTCTTCCCGATGTGACATTTCCGGTGTGACATCCGATGTGACATGCTCTGGGAGAGAAAGGTCAGGTTGCTTGTTTATCACTATCACCGTGTGGCCGTATCCACCTTTTTTTCTGATGGTCTTAAGGCGCTTAATGGCTCCTAGTTCCTCCAGCTGCTTAAGCGCTCGGTGGATCGTTCTGGCTGCCTTTCCTACCAAATCGGCCAATGTTGCTATTTTAGTCCAGCAGACGCCTGGAATCTTGATTGCGAATCGCGATATAGTTTTTAGTGTTAATGCTGCAGCTGGCATGAGTTCGTGCTTGTGATGGTAAAGGAACGAGCGTATGGCGTTATTGAGTTCTTCCTTATTTTCAAATGTTTTTAGTTGTTTCATAGCGTTGTAGTCGGCTGATGCGATTTGCATAAAAAATCCCTCCAAAATATCTTATTTTGAAGGGAACCAAAACCGAATGGATTCTGTTATTGCATATTACACCCTTTTTCGGGTATAATAGCAGTAACAAAATAATGTTTAAACCAAACTCCGGGTAGAGTTTTTGGTTATTTAATTGGTTTTGATTCCCTTGGAAAGTCGGTGTTGGCGCACCGGCTTTTCTCTTTGTCTATAACTATACTCTATTTAAAAAATGGTAGCAATAACTAAAATTAGAAAAATCGGTCATGTCAAAAAGGTATGTATTTTGTCCAGGCATTCCTGGACGATCTTCTGTGGCGCTTCTCCTTCTATCGTTAAACCCCTTGCTCTCCAATCAAGGCTTTTGATCTGATCTGTCAGTATCGCTCCATAGATCGGCAGCCCATCTGGTAAAACGATTTCAAACGGATAACCTTTTACTTGTCCGGTAATTGGACAAACGACTGCAAATCCTGTTGCTCTATTGAAAGGTTCAGGCGATATGACCAAGGCAGGACGCTTTCCTGCCTGTTCATGGCCGGCCTGGGGATTGAAATTCAAGTAAACCAAATCACCACGTTTAGGAAACATCATATCAATTCACTTCCTGCTGTTCCGAATTCAATTTCATCATGTCTATTTTCTTCTGTTATTCCGGACAGCAGTTCTTCAAGCGTTGGCTTTTCCGATGCTCTTTTCAAAATAACAGCTTGATCCTCAACAATCATTTTAATTTCTGATCCATCGAAAAATCCGATTTTGTTTGCTATCTTTTGAGGGATGCGAACGCCCAAACTGTTTCCCCACTTTTGGACTTTTGCAGTCAATTGGAACACCTCTTTTTCATTGTTCGCATTCATTTTACCACTCCTTCAATTAAAAGTATATACTAATCTATACATTTCAAACGTAAAATATTCAGTTTGTTTTTTGTTCGATTAGTATTTTTATTAATTTTATTGTTAATTTTTATGTTAAAAAAATAGTTAATTTTATTGTAAATACTACTTGTATGTGTGGTGATAGTACGTTAATATACAGACAGTTCAAAGGAAAGGGGAAAATAAAAATGGAAAAAGTTAGGGTTAAGACACGTTTTAAAGATTTACCTGGACTATCAAAAAAGACACGCGGCAAGGCAGCGGTGATCCTGGACTGCCGGGGAGATGAAGATCAAGGGTATGAATACTGGGTGGAGGTTGGGAAGTTCCCAACGCTTAGAATGTGGACTCCTGCTGAATTCCTGGATCTTTAAAAAAGGGCCGGTTCTCCGGCCTGCTAATTAATATTAATATTAATAATAAAATTAATAATGAGGGGAGAATAAAAAATGGCTCAAGTGATCGTATATCCGCATGCTATTGGAAGAATCACAGAGAATGCTTTCTTGGCTTACTTCGATGGGGAAGGCGTTTGGTTACCAAAATCGCAGGTTAAAGCAGAAAAGAGGGAACTTGATGGGCATACCGAATATAGAGTCAAAATGCCGAAATGGTTAGCGGACAAACATGGGTTTACTGCAAAAAACTTCGACGGCTCCAGTATACATTTTCATCAATACGAATAATTGAAAGCTTGGAATGGTGACCTTTAATATTAGCATTAACATTAAAATTAACGATAATAAAATGGATCCTGGCGCTCTCCAGGATCCCAATACAAAACAGGGGGTTGTCTACATGGTAACTGAAACGCTGATCAATAGAAAGTTGGAAATGTTGAAGAAAAATGGCCGGGTGTCTTGCAAATCTTTGGAGGTTGCTCGCGGAGTGATCGATACGGCGGCCAATAATGGGATGATCGTCGATGCTTTTAAAAGTGGCAGCTATGTTGGTATGGGGTATTGGGAATTAAAAATCCGTAAGCATGCGTAAAAATGGATCTTCTTATCCATTATATAAATTCTGTTAATTATTACAAAATGTTTCTTATGAATGTTAAAATGTTACACAAAATGATTTTAAGGGTGGAGAGATACATGAAAAAATGCGTTAAATGTGGATCGAGTCGCATGGATAGTTATGAAACTATAAAGTGGGATGATTGGACCGGGGAAAAGTACACTTTGAAGATTTTTTATTGCTTGCATTGCGGGGCTTCTACATCAAGTGATATATAAAAGGGAGGAAAGAAAATCGATGCCCAAATTAAATAGTCTGGTGGTCGCCGGGGCGGTCGCTCTGGCGGCTTTGATCGGTGTAGGTGTTTATAAATTTACGAGTGATATTTCTGCTGAGGCAAAGATTCAAGCTGAAGCGAATTCCTTGCTGGATGGAACAGAACCAGAGATTGAACCAGCGGACGCTCCGGCGGGGGCTGAGTGGGTAAAAGATTACCTTAACTGGCCGCAGTCGGATGTCCGTCCTCCCTTGCCAGAAATAGAAGAGTATGACAAAAATGTTGTCTGGAAGTCTGGTTATGAAGTAGATGGCAAAGGAAAACTGAAAAAGCTGCATGATTATTATAATCAACTTTTAGGATGGGAAAAAGGTGAACAAATACTTTGGGATACCCTGGATCCAGCTGAAATGGCGGATTATCTCCTGGATCTACATGATTTTGTTGAACCGAGCAAAATGGATAATGATTTAAAAAATGCTGAGGCGCTCCTGGAGTTGGCCTTCATGAAAAAGGATGAGGATGCCTTACACTATGTTCACCGAATCCTGCATGATCTGGACCATCATATCAACGGTACAAAGGTGAAAGAGGTATGGGGTGTTACTGATGCCTTTGATGGAGATGTGGGCGAAGTGACCTACCATTTACTTGACAGCGCTTATTTTGAAACAAATTAGGGAGGGAGTTTTTTATGTCGGTTTTTGAACGGATCGTCATCGAAGCGGAACCAGGATACAAGCGTAAATTAAAAGAAATCGCTGTTTTGACTGATCGAACAATGAAAGATGTAATCCTTGATTACATTGATCAGAAATATGAAGAAGTTCAAAATAAAAAATAGGATGTTGCCTCTTGGCTTCCAATGATTAAAAGAGACTATCTTTCATTTTGATGAAAATAGTCTCTTTTTACCGTTTTTGCATGATATTTTAACAAAATGGCAAATTTGCTTAAATTTGATTGTATAAAGTTAAATCATTGGGTATGTTTAAGGAAATCATTATGTTACAATTATTACATAAATAGAACGAATGTTCCCGTCAGTGAGTATAAAGGAGGAGGCATATGAGCGGGAGTATACTAGATCTTCATAAGAACAGAACCCTTCTTGAGTCAGATGGCGCTCAAGAAGAAAAATGGTCAAGTCGTGATCTTTTTTTGGAAGTGCTTACTCATTTTATGAATCATTCACCCTGTGGTGCTTTTAGTAGTCGGGGATTAGATCTTTCGAATGTACACGGATGTGTGAATGTTCTGTATGTGTACGGTTTAATTACAGCAGAAGAGAAGGATTTAATCGTAAATCATTATAATAATCTAACCAGGGAAAAAGGGGAGCGGGGGGCTTAGGCTTTCTCGCTCTCACCTTTTTCTTTTTTTTCTTTTATTTTTTGAGGAAGTCGCTCTTTGACTACTAACTCCAGCAAGTCGCGGATCGGCTTCAGTTCCTCGTCAGAGAGTGGAACACCATCCCAATGTAATTCTTTATCTGCTAATAGTTCCCTGGCATTTTTCGTTGGCTCTTTCGGATATGGATTGTCCGTTAAGCCGATCAAGTAATCTGCACTTGTTTTCAGTTTTTCTGCAGCATCATGGAGCATTTCCAGAGGTGGTTGTCTGTAATTGCTTTCGTATCCTGCGTATGTTGATCTAGCGATACCTAGATGATCTGCCATGTCCTGGAGCGTATATCCTCTTTTTTTCCGCATTTTGCGGAGTCTGCTCCCAATGTCCATTATTATTCCCCATCTCCTTTTTGTCTATTTATCTTGTTTTCCACTGACTATAGTCATTAGTATTATTCATGATAAGGTCGCAATTAGCAACATCGCTTATGCGCTCTGCATTACTACTCTACAAAAATAATGGTAAAAAAAAGAAGAAAGTACTTGATTATTATGCGAAAAGCATTATAATGTGTTATAGAAAGTTATTCAATTCGCATACATGAAGGGAGTTGATCTTATGGCTAAGCGCCGTGATTGGCTAATTGACATAAGGAAAAGGTTAGGTTTATCGGTTCCTGAAATTGCTGAAAAAGTCGGGGTTGCCGAACCTACCTGGTACAACTACGAAAATGGTCACCGAACGCCGCGAGGATATAAGGCGTTACATATTGCGAACACATTGGGTTTTCCTGTTGATTATTTTTTTTGCGATGATGTTCGCGATTCGCGTCATTTTAAGGAGGTGATATGATTGCCCAAAGTGACGAATGTGTTTCTCGAAAAGCGTTATAAAGAGATGCTCAACTACGAATCCTTTCTGGTGCAATTGGTTGAGTTACTCAAGGGGGCAGGGGAGCCAGAAGTAGCAGCGCTTATCTGCAAAGAGAAGAATGTCATCAAAAGCCAGCGCCTGGATCTGAAAATGACGCTGGAACGACAAAAGCGACACGTTGGCTAGAACGTATCGCTTTTGATGGACCGACTAACAAAAGATCCTACCAACATTATAGTTGGTCGGTCCTCCTAAAACAACACTAAGGAGGAATTTTGATGAATTTAGATCGATTTGCTGTTGGCCTTGCTGATCCACAAGCGGCCAGAGAAGTTGGAGAATGCGAGAATTGCGGTGGCGAAATTTACGAAGGTGAACAAGTTGTGAGATATGACGGCGATCTGTTTTGCGATACCACTTGCTTATCTGAATATCTCCTGCAGAATGCGCTCTATGAGGAGGTGGTCGTGTGAAACCGATTGTCGCTGTTGAAACGGCCAACATGACCGAGCAGGAATGGCTACAAGCACGGACAAGGGGGATCGGTGGATCTGATGCATCCATCGTCCTCGGACTCAATAAATGGCGCACACCGTTTGAATTATGGCTGGAAAAGACCGGGCAGATCACACCGGAATCTGCAGACAATGATGCGGCTTACTTTGGAACCCTCCTGGAGGATCTGGTTGCAAAAGAATTTGAGAAGCGCACTGGTAAGAAAGTTAGAAGAAGAAACGCCATGTTTCAGCACCCTGAACATGATTTTATCCTAGCAAACGTTGACCGGATGGTGGTTGGTGAGAAGGCCGTTCTGGAGTGCAAAACGGCGTCAGCTTATCGTTTGAAAGAATGGGAAAGTGAAGAGATCCCGGAGGAATATATCGTTCAAATTCAGCATTATCTGGGCGTTATGGGACCTGAATATAAAAAAGGTTACTTTGCCGTTCTGGTCGGCGGCCAGAAGTTCATCTGGAAAGAGATTGAGCGTGACGATGAATTGATCGAAATGATCTTTGCGGCTGAGGTGGATTTTTGGAACAATCACGTGTTAGCGGAAGTAGAACCTCCCCTGGATGGATCCTCTGCGGCAGAGAAATTCCTGAAAGAGAGATATGCAAAGGCAGACACTGAGAAATCCATTGATCTTAAAGCTGAATATAAACCGAAGATTGACCGGCTCCTGGAAGTAAAGGAAACACTAGAAATCTTAAAAAAAGAGAAGCTGGAAATCGAAAACCAAATTAAAAACGAATTGAAAGACGCGACTTTTGGCTTTGTTCAAAACTACCGGGCCGAATGGAAGCAGATTATTTCGAACCGGGTAGATACGAAAAAATTAAAAAGTGAATTCCCGGATATCTATCAGAAAGTTGTGAAACAGTCCATTACTCGCAGATTCGATATCAAGCAAATAGGGGGATGAAAATGGCGACAAACGATACCTTAAAAAAACAAATAGCAAACCGAAGCAAACAAACAGCGCCAGCGGGAGAGGGTACGAGCCTTAAGGCTCTACTCAATTCTCCGGCTATAAAGAAACGCTTTGAGGAAGTCCTGGAAAAACGAGCACCACAATTTACGACTTCGATCATCAATCTATATAACTCCGAAAGAATGTTACAAAAATCGGAGCCGATGTCTGTTATTTCTTCAGCGATGGTCGCGGCAAGCCTGGATCTTCCGATCGATAAAAACCTGGGGTATGCCTGGATCGTTCCTTACTACGATAAAAACTCAAAAACTACTAAGGCTCAGTTCCAGCTTGGATATAAGGGATATATTCAACTGGCACTTAGATCTGGCCAGTATCGCAATATTAACGCGATCCCGGTTCATGAAGGTGAATTAAAAAAATGGAATCCGTTAACTGAGGAGATCGAGATTGATTTTGATGCGAAAGAGTCTGATGTGGTCATTGGTTACGCGGCCTACTTTGAATTGCTGAATGGATTCAGAAAAACGGTCTACTGGAAAAAAGAACACGTCGAACAGCACAGGCAGAGGTTCTCAAAGTCTGGATTCGGTTGGGACAACGATTGGGACGCGATGGCACTCAAAACGGTGATTAAGGCATTGCTTTCCAAGTGGGGGATCCTGTCCGTTGAAATGCAAAAAGCTGTCATTGAGGATGAAGAAGAACGTGATCGGATCGATGTTACTCCTGAAGAAGGCGCTGACAACGTAATTGATGGTGCTGAATTTACAGAACCGGTCGAGGATCCGTTTGAGGAAGAAGACGCCGAAAAACAAAAGACAGAGGAAAACCAGGAGGGTTAATCCCTCCCTGGTCCTATAAGCGAGAGGGGATGGATGATAATGAAACCACTAGGTATTGTAAGAAAACTGGATCCATTAGGACGCATCGTTATTCCAAAGGAAATCAGAAAAACTCAAGGGTGGGACGCTGATCAGCCACTTGAAATGTTTATGACTGAAAATGGGCTGTTGATTCGCTCCTATAGTTCTAATCTTCATACGGAAGAAGTCATTCGCAGTTTGTGTGTTTATGAAAATTCTACGGACAATGCAGAGGCCAGAGAAGTGCTCCAGGCGGCGATTAAACTCATACGCGCTGGTTATGTATCTGCTGGTGAAAAAAAGGATTAAACAGGGAGGATGTGCTGGTCCAATTGTTTGTAGGTGAATGAATCGAGGGAGGGGATCCTGTATGCCGGAGAATGATTTCAAAGTTGATGAAGCTGTTGTTTATGTAACTCCTGATGGAGTAGCTGTAGAAGGCAGTCGTGTTCTTGAGGGTTCCTATGAACATGACAAAACGGAGCCAGGTGATGGATCGGCGGCCTTTATTCGTAAATATAAGGAGTGGATTGCGATGAGCGAATCTCAAAAACGTTTGATATACGGCAGGTTCAGAGGGCATTGGAAGTGGGATCTGGCTGTCGATTGGTTTCAAATGTCCAATGATGATTTCTTTAATTTGTACGGTTTTAATTTTGTACCCAAGGGACGACTTTTTGTTGATGCGAAGAATTTTGTGCAATATGTCAGCTAAGAAATGAACCAGGAGGATTCGCTCCTGTTGTCCTGGGAGGCGTTTGATTTGGCGATTTATCGGATTGATAAAAAAGATAATTATGTGGTCCTGGATAAAGGTTTCCTGAACGACAAGACCTTGTCTTGGCAAGCAAAGGGTTTAATGGCTTATATGCTTTCGCTTCCTAACGATTGGCGGTTCCATATGAATGATCTGAAAAACCGCAGCAGAAATGGTCGGGATGCTACCTACACAATCATGAAGGAATTGATTGATGCCGGTTATGTCGTCCGGCAAGAAAACCGGGAAGATGGAAAATTCGGCAACGTAGATTATGTGGTCCATGAAACAAAACGACCACCGCATCCTGAAAATCCGGATACGGTCGAACCGTTTCCTGGAAAACCGGATACGGGAAAACCGGATACGGGAAATCCGTATCCGGAAAACCCGACACTACTAAATAATAACTATACTAAGTATACAAATACTAATAATGATGATGATAAGGGGTCAGCATTCCGTTATTACGAGCAACATGTAAACCCGATGCTGTCACCTATCGATATTGAAGTCCTTAATTACTGGCTGGATCGTTTTCCTGAAAACGTAGTGATCCGGGCCATTGAGAAGGCCCTGGAGCAAAACGTCAGGAAGCTGAAATATATTGAGCGCATTTTAATGCGGTGGGAACAGAACAAGGTGAAAACCCTTGAGGACGTGGAACGCTTAGATCGGCAGTTTGAAATTGAAAAAGAAATGCGATTGAAAGGTGGAGGTGCTCGAAATGGTCAACCAGGAAACCAAAAGATTTACAAGCATAGCCGAGGTAATGGCGGATCTGAAAAAGAAAGCAGAAGAAAAACTAGCGAATTCTACAAACCAGGAAAATGGGCAGACGAGGACATCTCAACCGAAGGACTCATTTGAATGTCCTAAGTGTGAGGATCGGGGGCTGATCTTTACTTCAAATGACAGCGCCAGGATCTGCGAATGCCAAGAACAGCGAAAAATAAAGCGGCTGTTTAAGTCATCTGAAATAACCGAAGAATTCAGGAGGCTCGGTTTTGGGAATTTCATTGTAGATGGAAAGCCAGAACCAGTGGTAAATGCTTTTAAGTCTGCGGTGAAATATTTTAAATCATTCCCTGATATTCGTAAGGATCGAAAGAACAGCATCGCTCTCCTGGGGAATCCTGGCGCTGGAAAAACTCATTTATTGATCGCTGTTGCTAATAATCTATTAAACAATGGAATTTCTGTTCATTATTTCCCTTATCGTGAAGGGTTCGATGAAATTAAAGATAACCTGGACGCGTTGGAAGAAAAGGCTCAGCGGATGAAAGATGTAGACGTGCTGTTGATCGATGATCTGTTCAAACGTGGCGCTACTGACTTTGAAGTTAAAACGATGTACTCCATCGTAAATTACAGATATTTAAACCACAAGCCGATCATGGTGTCGTCCGAGTTCCTGGTGGATGATTTACTGGAGGTAGACGAGGCCCTTGGCTCTCGTATTGTGGAAATGACAAAAGATTACCTGGTGGAAATCGTGGGCGATAGGCGGCAGTTAAACCATCGCCTGGCAAATTAGAAATGGGGGCCTAGTCAATTGAATTTTCCTAAGTTGTTTGAAATGCAATCGTTTCTGGATCAAAATATCCGTTTGACGCAGGGGATCCCGGTTGATAAGGATCTAACCGAGGATAAAAAGGACGCTCTGGACGTTGAGATCTCCGAGCTCCAAAACGAAATAAAGTATTTTAAGTTCTGGAAAAGGCCGGAAACCCGGAAAGTGAACCGGGAGGCGGCCCTGGAGGAGTACGTGGATGGCCTTCATTTCTTCCTAAGCCTGGGGAATGATTACCAGGTTCCACTTGAATGTGGCTACCGGGAGATCCTGGTGAAGGATGATCTCCAGGGGCAATTCCGTATAATCAAGCACTACATTTCGATCATGAATGGTCCTATGCACTGGCATATTGCCTTTGGTCTGTACCTGGGCCTGGCAGAAATGCTTGGGTTCTCTGATGAGGAAATCGAACGAAAGTATTTAGAAAAAAACACAATCAATCATCAAAGGCAAGCTGAAGGCTATTAGGGGAAAGGGGAAGCGTTTATGGAAAATGTGTTTGTTATACAAACAGATGATAAAACCTTTAAAAAAGCTATTTCAGATTTTCTGTCTAAACACTGTCAAAATAATGATGTGAGTGTCGTGGTTTATGAAATGGATCAAGATGGCGCTGATGAAGTTATGAAAATTATAAAAGAAAACAAATGTTAATTTTAATGTTATTTTTAACATTAATTTTGAGGTGAATGTTATTGAAAATTGGCCATGGAAATCGAGGTATGTCATTTGAGAACCTAGTGGAATACACCAATCGCTGTTATCTCTTTAAAGGCATGGCCGATGTACGGAAGGTGGCCACACCTGTGAAGGTTTTACGCATGGTACAAGGCCGGATCCGGGATGGGTTCTATGAAGAAAAATCAACTGTTGATTTTATTGGCACGAGCCAGGGGCGATCTCTGGCCTATGATGCAAAAACAACTAGGGAACGTACCCGGTTCCCTTTAGACAACATCCACCAGCACCAGATGGACTTCCTGAAGTCCTGGCAGGATCAGGGGGCGGTCACCTTCTTTTTAATAGAATTTGCTATTCATCACGAGGTGTACTTTGTTCCCTTTGATCTGGTCCTGGAGTGGTGGCTTAACGCTAAAAGGGGCGGTCGGAAATCAATACCCTACAAGTGGTTTAAAGAGAATTGCTCCCTGGTGAAGTCCAGCCGGGGCATTCCGTTAGATTATCTTAAATGCTTGGAGCGTGAAGCAGATGGCGAACAAAGAAAAGCGCAAAAAGTGGATTAAAAAGCGGATGAAACAACAAGAAAGGGACGCGGAAAAAAGAAGGCTGGATCAGTCCTGGAGGAACATCTTTGTCAAAAGTGGCATTTTGAATCCGAAGGAAACCGAGGGCTGATCAATGCAGGTGGTAGTAATCGACGATAGGGCGGATTGGATGAAAAAAGAGGATGTCTGGTGGGTGTGTTTTTCCAGGTGTCCTCTGTATAAAAAATGCAGCAGTCATTTTGGTTCTAACTGTAAACGATTAGGCGGCGACAAAATTCCAAAAGTGAGGGATAACGATGGATCAAATTAAATACCAGCGTAGTGTCATTCGGTCTGAATATCTAAAAGGGGAAGATTCTGATGATCGTGCAGCTGAAATATTACGATATGGACAAGGAAAAAGGGTACTCCATGTGGGTAAGAAACAAGCGAGAGGTTATCGAAAAGCTGGCAAGAGTAGGAGCATCTCCAGCTGATGTGTTTTACCTGGCCATTAGAAAAAAAGGCGAATCGGACTACAAAGAATATGATCCGGCGATCTTATCAAAGTAAAGGGGAGTTTAGCGGTGGCAAAAAAGAAAAAGAAACGAAAACCACAGCGTCCTGATAAACGCATGACAATGAATCAAGTCTATAAGGCAATGAACCAGATGTGTGAGGAAATTGAGCATGTGGTCCTGGTCACTCTGAATAAAGAGTTTGGCTTTGGTGAAAAACGAAAGGCGCGTTTTATGGAAGCGTTCAGGCGTGAGATGAACATTCATCTTTTGCAACAGGAGAAAAATTGGCATAGACGGGCATGAATGATCTTAAATTATCGAGGGGTGTGGTCATGACATGGTGAAAACGAGTAAAAAAAAACACAAATACGCAGAGCTTGAGTCGTTGCTCCGGCATTATAAAAACTTCAAAACCGGGATTAAAAATTTACAGCAGCAGTTGGATTTTATCATGCCTGGAATCACCACCAGTTATGACATCCAGGAAGGATCTAGGGGCACGTTCGTCATTGATTCCAAAACTGAGCGTTTTGCGATTGATCGGATCGAATCAAAGCGCGCGCTGGACCTTCGTGAAAAAATCAGTATTTATGAGTTGATCGTTTCTTGCATCGATGCGGCCCTGGATGATCTGAACGATAATGAACGGCAGTTTGTGGAGCTCCGTTATTTCAAAGGGAAAACGATTGAGGATCTGGCAGAAATCATGGGATATGCTCCACGCTCTGTCTTTAATTTAAGAAATGAAGTCCTGGAGAGGCTGTCCATTAGCTTAAGTGGAGTTCTCCGGCTTTGGTAGGAGGTATTGGAATGAAAAACGTAGAAAGCAAAGACGCATTGATTGCTAGTTTGGAAGCGAAAGTGGAAGACCTGGAGGCCGACTTGCTGGAAGAGAGACAGGCGTACTACCTCATTGATCGAAAACAGAGGAGCCGGATCACTCACCTGGAGTTAGAAAACGCCTATTTAACCAAGCAGTTGGATCGCCACAGGAACGAAGTAAAAGAGTTGGAAGCCCTCCTGGACAAGATCAAGAATACGTAAACACTCGAATTCATCTTGAGCATTTTTTTGTTTGCACTTTTATTGCAGTTTTGTTGCAGTTTATTTAGTGAAAAACGTGATATTATGGTATTAAGCGGTTATTCCCCTTTCAAACGTATAACTGCCCTAGCGATCTAAGTCCAGCGTCTAATAATGTGCTAGGTGGGGTTGATTACTCCCTACTCCTGTCAACCGTTTCGGTAAATCCGAGGCGGTTTTTTTATTTTCATTCAACATTAATTTTAATATTAATATTAATCATTATTTTCCCATTAACTATCTTCAAAATGTTAACGATTGTATTTTTATTATTGTTTGTAATTACTTTTATGTATTTATTAACGTCATTAATGTTGAAAATATTAATGTGAATGTTGAGGTTATGATTATGGAAATGGTTAAAATGAAAATTAATGATTTAATTCATGCTAATTATAACCCTAGAATTGATCTTCAGCCTGGTGATCCGGATTACGAAAAACTGAAGCGCAGCATTCAAGAATTCGGCTATGTGGATCCGGTGATCTGGAACAAACGGAGCGGCGTGGTCGTCGGTGGCCACCAGAGGCTCAAAGTTTTACAAGACCTGGGCTACTCCGAGATCGATGTGTCTGTTGTGGATCTGTCGGAGGATGAAGAAAAAGCATTAAACATTGCTCTCAATAAAATTGAGGGTGATTGGGATAATTACAAGCTGAAAGATTTACTCGAGGAATTGGATACGGGTGCTTTTGATGTCACCCTGACTGGTTTTGATGAAGAGGAAATCGAGGAGCTCATGACGCAGTATTTCGTCGAGGATGAAAACGAAGTCCAAGAGGATGATTTTGACCCGGAAGAAACGGCGGACCAAATCGAGGAGCCAATTACTCAACTCGGGGATCTCTGGCAGTTGGGGCGGCATCGTTTAATGGTTGGGGATTCTACCAACATTGATGATGTCCTGCGGCTGATGGGTTCGGAGCAAGCCGACATGATCTTTACGGATCCACCGTATAACGTGGATTACGAAGGTGGCAGCGGTTTGAAAATCGAGAATGACAACATGGAAGATTCGGAGTTCTATAAGTTTCTTTATGACGCTTATGTGGCCATGTATACGGTTCTGAAAGAGGGCGGTCCGATCTATGTCTGTCATGCGGATTCGGAAGGACTGAATTTCAGAAAGGCGTTCCAGGATTCTGGATTACTGTTGAAGCAATGCATTATTTGGGTGAAAAATTCCCTGGTCCTGGGGCGGCAGGATTACCAATGGAAGCATGAGCCAATTCTATACGGTTGGAAGCCTGGAGCGGCTCATAAATGGTACGGAGGCCGGAAGGAAACCACTGTGATGGAGGATCCGGTTGATCTGGCCATTACTCCTAAAGGTGATCATACCTTGCTGACGTTTAATAACGGCGTTAGTTCTACGGTTGTGAAGGTTCCAAGCTATGAAATTGTTCACGATGGATCGGACGAGGGGTTCACTACCTGGAGGATTGAAAGGCCAAGCAGAAATGCCGATCATCCGACCATGAAGCCTATTTCTCTTTGTGCGCGGGCTATTAAAAATTCCAGCCAGCCTGGTGAGCGTGTCCTGGATCCGTTTGGCGGTTCTGGTTCCACATTAATGGCCTGTGAGCAAACCGGACGTATCTGCCACACGATGGAGTATGATCCGATCTATGCCGAGGTAATCATTCGTAGATGGGAAGAGTTCACCGGACAAAAGGCGGTTAAATTGGGGTGATTATTGGCTGGAGGTAGGTGCAATGTAATTGAGTAGCCGAAGGGGTAAATATCATCAATGGTTGACAGAAGAAGGATTACTGAAACTTGAAGGATGGGCGAAGGATGGCCTGACTGATGAACAAATTGCCGGGAATATTGGCATAAGCCGTTCAACGCTCAATGAATGGAAAAAGAGATATCCGGACATATCGGACACCTTAAAAAGGGGCAAAGAGGTTGTTGATCGTCAGGTGGAAAATGCCCTTTTAAAAAGAGCCCTTGGTTATGAATACGAGGAAGTAAAAACCTACATCGAGGAAACGGACGGCAAGAAAAAGAAAAGGGTGGAAAAGACCACAAAGCATGTTGCTGGTGATGTAACAGCCCAAATCTTCTGGCTGAAAAATCGAAAGCCTGGCGTCTGGAGGGATAAGAAGGAGACCGAGTTATCCGGCGGTGTTGATCTGAATAATCCTTTCGCTGATCTGACAACGGATGAATTAAAGAAGCTGGTTGAAGATGACTAAACAAGAAAGAATCAAAATGGGTGCAAAAATAGAGCTTGCCAAGCGCGAGTTCTTTTATTTTTGCCATGCATTGGCTCCGGACTTCTATAAACCGGATAGAAAGTTCCTGGTTGATCTATGTGGCAGCATGCAGGACTTTTATTTTGGTGATGATGATGTCCTGGTGGTCAATGTTCCTCCAAGGCATGGGAAGTCAAGGACAGCCGGGCTTTTCGCACAGTGGATCTTTGGAAAGAACAAAAATGAAAAAATCATGACTGGTTCTTATAACGAAACTCTTTCTACTGTTTTCTCCAAACAGGTTAGAAACTCGATCCAGGAAGAAAAGGCCCACGAAGGGACAATTGTTTATTCGGATATCTTTCCTACAACGAGGATCCAGCGTGGGGATGCAGCTATGAATCTCTGGAGCCTGGAGGGTGGTTATAACAACTATCTGGCCACTTCTCCTACTGGAACGGCCACAGGGTTCGGAGCCAGCCTGATCATCGTGGACGACTTGATTAAAAACGACATTGAAGCCTTTAACGCCGACGTCCTGGAGAAGCATTGGTCCTGGTTCGTTAATACAATGCTCTCTCGTTTGGAGACTGGTGGAAAAATCATCATTATCATGACCCGGTGGCATTCGAACGATCTGGCTGGCCGGGCTTTAAGGGAATTGCCTGACCTGGGTTATTCCGTTAAGCACATCAACATGAAGGCTGTCCAGGACGATGGCTCCATGCTTTGTGATGGAATCCTAACCCGGAAGGAATACGAGCAAAAAACAAGCGCCATGAGCCCTGAAGTGGCCAGCGCTAACTATCAGCAGGAACCGATTGATATTAAAGGGCGGCTCTATTCCCGGTTTAAAACGTATGATGATCTTCCTGCAAATACCGTCAAGATTGGCTCATACACCGATACGGCTGATACCGGCTCCGATTACCTGGCGTCTTTCATTTATGCCGAAACAAAGGACAAAGAGGCGTATATCTTGGACGCGATCTATACAAAAGAGCCGATGGAGGTTACTGAACCACTTCTTGCTAAAAAGCTGTATGAACATAAAGTAAACCTGGCCAGGATTGAATCCAATAACGGAGGCCGGGGTTTTGGTCGTAGTGTCCAGCGAATCCTAAAAGAACAATATAGCAGCAATAAAGCGTCTTTTGATTTTTTCTATCAAAACAAGAACAAAGAAGCGCGGATCCTTTCAAATGCTACCTGGGTGATGGACCATATCTATTTCCCTGCCAATTGGCGGCACAGGTGGCCGGAGCTCTATAAGGCATTAACCACCTATCAAAAAGAGGGGAAAAATGCTCACGATGACGCGCCGGATGCGCTGACTGGTGTTGCTGAATCCATCCAAGATCATACAACTGTCAAACTGTTCAAAGGAGGGCTGTAAGTGGATATTTTCGTAATGGATCCAGATGATGATTTAACAAGTGAAAAATTAAAGGAATTTCTGGATCTGCATGCGGGCCGGATCCCTCGTTATCAAAAGTTAATGAAAATGTATAAAGGCGATCATCCTATCCTCCATGAAGATAAAAAGGAGATGGGTAAGCCCGATAACCGTTTAGTGGTCAACTTTGCAAAATATATTGTTGACACGCTGAACGGTTATTTTATTGGTAATCCGGTCAAGACCGTTCATGAGAATAAAAAAGTCGCTGACAAGATGAAGGAAATTGCCAAGCGTAACAGTCAGAACGACAACAACGCCGAGCTCTCGAAGATGTGTTCCATCTACGGCCATGCCTACGAGTTTCTTTATCAGGACGAGGAGGCCAACACGAGGGTAACTTATTTGAAGCCAGAGGAGGCTTTCGTGATCTATGATAACTCGGTGGCCCAGGAGCCCTTGTATGGTGTCCGGGTCCTGGTGGATAAAAATGGCCGAAAGTATGGAACGATTTATTCCAGGAATGATGAACGCGATTTTTCAACCAACGAAAACGCCGAGTTAATTATTGAGGACGTGGGCAAAGAGCACTATTACGGCGATGTTCCCTTGATTGAGTATGTTGAGAATGATGAAAGACAATCGGCATTTGAAAATGTGGAAACGCTGATCAATGCTTACAACAAGGCCCTGTCTGAAAAGGCCAATGACGTTGATTATTTTGCAGATGCTTATCTTTCCATCCTGGGTGTGGAATTGGATGAGGATACTATTAAGCAGATTCGGGATAACCGAGTTATTAATTTAAAATCCGGGGACGCGAGTAAGATCGTCCTGGAGTTCCTGGACAAGCCAAACGCGGACGAAACCCAAGAAAACCTTATTAACCGACTGGAACAACTCATTTTCCAAATTTCCATGGTTGCCAACATTTCTGATGAAAATTTCGGCACTTCTTCCGGGATTGCTCTGAAATATAAACTTCAGCCAATGGAAAATATCACGCTCATGAAAGAGCGGAAATTCAACAACGGTATGATCCGGCGATTCAAAATGATGTTTAATATCCCGACTAACTTCGGTGTGGATCGGGAGGAGTATTTGAACATCGATTATATCTTTACCCGGAATATCCCGAACAACATTGTGGAAGAAGCCGAAACAGCCGAAAAACTGGCCGGGATCGCATCCAAGCGAACGCAGCTGTCTGTCCTTTCTGTTGTTGATAATGTCCAGGATGAATTGGATCAGATCGAAAAAGAAAAAGAAGAAAGTGAAATCAACTCTTTTAACCGGGATATGCGTTCTTCCTTCTCTGGAAATGATGTGATGGAAGATGGCCAAGAATAGGGATTATTGGGCGAAGCGGCAGGAACAATGGTTCAAAAACCAGGACAAGATGGATGAGGCGGTTTCCAAAAGGCTGAAAAAAGAATATCAGCGGACGGCCAAAGGGCTTGAGAAGGAGATTGCCGGTTATTTTCAACGGTATGGAAAAGATAATGTGATTGAATTCAGGGCCATGATGCAGGAGTTGTCGGAATCGGACCGTAATTTGCTGTTTCAGGATATGGATTCCTTTGCCAAAAAGTACCCAGAATATGCCCATCTGATGCCTGTCAGGGAGAGCATTTACAGGCTGAATCGCCTACAGGGGCTACATTACTCCACACAGCTAAAATTGCTTGAGTTGGGGGCTATTGAACAACAAGAGCTTGAAAAACACCTGGAAGCAACATACGGCAAGCGCTACGCCGAAATGATGGCGGAATTGGGGATTGGCCAGCGGTTTCTTTCTATCAATGACGAGGTAATGAGAAGTACCCTTTACGCTCGATGGGTGAACGGTGAGAATTTCTCGGACCGGATCTGGAACAATAAGCAGCGGCTCCTGGAGCAACTTCGGACAAGGTATCGTGATGGAATTGCCAGGGGTGATAATTACGCCAAATTAACCAAAGCCATTTTGGAAAGGTTTGATGTCAGTTACAATGATGCCCGGCGCCTGGTATGGACCGAGGCGTCTTTTGTTTTGAACCAAGCCCATACGCATGCTTACCAAAATGCCGGGGTAGAAAGATACCGACTTTCTGCGATCCTTGACAACAAGACCAGCCCAATTTGCAGGGATATGGATGGGAAGGTGTTTCGCTTTGATGAAATGGAGGTTGGAACCAATTTTCCCCCGTTTCATCCATATTGCCGGACGACCTTCATTGGTGTTTTGGAACCGCGGACCATTGATCCGAAGCGTTTTGAATCTCCAGATGAAGTCAGAGAGTGGCTTGGTAAAGATGATCTGAATTGGATTAAGGGATTATCAGCGGATGAAAATGAAGCTATTCGGGAATATACTGGTACTGCTTATCGAAAAATAAACGGTTATCTTCGTGGTAAACGTCCGGGCAGTGAACGGGTCAAAGAACAAATAAAGCACATAGACGAAGCTATAAGGAAATTTGAGTTAAAAGATGGTATAATGGTGTATAGAAATGTAGGCAGAGACGCACTTCCTTCAAACGTTCCGAGCCTGAAAGACCTGGAAGGAACAATTTATAAAGATGACGGTTATATGAGCACCAGCGTTCTGCGTGAAGGAGCTTTTTCGTCTTATGATGTCATGTTTGAAATAACTGTTCCGGGTGGAAAGGGTCGAGGGGCTTATATCAATGAAATAAGCCTTTTCAAAGATGAAGAATACGAATTTTTAATAAAACGCGGTGCTTCGTTCCGAATAACTGAGGTTGTCGAAGAAGGACGAATGACCGTTATACGAATGGAGATGATTGATGATGTTGAGTAAAGAGGATCAAGAATTTTTGCGTCGCCTTAATGCTGAAACGGATGCTAGGCTGAAAGCGAAAGGCGTTGACCTTGAAAAAGTCAGAAGAGAATACTCTCGCGAAGATAAATTCACGACGAAAAAAGGCGATTTTAAAATAATCGATCCTGAAACCGGGAGGGTTATTTTTGAATAAAAAGCACCGGCTAAATAAAAATTAGTTGGGTGCTTTTTTTATATACTTTTTTTGTTAACACAGCATTTGTTGCTGTGTTTTCTTATGCCCAAAACATGCTTATGGCTCTAAACTGTGCAAGGAAAAACAGTCAAACAAGACTATAAAAAGGAGATTTCACTATGACAATTCTATTAAACTCACTATTACCGTTTTTCAGTCCGTTTGATATCGGCGGTTCCAATAAACATCAAAATTCCCTTTTGAATCTGGATCTGCAATTCTTTGCTAAGGATGGCGAACCTGGCGGCGATGATCCGGGTGATGATCCGGGTGATAAAGGTGGCAGCGGTAATCCTGGCGATGATCCTGGTCAGGGTGATGATCAAGGCGGCGGTGACAAAGGTTCCGATAAAGGTGGAAAAGATGAAAAACTTTTTACCCAGGAGCAAGTCAACAAGCTAATCAAAGACCGGGTGGCGCGTGCTATCAAGGACAAAGAGGAAGCCATTAAAGAGGCTGAAAAACTGGCCAAAATGAACGCCGAACAAAAAAGGGAGTATGAATTGGAAAAACTTCGTCGTGAGAATGAAGAGCTCAAAAAAGCCCAAACTCGCTACGAATTGGGAAGAGAAGCCACAAAAATGCTTGCTGAATCAGGGATTGTTGCAGATGAAGATGTTCTTTCGTTTGTCGTTCGGGATGATGCCGAACAAACACAAGAAGCTGTAAAAATCTTTACTTCTCTCATTGACAAAATCTCGGATAAAAAAATGAAAGAAAAACTAAAAGGGAAACCGCCGAGAAAAGATGCTCAGCCTGACGGCTTCAAGAACCCATTTTCTAAAGAACATTTTAACCTGACCGAACAGGGCCGGTTGCTGAAAACAGACCCAGATCTGTACAAGCAATTGAAAGCCCAAGCAAATTTACAATAAAGGATGATGTGAAATGACTACTCGTTTGCAAGATGTTATTCAACCAGAAGTTTTTACGGATTATGTGATTCAAAGGACTACCGAAAAATCGGCGCTGGTTCAAAGCGGAATTATTGAAAGGAATTCAGAGTTTGATTCCCTGGCCAGCAGTCCGAATACGCTTGTAAACATGCCTTTTTGGAATGATCTTACTGGTGAAGCCGAAGTAATCAAAGACCAAGGGAACCTAACAGCCGGAAAAATCACATCTGGCAAAGACGTAGCGCGAAAACAAGGCCGTGCTCGCATGTGGGGTGCTAATGGCCTTTCTGCTTTGTTGTCTGGTGACGATCCGATGGGCGCTATCGCGGAGTTAGTGTCTAATTATTGGATTCGCGAAGATCAAAAAATGCTCTTAGCTACTTTGGATGGAATCTTTAAAGCTCCTAACATGACAGATAAATTCCTGGATATCACAGGAGAACCTGGTACGGATGCCTTACTTGATGGTGACAGTTTCATCGATGCCGGCCAGCTCATGGGTGATGCGAAGGATTTACTCACCGGGGTAATGATGCACTCTGCTGTTGAAGCCTATCTTGCCAAGCGTCAGCTGATTGAATATGTGCAGGAAGCTGGCCAAAGTGACCGGATTCCGTTTTTCATGAACAAACGCGTGATCGTGGACGATGGCATGCCTTATGATACAGCTTCAAAAGAAGGCGTTATTTATTTATTTGGCAGCGGTGCGATTGCATCCGGTGTCGGTTCACACCCAAACATCATTGCTACGGAAGTAGACCGAAATAAGCAATCTTCCAGCGGTGAGGACTTCCTGATTAACCGTAGAATCCAAATCTTGCACCCACGTGGGGTGAAATGGACGGAGACAGAGGTTGATGCCGAATTCCCAACTAATGCGGAATTGGCCACAGGTGGAAACTGGGAGCGTGTTTATGAGCCAAAGGCTATTCGTGTCGTGAAATTCAAATTTAAGACTGCGGTAACGGAAGACGAAACGGCCGGAGCATAAGAGAGGGTGATCACTAATGGCAGAGGTTTTATCTTCTCCTGATGGAAAATCAATCTCTGATCAAAACCCACTCCCGGTAAAGGTTGTAAGCGGCAGTGGTGATGGAGGTTCGAATATGAGGTTTCTATTCGGTACATCGGATCCTACTTCTAATGATGGCCAGCCTGGAGATGTGTTTTTGAACACAAGCAGCGGTGACATTTTCAGCAATAACAATGGCAATTGGAATAAACAAGGTAATTTAAAAGGCCCACGAGGTAGCCAGGGGGATCCTGGTCCTCAAGGGCCTCCTGGTGCTGACGGGTTTGGTACGGAAGAGCAGTACAACGATATTATTTCGAGGTTAGAAGCATTAGAAAACCCTGAAACGTAAGGGAGGATGAATACGAATGAGAAAGTTCGTTGTTCTTAAAGATTTCAAAGATCTAAAGGATAACGACCACATTTATCGCGCGGGGCATTTTTACCCGCGTGATGGTGTGGATCTGGACGAGGATCGGGCCGAGGAATTGGCCAGTACAAATAATGCTAGGAATGAACAGCTGATCATCGAGGTCCTGGTAAAGGAAGAACCAAAACAAGAGGATTCCCCAGCGGAAAAGAAAGCAAAGAAATCGACAACGAAAACAAAAGCTAAAAAATAAAGCGGTGATATAAATGCTTGACCGTTTAAAAGTCCGGATCCCGGACATTGACGAGACGTTGGCCCAAGAGCTTATCCAAACGGCCACCGACCGGATCCTGTTACGAGTCGGCTTGCGGAAAACGTCCCTCCCTCCTGAATTGGAGTCGATTGGTGTAGAGATCGTCACTGCCATGTATAACCGACACCAAATGAACCACGATGGCGTGGCAGAAGAGCGTGTGGACGTGTTTTCCG
>NZ_JAFBFH010000039.1 GCF_016909185.1 Siminovitchia thermophila | reverse complement strand
AAAAATAAAATACTTGAGGTTTATTTCTTATGCCCAGATATTCCATACAAAGTAAATTGAAAAGTATTATAAAGATACTTGACTAATCGTAGGAAATGAGGCTGGAACATAAGCAAATACGAAATAGCAAAAACCGAACAATTCATTTATAGTTGTTCGGTTTATTTGTGTTTAAAAAATCCCTATCATCGCTACGTCAAAATACCTCGCTTTCCGCGGGCACGGCTTCAGCTTCCTCGGAAAGCAAAGGTCGCCTTCCTGCGGGATCTTCAGCTCGAGCTATTCCCGCAGGAGTCTACCTATTTTGACTACGCTAAAAGCTTGCGTATGATACACTGGGACAATATATCCGGCATGTAAGGTGCCGTAAGACCCCCACTTCAAAATCTGGAATGAATATAAAAGGTCTAAGTGGGAGATAACGGCACCTAAATGCCCGATTGGTTCAACTAACATTCGGTAGGAGCCCTATTGAATGAAGTTTCACTTTATCCGGCATGTAAGGTGCCGTAAGACCCCCACTTCAAAATCTGGAATGAATATAAAAGGTCTAAGTGGGAGATAACGGCACCTAAATGCCCGATTGGTTCAACTAACATTCAGTAGGAGCCCTATTGAATGAAGTTTCACTTTATCCGGCATGTAAGGTGCCGTAAGACTCACACTTCAAAATCTGGAGTGAATATAAAAGGTCTAAGTGGGAGGTAACGGTACCTAAATGCCCGATTGGTTCAACTAACATTCAGTAGGAGCCCTACTGAATGAAGTTTCACTTTATTGTTCGTTTTTTCATCAGCTGATTTAGTTGTGTCCCAGCCCCAAAATAAATCAGTCGTAGAAAAACGAACCATTTTTCTACGACTGATTTTGCATTTGTAGGGTTTCCTCCTGAAAGTAGCCGGCGGATGCCCGCTACTTTCAAGAAGTTGTGGGCAAGGGCCACGAACCCGAATTCCAAGTGGACCTTTTCAAGGCTCCGAAGGGAAAATCGGCGGAACGACCGATTGCACTTGATGTGACCGAACACATTTTCCACCAATCAAATTTACGCTTTTTGTTTTGATAATGATAGAAAAGTAACTAGCAGTATGAGTGAATAGAAGAATATCCAAAGAAAGGGAATGAACTCCAGTTGGGAAATAGATTCTCCTGTCCAGTCTAACAATGATACGTGTGTCATTAATGCTGGAGGGAGGAGCCAAACCATGTTCTCCAATGGAGCGGGTAAAAGCTTTTGAATTCCAATGGCCGCAATAGATAAAATGAGCGCTAGTGCAAGCCCTCCATAAGAATTCACTGTGCTTTCCATGACTCCCTTACTAAACAAACTGGCAAGCATGATTCCCAATGTTGCCAATAAAATATGATTGAGAATAGACATGAAACCGAGTGTAAATGTCACTGATTCATTAAACATATTAAAAATGATCGGGTATACAAAAGCGTATATCGCGAGTAGGATAGAAATGAGCCAAATAGAAATGATTTTAGCTAGATAATAGCGATAACTGCTTCCGATATGGAGAATCATCAGTTGTCTCTGTATAGGGGGATCAAGTGCGAGCATACTAACACTAATCCAAGCAGAAATAACATATACGACTAACGCAGTTACGGCATAACTATCAACAACTGGATTAGGTGTATATGTATAAAAAACAAAAATGACAATGATGAAGGTTGATATAGGTGGAAAATATTTCTGGGAACGAAAAAAGTCCTGCAATGTATATTTTATTAGATCTATCAATCCAATCTCTCCTCTTCGTGTGATAGATAAGTTAACTTATTCCTCTTCATATATATTTAATGTGGAAACCGTTTTAATGCTTCCTTGTGAATGAAGAATCTTTAAGAGGATTTCATCACAATGTTCGGCAGATACATGCAGATACCGTTCACTTCCTTTTTCCTCCATACGCAATACGCCATCCCACTCCATCATATGAACATGAGCGTTCTCCATGTGTTCAACAACAATTAATTTAATAGATTCTTTACTCCTATCTGTTTTCGAGATAAGACCATTATGTAAATAATACGTACGATTGATGATAGATTCAAAAATATTAGATTCATGGTAACTTAATACAATTGAACTTCCCTCATCCCGGAGTTTTACAAGTGTCTATACTAAATCCTGCTGCGCTTGATAATCGAGACCAGATAGAGGCTCGTCCAATATGATTAATTCGGGATCATTTAAAATGGCTTGTATAATACCAACCTTTTGAATATTCCCTTTCGATAGCTCCATAATACGCTGGTTATTTAATGTTTCAAGTTGAAATCGCTGTAGGTAATGTTCGATTCGTTCTTGAAGATTTTCCTTTGAAATGCCACTTATTTTCCCCATATAATATAAATACTCACGTGGTGTGAAACGAAGATGTTTAGGAAATCGTTCAGGGACATAACCAATTCGGATATGTTTGTCAGAATAAATAATACGCCCTGAACTAGGTTGTTCAATACCAGCTATTAGCCGCAGCAACGTGCTTTTTCCTGTACCATTGCCACCAAGTATCGCTATAATCTGATTTTCTTCAATGGAAAGTGAGATTTCACGCAAGACTTGTTTCCTTTTATAATTTTTGTTCACTTTCTCAAGCTCAACAAGTATTCTCATAGATTTACCATCCTTTATGTTCGCCCAAATACGACATTTTAGTGTGAACATACCACATCCCGAATAAAACGTTGGCACTGCCTTTTCCGTTCCTAATATATCACACGCCATTCATTTCTGGTGATCCAAGAGCAGACGCCCCACTTTCGCCCCTTCTCTCAATGCCATTTCTTTCCGAAAAATACTGGACTGGATGTTCTGCCGGTATTTCTTTCGACCTCCACTTTGATTGCTTCTTTCTTTATGAATACGCTTCATCACTTTTCACTTTTATTTTGTACTACACACCTATCCATCTTGACTAGCCTATATTTAAAATGCAAGTATTAACGGCCTTTCATCTTCTTTTGAAATATATATACTGCTAATATTGTAATTCCCACGCCATAACCTGCTATCCACCATAAATGTGGAAAGAGGTTGGCATAATCTCCCCGAATCATCGCTTTTCCCATCTCAACAGCATGCACAAATGGTAAAGCATAAGCGATTTTTTCCAACCGGCCGCCAACTAATTCTAAACTAAACCATGTCCCCGACAGCCAGGCCGTTACGTTTGTCAATAGCGCCCCGCAAATTCCCGCTACTGCTTTTTCGTTGAAAATGGTTCCACATAAAAGTCCTATACCTATAAATAAAATGGCTACTGGCAAGATAGTGATAATCGCTAGTAAAACATTCCACGTAAACTCCATCCCCAATATGATTGCCAGGCCATAACAAAGCATTGTCTGTACCAATGCCATCGGAATTAAGGGCAACGTATAGCCGAGTATAAAATCATATGCTGTCATGGGAGTCGTAAATAAACGGGTTAAAAAATCACTTTCCCGATCCTTGGAGATGATTTGAGCCGAAAACAGGGTCATAAAGGATAAACCAAAGACCGCCATGCCGGGCGTTAAACTGCTAATATCAAATAAGTTATTCGGGATATTTTGGTTAATGAGATTTAGTAATAATAATATAATAACCGGAAACGCTACACCAAAGAACAACGATATGGGATCACGAATGATTTCTTTCGTTGTGCGCGAACCAAACTGCATCATTTTCATATCGACCCCTCACCCACTAAATCAATAAACGCATCCTCAAAAGACTGCGCAGATGTTTGTGCGATTAATTCTTTTGCTGTCCCAAGTGCTTTCACTTCGCCTCGTTTTAAAATACAGATACGATCTGACAGACTTTCCGCTTCCTCCAAATAATGCGTCGTTAGAATAATCGTAACCCTTCCTTTTAACCCTTTAATCACTTTCCAAAGTTCACGTCTTGCTAAAATATCAAGCCCTAGTGTCGGTTCATCTAAAAATAAAATATCTGGCTCACTGATCAATGCCATCGCAATACTTAAACGGCGCTTCCATCCTCCCGATAAGGTTTTACTTCGTTGCTTTTCAAAAGGGATAAGCAAAAAAGTACCCATTACTTCTTTCAGCTTTCTCTCACGATCTTTTTTTGAAAAACCATGTGCGCCCGCCATTAGTTCTAAATTTTCATATACGGTTAAATTCGGCGCAATCGCTGTTTCTTGCGGAGAAACAGCGATGAGTTTTTTCACTTGAGCCGCTTCTTTCATGACATCGTACCCAAAAATAAACGCTTTACCACTTGTTAGCTTCACTAAACAAGATAGCATTTTAATAAGGGTTGATTTCCCGGCTCCATTGACACCGAGTATCGAAAATACTTCTCCTTTTTGAATAGTAAAAGAAACATCATTAACAACCTTTTTGTCGCCATATGTTTTCGTTACATGATTTGTTTCAATTGCGGTCATTCGTCTTCCTCCTTTTTGCGAAGGAGTACATTCGGTGGAAAAAATCCTTGCATATAACTTTGTGGGACAATCGCAAGACCTCGTTCTTCATCACCAACAATAACTAGTGTTTCTCCCGCTTCTATATGAAACATCTCCCGCGCCTTTTTAGGAATAACAATTTGCCCGCGCTCTCCAACCGTTGCCACACCAAAAAAATGCTTCCCCTTCGGCGGAATCGATATACCAGACTCTCGCTCGTTATAGTTCACTAAATTATCAATCGTAACATCATACAGTTCTGCTAGTTTGATACAGAAATGGATATCAGGTGTGGAATCTCCCCTTTCCCATTTAGCAACTACTTGGCGGGTGACGCCCAGCTTTTCTGCTACTTCCTCCTGTGTATAATGATGCTGCAGTCGCAGCCGTTTCAAATTCATATGTATCATACATTTCACACCTCCCATCACCAGTATGCTTTACATGACCGTGACCGTCTATCAACAAAGAGTAACATCTATGTTCGAATTTGTTGCCTACAAACAACTTATTAAAAGCAACATGGAATTAGGTAAAAGGAGTAATGGATATGTTATTTACATTTGAAGCCGAATGAAGAATATGTAAAATACAAAACAAACTTCTTTAAGGGTATTTGATACGAGTATCATCATATTTTCTAAACACAATACTGTTCAGTCAGAAATGGCATTCGCTAATTTTTCCCCCATAAAAAACAGACTACCTCATCATAAATGAGATGGCCTGTAAACGTTGAAAAAATGAAGGTCTTGAGAAATACACTTCTAAATTGCAAGCATATCTAATCCATTTATAGCAATAATTAGTAAAAATATAAATGGATAAAAACGTGGAAGGTTATTGAAAAAATCATAATAATTCAACCAGTTAAGAACCAAAAGTGATAGATGTTAGTTGAATACAATATGAAGTATTCTATTTATTTCTAGTTCACATTTATATCTGTTATATTCTCTTCAATCATTTAATTTCATTCTGAATTACTACCAATATGAAGCCTATCTTACCATGGAAAAGCGTTAAAAACATAGCGATTAAAAACTAGTACAATCAACACTTTTAGAAAATCTATTGTATATAAACAACTTATTGAATCATGAAATGGTCATTGAATCGCCACTATTACCTACAATCAATCAATTCTTAGACAAAATGTTAATATGGAAAGAATAAGTATTCAACAAACGGAGGCAGATTGTTTGGAAAAAGGTAGTTTGAAAAAACGATGGATTTTTTGGTGGATTGTTAACTTATTTTGGATTGTTCTTTTTGCAGTAGGTACAGCTGTTGTTTGGTTAAGAGAAGTTGATGGCGCTGGTGCTATCCCAAACACCTGAACTTAAATTAGTCGCTTTTATAGTATTGTTAATTGCGTTTATAATTCCAGTAATTATTCAGATTGTATGGCTAATTATTAATTTGAAAATGGGCAGGAATAATTAAGCAGTTGGTGCGATTGTGGAATAAAAGAAAACTTCTTGAAACATTAAAGAATCTGGGACATGAGCAAATACGAAATAGCAAAAACCGAACAATTCATTTATAGTTGTTCGGTTTATTTGTGTTTAAAAATCCCTATCATCACTACGTCAAAATATTTCGCTTTCCGCGGGCACGGCTTCAGCTTCCTCGGAAAGCAAAGACCGCTTTCCTGCGGGATCTTCAGCTCGAGCTATTCCCGCAGGAGTCTACATATTTTGACTACGCTAAAAGCGTGCGTATTATACACTAGGACAATTTATCCCGCATGTAAGGTGCCGTAAGACTCCCACTTCAAAATCTTGAGTGAATACAAAAGATCTAAGTGGGAGAAAACGGCACCTAAATGCCCGATTGGTTCAACTAACATTCAGTAGGAGCCCTACTGAATGAAGTTTCACTTTATTGTTCGTTTTTTCATCAGCTGATTTAGTTGTGTCCCGGCCTCTTTTTTGCCTAGTATCTATAACATTAACTTATTAGATAGTTGTTTGATAAATGTACATATCATCGTTGACATGTATACCTTGGATAGATTGCTTTCAAATGATCCCCTGGTTTCTACCATACTCTATTAAGCTTTCATAAGGATCGCCACTTAATTTCAATAAATAGGCAAAGGCAGGTTCTGTTTTATAACCCTGCTTTTTTAACTTAATTACCTTTTCTTTAAGACCATTCACATTTTTTATTAGAAAATATTCTATAACCATGTGCAAATAAGCGTTTTGCTCTTGCACTGGAATTGATTGTCCAAAAAGTTCGATTTCCACCCCTTTATAAAAAAAACTGGATTTAACAACTTTATTATTTTTTATTACTTTTACTTTTATGTGAAAAGAATCATAAAAACTATACTTTTCTTTTAACATATTTTTATAAACTTTGAAATCCTTTACTTCCATAATGATATCAAGGTCTGAATCTGGAAGGCTGATATCGAGCGGAACGGTTCCACAAAGAACTGGATTGAATATTTTTAACTCTTCAAATATATTTAATTCACGCAAATGGTAGTATGCTTGTTTTTGTTTCGCACTTCCTACTTTAAGGTAATTAATATCTGTAAAATCCAATCCTATCCCTCCATTTTATACTTCTCTCAAAGGATCATAACAAATCAAAAAATAAATTTCAAAATGAACAATGAGAGCTTTCGGAGTATATTTTTATTTCGATTTGTTTTGTATAAGTTAATATGGTTAAGGTATAGATGAAAAACATCTATGTTCGAATTAAGAAAAAATGGGAAAACCCAACCATAAACATTCTCACCCTTATAAACAATCGTATTATAAGAGACAAAAAAGAAAAGCATTTTTAACCTAAAGTCAAAAATGCTTTACCTGCAAGGCCAATATTTATAAAGCGCTAGTGCAGAACCATACCCGCATTTCCATGAGAGAATCCGATGTATGGGTCGTTATTTGTATTACCGCAGCGCCGAGCGATACCCTGCTTTTGATGCGTTGCATTCCGTGATGACAAATGAATTTAATTTCGCCAGCCAGCGTATTGGAAAGGAAACTATTATGCAAACATTAAAATGCTGTAAGTAGGTTCTTAATAATGAAAGCTAATCCTTCACATTCAACGGGTCCACTCTTTTTGTAGCCACTCTCTTTTTATAGATAACATAGCTTCTATTTAAATAGCGAATGGGGAAACTAAATGCGTGCACAAGCCTTGTAAACGGCCAGACAACAAATAAGCTAAAAGTAGCATATATATGAATCTTAAACCAAATTGGAACTGTCACCATCAATTCCGGTTGTACGTGAAAAGTGAGTATACCTCGAAGCCATGGAGAAATAGTCGTTCGATAATCAAATCCTTGTGAATCGATATTGAAGCTCGTAGCCAGCATCCCCGTCGTAATTGCCAATAATACAAACAGTAAACTAACCCAATCGCTCCATGAAGTTGTTGCTTTAATTCGTTTGACACTCATTCTTCGATACAGTAAAAGAAAAGCTCCCAATAGAGCAACGAATCCAGCTGGTAATCCAAAACTAATAGCAACTATATGATACATTTTTTCCGTTATACCAAGGGAATTATAAAACTCAACTGGAACTATGATGCCTAAAAAATGTCCACCTAATACAATAAAAATGCCGAAATGAAATAGTAAAGACCCTACTCGCAAGCGCTTTTTTTCTAAGAACTCACTGGATTTTGATGTCCAGCCAAGCTGATCTTTTTGATAGCGGTAAATATGTCCACCAATAAATATAGTTAAAACAATATATGGGAAAATTCCCCATAATAATAGATTTAACATGTTCATCTACCTCTTTTCAATAAGCGCATTTGATTGTTTGCATTCGTCTATATTGACTCCATTTACGTCCATTTGGATAAAAAGCGCATCTAATAACAATCCATAATCATTATTCATAGAATGTAGCTTTTCACGTAGTAACCAAATCGCTCCTCCATAATTTGCAAGTAACTCATTACTTTGTTTAGTAGGAACTTGTGCGCAAAACTCCAGCATGGCAGGTAAATAGTCAGGAAGTTCTTTATCAGTAACGGTAAAGCCAGCTTGTTGATAGATTTTTTTTAATTGCAGTAGCTCCATACCTCTTTCCCGTTTTTCCCCTTGTTTTAAATACGTAACATACAAATTCGTTGCTCTGCCAAAGTCAAATGTTTCAATGTATCTATCGAGCCAATCTGTAGAACTACTGTTATTGACTGCTTCTACAAACTTGACTAGTTTTTCTTTCAGCGGTTCATAAGTAATCTGCTCTATTTCAAGCTTTACGTCGGGCAACCCCTCTTCCCAACGACGATCAGGGTACTGCAAAAGAAAAGATATCAGTTGATAATTCAACGCTGGATTCATAAAAAGCCGTCCTTTCATGGTTTCAAATGATATTTATAATAGGATACAGCGCCTCATCTATTAGATGAATCTACAATCAGTAGGCTGTTCTTTTATCTCCTACTGATTGTGTACCTCTTTGGTGTGTCATAAAGACATCTGAACAAATCAGACATTTGGGTGCTAATTAGACGCTTTGGAAAAAAATCATTCTGAAGTTTACATGGACCTTATATTCAACATCTCCGCTATTTAAAAACACGATCACGAAAATACGCCACAACTTCCTGGGCCGCCTTCAAAGTCTAAGCCACACATCCCCTGTTCACTATAAAGATCAGCTATTTCTTCTTTGTGACTCATCGGAATAACAAAACGATCATTGTATTTGGCAATGGCCAATAACCGATACATCTCTTGGATATCTTCTTTTTTTAGCCCGAGTTCTGTAATCAAATCAAGATGAAATGCTTTACCAGTTACTTCCGCCCGCATATAACTTCGCATCACTGCCATCTTTTTCAACACTTTGCGAATTACATCCGTATCTCCGGCGGTTAATAAATTCGCTAAATATTCAATTGGGATACGCATATGATCAATTGCAGGAAAGATATCATCTGTAGCCACTCCGCTTTCCTTTCCTTCAATCGTATTCATGATTGGACTAAGCGGAGGAATGTACCATACCATTGGCAATGTTCGATACTCTGGATGTAAAGGTAACGCAATCTCCCAATCTATAACCATCTTGTATAAGGGAGATTTTTGGGCAGCTTCTATCCAATCCATGGGAATGCCCTCTTTTTTTGCTTCAGCAATCACTTCAGGATCGTGGGGATCCAAAAAGATAGTTTTTTGTGCTTCATATAGTTTTTTTTCATTTTCTATAGAAGCCGCCTCAAGCACTTTATCCGCATCGTACAGCATGACCCCGATATAACGAATTCTTCCTACACAAGTTTCGGAACAAATGGTAGGTTGGCCATTTTCTAATCTTGGAAAGCATAGGTTGCATTTTTCCGCTTTATGTGTTTTCCAATTAAAATATACTTTTTTATACGGACAAGAGGTGACACAATGTCTCCAAGCTCGACATGCATTTTGGTCAACAAGTACAATTCCATCCTCTTCACGCTTGTACATGGCACCAGATGGGCAAGCAGAAACGCATGCCGGATTCATGCAATGTTCACAAATCCGCGGTAAATACATCATAAATACGTCTTCAAACTCTGTCTTAATCCCTTCTTCCATTTGTACAACGTTTGGGTCACTTAACCCAGTGACATGGCTACCAGCTAGATCATCTTCCCAGTTTGGCCCCCATATCAAGTCCATGTACTCTCCAGTAAGTGCTGATTTTGCTCTGGCTACTGGCTGATGTTGTTTTTCTGGTGCATTCGTTAATGTTTCATAATCATAATTCCAGGGCTCATAATAATCATCTAATTCAGGCTGATATGGGTTGTAAAACAAATCGACAAGCCGCTTTGCTTTTGACCCAGATTGCAATGTCAATTTTCCATCCTTTAACTTCCAGCCGCCTTTATATTTTTCTTGATCTTCCCAATGCTTTGGGTACCCAATACCAGGCTTCGTTTCGACATTATTAAAATACATATATTCTGCTCCAGGGCGATTTGTCCACGTGTTTTTACATGTAACACTACAAGTATGGCAACCAATACATTTGTCGAGATTCATTACCATCCCTGTTTGTGCTTTAATTTTCAAGCCAATCTACCTCCTTCAACTTTCTAATCACGACATTTAAATCTCGCTGATTTCCAGTTGGTCCGTAGTAATTAAATCCGTAACTAAGCTGCGCATATCCACCAATCATATGAGTTGGTTTTACATGAATACGCGTAGGGCTATTGTGTGTTCCACCACGGTTATCTGTTAATTTGGTACCAGGAGTGTGGATATGACGATCTTGTGCATGGTGCATAAACGCCATAGTTTGTGGAATACGGTGAGAAACAACTGCTCGCGCTACAACAACGCCATTTTGGTTAAAACATTCAATCCAATCATTGTCTTGCACATCTATTTCTTGCGCATCATCTTTATTTAACCAAATCGTTGGACCTCCTCTAAATAGCGTCAACATTGGTTGCGAATCAAAAAACATGCTATGAATAGACCATTTATTGTGAGGTGTCAAATAGTTCAGTACAATCTCTTTCCCTTCTATTTCTGGACGCTTTGTCCGAAATGGTTGATGATTCAAGATCGGTTTATACACCGCCATCTGTTCTCCAAATTCCTTCATCAGTTCATGATCCAAAAAGAATGATTGTCGCCCAGTTAACGTTCGAAACGGTATTTTTCTTTCTATATTCGTCGTAAATGGCGAATATCTTCTGCCGCCTTTTTCTGAACCAGTAAATGCCGGAGAAGTGATTACAGTCTTTGGCTGTGCTGTAATTTGGTCAAATGTAAATAATTCTTCTGCTCTATCAGCCGCCAAATCCTTAAGCTGAAGGTTTGTTTGTTTCTCTAATGCTTCCCAAGCTTTCACTGCAACCTTTCCATTTGTCGTAGAAGAAAGCATGAGAATTGCTTCACAAGCATCTTTCGCATTTGTAATATCCGGACACCCGTTTGCTATACTCCCATCCTTTATCGTTCCTATTTTCCGTTTAATTTGTTCATACTCTTTTTCCATCTTCCAGTTAATCCCTTTTCCGCCATAGGGCTTGCTGGCAATATTCGGACCAAGGGCTGTCATCTTCGTATAGATTTCCTTATAATCTCTTTCTACCACATGAATTTGTGGCATTGTTTTACCAGGAATCGGTTCACATTCTCCTTTAGACCAGTCCTTAATTTCTCCAAATGGTTGGGCTATTTCTTCGGTTGTGTCATGGTTTAATGGAGTCGCTACAATTTCTTTCATTGGTTCCATATTTATTGTTTTTGCCAAATCCGAAACGGCTTTCGCCAATGCTTTGAAAATATCCCAATCCGATTTCGACTCCCACGGTGAAGCGATAGCAGGGTTAAAGGGATGCACAAAAGGATGCATATCCGTGCTGGATAAATCATATTTTTCATACCAAGTAGCTGCCGGCAAAATTACATCGGAATATAACGCTGTACCAGCCATTCGAAAGTCCAAATTAATTAACAAATCCAATTTACCTTCGGGAGCTTCTTCTCGCCAGTTAATCTCTTCTGGACGCACCGTGCCCTCATCCGTATTTAACAACCCGTGTGAGGTGCCTAACAAATATTTCAGAAAGTATTCATGTCCCTTTCCCGAACTGGAAATTAAATTTGCTCTCCATACAAATAAATTTCTCGGAAAATTCTTTGGGTCATCAGGGTCTTCAATCGCAAATGTAAGTTTCTTTTGTTTTAGTTGTTCAGCTACATATTCTCTTATTTCCTCTATTGTCTCACTTCCGTTTTCAACGGCTTCCTGATATAAATCGATCCCATTCTGATTAAACGTAGGATATGATGGAAGCCATCCCAGCCTTGCGGCTAAGACATTATAATCTCCATGATGATCGTATCTTGCTTTCTCCACATTAGCTCCGGTGAGCTGACTGACTGCCGTTTCCTCAAATCTCCACTGAGAGGTGGCAAAGTAAAAGAAAGAAGTTCCATTTTGCAACTTTGGCGGACCTCCCCAATCTTTGGCAGTTGCTATTTGTGTCCATCCTTCAACAGGGCGTAATTTCTCTTGTCCTACATAGTGCGCCCAGCCGCCTCCGTTGACACCTTGGGCTCCTACCATCATGACAAGGTTTACCACCGCGCGATAAATGGTGTCAGAATTGAACCAGTGATTTATCCCGGCGCCCATAATGATCATCGATCGTCCTTTTGTATCAATCGCATTTTGAGCAAATTCGCGCGCGATTTTAATGACTGATTCTCGATCAATACCAGTAATTTTTTCTTGCCATGCAGGTGTAAAGGGAGCCTCTTCATCATAAGACTTGGCAACATTACCACCTATTCCTCGATTTATGCCATAATTTGCCAGCATCAAATCATAAACAGTGGTGACATACTCTTTCTTTCCATTTATAATTATTTCTTTTGCTGGCACTGCTCGTTGCATTAATTTATGCTCTTCATTGTCAAAGTAAGGCAAATCAACTTCTACTACTTTGTCTTCTTGCCCTAGAAAACTGAGAACAGGTTCTATTTCTTCTCCTGTTTTTTCATCAATTAATAACAGATTCCACTTTCCTTCTTCATCCCACCTAGAACCAATCGTACCTTGTGGGATCGCAAGTTCTCCCGTTTTTTCATTACACATTGCTGGTTTCCATTCACTATGTTCACAATCTATGCTAAGATCTTTAGCCTGCAAAAATCGGTCAGCTACATAGTTTTGTTTACCTTTTTTTAATCGAACGATAAAAGGGAAGTCGGTATATTCCTTAGCGTATGATTCAAAATAAGGCGTCTTTTGCTTGTCATAAAATTCATTTAAAATCACATGCCCCATTGCCATTGCAACAGCACCGTCTGTTCCTTGTTTCACTGACAACCAATCATCCGAAAATTTCGTCGATTCCGCGTAATCCGGACTAACTGATACTACTTTTGTTCCTTTATATCGCGCCTCAGCTAAAAAATGCGCATCAGGAGTACGGGTTAAAGGCACGTTTGACCCCCAAGTAATAATATATCCCGCATTAAACCAATCCGAGCTTTCTGGCACATCCGTTTGATCCCCCCAAATTTGCGGTGAAGCTGGCGGCAAATCTGCATACCAGTCATAAAAGCTTAGCATCGGTCCGCCAATCAAAGACATAAACCGGCTGCCGGCAGCATGACTAATCATTGACATCGCAGGAATTGGTGAAAAACCAATATTGCGATCAGGGCCATATTTAATCACTGTATACAGAACAGAGGCTGCAACGAGTTGCGTTATTTCCTCCCACTCTACTCGTACTAATCCACCTTTTCCTCTTGCAGTTTTATATCTCCTTGCTTTTTCTTTATTTTCCACAATACTTTTCCAAGCTTCTAAAGGATGCTCATGCTCTGTTAAAGCTTCTCGCCATAATTCTAATAATTTTTTCCTGACATATGGATATTTAACTCTAAGTGGACTATATAAATACCACGAAAAACTGGCCCCTCTCGGGCAACCTCTTGGTTCAAATTCAGGCATATCCGGTCCTGTTGTCGGATAATCTAAATGCTGCCCTTCCCAAGTGACGATTCCATCCTTAACATAAATATTCCAGCTGCATGATCCAGTACAATTCACTCCATGAGTAGAGCGAACCACTTTATCATGTTGCCACCTTCTTCGATACACATTTTCCCATTCTCTATTTCCTGCTTGTAATTGACTATGTTGATTTGAATAATTTTCTATTGGCTTCACATAATTTAAACGGCGCCATAGCGGTGAGCGTTTCTTCTTCATCGAAATCCCTCCAAAAAGTTGCTTTAACCCCATTTAAACACCAGCCTAAAAAGAAAGGTGTGATCTGGATCACACCCCCATTTTTTAATTATTTATATGATGAACATAACTTAGTACGAGAGGGATGAAGAGATGATGACAAAAAAGCCAAGTATTCAGGTTTCCCTGCAAACATCTAGTCTTATTGCCGGCTTTATGATTTGGGTATTAATATCTTCCTTGATGCCAAGCATTAAAGAAGACATTGCATTAACAGCTGGACAAGTGTCATTGGTTACAGCTATCCCGGTTATTTTAGGTTCCGTTCTTCGTGTTCCTGTAGGTTTTTTCACAAATAGATTTGGTGCCAGAATGATAAACATCATCAGCTTTCTCATATTGTTACCGCCAGTATTTTATATAAGCAGGGCTGATTCGTTTTTGGATTTAGTATTAGGAGGATTTTTCATTGGAGTAGGCGGGGCTACTTTTTCCATTGGAGTAACTTCATTGCCAAAATATTATCCAAAAGAAAAACATGGACTCATTAATGGCATATATGGGATTGGTAATATCGGCACTGCCGTATCTACTTTCTTAGCACCTATTGTTGCACAACACTTAGGATGGCAAAAAACCGTTCAGCTTTATCTCATACTTATTTTAGCCTTTCTAGTATTGAATCTCGTGTTTGGCGATAAGAAAGAGGCTAAAATAAACACCTCTATGTCAGAACAAATTAAAAAAGTATACAACAATTCAACGTTGTGGTTCCTTTGCTTATTTTATTTTATAACTTTTGGAGCGTTTGTTGCGTTTACTGTATTTCTACCAAACTTCCTAGTAACCAATTTCGATTTAACTTCTGTCGATGCCGGTATACGGACAGCCATCTTTATTGCAGTTGCTACAGCACTTAGACCAATAGGTGGATGGTTAGCAGATAAATGTAATGCTTACATTATTCTCATATTTGTATTTGTTGGTGTAGGGTTATCAGGGATTCTATTATCATTTTCTCCAAATATAGAGTGGTATACGATCGGTTCCCTCTCTGTTGCCGTTAGTGTTGGTATAGGAAACGGAACAGTCTTCAAACTTGTACCACTTTATTTTTCCAAACAAGCTGGGATTGTAAACGGTGTTGTGGCCGCAATGGGAGGATTGGGAGGATTCTTTCCACCACTTATATTATCTATCGTATTTAATATAACTGGTCACTATGCAATTGGATTCATGGCACTTTCCCAATTTGCTTTCATAAGCTTGATTATTGTTATCTTTATGTATTATAAAGATCAAAAAAATATAGAAAGAAAAATTTTAGAAGGTACTGTAGAAGGTATAATGGTAACAAATAAACATGGTGAGATTGAATATGTAAATACGGCATTTAGTAACATCACCGGCTATTCGAAAGATGATGTGATCGGGAACAAGCCTAGTATTTTACATTCTGGAAAGCAGGATAAGGCTTATTATGAAAAAATGTGGGATGACATAAATAACCAGGGATTTTGGCAAGGAGAAATATGGAATAAACGAAAGAATGACGAAATTTATAAAGAATGGTTACATATCACTTGTATTAAAAATGATTCTGGATCGGTGCAATACTATGTAGGTATGTTTAACGATCTATCAATGAATCATAAATAAAGTGGAAGTTCGTAGCGGAAGTTGGCTTTTACAGGCATTAGAATAGGAATGCAAAACGATGATGTTGTTGCATTGCGTCTTACACTTCTGCGTTCAACAACCTAGCTGATAGGAACAAATGCGATAGTGAGGTTGAGGTACCGTTATTCCTTAGTGGAATTTTTGTTGCTAATTCCATTAGGTAGCCACGGCACCTTTGTAGTTAGGAAAAAGTTTTAACTAGCTGATCGAAATAACTATATGCAGATGTCAAGAAATCATTTTAAAATTTTGTGTAAAAATACTAGCGATAACGGGGTTTTTTGGTGAATCATTGCAAAACAAAAAAAGAAAAGCCCGTTATCGCTTAATTAATATTGCAAATATCAATAGAACAGTACTCACAACCTATTTCATCCCTAAGAAACTTGGAGTTTTTAATTAATATTCTTCCATCTTTTTCAATTGAAATAACATCCCATTTTTTTAACTGACTAAGCATCCGGTTAATACTTTCTCTTGTTGCTGCGCAAAAGCGGGCTAATTCTCTATTGGTGAATGCCATATTAATAAGAATTCCTTTCGGATGAATGACGCCATAACTGTTTGATAACCGAATTAGGGTGGAGTACAGCGCGCCTTTTTTGCCGTTTAAAAGCAAATCTCTAATCTTCGTTTGGAATTTGCGCATATGGTCAGCTTCCCATTTCATGAATTCAAGAGCTAAAGACGGATTAGAGAGTAATTCTTTTTCTATTCTCTCTTTATTTAGCATGATGACTTCACCGGAGTAAATAATTTCAGCACTTAAAAAGTAAGTGGCGTTATCACTGAATAAAATAAGCTCACCAACTATATCGCCACTATTACATACCCTTAGCAACAACTCTTTACCATCAGCAGTCAGTTTGGAAATTTGAATTTGACCAGATTTAATTAGATATATTTCATTTGCGTCATCACCTTCATGAAACAAATGGCTTCCTTCATGAATTGGTTTTACTGTACCTATTTCATTTAACATGATGGCTAAGGCTGAGGGCTCTTTCTCTGTTACTTTTGGTAACTTATTTATGAATTCATTATCCATGGAATACTCCTTTCTCTTTCTGTTGAAAAGCAGTTTTCCTATTGCAAGGGGTTTATTTTTTCTGCGGATTGCTAGTACCGTAAAAATATCACTTAAAAACGTTTGAAAGAAAATGTTGTGTTCTTTCATTTAGGCTCTATTGTATTACCCAGATCCCGCAAAAGTAGGAATCTTTCCGGCATCTTGCGTACAAATGATTAGGTGTTAAGTTAATCATCTATATCAATTGTAACATGCAATGATATTCATTCATTGTTGGGTGTATCAATAATTTTGTGTCTATATCCATTTTAATGCACCTCGGGAACAACCTCCTTAAGAACAATTTATGAAATTTGGAGAAAATCCTGTTTGGTAGAATGGGGAGGAGGTATTTAATGAAAGTTCTAACGGACCATTAGGCCGTCCCTTGCACGATTTAAGGATTTCTGTAACTGCCCGCTGTAAATGTAGATATCCATAGTGCTGCCTAAAGAGATTTTTGGTACAGATTTTAAATTTATGCTAAGAGAGGAGCTTCTTTATTTTGAAGAGATAGAAAGAATGGTGAAAATTTTGGTGCCACTTGGCGTCAGGAAGATTCGTTTGACTAGTGAGAGCCATTATTGCGCAACGATTTACCTATATGATTGAAAAGTTATTTCATAAAGAAGGAACAGAAGATATTGCTGTAACGCCCAATGCTTCCTTTAAAGCTTTGCTGATTTCAACTTAACTGAGGCATTCCTATCTATTACATAGAGATTAACACAGTAAACCATAAAAGAATACAAATCACCCACTAGTCTTTTGACTGCCCCCTGTCAAGTAGACAGTGAAATAATAAAAATGATGTAAGCGGCTTTAATTCTATATTCTATACGGATGAGTACGTTTAATCATGATTATAAAAATATATATACTCATCCACCGCTTTAGATAGCTCCTCAAATGTCTCATACTTATGTAAATAATACTTTTCGCTTTTAAGTATTTTAATAATTTAGGGGATGGTTTCGAAGAAAGGATTTCTATAAAAGACAGATTTTTTCAAGCCCCTATCCTCCTATGATTTAAACTCTTAGTATGTAGACCGCGGCTATTATCATTATATAACCAGTTTTACGACTCTCTTTCCAAAATGCAAAAATTAAGTAAACCGAAACACTTAATAGAGGATCATAAATAGATTAGTAACAATATAAATTACCTTCGACGGGTGCTTAGTACCTTATAAGTACAAAAACATCAAATGGTATCTTGTTTTGAAAAAAACTGTCAATTCACTGAAATGAAACTGATTGCCAGTTCTTTACATATTAGAAGCAATACTACTGTTCATGAGGCTACCAATCCCTTGTGTCGTCACCTATTGTTCTGGATGCTTCCTTTTGGCGCACTCGTAACTTCTCGGTTAGCCAATACACCTTTGTATGTTCACTATGGCATTGTGTAGGTGTAATAATTTTCAATCCATCGTGCAGATAGATTTTAAAGCAAAAAGCTTGCTCCGGCCACTTCGTGCATCCTCCAAGGAGGCAAAGCTTTTGTAGAGACTTCCAATCTGATTTAAGCGTTTGAAACATATCCCCTAAATATGGATGATCATTGCTTAACCATGAACTAGAAAGTGAACTTTGAATGGCCACACAAAATTGGCTATTCAAAATGATTTAGGAAATAGCCTTCTAAACTATTATCTTGATCGCTTTCACGTTGAATCCTGTCTAAATAGATGGTCTTGTGTTTTTTTTATGTAAGGGTCTGTTTGGTGAATTAATGTGACCAATTCCTGCTGAATCTTGTTTATTTTAGTCAATCTACTATGAATGGCCTTCTTACAGCTTTTTATATCGCTAAAAGTTTTATGAAAAAACAAACTACATTCTTTTAACATTGTTTCCTTTGATAGCCTTACATTAACATCGCTTTCAACTTCTTTAAAAAATGCTTCTCCCCCAGGATTCGTATAGTGAAAACCCTTAGTTCTTGTCTCTTTTTCTTTTGATTTAGCTGGAAAATATACACCAAAACTATGCACACCCTCTATCCATCTTCTAGTAAGGTTACTCCCACATAGAGCATCATTATACGAATACCTATATGACTATAGATAGTGGAAACGTTTTGATGATTCCAAACTTCATTAGTAATCCTGATCTAAACCGACTTTTTAATCAAATTTTGAACTCTCCTTATACTTTGAAACGGAACACAAGCTTTAATTAATGTTTCGCGAAACTCATCTTCAAGATCTGATGCTTCTACAATAGCCCCTCCTATTCCAAAAGTTGCGACTTGATCTTTAATGACTATCGTTCTAATGACAATACTTAAATCGGTATAACCGTTAAAGCCAACCCAACCTATAGATCCTGAATATACACCTCTATGCGACTCTTCAAGTTCATCTATTATGCTCATGGTTCGAAGTTTCGGAGCTCCAGTCATTGAGCCTCCCGGAAAGCATTTTCCTATAGATTTAAAAATGCCATTTTCCCAATTTAATTCTCCAACGACTGTAGAAACTAACTGGTGTACAGATGAATATGTTTCTACAACAAAAGCTTCTGGTACTCTCACTGTATCAGGATAGCAAACTTCATTAAAATCATGCCTGACTAAGTCGACAATCATTAAATTCTCCGCTCTATCCTTTGAGGAGTTCATTAAACTTTCTTTCTCCAAACTATCTTGTTTTTCAGTAATGCCTCTTGCTCTAGTTCCCTTAATTGGTTTAGATACCATTTTTCCACGTTCATCAATACTTATAAACATTTCTGGAGAAGAGCTTAATATTGAAAAATCTTCAGTATTGAAAAAAGCGCTATATCTCACTGGGCTCAAAAATCTCATTTCTTTGTAAAGCAATAATGGATCAAAGCTATAAGGCATAGACGCGCGATTCGTTAAACATATTTCGTAGGATTCACCTTCAGCAATGTATTTTTTACATAATTTAATCTTTTCTTTATAATCATCACGTGAAATTTCTAAATCAATCTCATCTTCCGTTGGGGGTATTAAGTGTTCTGGTGTTCTTTTTTGTATATCCTTTTCGCTCTTATTAAGCATACTTTCTGTTACATTTAAAGTTTCACCCCAAAAGTTACACACATAACTCTTCTGATCTTTATGATCAAACACTAAGATATTTTTAGGTAAATAAAGAACAGCATCCGGCATATCTGATGTATGTTTATTTGGTACCCCTCTAAGGGCTTTTAATTCATATCCTAAATAGCCAACGACCCCTCCTTTAAACGGGTGAAGAACATCTTTGGAGTTTTCATTGTCTATTAAAGAAAATATACAATCCATCATTTCGTAAAAATCTCCATAAATTGACTCTTGTCCTTTAGGGCCAGTTATATCCAACCTTGAATCTTCCACATAATAAATGAAGGAAATGGCAGAATCTCGATCACAATTTCCCATAACCGAAAACCTACTGCCGAACTCACTTGATAACTCTCCATCTAACCAAAAACTATCTTTTGAACCATAAAACAAACTCTCATATACTTCAATAGTAGAGAAGTCTATATCTTTTTCAACATTCTTTGGAGTCACACTCATTGGACATCCTACACACTCTAACTTTTCTTTAAGCAAAATCTCGTACATTTAATTGCCTCCCATAGAAATTTCTATAAAATTTCTAATTAATTCAACCCCAAACTCTGAATCAAATGACTCAGGGTGAAATTGCACGCCATAAATAGGCAACTCTTTGTGTGAAATTCCCATTATCAAACCATCTTGAGTGTAAGCAGTTACTTTAAGTGAAGGAGCGAGTTTAGTACAGATCAAAGAATGGTATCTAACTGCGAAAAAACTATTTGGTAAGCCTTTAAATATATTTTCGCCACTATTGAGAATAAGCTCCCTATAACCGTGTACTGGTTTAGGAGCCTTTCCGACCTCTCCACCTAAACAATAATTAATACCTTGGTGACCCAAGCAGATGCCTAAAATAGGAATATTCACTTCGTTAATGATCCTTTTACATATACCAAAATCTTTATCTTTTTCTGGAGTTCCTGGTCCGGGAGACAAAATAATATTTTTAAACTCTGAAAAATTAATTTTATGGAAAGGATAATCGTTATATATTACTACAGGAGAGACCTTCGTTACTTTATAAACATATTGCGCAATATTATTGGTAAAGGAATCATAATTGTCTATTATTAATGTTTTCATTTATTATCTTTCATCCTTTGATACCTTGCCTTCTACCTCACACGTTTCATTCTTATAACTAGGTTCTAATGGATAACTAAAAAATATTATATGAACAAGGTTTTCTTGTTTATGGCTCGATAGAAATGTAGGAAACGGCAGCTAATTTATGTATAAAAAAGCCACTTGCCAACATCCGAAAAAATACATACACTCCTGTTGTTCGGGCATTACGTTCACGAGAGGTATATAGGAGATGTTGGCAATGGCTGAAATTAATTATATCAGATACGAAACCAATACAAAATGAGATAACTCACGTAAAGAACAATTGCAAACAAGCGCCTAGTATCGTTTATGTATACAAAAAAGATATTTGGAATACTGTAAAGATGAACAAACAGCCCACCCAAGAGATAATTGATTAAAATTGATCGGTAACTTTCCTTCTCCTCACTTTGATCAGGAAAAGATTCGATGTTTCTCACAGCCACACCTCAATCCACGATTTCAAAGTGGATATCCCCCTATCGCCTACATTAACCAAACAGGCTTCCAAGAGCTTTGGCGCCGCTTGATAGTAAATTCTTCGCTCCTTCTTTGACCTCATTTCCAAAATCACTTGCGGCATTCCAAGCAGCTTTTCCTGTATCCCCTGCACCCTTCCAACCTTTTTTAGCTGCAACTCCAATTTTCTCTCCAACTTGCCGTACAGGCTCTCCTAAAGCCATTTTTTATCGGACTAAAACATTCTCTACAACAGCTAACAGCTTTTGCAAAAATATAAAAATACAATTTTATCCACCCCTGTCAATCTCGGACTCATCAATGTCACTCGGAATCTCTACAAAGTAGGGGACTATACGTCTGTATTCAATTGCTTGTTCCAAATATTCACGTTTATCGATTTCAAATTCGTCCTTTTCCTCTTCTAAATGCTCTGGCAACAACACTCGTTCACGTTCTTGCCCTGTTGTCTGACAGTACCATTGCCCGTTCTCTTTGTACAAAATCATTTCTTTTGGCGGAGTCCAATTCAAGCGATTAAAATAACGGACACCATTCTCTACATATAAAAACTCTACATATTCAAACGTCTTCGATCCCTTTTCCCGATAGTTGCTTATTCCCTCTGTAATGTAATAATCCAACTCTCCATACTCCAAGTAACGTCCACTTGACAGCATTTCCTCCGATACTTTTCGTATTGACGCCTCTTCGCGTGCTTTCTCTTCTGCTATCCTTCTGGCCCGCTCTTCTGGCGTAATGTCTAAGTCTATGCCCGCCCCCATAATCAAACGTGTCCAAAATCCAGAGAAAAAAAGGGCAATGCCTGGCCATGTGAGAGCTACCGCTACCTCTTTACCGAACAAAAATACATAAATACCCATACCTTTAGTGGAAGCAAAAATCCCCAACAAATGAAACATAAAAAAAGCGCCAAGGATAATGGTTACGATACGAGCTATCCTTTCTCGTGTACGAACCGGGATCCACTTGATCCATGAAAATAAAATAAACAACAATTGAATCCATAGAAGATTAATATAAAGCTCCTGGTAAAATGGTTGATCCACCAGCGCCTGTATTCCATATAAATTAATCGCCACCATTGACCATAAGCCTGCAGTGAATACAAACGAATAAGTTGACAGTCGATTATTATCTAGAAAGCGATAATCGACATATGCAGAAATGACACTCACAATCAAATAACTTCCCCACAGCAAAATGGCGAATAGACGCGATGCATCATTTATATACACAAAGAAGATATTGGGAATACTATAGAGATGAACCAACAACCCGAAAAAAAAATGATACCCACTATAAATAAAGAGAAAGCTTTCCTTTTTTTCGTATGTATGAGTAGAAGGGTTAACATTTACCATCATTTGCACCTCAATTCCACAAAAATTATGAGGAAAGGAATATTCCCCATCACCTACATTAACCAAACAGGCTTCCAAGAGCTTTGGCGCCGCTTGATAGTAAATTCTTCGCTCCTTCTTTGACCTCATTTCCAAAATCACTTGCGGCATTCCAAGCAGCTTTTCCTGTATCCCCTGCAGCCTTCCAACCTTTTTTAGCTGCTACTCCAATTTTCTCTCCAACTTGCCGTACAGGCTCTCCTAAAGCCGTTTTTTATCGGACCCAAATATTCTCTGCAACAGTTGACAACTTTTTCAAAAATATATTTTATTCATCCCTGTCAATCTTGGACTCATCAATATCACTCGGAATCTCTACAAAGTACGGGACTATACGTCTGTATTCAATCGCCTGTTCCAAATACTCACGTTTATCGATTTCAAATTCGTCCTTTTCCTCTTCTAAATGCTCTGGCAACAGCACTCGTTCACGTTCTTGTCCTGTTGTCTGACAGTACCATTGCCCGTTCTCTTTGTACAAAATCATTTCTTTTGTCGGAGTCCAATCCAAGCGATTAAAATAACGAACACCATTCTCTACATATAAAAACTCTACATATTCAAACGTCTTCGATCCCTTTTCCCGATAGTTGCTTATTCCCTCTGTAATATAATAGTCCAACTCTCCATATTCCAAGTAACGTCCACTTGACAGCATTTCTTCCGATGGTTTTCTTTTCTGCGCCTCTTCGCGTGCTTTCTCTTCTGCCATCCTTCTGGCCCGCTCTTCTGGCGTAATGTCTAAGTCTATGCCCGCCCCCATAATCAAACGTGTCCAAAATCCAGAGAAAAAAAGGGCAATGCCTGGCCATATAAGAGCTACCGCTACCTCTTTACCGAACAAAAATACATAAATACCCATACCTTTAGTGGAAGCAAAAATCCCCAACAAATGAAACATAAAAAAAGCGCCAAGGATAATGGTTACGATACGAGCTATCCTTTCTCGTGTACGAACCGGGATCCACTTGATCCATGAAAATAAAATAAACAACAATTGAATCCATAGAAGATTAATATAAAGCTCTTGGTAAAATGGTTGATCCACCAGCGCCTGTATTCCATATAAATTAATCGCCACCATTGACCATAAGCAAACCATGAAAAAAAGCAGGTTTGTCTCGAGTCGCTCATAACTTGGAAAGCGGTAAACAATATATGCAGCAACTGCGCTCATCACAAAATAACTTAAACAGAGTAAAACCGCAAACAAACGCGATGTACCATTTATATACACAAAAAAGATATTGGGAATACTATAGAGATAAACAAACACCCCACCCAAGAGATAATTGATTAAAATTGACCGGTAACTTTCCTTCTCCTCACATCTATCATAAAAAGAATCGATGTTTCTCACAGCCACACCTCAATCCTCGATTTCAACACAATTTAAAAAATAGTAAATATAGGCAAGTGGAGATCCCCCCATCACCTACATTAACCAAACAGGCTTCCAAGAGCTTTGGCACCGCTTCATAGTAAATTATTCGCTCCTTCTTTGACCTCACTTCCAAAATCACTAAGTTTATAAAATTCCCTCTAATACCATCTCCACGCCTGACGTAATTTACAAACCGCTGTCCATTTTTATAAATCACCGTTGGACCTGAAGCTCTGTTCAACAGACCTCCAACTCCTACATTAGGCAGATTCCTTAATCCCGCTATTTCTTTTGGAAGATTGCTAGGCATATATCCCTAACGTCGAACAATATAATTCCCTTTTGGATGTTTCATATTTTAGAAGCCAGCTTTGAAAAGTTTATTCATTCCCTGTCAATCTCGGACTCATCAATGTCACTCGGAATCTCTACAAAGTAGGGGACTATACGTCTGTATTCAATTGCTTGTTCCAAATACTCACGTTTATCGATTTCAAGTTCGTCCTTTTCCTCTTCTAAATGCTCTGGCAACAACACTCGTTCACGTTCTTGCCCTGTTGTCTGACAGTACCATTGCCCGTTCTCTTTGTACAAAATCATTTCTTTTGGCGGAGTCCAATTCAAGCGATTAAAATAACGAACACCATTCTCTACATATAAAAACTCTACATATTCAAACGTCTTCGATCCCTTTTCCCGATAGTTGCTTATTCCCTCTGTAATGTAATAATCCAACTCTCCATACTCTAAGTAACGTCCACTTGACAGCATTTCTTCCGATACTTTTCGTATTGACGCCTCTTCGCGTGCTTTCTCTTCTGCCATCCTTCTGGCCCGCTCTTCTGGCGTAATGTCTAAATCTATGCCCGCCCCCATAATCAAACGTGTCCAAAATCCAGAGAAAAAAAGGGCAATGCCTGGCCATGTGAGAGCTACCGCTACCTCTTTACCGAACAAAAATGCATAAATACCCATACCTTTGGTGGAAGCAAAAATCCCCAATAAATGAAACATAAAAAAAGCACCAAGGATAATGGTTACGATACGAGCTATCCTTTCTCGTGTACGAACCGGGATCCACTTGATCCATGAAAATAAAATAAACAACAATTGAATCCATAGAAGATTAATATAAAGCTCTTGGTAAAATGGTTGATCCACCAGCGCCTGTATTCCATATAAATTAATCGCCACCATTGACCATAAGCACCCAGTGAATACAATCGAATAAGTTCCCAATCGAGTCTGTTCTTGAAAACGATCGTACACATATGCAGGAATGACACTCACAACCAAATGACTCCCCCACAGTAAAATGGCGAATAAACGCGATGTATCATTTATATACACAAAAAAGATATTGGGAATACTATAGAGATGAACCAACAACCCAAAAAGAAAGCAATACCCGTTATAAGCAAGGAAGAAATTTCTTTTTTCACTGTTTGTATCAGGAGAAGGATTAACATTTATCACAATTTTTCACCTCAATTCCGCAAAGGTATTGGGAATGCTATAAAGATAAACAAACACCCCACCTAAGGGATAATTGATTAAAATTGATCGGTAACTTTCCTTCTCCTCACATCTATCATAAAAAGAATCGATGTTTCTCACAGCCACACCTCAACCCACGATTTCAAAGTGGATATCCCCCTATCACCTGCATTAACCAAACAGGCTTCCAAGAGCTTTGGCGCCGCTTGATAGTAAATTCTTCGCTCCTTCTTTGACCTCATTTCCAAAATCACTTGCGGCATTCCAAGCAGCTTTTCCTGCTTCCCCTGCAACCTTCCAACCTTTTTTAGCTGCAACCCCAATTTTCTCTCCAACTTGCCGTACAGGCTCTCCTAAAATTTTGTTCGCTGAGATACCGCCAATTGCCGCGCCAACAAATCCACCAACAACCGTACCAACGCCAGGGAAAATCATCGTACCTATAGCCGCCCCTCCGGTTGCACCCGCATATGCAGCACCAATATCCAACGCTGTTCCTGCAAGCGCGCGACCCGTTCTTTGTGCCGTACTTTTATCTTTATGTGTATCCGAAAATGCCTCCATAAAGTTGAGTCCCACCGCCAATACATTTCCTGCGCGGGCGAGGTTCTTTTGCCAGCCGCCGCCACCTGGTTTTATATTTTTAAGTGATTTTTTCACATCAACACTCTTTATTGTTGGTATGAAATTGTCACCTAAATTTTTCAATAAGTTTATAGAATTTCCTCTAAAACCATCCCCACGCCGGAAGTAATTTACAAACCGCTGTCCATTTTTATAAATCACCGTTGGACCGGAAGCTCTGTTCAACAGACCTCCAACTCCTACATTAGGCAGATTCCTTAATCCCGCTATTTCTTTTGGAAGATTGCTAGGTATATATCCATAACGTCGAACAATATATTTCCCTTTTGGATGTTTCATCAACTCATGTATTTTAGAAGCCAATTTTGAATCGTACTTTCCTTTTTGCTTTGTCCATGTCTTATCGGCCACCAATTGAACAGTACCGTCTCCATTGTCGACGAATTTCAACATGCCTGTTGTAAACATTATTGTCGTCGCTGCACCACGCGCAAAATCAACACCGACCAGTCCCCAATTCTGAATCGTTTTTACATCTGTTCCTAAGAAATTCACTACTCCCTGCACTAACGAACGGTCATCTCCACGATTCAAACGAGCCATATCCACGTCTGGAGCTTCCTTATGTAATGTCATCTCTTTGAAGTGCGACTTCACGTCTTGAATATTCACCCCTTGTAAAAGAGGTCCGCCTGCATTGGTCCACTCTACCGCTTTTTGCACAATGGCATCTAGTTCGGTACGGCTCGCTTGTACGTCAGCCATTAAATCGACTCCGTCATTGTCAAGCATATACAATTCATCAACGACTTCACTTGCGAATTTACGCGAACTCTCAATGCCGTTTAATACTTGGTCTATGTCTAGCTTTCCAAGATTCATAATATGGCTAACCGACGCCGCATACTCATCCACTTTTTGTTTGGACTGCTCCGTTGACTGCTCAACTTTATCTAGCCCTCGAGTCATTTGCGTATCCCAAAAGTCTTCGGTCACTACCCCATTTTCAGAGGGTTCATATTCAAGGATATACGCCTTCATTTTTTTAATTTTTTCAATCGTAGTGGTGATGTGGGCGCGAAATGCCCGGATCGTTGGGAGCTGTAACTCCGCATGATTCAAGATGATTGCTTCCCCACCTTCTCCAGTGAATGCACCGTCCATATTCAGTACTCTTTCAATTCCTACATCTATCAAATCCAAAAAATCCAAGCGACGTTGCAATTGATCTATGTCTTTATCAAGCTTCGTGATCGCTTGACTGACATCTAAGATTTTCATTATTTTCACCTCATTTTCCCTGCAAGCTCATGGTCCACATTCTCATATTCTTGCACCAAGGTTTGGAATTGCCGTTCCATTTGACTCAACGCCTGAAAATACATGCTTAATTTATCCTCTATTTCTTCTACTTCTCCGGTTTCAGCCAGCAACATGTCTAGCCCTTCAGTTGAATCAACCGCTTCTTTTTGAAAACTGCCAGCAAGCTCTCCGACCGCTTGAAGGATTGCCAGGGCTTCCTCTACGTTTACTTTGATTTCCATCTTCTATCACCCCTTCTTTTCCCTTGCCAGTTTATCAAGCTTTCTTAAATGGTTAATTCGATTGTTTCGGTATTGAATTTGTAGTCTTCCACTCTCGATTTTTTCCTGGAGTCGATCTCGCTTACTATCAATGGCATCGATCATTTCCTGGACTTGCTCTGGTAACTTCACATGCTCCAGTTTAAGCTTATCACGCTCTGCCCTTTCGAAGTCAGATGCAATGGTCCCACGCGCTGCGTCATTTCCTAATTCCGGATGATCGATATGACTTTTATCTGATACTAACGTGCTTTTTTCAGTTACTAACTTACTTCGGACATCAAGCAACTCTTGACGATGCTCTCCTGCTATATCCATTCCTTTCCTAATCGTTCGGATCTCATGATTCAGCATATTAATTTGATTTAAATAATAGCTCATCACCTATACACCCTTCTTCGTTTTTATCACGCAGTTTCATCCTTCTTCACTGAATAAAACCATCCTTACTATCAAGTTTTATTTAGCCCTCGCCAGACGACAAAACCAAAAACAGCGATAACTGGTTAACATATTATACAAGGACAAGTAGATCTTCTTTTATCACTTCTGGGATTTTGATTTTCACATCTTGCCCATTGACGATATGGTAACCAAATCCCTCTCCTAATGTCTCTGTACGATCCATTGGAAAGCTTATCACGCTCTGCCCTGATTTTTTCATCAGAAGTATATGTTGACGGACAGACTTTAATTGTTCAATAACTGGGCTGCGCCCCAAACTAATTTCTCGATGATTTGCTGCGGCTATGACTTGGAACTGTAAATGCCCAAACGTTTTCATCATATCCGCAAAAGCAGTTTCTTTCGTCATGCCAAGTGCCTGTTTAAAGTCTGCAACATTATCAATAACAAAGAGATAAGGAGAGAAGGCGGGAAACTCCATCCCCTGACTTAACGCCTCTTCATATTGAACCTTTCTTAATTCCATAACTCGTGTCGCCTCTTCGATCTCTTGATGCATACCTTCCATTGTCATGACATAGGACACTTTTTCATGGCGGTTGAAATCAAATAACGGGCGATCGACTCCATCAAATACGATAATCTTTTCTATGTTATCGTACTCAAGGTAGAACGAAAGCATGACTTTTAACATATTTGACTTTCCACGCTGTGGTTCACCAACAACCAATGTGTGCGCCCCTGCATCCTCAGCCATATAGACTGGCAGCACAGTCTCTTCGTTCAGGCCGAGTGGGATTCCTGGTCGAGGAACTTCTTCCAAGCGTTCTCGGAACCCAGCGAGTGTCAAGCTCTTCGGCAACATGACCATCGATTTTGGCAGTGCCGATCCTTGATAGCGGCTATTGATCGTTTGGATACGCGCTTTCACGTTTTCAATTATTTCAAAGTCCGTTTCCCCTTCTGCTGGTAAGTACGTATGGGCAAGCCAGTTTTTACCTTTTGCGACAATCATTCGACCCGGAACAGACTCAATCGCAAATGGAACCCTTCCAAGTAATGATGTGACATCGGTTTTATCAATCATGTAATGACAAATCTTCATATTCATGCTGTTTAACAGCACAGGCTTCACTGCGTTTCTTGCAGTTACGGTTGCAAAGACATAAATGCCGCGTGATTGACCATCTCGGGCGAACCGAGTGAAGGCCGGCACTAGGTCTGAAAACTCTTCCGGCAAGATGTCATAGTTATCAATGACAATGAAAATCGATGGCATTGGCTCGTCACTCACCTCATTGTAAACGGAGATGTTGCTCACTTCTTTTTCCATAAACAGCTCACTCCTGCATTCCATTTCTTTTTCAATGTAGTCAATGAGCTTTTCTAACTTACGTCCTTCATCCAATTTAATATAATCCCCGGTATGACGAAGCTGGCGCAATGGCAGAAGGGCACCGTTCCCAAAGTCGAGCAAATAATAGTTTGCTTGCTCAGGTGATTGTTTCTCCGCAAATGCTAAGAGTAACGTTAGGAGCGTCATCGACTTTCCGTATCCGCTCATACCAAATATCATTAAATTGCCGCTCTTGCCCCAATCATAACAAATGGGGAATTGCCGTTGATTCTCTGGGTCATCGGCAAGCGCAAATGGGAATGTTTGTGGATCATCTTCTTCGTAACTCTCAGCATCATAGAAGATCCGTTCTTCTAATGGGTCAAGCCACGGGCTTTTCGCTGGAACAATCGCCAATTCGTTTGTTGTTGTTATAATTTCTTCGACAATCGCCTCAATCTCGGTGATGCTTTCTTGTTTATTGTCCTTTTCCATCTCCGCTCGTGAAACAAGTTTTAGACCGAGATCTGTCACATAAGCAATCTCCTCTTCTCCCTCGTGAGCTGACCTCATATACTGCGCGCCGCTCCATGCGCTTTGGAACAAGTCGTATTGCTCGTTACTACCAATTTGTAAATAGCCTCGTCCCGTTTCTTTAATATAAGCGGCATCTTCGTTTTTTAGAATTTCTCTTGAATCCGTGGCGTTTTGTACTTTCAAGGCGATCCGAAAACGGGAGTTGCTCCAGATTTGTCCGTCTACAACTCCGCTCGGCTTTTGTGTCGCCAGGAGAAGATGTACACCAAGAGAGCGCCCAATGCGCGCCGCAGATACAAGTTCTTTAATAAATTCTGGTTCCTCATTTTTTAGCTCGGCAAATTCATCGGAAATAATAAAGAGGTGTGGCATCGGCTCTTTAGCGACACCTGATTTATACAGTTCCGTGTAGTCGTTAATATGGTTAACGGTATGTTCATCGAATAAGCGTTGACGCTTCTTTAATTCTGATCGAATGGAGGCTAGGGCACGTAAACTAAAGTTTTCACTCTCAGCAATATTAGTGATCACACCAAGTAGATGCGGCATCCCTTTAAATGGTTGCGCCATTCCGCCCCCTTTGTAGTCAATGAGCAAGAAGGCAACTTCATGGGGGTGGTAGTTGACGGCTAAAGACAAAATATAGGTTTGTAAGAACTCTGATTTCCCTGACCCCGTTGTTCCTGCAAGCAATCCGTGGGGACCATGCATCTTTTCATGTGCATCTAGCTCAAGCAGCTCATCTTTTGCCTTAAAGCCGATTGGCACTGCAAGGGATTTAGTGCTGTCATTGATTTGCCAACGTTTATTGATTTTTAAATCTTTCGCCCGCTTAATCCCTGGGAACATTTCCATAAAGGACACCATGTCAGGGATTGACCGTGTCATACCCTGTTGGTGATACAAAGAAGCGAGCATGCGCGCAAAGTTTTCGTTTGACGGATCGTATGGATCAAACTGGAAGCGTTTATGAATCGAAATGTTCCTTAGTAGCACGATTTCCCCTTCGTTTCGGTTTACTGCTTTCACAATTGTATGCACATGTTCATTTAAGTTTTGAGCAACGTCTGTTAAAAAGATAACGGTGAAGCCAAGCTGTTTATCTTTTCCTTCCAAATATTCCATAATACTGTGTTCTGCAATCAGTGAACGATTTGCGACAAAGAAAACGATGTGCGGGAGAAATTTTTTCGCTTCTCGTTTCTTCTCAAATGCTTCTTTTTGTGCCAATTCTCGCTGACGCAGCATGTGATACAACGGATTTAAAATGTAGTCGCACGCCTTTTCATCATAGATGAAGCCTTTTGCCTCTGAACCAGGCAATTGAAAATGTGGTAACCAGCGCATCCACTCCCATTTTTTGCGCTGTCCTTCATGTAAAATCGCGACAAACCGTAAGTCATGATAACTGTGTGCAAAAGCGAGTTGCCCAATAATTTGCGATACTTCACGTTCCACAATGGAAGGCTTTCCAACATATCCGAGCGCACCGCGGGCGAGACTTAAACGTAGTGGGGCATCCTCTAGGTGTGAATACTTGTCACGTAACCGCTCAAAATCCTCCATCAGCTCATCCCGATCACGGTTCGATAGCTCATTCACTCGGTTGATTTAATTCAAAGCTGGCGGGCACAGACGAGCGTCCAATTCGAATATCTAAAAAATCGTCGTTGTCAATGGTTCTCTCCCAAATACGGCTACTGACACGACGCGTCTCATCCTTCATTTGTTCGAACGTCGGGAAATGATATGAAAGCGCATGCCTTTGCGCCTCCGCTAGCTCCTGCAATTCATCCCGCTTTACCTCTAAATAGCGAGTGTACACACGTTTACGCTTTTCTTCTTTTTGCTTCCGCTTTTTCTTCTCGCGAAAAAACATCATTGTCGCCACAAACGCCATTACCGTCATAATTGGGACAGACATGAATAACATCCACGTGCGTTTCAATGTAATCGAAATCGTGACCATAATCACGATAATGGAAAGCGGCGGCAGCAAAACCAACCACAGTGGCCGGCTCGTATCATCCACTTCTTCAGACGGCATAGAAAAATCCACTTTATCCGTCGGTTGTTCATAGATCATACGTGGCGTACGGCGGTAAATAGGATACTGTTGTTGCATGAGGGACGTTGGCGTTTCTACCTGGGTCAACGTCGTTTTATAAGGCTCACTGCTTTCAACGATCAAAATAACACCATCTAAAATTTTCAAAAGCACGCGTCCAAAAAGAAGCTCATCACCGTCTAATATACGGGTCGGCGTGGATACTGTCACTCCGTTCACATATGGGGCCTGTGTCCCTTCTTTCGGATACAGCGTCCATTTCTTCTTTTCATATAGCAATAGGCAATCCACCTGAATATCCAGTGGTAAAACCACATTGGCAGAAGATTTATTGGAAATGGTCACAAGATTCGAATGACCCATATAATATTTTTTTTTACTTGGAGCCTCTTTTATGTATAGGAAAAAATAAGGTTGACCATCTATGTTCAAGTTGCATGATTCACCAGAAGAAAGGGTAAGCAGTTCTTCGTCTCCACACGTAACCAAGCACTGACCATCTTGATCACGAACTTGTATGTCTTTTTGTAAAAAAGAAATACGCACCTTTACTTGTTCCCCCGGGCCAATAACAGCAGGGAGTCCATCCACCGCCACCCTTTGCACATACTGATCGTAAAAGACCCACAATGTCGAGGACATTATTTGTCACCTCCACCCTTTTCCTTGTTATAATCCTTTTGATTCCTATCCTTTTCTTTTTCGTCTTTTCCTTCTTGTTTGTCTGGATTACCTTCATCATTCGGCTGGGATGGTTCCTCTTCCTCCGCTAACTCTTCAAGTTCATGCATATAATTATCAATCTCCGCTTCAATCTCCTTGATTAAGTCTTCCCGCTCTTTTCCTGACAGCTTATTATCATTTTTGACTTCTTCTCGACGCTTCAAATTGGCGTATACAAGCCACTCTTTATCTTGAAGCCCGCGGGCAATATCAATGGCTTCTTCATTTTCGCCCCGTCCAATCGCAATCCAGTAATCGAAGTAAGGCTCTGCAGCTTGCAGTACGAGCACATTTTTAAGGTTTTTCCGATGATAGTCTTGCAATGGTTCTACTGCGACATAAGATTGCGCGAGTTCATATTTCACAACACGGGGCATGCTGCTTGGTGAATACGGTTCAAGGGTATCAATCACTTCACTATAGTTTTCATTTAAGAAAGCGGAATGGCTAGCGGTAAATGCTTCTTGCCTTGGTTGTAAAAAGGCAAGGACGTACACAATATACACAATCGCTGGTACAAGCACGGAAATGAGCCCGATGCCTACCCACTTTTGTAGGATCCACCTTGTTTTCGGTACTTTATGTAATTGCTTTTCTTGTTGTTCCTGTTCTCGAATCCAATCACAAACAAGTTCACGTAATCCTTCTAACGTTGTTTGTTGGATGAGAGCTTCTGCTCTATGTGATAGTTTTAATGTGTCGTGATGATTCATATATTCATTAAATCGATAATTCCCATCTAAAAGCACTAGTAATGTGGTACGTAATTCAAGAAATAATCTATCGGGGGTTTTTTCATATGGGGGGATACTGTCTTTCACACCATAATGGATAAATGTCACCTCCAGCCCATCACTGACAAGCACGTTCTCCGGGCTGACAATCAAATGAAGTAGATCGTGATTATGTTGGATGACTTTTTGGATCAATGCGTGGGCAACAAAGAGTTTCACACTTTCTTCTTTATTTTTAAGCGTACCAAACGACTTCAATGGGATCACTGGTCTCACTTTAATGACAAAGTCGTCTTCATTTTGTTCGATTTCTCTTGTAGTGTACGGATCACAACCGTCTAGTACTCTTGCTTCTAACGTATCATTTAATTGAATCTCTTCATTTTGAAATGTAATAGTATAATAGCCGTTTTCATCTTTCCCTAACTGCATACCTAGTCGCTCTTCTAAATAAAGTCGTTTTCTCTCACTCATTTTCCCAACTCTGCCCCTCTCCTATGAGCGAATGTTCACAGTATCACTAAACGATCACCATTTGTGACACCATGGTCTGCCAAGATCTGATCTCCTCCAAGTATCCGCGCTTTATTTTCAATCCGGATATAATCCCCCTCTCGTCGCTGTTGGTTCAGCTTTTCAATTTCCCACACAATGTCGATGAACTTGCGCACAGTGTATTGGTCGGATAAACGCAAATCTATCTCCTTTTCTAAATAATTACGCAAATCAACTGTTACTTTTATGTACACAAAAACACCTCTTCCCAGAGAAAAAGCAATCACAATCCACAATAACATGAATCGCGATTGCGCTCCGTAAAATGATTTAGTATCCAATGCGGCTACGGATTTCTTGGTCTGTTGTTTCCACAACGTTCGCAATATCATCCGTTTGTGCTCCAAGCTCTTCGTACAACTGGATGAGCTCTTCTACGTGCCTCCGTTTGTCTTGCCACTGTTCAGCAAATCCTTGGAATGCCTCCCCTTCCCAAGTAGAGCCCAACTTCATAATACGTGCATCTCCTCTTTGCAGTAACTCTTGGTACGATGCTGCATCTGCACGGGTCTCATTTGCCTCCGTGCGTAATTCATCAGGTGTCATACGAATTTGTGCCATGAAAAATCTCCTCCTGAAAATTATGATTTTTCTTTAATACATAATTATTGTAAGAGTGAAATTATTATGATGTCAACCTTTTTGGATATATTTTACAATCATCCTGTTTGTATCTCTTCTTCCTCAAGCACTAACTACCTTAGAAACCCGCTTTGTGGAAGTACAATCTTTTTCGAAGACTGAAACGGGAAGTTAATGATAGTTGAAGGTGTAATACCGTAACTTATCTCTCTTGTGTCTTCATCTTTCCCCAATCTGGTTGATGTGTTCCCCAAAAGTCTTATGTTATCGTTAATGATCAAACATAATTTTTCCATTTATTTATACTTTACACAAAATTATGTTTTTATCAATCATTGTTTCTGATACGATAATAAGTAAATCGTGACACGTATGGATAATCATTGAAAGAAGGAGGATTTAATAGACTGTGAGAAGCAAGAAAAACAGTGTCATCAGCCTATTCATCGCCATTCTAATCATCGCTTCGATCCCCATCGGCTTTTTTAATTACATTGGGCCCGAACCAACGTTTCGTCCAAAAAACACGACAGCACAAATCGCAATTGTTAACGAAGATGATGGTTTTCTTCAAGCAAAAGATAATCTCGTCACGTTAGGACAAGACTCGATTTTAACGATTGAAAGCGGTGAATCTGAGTACGAATGGCCTGTTGTCAGCCGGAGCGCCGCACAAACAGGGCTAGAAAACAAAGAATACGATGCTGTCATTTATATTCCTTCCTCGTTTTCACGCGACATTATGTCATTTAAAGAGGAAGTACCGAGAATCACTAACATTCGCTTTGAGATATCACCCCACCTAAACGCGAAAAACCAAGAACGTGTCCAAAAAGAGCTCGAAGCTGCCCAACAAAAGCTGAACGGGCAAGTCACAGCCATGTATTGGCGTTATGTAAGTGAAGAAATTAACGAAGTTCAAACGAACTTTGGTGAAATACTGGACAAAGAGATCGATTTCTTAAATGAAATGTAATCGTTTTACGCTCCCAGCTCACAAGAACTTGGGGAGGAAATTGATCGCCAGCGTGAGCGCTTAAGACAGCTATTTTCCCACTCGAAAGAGGCGGCGGGTATTGCAGGAAATTCACAAAGCAGTCTTACAGAAGCAGAAAAAGCTTTTGAAACGCTCACGAACAATATCGACACGTACCTAGCTTATCAAGCAGATGTAGTAGATTCCTTACAATTAATCGATCTTGAAAATGAACAGCTGATAAATGAAGCATCCGCAGAGTTCAACTCATTATTAGAAGATGGTGAGAGACGGATCAGAGAAGGCCAAGAACCCTTTCAGCCGCGATTAGAAAATGAAGGAAACAACGTATACGACTATTTGCAAGCGATTCGTGCTGGAGTAGGTACTCTCGATCAACAAATGCAAGGCTTTGAAACGAATATGAACACCTCTTTTCAGGCATTACATCGAGAGATTGACCTTCTGCCGCAATCACACAGGGATGTCATTAGAAATTACAATCAGCAAGACGCTTTGAATGCCTTTTTATCTACAATGGAATCCACTCTCGTCATACGTAAGAACCTGACTCAAAAAACTCCCGATGAGCAACAGCGGCCAGGTGCACCACAAGATGATTTGAAGGGGCTGACACCAAGTACACTTGACGAGATCCAGGAGCAAGCCAAAACCATAAAAGAATTGCTTACCAAGCTTGAACCGGAAAAAGAGAAGCCTGAACCTAATCCAATACCCGATCCGGAGCCAGACACTAAACCGGGATCACCGGGTGAACCAAACAACAATCTCGAACAAGAAAACACGATGGGGAAGTCAGAAGAACAACCTGATCCAACACCAGATACTGAACCAGGATCACCGAGTGAATCGGACAACGATCTCGGCCAAGAAGACACTTTAGGGAAATCAGAAGATAATGACCTAGACAATAAAAGAGATTCAGAAGAACAACCGGAACAACCAGGAGAACCACAGCAACCAGATACGCCTCAAGATGAACGTTCCCCGTATACGATCTGGGAAGAAGCAATGGCGATTATTGAGCAGCTAGAAAATGAATTGAACAGCCAAAAGACAAACATCAAAAACAACCACGATCTCGTATCCAGTTATGTCGACTACTTAGAAAAACTGCAACGCTACCTAGATCAATTAGAAGAAAGAACAGAGGCGCTACCGAGCTCACTGATAGACAAAATTCAGGAGCGCGAAAAGCGGATTTTATCATCCGAACCTGCAAGTGAATTTGCGCCCCGTTTTAGTGATCCAATTCAAAATCGTGACCCTGGCTTACTGATGGACTATTACGGATTACTTTCTGAGCTTGAACTGACCATACGAAACTATAGTTCTAGCAGCACTTTAAATCGGGAACATGCAGATGCGGCGATTAAGCAATTTGCTCGTATGGGAGAGTTAAGGGAACAAATCCTTGGATCACAAGAAAACGTGACATCCTTCATGTTCTTAACCGAGGATATTAAACAATTCCAGAAATTCTCTACAGACGCACGTACCGAAATGGATACTCTCCTTGAAGATACGAATACCGTGCTCGCCGACCTAAGTGATGAAATCAAAGAGGAACAACAGCTTATTTTATCATTGGTTAATGAAACACATGTACATGCGGGCAACGCTGTAGAGCAAATAAAGAGTAACCGCAAACCAATCGAAATTGAAGCTGGGCCAATCGAAGGCCTTGATGGCCACCTTGTGCAGATGAGTCATCAAGCGTCTTTAATGGAGGTCGAACAACTTGGCGATGTCGTATCCTCTCTTAGCAAGCACCAAGACGGTTTGATTGGGTCAACAGAAGAAATGTTTGGCCAAGTCTCAAGTGTCCAAAGCAAATCTGATGATCTAAATAACCGATGGAAAAAGAGTGTGGATACAACAAAACTTGTACATGACAATATGAATGATATTCTTCATAATGCGATTAACGATGGCTATTACAACGACTACGTATACAAACACTTGTCCAACCCGGTCAACGTTGCTGGAGAACAAGTGGTAGAACCTGCCGAACCGTTTACGCCACCAGTTGTCATGCTTGTGATTATCTTGCTTGTCAGCCTACTGATTGGATATTTGGCTCACCATTATGGGAATTTGCCTATCCTTGTGCATCTATCACTATATGTCATTTTATCGGTTGCTCTTGGATTAATTATTAGCATATACGGACTCAATATCTATAAAATGTCGGAGGCACAAGCCATTCAATGGTCCATTATTACGGTATTGCTTGTCCTGGCTACATCAGGATTAATGTGCTTAATACTCATAATCGGACCATGGATAGGAGCACTCGGGAGCGTTTTAATCATTTTCCTATTTACCACTCCGCTCCTTGATATGGCGATGCCAAACTTTCGTTCCAGTAACCCGATAGCTGAACTATTCATATCTATTCAACATCAAGAACAAAAACTATTCGTACCAGGTGCCACGGTACTATTCGCCATTACCTGCTTTTCAATCGCAATAATAGTGGCTAAACACATTTACAAAAATCAACAATTACGTCATTCAGCAGAGGAAGAGGAATATGAAATTTAAACGTTTGACTGTTTGTTGTGGTGTAGTAGTAGTGCTTCTTACAGGATTTTCTCCCCTCTCTTTTGGGGCGAAAGAACCTACACGTACGGATCCCGCCGAGTATCAAGAGCATGAAATCCGGTCCAATCTACGAAAAGATCACACTTCAGAAGAGGCACAAGAGCCGGTGCGTGTACCTGAAGAAGTGCGTAAGTTACAATTCGATCAACCACGAGAACAAGAATACGATAAAATGATTCGTACCCTCTCCTTCACAAGAGAAGATAAATTCACCACTGAAACGATTGCAAGTCATATTGGACTGTTTGATACAGAAAACCCTTTGCCGCAACAGACACCGAACAATGATAATTCATCCGTTGCTTGGCTCCCTTGGGCACTGGGAGGTGTTGTAATAGCACTCTTTTTAACGCTGTTTGTGTATATCTTGCCTAAAGGGTTTAATCAAATGGAGCAGTAAAATCATGAGACTGGGACATAAGTTAAAAGCTGATTGATATTCGTAATAATCGTGAGAATAAAACCGCGGGAAATCAAGGTTTTCAAACTTGATTTCCCGCGGTTTACTCATTTTTACAGGGTTATGTCCCAGCCATTATTTTTGTTAAAAAAATCCCTACCATCGCTACGTCAAAATATTTCGCTGTCCTCAGGTCTCTTCAGCTTCCTCGGAAAGCAGAGATCGCTTTTTGTTTACTGGGATAAGAATAGGTGCATTAGGAGTACTTCTTGAGAGCGACGTCAATAGCTTAGTGATCCCCAAAAAATACGGTAGAGAATGTAATTAAAATAATTCCAGTCACTCTCCATTTTTTGTACCTTTTTTTAATGAAAAAGCCTTCTTGGAATCGACATCCAAGAAGGCCATGGGTTTTAACGTTTTGAGAACTGCGGTGCACGACGAGCAGCTTTAAGACCGTATTTTTTACGTTCTTTCATGCGCGGGTCGCGTGTTAAGAGTCCGGCGCTTTTTAAAGGTGCACGGAATTCTGGATCAGCTTGAAGCAGCGCACGGGCGATGCCGTGACGAATGGCTCCTGCTTGACCAGTGTATCCGCCGCCGTTTACATTGACCAATACGTCGTAGTTGCCCAATGTTTCAGTAGCCGCCAACGGCTGTTTAATGACTTCGCGCAATGCTGCGAATGGAATGTAGTCTTCTACTTCACGATTATTAATAACGATACGGCCTTCGCCGGGTACTAAGCGTACGCGGGCGACTGAGCTTTTACGTCGGCCTGTACCATAGTATTGAACTTGTGCCAAAATAATTGCCCTCCCTTTCAAATTATCCGCGAAGCTCGTAAGTTTGCGGTTGTTGTGCGTGATGTGGATGTTCAGGTCCTGCGTAGACATGAAGCTTTCTGTACATTTGACGTCCTAAAGGTCCTTTTGGAAGCATGCCTTTGATGGCGAGTTCAAGCATTTTTTGTGGTTGCTTTTCCTTCATTTCCTGTGCGGTTCTTTGCTTGATGCCTCCGAGGAAGCCTGTATGGCGGTAGTAAATTTTGTCGCTCCATTTATTACCAGTTAGTTCGATTTTTTCAGCATTTACGATAATCACGTGATCGCCTGTGTCAATATGAGGTGTGTAAGTTGGTTTATGTTTGCCGCGCAAAATGCTCGCCACTTCAGATGCAAGACGGCCAAGCGTTTTGCCTTCAGCGTCAACAACGTACCATTTACGATCGATTTCTCCGGCTTTAGCCATATACGTAGTACGCATTTGTTACCCTCCAATTTTGCAAAAATTAGCTGTTGTTATTTTCATCACAATAAGTTTCCGGGGCTTATCGTGGAATTGAAAAAATAATACCATAGGATATTTTATCGGTTTTGGCAAGTGAAGTCAAGAACAATTTGTACACCTGGGCAGGTTGTTATTATCAACATGGCCGTTTTCCGTAATAGACTTCCCACAAATAGAGTCCTTCGGGGGGAGCAGTCTTCCCTGCCAAGCGGCGATCTTTCGCCGCCAAAATGTCTTTCATTTCCTCCGGGGCCCTTTTTCCTGCTCCCACTTCCAACAGCGTTCCCACTATAATTCTCACCATATTATATAAAAATCCGTTCCCGGTAAAGGTGAATATGATTTCCTCATGACGCTCTTCAATGTCAAGACGCGAAATGGTTCTCACTTTGTTCGCCATTTCTGTTTTTGCCGAACAGAAACTTGTAAAATCATGGGTTCCTTCCACAAATCGTGCCGCGCTTCTCATTCTTCCAATATCCAGGTTTCGAGATACATGAGCATAATAATGGCGTTTAAAAGGGTCTCGTGTCTCACGATTGTACAGATAGTACTTGTACGTTTTTCCGACTGCGTCGAAACGGGCGTGAAAGTCGGGCTCTGCCGCTTCCACATTCAAAAAAGATATATCTTGCGGCAGGAGGCCGTTCAACGCCTTCACCCATCGTTCTGGAGGCAGGGACAGCCCAGAGTCGAAGTGAATGACTTGTCCGCGCGCATGGACCCCTGCATCGGTACGTCCTGAAGCCGTAACCGCAATATGGCGTCCCTTATGCATTTTTGCGAGCACTTTTTCAATTTCGGCTTGGATCGTCCGTCCCTTCGGCTGGATTTGGTAGCCGGAGAAGCCTGAACCGTCATATTCAATCGTTCCTTTATAACGCTGCATGTACTGTAACCCTCTTTTTTAAGATCTCCATAAAATTAGCAGTATGGCCAGTATGATGAAGGCACATCCCGCGAAAACATCGCGCCGAGCCCATTTCAATAAACGGTATTTTGTCCTGCCTTCTCCCCCGCGGTATCCCCGCGCTTCCATGGCGGTCGCAAGTTCTTCAGCCCGTTTAAAGGAACTGACGAACAGGGGAATCAACAGCGGAACGATCGATTTCAGCCTGTCCTTTATGGGACCGCTGGAAAATTCAACGCCCCTGGCCATTTGCGCTTTCATGATTTTATCCGTCTCATCCATAAGCGTTGGAATAAAACGCAATGAGATGGACATCATGAGCGCCAATTCATGAACTGGAAACTTGATTTTCTTGAGAGGTTTCATCAAGCTTTCAAGCCCGTCTGTCAATGTAATCGGCGTTGTTGTCAACGTAAGCAACGTCGTGACAAACACGAGCAGGAAGAAGCGAAGCGAAATAAAGATCGCCTGGCGAAGCCCTTCTTCGTATATGTTAACATTGCCGATACTGTAGATGACATCCCCTTCTTTGTTGAAAAAAAGTTGCAGGAAGAAAGTAAAAATGATCAGTATGAGAACGGGTTTTAAACCATTGATTAAAAACTTCACATTCATTTTGGACAAAATAATCAATAAAAAGACAAACAGAACAAGCAAACTATATGTCAGCGTATTATTCGCCAAGAATACAATAGCGATAAATCCGAACACAAACAGCAGTTTTGTTCTCGGATCCAATAAGTGAATGACCGATTCACCGGGAATATAACGCCCAAAAATCATTTTTTCCATCATGGGAGCATGCCGCCTCCCTCTTTTAGCTCTGCCAGCAGGTCGGACAGTTCTTTGATGGAAAGACATGTTTTTCCAAGCTTTTTATTTATTTTTTGCTCTAGCCGATATTGAAATTTGACGACTTGGGGTACATCCAGCCCCAGTTCAAGAAGTTCTTCCGGATTGGAAAAGATTGTTCTCGGATCGCCGGTTTTTTGTATCCGGCCTCTATGCATGATAACAATTTCATCGGCATATTTCGCCGCATCTTCCATGCTGTGCGTTACTAGAATGGTAGACAGGCCCTTTTCCTGATGCAAGCGGTAAAACATCTCCATAATTTCCGTTCGGCCGCGCGGATCAAGCCCCGCTGTTGGTTCGTCCAACACTAATACTTCCGGTTCCATCGCCAGCACTCCGGCAATGGCAACCCGGCGCATTTGTCCGCCGGAGAGATCAAACGGGGATTTTTGCAATATGTCTTCATCCAGACCTACTTCTTTTATTAGTCTTCTTGCCCTTTTTTTAGCTTCTTCTTCAGAAATGCCGAAATTCATCGGTCCAAAACAAATGTCTTTTTCAACAGTTTCATCGAAGAGTTGATGTTCAGGAAATTGGAATACGATGCCGACTTTTTGCCGGATGCTGCGCAGGTTCTTCTCTTTCTTTCCCGCTGTAATCGTTCTGTCGCCGATTGTAATTTGCCCTTTTGTCGGCTGCAGCAGAGCGTTTAAATGTTGGAGAATGGTAGACTTTCCGGAACCGGTATGGCCGATCAAGGCGATGAATGAGCCTTCCTTGATACGGAGGTTGATGTCTTGGATGGCTAGGCGTTCAAACGGTGTATTGGCTGAATACTTATATTCTACTTCTTGAAGTGTAATTTCCATAGATCATTCACCAACTCTTCATCTGTCAAATACAATTTCGGCAAGCCAAGCCCCACTTTCCTAAGCGTATGGCTCATTTTAACTGGGAAAGGAATATCAAGCCCAAGAGTAATCAACTCTTCCTCCAGTTCAAAAATCTCTTCCGGTTTGCCGTCTTTATACACCTGGCCCTGGTTCAGAATGATCATTCTATCTGCCTTGGCGGCTTCTTCCAGATCATGCGTAATCGATATGACTGTCAATCCTTGTTCATCCTTTAATTCTCTTACCGTCTGAAGCACTTCCTCACGCCCCAGCGGATCGAGCATGGATGTCGCCTCATCCAGAATGATAACATCCGGCCTGAGTGCAATAACACCTGCTATAGCCACGCGCTGCTTCTGGCCTCCTGAAAGATGATGTGGCTCCTGGTTGAGAAAATCATACATATGCACCCGTTCGAGTGCCTCTTTTACACGTACGGTCATTTCTTCATGTGGAACACCGTTATTCTCCATCCCAAAAGCCACATCATCTTGTACGGTCGTACCGACAAACTGATTATCCGGACTTTGAAAAACCATTCCGACCATTCTGCGGATATCCCAAACCGTCTCTTCGTTTAAAGGAAGATTCTGAACTTTGATCATCCCGTGTTCAGGAAATTGGAGTCCATTCAAAATTTTGGCCAATGTCGACTTTCCTGAACCGTTATGGCCCACAATAGCCAGCCATTCGCCCTCTTCTATAGAAAACGATACATCTTTTAAGGCGTAGGATTCCTGTTCTTCATACCGAAAAGAAATATTTTCTATGGAAATGATCGGTTTAGCCATCCTTTGCCCCTCCTCCAGCAAGCATTGACGTTTGCTGATTCGTCCATAAACAGAAAAAAGCCTGCACCTTTCTCCAGGTCACCGGCTGAACCGGCGCCTCACCCTTGCGGATGACCGTGGGAGAAGGTGCATGAAGCTAGACAGGGTCACAAACATTGTGCCTATCGTAACGCTCTTTTAAGCTTTAAAGAAAAGTGCAAGCGCCTGGACCAGCCCCCACTAGCAGAAGACGAGGCTGCTGATTTTAATTCTTGTGAAGCTTCATAAAATAAGCCTCATGCGAGCTTGCCACAAAGTAAGCAACCCTAGGAATAATAGCTTTGGGTAGTCTGCTTCCCTGCAAGTTTCTGCTAGCGACCTCCAGGGGCTAGGCGCTGGATCTGGACATCATACAGCATATGAAATGACACATTATTTAAAGAAAAAGGGCATTAGACGTACGCCCTGCCCTGTAGTTTTTCTTTTGAATTACACTAATTCAATAATAACCATTGGAGCTCCGTCTCCACGGCGTGGTCCGAGCTTCATGATTCTAGTATAGCCGCCTTGACGTTCTTCATATCTAGGGGCAATATCGGAAAACAATTTTTGTAATGCATCTTGGTTCGCTTCGGCATCTGCCACTTCTTTACGAATGAAGGCGGCTGCCTGGCGGCGGGCATGTAGATCTCCACGTTTTCCAAGAGTGATCATTTTTTCCACAACAGAGCGAAGTTCTTTTGCACGCGCTTCTGTTGTTTCAATCCGTTCGCTGATAATTAAGTCAGTAGCCAAGTCGCGAAGCATGGCTTTGCGTTGCGCGCTTGTACGTCCTAATTTACGATAAGACATTTCGTTTCCCTCCTTTGTTGTGGCAAATTCATTATGTCGTTTCTCTTTTTAATCGTCTTTTCGAAGTTCCAGCCCAAGCTCTTCCAGCTTGCCTTTTACTTCTTCCAGCGATTTTCTTCCCAAGTTTCTTACTTTCATCATGTCTTCTTCGGTCTTATTGGCCAACTCCTGAACCGTGTTAATGCCGGCCCGCTTGAGGCAGTTGTAAGACCTGACGGAGAGATCAAGTTCTTCAATCGTCATTTGTTGGTGTTTGTGTTTTTGTTGTTGTTGTTTTTGTTGGT